>CAJTJY010000010.1 GCA_910576975.1 uncultured Lachnospiraceae bacterium
GTGTTTTCATCACTTTGTGATGGAAACCTTTTGGCGCTATGAATTGCAAAATGCAGAAACTCAAATTATCTTTCTTGAGTTTTTCGCATGTTGCAATTTCATAGCATCAAAAGGGGGCTGTCGCACGAATGTATCTGCCTGTTTAAAAGGTTTACATTGCAATGCAATGAAAACCTTTTAAACAGGCAGATACATTTGTGCGACAGCCCCACTTTTAGTGCAAGATGTCTATGCCTCTCTCCCGATCCTGTGCTCAACGGAAAATACCATCCCCATTTCTCCAGCCAGCAACAAAAACACTGCCGTCCCTCCATAGGAAATAAACGGCAGCGGAAGTCCGGTATTGGGCAAGATCGCCAAGTTTACGCAAATGTTAAACAGAGATTGGAACGTAAGATGCGCAAACACGCCCAAGCACAGCATTCCCCCAAACAAATCCGGCGCCGACATCATCACCCGGGAAATCTGATAGAGCAAATACCCAAAAAGATAAATCAGCACGAGCCCTCCTATAATCCCAAGTTCCTCACAAATCACGGAAAAGATCATGTCCGTCTCTGCCTCTGGCATAGGGCCAAGCTTTTGTATCGAGGCCCCCAGCCCTTTTCCAAACACGCCGCCCCTTCCAATGGCATATAATCCTTGCAGTGTCTGATAGCCCTGGGATGCCGCATATTGTTCTGGATCCAGCCATGCCGCAATTCTGCGGTCTCGAAAAGGCATGTCTTTTAATTCTTCTGGCGTCGGCATGTTAGACCAAATGCTCCATACATACAATGCCACAAGCGCAATCCCCGCTAGAAGAATCACAACATGGAGCGTCTCCGTCCTGGTGCTGATAAACGTCATCACAAAGCAAATTCCCAACACTACCGCAGAGCTGCTTAAATCGTTGCTGAGCTTGAATAAAAGAATCGCTGGCACTCCTCCTGCAATCCATAAATAAAAAGTCAATTTCTTTGTGCCAAGATATTTTTTATTGGCATCAATCAGATATGCTAAAAATATAATCACGCACACTTTCACCCATTCGCTTACCTGAAACCTTCCCAAAGGTCCTAGCTGCACCCAGCGAGTCGCCCCATTTACATTTACTCCAAGAGGGGTTTTTAAGAGAAAAATAGATGCTATTCCTGTCAAATATAGAACTACGGCAAGGAATCCTTTCAACAAGCGGTAACTAAAGCGCTGAACCATCAACATCAGCGCCAGTCCCGCTAACATGAACCCGCCCTGCCGTTTCAACAGAAAAAAAGAATCATAATTGTATTCCTCGCTCATGCTGCATTGGTACGCCGTCGCTGAAAAAACCATGATTGCCCCATAGGCGCACAAAAAAATTAGCACTACCAGCATCATATAATTATTTCTAACGATAATGGGTTTTCTTCTTTCGTTCAATCCTGCGTTCTCCCTTCCGTAAAATTCCTTACCAATTCCCATAGCATTTGAAATTGCTCAATTTCTTCCTCTTGCATCACTGAATCAGGTATTTTTAGCGGATATCGTTCCTCGGAAGTAAGCACAGTCGAAAATGAGGTGATGCTCTGACTTTCCTGCTTTACGCAGCCACTGACTGCAATCTTGGCTCCCTGGTCCTTATTATCAGACCTTAGAACAAGCTGATAATCATTCCAGACAGTTTCAAACTGCCAGTTTCCATCCTCTGTCCTGTGCCGCTCCATCCGAGTCAGCAAGATCAGATACTGCCAGAAGTTTTGCTGCTGTATTTCAGCAAAATCATGCTGTTTAAACATTTCTTTTAGGTTCACCCCGAACAATTCCTCTAACTGCCGCAATGAGATGCAGGTTCCATATTTCCACTCTGGAAGCAGGCTGCCAAAGAGCGGATGCTCGCTGGCAATGTTCTCCTGTATCGCTTCATACAGCATCCTGACATTTATAAAAACCTCGTCTTTGGTAATATACAATTCTGTGATTGGTTCCTCAAATTCAGCGCAGAAAATCTCTGCATATACTTGTTCCTTACAAATGCGCCCGTTTGCCTTCCAGTCTAGGACTGCGTCCGGATCTGCTCCCAATGCCCAGGATAATCCTTGCAAAAATTGTTCCTGTTCTTTTGACAAGCTTTCTTTCCCTGCCATCATCTGGATCTGACAGCCGATGCTGTCTGACTTGGCAATGCGATTTAAAAGAAATGCATGATGCCATATCGGGAAAGACCAGACTACTGCCGCCACAAAAAAGACAACCATGGCAAGAGCCGAAACAAGAAGCACAATGTTTCTCTTTTTCATAATGGAATCTCTCTTCTCTTATTATCTTATAAAAATTACAAGGAGCTGTCGCACTAATATATTCACTCGTTCAAAAGGCCTTGCCGCTGATGCGACAAAAACAGAATGCACAAAATCACTCTGGAAAGCTAGCCTCCCAAGATAATTTTTGTGCATTTTGTTGGCGTTGCCTTGCAATGTAAACCTTTTGTACAAATTTATGTCTTGTAATTTACGTTAATGCAACAGCCCCATTTTTTATTTTGCTGAGGGAATCAGTTTCTCCTTCCCTCCGATGTAAGGACGCAGTGCCTCTGGAATCCTCACGCTTCCATCTTCACACAAGTTGTTCTCTAAAAAAGCAATCAGCATCCGGGGAGGAGCTACCACGGTATTGTTGAGGGTATGGGCAAAATATTTTCCTCCTTTGCCAGTGACGCGGATTTTCAGGCGGCGTGCCTGGGCGTCGCCCAAATTAGAACAGCTTCCCACTTCAAAGTATTTCTGCTGTCTAGGGGACCATGCCTCGACATCAATCGATTTTACTTTCAAATCAGCCAAATCACCAGAGCAGCATTCTAATGTACGCACTGGGATGTCCATCGAACGGAACAAGTCTACGGTATTCTGCCAAAGCTTCTCAAACCAGCTCATAGATTCCTCCGGTTTGCAGACTACGATCATCTCCTGTTTCTCAAACTGGTGAATCCGGTATACTCCCCGCTCCTCAATGCCATGAGCGCCTTTTTCCTTGCGGAAGCAAGGAGAATAGCTGGTAAGCGTCTGCGGAAGCTGCTCCTCATTTAAAATCGTGTCAATAAATTTGCCGATCATCGAATGCTCGCTAGTTCCGATCAGATAAAGATCTTCTCCTTCAATCTTATACATCATCGCATCCATCTCTGCAAAGCTCATAACTCCTGTAACCACATTGCTTCGAATCATAAAAGGTGGCACACAGTAGGTGAATCCTCTGTTGACCATAAAATCTCTGGCATAGGAAATCACTGCAGAATGCAATCTTGCAATGTCTCCCATCAGATAATAAAAGCCGTTCCCTGCTACTTTTCTGGCGCTGTCCAGATCCAGACCCTGAAAACGCTCCATGATCTGCGCATGATAAGGAATCTCAAAATTTGGCGTCACTGGCTCTCCGTATTTTTGCACTTCCACATTCTCACTGTCATCTTTTCCTATTGGTACGGAAGGATCGATGATATTTGGAATAACCATCATGATTTTTGTAACTTTTTCCTGAAGTTCTTCTTCCAATGCCTCCAATTCTTCCAGGCGCTTAGCGCCTGCATTCACCTGCGCTTTCATTGCCTCCGCCTCGTCTCTTCGCCCCTGTCCCATCAGTGTGCCGATCTGTTTGGAAAGCTTCTTACGGTCTGCGCGCAGTGCATCTGCCTCCTGTTGAGTCTTTCTTGCCTGTGCATCCAGCTCAATGACTTCATCTACCAAAGGCAGTTTGCCGTCCTGGAATTTATTGCGAATATTTTGCTTTACCACTTCTGGATTTTCTCTTAAAAATTTTAAATCAATCATGATCTTCCTCCTAAGATAATTTATAATGTGAAATGTGTCAATTCCGCCATTGATGATTCTTTGATATTTTTCAAACTCGTAGCAGGTTTATTATATCCTAAATATGGCTGAATTACAACAATTTTCCCTGTATGCGAATGATCGCCATTTTTCCTTTGACAACCGCAATGAAATAATTTATGATGTTGCCAGTAACGTACGCTTGGATTTTCTTTGTGCCTGATTTTGCAAGAAGCGTTTTTATCAGATGTGCACAAATTTATGAATCGTGCCTGGATGGTACGTTGATTAACATTCCGAGACTACATAGTACCGAAAAGGAGGTTATCTCATGCTCTGGGACACACATATGCACACGCACTTTTCTTTTGACAGCGAAGCTGACAGCCTGGAACTTATACAAGCTGCAAAAAAAGCGGGCCTTGCTGGAATCTGTTTTACCGATCACCTGGATCTGCTATCTCTAGCGGATGTCCCGGATGACCTTCCTCTGGATATTCCACAATATTTTGCGGAAATGGAACGCTTAAAGGCACAGTTTCAAGATCAGCTTGCGATAAAAATCGGCGTAGAGCTGGGACTTCAACCCTTTTTAAGGCAACTGCTTCCCCATATGGTTAACAGTTATCCCTTTGATTTGGTAATCGGTTCCTCACACATGGTAAACGGTGAAGATCCTTATTACCCAGAATATTTTTCTGGCAAGACAGAAGATCATGCATATCGGGAATATTTTGAATCCATCTTAGAAAATCTGGCAGTTTTTGACTGTTTTGACGTGTATGGCCATCTGGATTATATCGTGCGCTATGGTCCAAACAGAAATCAATTTTATACTTATGAAAAATTTGCAGACGTGCTGGAAGAAATTCTGCGGACTTTAATCCAAAAGGGAAAAGGCATCGAAATCAATACCGGAGGCTTTAAATACGGCCTTGGTCATCCAAATCCGACCGAGGCAATTTTAAAACGCTACCATGAACTAGGGGGGGAAATCCTCACCATTGGCGCAGACGCCCATTCCCCAGAACATGTGGCGTACGATTTCCATAAAGTGCCACAAATCCTTTCAGCATGTGGTTTCCAATATTATACTGTTTTTGAAAGCAGAAAGCCTATTTTCTATCCCTTGTGAGATAAGCGCATGGCGATAATGAGGCTCCTTGTTAATTTCCTCTTTGCTTGCTACCACGCTTTCCCAAAACTATCTCTTTGCTTTCCGGTAGCCTGCCTCGACTGCTTCCTGCTCTGTACGAAAGATCACCAAGTTTTTCGAATCTTCCATCTCTTCATAAGCCGCCTGACCGGGACAATGATATATCATCGATTTGGAATTTCCGCGGATCTGTCCTTGTTCCTCTACAGGCTCTGACTGGGTTTGTTCTCCGATGCTGCTTTCCCCAGTTGCATAATCAATCTGGATTCCAGGCTGGACATTATATACAAAGACATTAAAGCAAACGCCGTCTCCCTGGTCCTCCACAGAATACGCTTCCATCTGCACTCCCTTGGCAAGAAGGTTATCCCCCTCAAAGATCGGAGTTACACGGTAAAGCACATGATTGCCTGTCTCTTTGACATAGTCAGCCGTCATATTCTCAAAGGGAAGCATCCCGTCGACATTCATATACCTCGTTCCCGTTATGAGATTTTTTTGATTTGCATTTTCCGCTGTAAGCTGATAGCCGATCAAATGGCAGCGGTTATAAAGATACTTTCCATCTACCACGTCATATTTTACAGTATGCCATCCAGTAGGCTTTATCTTTCCAATGCCTTCTCTTTTTTCTACAGGCATTAAGTCCTTGCCCACATTTGCAAAAGCCGCCTGGCATCTTCCCATAGCATCCAACTCACTGTAAGACTCAAAGGAAGTTTCCGTCAAATCTTCTTCCTTAAAATCTGGTTGGTTTTCCTGAAGCACCACGTATGGCTCTCCGCTGTATTCTGGTATATCCGAAAGAGAAAATGACTGCTCTTTCGACTGTTTTCCCCTAAAATCGCCAATCTGCTCTAGTCCCTCACATGCCGTCAGTGAAAAACAACATAACATCCATAACAGCAACAAACATTTCCCAAATGTTCTCTTCATAATTTCCTCCATTCTGTGCGCTTTTGGGCACAATCTCCTTGTGCTACTTGATCACTGGCCTGTAACATACTTCGGTTATTTTTTCATGAGAATTTCCGGAAAACTCTCTTACCGCTCTCTTGCGCCATTCTGACAAATCCAAATCCAGACGAAAATCCCCTGGATAACTGCGATTCCACCAGAAAATGATCATTTCCTCAAGTTTCTTTTGCACCATGCTTAAGTGTTGATTCTCCACCAAGCAGAATTCGCCACTGCCCGCCTTATGTATAAATTCCTCGTCTTCCACCGCTCCCTCTAATGTCCCATACAATTGATACGAATAGGAATTCATCCATAATCTCTTGCCTTTGCAAATCTGCTCAATCCGCTCTGACACAGCCTTGTCTCTGCTCTGCCGCCTGCCATGAAACATCATGCCTTGATTTTCATCTAAACATACGATTACGATCATAATCTCCTCCATTCTGTGCGCTTTTTAGCACAAACAGGTAGCTTGGGGATGTCGCACGAAGATATTTACTTGTTCAAAAGGTCTTGCCGCTTATGCTGCAAAGACAGAATGCACAAAATAATTCTGGGAAGCTAGCTTCTCAATATAATCTTGGTGCATTTTGTTTGCATCGCTTTGCAATGGAAACCTTGAGAACAAGTAAATATCTTCGTGCGACAACCGCTCTTTCCTACATTCTCTTTTAAATATACGTTTACACCATTCGACACAGGGAATCCACAGCAGAAACTCATGGTTGCGCAACTTTAACAACCATGGCGAAATACTCCTTATCATTTGAATTATATGCGATTTTAGTAGTAAGTTCAATAAAGAATGAAATTTAAGTATGAGGAAACTCAAACGAATAAAAGCTTGCATTTTTTCAATAATTTGTTATAATAGGGATATGCAGATATAGTTCATTGGTAGAACACCAGCTTCCCAAGCTGGGGAGGCGGGTTCGATTCCCGTTATCTGCTTAGAAGCCAAGCATGTTGGATAAGCCAGCATTCTTGGTTTTTTCTTTTGAATGAAAACAATGATATTCACTACGCATCCCTTGACGACAGGTCTTGAGGAAAGCGCGCATCCCCTGGGGATCTTTTATCTAATAATCAGTTTCAATGAAAGTTCCTATAAGGCAAAAACAGAGAATGGAAAACTTCTTCACAGATACTTCCCATTCTCTGTTAAAAACGGGCTGTCAATTGTTGCAGTGCAATCAAAGCAACCGTTTATGAAATCGCCAGTTCTAACGCCCCTCTTTGCCCGTTTTCTTTATTCGTCATTCTCTGCTAAAAGCTTCCAATTCTCTGACTTTCGCACCATCCGTCAAGCTATACTCTGCAACTTTTCCATTGTCGCCCGCCAGAAAGAATCGGTCGCCTATATAGGTCCCCCGCAGTCCCCAGCGCCATTCCTCGCCGTCTCCGCAGTCAATTTTCATAATTTCTTGGAACTCGCCGTTTTCAAAAGAGTACAACAGATACGCATAGCTGGATGTTTCATCATAATCCTCTGCTAAAAATCCAAAAAGATTCTTTTGGGGATCAATAAGCACCGCTTTGTAATTGTAAAGAGCCTCCGAATATTCGTATTCCTGCAAATGAACTTTAGACTGTTCCTTTACATCAGCAGGATTGGATATGTCAAACATCGAAAGCTTGATGCCGTTTGTGCGCCCATTCTCATCTGCCTCCATCCCGATTCCCAAAAGCAAATTGTCTGCGTAGAAATGCAGGTATTCCGAGAACCCATTAATCTTAAGCTCCCCTAAAATCTTAGGCTTACTGGGGTTGGATAAATCCACCGAGAACAGGGGATCCGTTTCACGAAAGGTTACAAAATACCCGGCATCGCCCATAAACCTTGCAGAATAAACACGCTCATCCTTTGCAAGATTCTCAATCTTTCCCGCTACTTTCAAATCCTGATCCAAGACATACAGGCTGTTGGTGGTCTGGGTGTCTGCCGCATCATAGCCAACGACTTCCCCACTGATATCATCTACCACTTTCTCTACAGTGCCAGATTCCACAGTGGTAACCAAGCGCAAGTGGTCTTGATATTCATTCATCGCCATATCGTCACGCAGCGTCCCTTCCACAATGCCTTCGGCTTCCTTATACATCCTGCCGTCTTTATATGCGTATCGGTAGAGCCTGGTGCTATCCGTATTTCTTCCCTCCTTATCATAATCCATATATTGGGTATCTGCGATGTAAATATTCTTGCTGCTGACATAAAATTTATCCGCTGAGGTAACCAGCGCTTTGGAGTCTGCAAATTCGTCTGGATGTTCCATGTTCACAGAAGCCATGACCAGGTAAGAAGCGACGGACTCACCTTTGGGAAGCGTAATCCTGTCTGCTTCCATAGGCTTGCCATCCAGCGTCGGCACATATGCGCTAATATTTTCTTTCGAGCTGGGCCTGCTGGTATCACAGGTGGTAAAGAAATAAAGATAACCATCTGAAATCCTGGAGTCCCGATAGCTGCCCTTGACGGTAAAAGTATGATACTCTTTGGGATTGCCGCGGTCGGCAATATCATAAACATGAATTCTACAGTATGCATGCCCGACGGGAAGCTCTATATCCGTCGTATTTACCCCCTTGATCAATTTCTCTATCCCATCCTTTATTAGCTGTATAAAGCCACTTTCATCAGACTCTTGAAACAAATGCTCTGTCTCTCTCGTCTCTGGCTGCTCAGCTGAAACGCCTTGCGCCCATCCAGGCTCTATAATCACCAATTTATCTTGCCACACATAAATATCCTGGATATTTTGAAAGCCCCCGATCAATGCTGTTTCTGCCAGTCCGTCTTTGGTATCCACAATTCTGACTCCTGCCCTCCCTGCATCATTCTCCAAATAAAATACCTTGTATAAATACCTGCCGTCATTTTTTATAATATCGGCTTCCTCTACATCCCTTTCCTGCTGATTTGTCTTGCCATGATCCCCGTCTGCAGCGTCCTGCGCCGCACCGCCATCCTCGTTTGCCCCCCTGTCCACACCGCCAGATTCGAAAGCACTCTCTGAAGGAGTGTCTTGGGGCGTGCTTTCCGCTCCTTCGGCGCTACCTGTTTCCTCAAAGACAGATTCCGCAGTATCCGTGGCAGACTCATCCAAAGCGTATACTTCATCCTTTGTATAAAGCGTTTCTCGTTCTGTCCATGCCTTGTCAAAAGACTGGTACAATTCCTCGTAAGTAGTCTCCTCTTCTTCCAGCGGCGACTTTCCACTTGCAAGGTCCTCTGTCTGCTTTGATGCCTCGTTTCTTGCAGTGAAAATCTCCCAGTCGATGTTTTTTCCTGTTGCAAATAAAAGCAATGCCAGACAGGCTGCCGTTGCAAAACTGCCACCCCACCAGAGTCTATAGGTTCTCTTTTTTCTTTGGTTTTCTTGATCTTTTTTATTCATAGGCTCCTCTCCCTTCTGCCCTAAGCTGGATGTCTGCCGCCGTAGCCATTCTTCCATTTGTTCTGGCAAGAGTGTCTGTGGTATCTCTTGATCTTCGGCGCTTTTTTGCAAAAATTTCCTGAGTTCTATTTCTTGTGGCTTCTTTTCCATATCGCTCTTATGCATTATCACACCTCCAATTTGTTTCTCATTTTTTGAAGCGCCCTCCGATACCTGGAACGGATGGTGCTGTGATTTTGATTCAGCATTGCGGCAATCTCCTGGCTGGTATAACCTCCAAAGACAGAGAGTGCGACAATCAGCCGTTCTTCTTCCTTAAGTTCCCAGAAAACTTGCTTTACCGCAGAACCCATGGCAAAATCTGCCTCCTGCGACAGTTCACGTTCCCTGGATAAAGGCAAATCTTGAATATCTTCCTCCCGGCGAAACCAGGTTTTCATCCTCCTTCGGCACCGATTCACCAAGATCTGCATGATCCAGGGAGCAAACTTCTCCTTGTCCCTGAGTTGATGAAACTTCTCATATGCAGTCAGTACCGCGTCCTGCACTGCATCCTCCGCTTCTTGCTGGTTCCTCATATAATATAAAGCGGTTCGGTACATCTGTGGATAGACCTCCTCATAATGCCGCATAAACTCTTCCATACGTCCTCAGCCTCCCTTGAAATGCATTTCATCTTATTAGAGCCATATTTCTTGTAAATTGTTGCATACACTTTATCATAATCGGAGCGTTTATTCCTCCTATGATGAAGCAAGGCAGGAACTCCTTTCAAAACCTGAATGGATAATTCCTGCCTCACATAATCATACATCGACGTACTTAAACGCCTCCTCCAGCTTCGTTGCGGAAATCTGTAATTTTAAACTTGCCAAGATGGTCGATCAGCTCATTGGAAACATTCTTTACCTGCTCTGTAGATTCCTCGCATTCCTCCACAATCTGACCAAAGGCATCCATGGCGTTCAGAGTTTCCCTAGCCCTTTCTGCATTCTCTTGCGTCGCCTGCGTCAACGCTTCAATCCCGCTGGCAGCCGCTTCTTTGGAAGATTTCAGACCCGCAGCTTGTTCTGTAATCTCATGGATGCTTTCATCCGCCTCGGCAATCTTGCAATTTAATGTTTCCATGAGTTCTCTGGCCTTGGCAAATTTATCTGTCTGCCCAGTAAGAGAGCTCGCAACCTTTTGTGCAGCCTTTGCACTGGCATCCGAATGGCTCGTCAGCTCATTGGCTATGCCGTTCGTCCGTTCCAAAGCCTCCCTGAGACGGTCTGCAAGCGCCTGGCTGTCTTCCGCTTGCTGCGCAAATCCCTTGCCTTTCTCGCCAGCCCTTGTCGCCTCTATGCTGGCATTGAGCGCAAGCAGGTTCGCCTGGCCGGAAATTCCAGTCATCAATTCCGCTAAAATACGAATCTGTGCGGCCGACTGGCTTGCCGCGCCTGTATGCGCCTGCATTTCAGTAATTGCCTCGCTTCCTGCCTCATGGGCACGTGCCAAGACAGTCATCAATTTTCCTGCCTCCTGACCGCTTTCTTTCATCTTTCCTGCACACGCTGTCAAGGCGCCTGCATGCTCCGCGATCCCGTCGGCGGCATGATTGATGTCTTCCATCTTAGAACCAATCTCGCTGGTTCTCTCTGACTGGTAAACCGTGTTTTCACTAATTGTTTTCACTTCTTTGTCGACCTGCGTCATAGCTGTCGACATATCCCGAAAGGATTGGGTAAAGTCATCTGACACCTCTCTCAAGGAAACGGTAGCGCCTTTTACTTCCATAATGATTTGTTCCATAGAAGCCGCCATTTTATTCATGGAAGCCACCAGCTCTCCAAGCTCCTCCTGACGCTCGACAAGGCCACTTTCTTTCCTGGCAAGTGTTTCCTCTGCAGCCTGATCCAGATGTTGTGCAAATCCCTGCACGCGGTCTGTCATCCGTTTTGCCAGCACAAACAACGCTGCCAGCACGCATGCCAGCACCACGGCTACAGACATTGTACCTGCCATCGCCGACATCCTGTCATTTGCCACAAGCTGCAAGATTAAGGCTGAAATGACCCCTGCCAATATCACTAGAACTGCCATGGGTCCAAATGTTCCCGGCAGCATGCTTGCGGATTGTTCCGTATCTTTCACTTCAAACTCCTCCTTGGCATTTCTCTGTTTTCTTAGCCAATGGTTCGTTCTCTAAAACAAACCTCTGCTTCAAAAATATTATACGGCTTTTCCAGTCAGATTTCCAGTATTATTTTGCAGCTTCAAGCCCTGGCACTTTTCCAGTATAGAGCTGATAATACCTGCCTTGCCTTTTTATCAATTCCTGATGGGTGCCTCTTTCTATCACGCTTCCCTGTTCCAATACCATGATGCAGTCGCTGTTTCGCACTGTCGAGAGACGATGAGCGATCACAAATGTGGTTCTTCCTTTCATTAATTTATCCATGCCGTCCTGCACCAACCGTTCCGTCCGGGTGTCGATGGAACTAGTCGCCTCGTCCAGGATCAATACTGGGGGATCTGCGATTGCCGCTCGTGCAATGGCAAGAAGCTGCCTCTGCCCCTGGCTTAAATTGGCCCCATCTCCGGTAAGCATAGTCTGATAACCTTCTGGCAGCCTGCGAATGAATCCGTCCGCATTGGCAAGCTTTGCCGCCGCAAGCACTTCCTCATCGGTGGCGTCTAGTTTGCCATAGCGAATATTTTCCATCACGGTATTGGTAAACAGATGGGTATCTTGCAGCACGATCCCTAGCGAACGGCGCAAATCCGCTTTCTTGATCTTATTGATATTGATCCCGTCATAACGAATCTTCCCATCCTGGATATCGTAGAAACGATTAATCAAGTTGGTGATGGTGGTTTTTCCCGCTCCTGTCGAGCCGACAAAAGCAATCTTTTGTCCGGCATTGGCATACATTTTCACATGATGCAGCACGATTTTTTCTGGATTATACCCAAAATCCACATCGTCAAACACCACGTCTCCCGTAAGCTCCACATAATCCGTGACATTCTTTGCCTGATGATAATGCTTCCATGCCCAAAGCCCGGTACGTACCTCGGACTCCGTAAGCACGCCGTCTTCTTTTCTGGCATTCACAAGCGTCACATAGCCTTCGTCCGTCTCTGGCTGTTCCTCCATCATCGCAAAAATGCGCTTCGCTCCTGCCATCGCCATAACCACGCTGTTAAGCTGTTGGCTCACCTGGCTGATTGGCATGTTAAAGCTGCGGTTAAAAGTAAGAAAGCTTGCAAGCCCTCCCAAAGTAAATCCACCTACCCCGTTGAGCGCAAGAATCCCGCCCACCATGGCGCAAAGCACATAACTGACATTTCCAAGCTGCATCGTTACCGGGCCTAACATATTTGCAAACTTATTCGCCTGGCTGGCACTTTCATATAACTGCTGGTTGAGCTGATGGAATTGCTTCAGGCTTTCTTTTTCATGACAAAATACCTTCACTACTTTCTGTCCTTCCATCATTTCCTCAATGTAGCCGTTGACCTTGCCGATCTCCTTTTGCTGCGCGACAAAATATTTTCCGCTTCTGCCTGCAAAAGACTTGGTTGCAGACATCATCAGCCATACCATCACAAGCGTCACTGCCGTCAGAGGGATATTTAGCGCCATCATGCTCGCCAGGACGCTGATAATGGTTACCGCGCTGGCAAAAACCTGCGGCATGCTCTGGCTGATCATTTGACGGAGCGTGTCAATATCATTCGTGTATACGGACATGATATCCCCATGGGCATGGGTATCAAAATACCGGATGGAGAGACTTTCCATATGGGTAAACAAATCATCTCTGAGTCTCTGCAGCGTGCCCTGGGTGACTTTTACCATAATCCGATTGTAAATCCAGGTGGAACACGCCCCAATCCCATAGATGGCGCCTACTTTCAAAATCGCCTCTGCCAGTGGACCGAAATCCGGGCGCTCTGCGCCGATCATTGGCAAAATATAGACGTCAATCAAAGTCTGCATAAACAAAGTTCCCTGGACATTGGCAAGCACTCCCACAAAAATGCCTATCACCACTGCCAGCATATGCCACTTATAACTTGCGAATACATAATTCATGAGCCGAAAAAAGATCTTCCAGTCCATGCTTTTTGCTGGAGTTTTTGACACAGGTTTCTTTCCCGCCATTAATTGTCACCTCCTTCGTCAAAATCCCCGCCCCCATTGGTCTGGGATTCATACACGTCCCGATATATCTCGCAGCGAGCAAGCAATTGTTCATGAGTTCCAAAATCTTCCACCTTGCCATTATCCATGACTATGATACGGTCTGCGTTTTGAACGCTAGAAATCCGCTGGGCAATGATCAGCTTCGTGGTATCAGGAATCTCCTCTGCAAAAGCCTTGCGTATCTTACTGTCCGTCGCCGTGTCTACGGCGCTGGTGGAATCGTCCAGAATCAATATCTTCGGCTTTTTGAGCAGCGCGCGGGCAATGCACAGACGCTGTTTCTGTCCGCCTGAGACATTGCTTCCTCCTTGTTCGATATATGTGTGATATCCTTCTGGGAACTGCTTGATAAATTCATCGGCACACGCCATTTTACAGACTCTGATACAATCTTCTTCTGTGGCATCTTGATCTCCCCAGCGCAGGTTTTCTAAAATGGTTCCAGAAAAGAGCACATTTTTCTGAAGCACCACGGATACCTGGTTGCGTAAAGCTTCCATATCATAATCTCGCACATCGATTCCGCCCACAGACACTGATCCCGCCGTCACATCATAAAGGCGGCTGATTAAGCTGACCAAGCTGGACTTGGCGCTTCCGGTTCCCCCGATAATCCCAATCGTTTCTCCTGCCTCGATTTCCAGGCTGATATCTTTTAACACTTGCTCTTTACTGTCCTTGGCATAGGCAAAGTCGACATGATCAAAGACGATTCTTCCATCTGGGACCTGCCGCTCTGGTTTTGCAGGATTGGAAAGGCTGCTCTTTTCATTAATCACTTCTGCGATTCGCTCTGCGCTGGCAGTGCTCATCGTCACCATCACAAAGATCATTGACAGCATCATCAAACTCATCAAAATATTCATGCAGTAAGCCAGCAGGCTCATAAGCTGCCCTGTAGTTAACTGATCCCATACAATCATTTTCGCACCCAGCCAGCTTATGGCAAGAATGCAGCCATACACGGTAATCTGCATCAGCGGCGCATTCCAAGTAAGAATATTTTCCGCCTTGGTAAACATCCTGCAAATACTCTCGCTTGCCTTGGTAAACCGCTGATTCTCATAATCTTCCCGGACATATGCTTTCACTACCCGGATTGCAGACACATTTTCCTGAACGCTTGCATTCAGCTCGTCATACTTAGGGAAAATTTCTTTGAAATACCTGGTAGCCTTGTTCATAATCAGAAACAGACAGCCACCCAGCGCCACTACTGCGATCAGGTAAATGCTTGCCAGTTTTCCATTGATCAAAAATGCCATAATCATCGCTGTCACCATGCTAAAAGGCGCACGGACGCACATCCGCAGAATCATCTGATAAGCATTCTGGATATTCGTCACATCCGTGGTCAGCCTGGTGACAAGCCCAGCAGTAGAAAATTTGTCGATATTGGCAAAAGAAAAGTTTTGAATGTTCTCAAACATGCTTGCCCGCAGATTCCTGGCGAGCCCCGCCGAGGCATTTGCCGCATATTTTGCTCCCAACATCCCTGCAATCAGTCCCAAGACTGCCACTGCTAGCATAATTCCCCCAGTCTGGTAAATGAACCTCATGTCTCCTTTGGTTACTCCCTCGTCAATGATGGCGGCCATCAGAAGCGGTATTGCCATCTCCATGATCACTTCCCAGATCATGAATACCGGGGTCAGCAGAGAGTCCCGCCGGAATTGTTTCACTTGCCCTAAGATTGTCTTGATCATTTACTATCCTCCTTTTTATTAATATTATCCATATCTGTGCTGCCTTTTACGGAATCTATTATATTGGATAAAATTTTTAATGTAAACACAAGAAGCCAATTTGAGTTTCCCCATTTTGCAATTCATAGTGCCAAAAGGTCTTGCTGCCTTTGGCAACATAGACATCTTGCACAAAAAGTGTTTTCATCACTTTGTGACGGAAGCCTTTTGACGCTATGAATTGCAAAATGGGGAAACTTAAAAAGAAGCCAAATCTTGACTTATTTACCAAACAGACGTAATATAGAATGTGAATAGTTTTCTATCTTCCACGAATTGCCTGATAGAAAGATAACGCAAAAAACAGATAGAGGAGGATCAATGATGTACGAAATGAAGCCTGAATATTACACTGGGATAGAGATGATTGACCAGGAACATGCCAGACTGTTTGAACTTGCACAGGAAACGCACGACCTGCTTTACAATGATTTTCTACAGGATAAGTCTGATAGCCTGCTACACCTGATTTCTGAATTAATCAACTATACCCGGACACATTTTTCGCATGAGGAAGAATATCAAAAGAGCATCGGTTATGCCGAATTAAAACAACATGCCGCACAGCACCGAGCGTTTGAAGAACGTCTGATGGCAGTTGACTTAGACGCCCTTGAAAATGATTTCGAAAGGCAGAATGACGCCGTAGAATCTTTGTTGAATTTTCTCGTAACATGGCTGGTAAATCATATTCTGGAAGTAGATATGAAATATGTAGAAAATAAATAAACAAGAAGCATTCGATGCCAGTCAGCATTCTCTTAGCTTAACGAAAGAAATGCTGACAGGCATCAAAATCTTCCTAATCTCAAAGTTTATCAATATGGTTTTTCAATAAGAGACGGTTTGGAAGTCAATGATTATATAATTGGAGCAGAGTGGCTGCCGGTGAATGAAAAAGAAGTTTTTGATAGGGCTGAGAATAGATTTACATTTGGAAAATCATACGAAAAAGATTTAAAAAAATTGACAAAGTTAGAGATTATAGGTTATATATTGATACATTAGATTATTTTGCTGATGGAAAAGTGAAAAAACTTATCGATGAATTTAAGAATTATTTAAAAAAGAATTTTAACGTTCATTTTGCAGTGATCATCGAATCACGCATCAAAGTCATGTTATCGGGAATAAGCATATCGAACAAATTTTAACATTACGATCTCTTGTTTCGTACGATTTCATTGGTTTTATTGCTAAAATCGCATATAATAAAGATATCTCAAATAAAAGGAGGATTCGTCATGGTTGTTACAGCAACAGAATTTAAAGCTAATTTCGGAAAGTACCTTGAATTACTTACCAAGGAAGATATCTTTATAACCCGTAATGGAAAAACGGTCGCTAAAGTAGTAAATCCACAGGTTTCTGCTGTGGATACCCTGCGTGGGATGCTTGGCGACATCTCCTCTGGTATTGATATGGATTCCTTACGAGAGGAGCGTTTGTTAAAATATGAAAATAATGTGTGATACGAACATAATCATTGATGTATTATTGGAAAGAGAACCTTTTGTAGAAGATTCTTACAAGATTCTGAAGCTTTGCGAAGAACATAAAATAGACGGTTTTGTATCAGCATCTTCAGTTACCGACATCTTCTATCTTGTAAGAAAATATACTCATAACACACAGCAGGCATATAAGGCAGTTGGAAAACTATTGGAAATTGTCAAAGTTTGCAGCGTTACGAATAATGATGTTCTTATTGCATTTCAGAAAAAGGCAAAGGATTTCGAGGATTGTCTTGTTGCTACTTGTGCCAAATCTATACATTGTGATTATATTGCCACCCGAAATAAAGGAGACTTTGAAGGCCTTGGCATTCCCGTGCTTACCCCGGCTGAAATTCTTTTGAAAATCATATAACTCACGCTTCACGGAAAATTTTCTTATTTCCTAACTGTAGAATGGAGGCTGTCGCACTAAGATATTTACTTGGTCAAAAGGTTTTCATTGCAAACCTTTTGACCAAGTAAATATCTTAGCAACACCCCCAATGCTCGTTATTTCTATGGACAAAATCACAAATCTTAAACATAGTTTTGGTTTTTCTCCCTATCTGCTTTCATCCATATATTGTATACAAGCTGCATTTTGCAACTGCCCTGGCACCTCTCAAACAATCGTCCCGCCGACGACCACCGTATCTCCTTGATAAAATACCACTGCCTGTCCCGGCGTAATCGCCCGCACAGGCTCCAAAAACTCACAGCGCACCTTGTCTTTTTCTATTTTGCGAATCACGCAGGGTGCTCCTTTATGACTATAGCGGATCTTTGCCATCACTTCCATCTCTGCTTCCAAGTCAGGAATGGACATGAAATTCAACTGATCTGCCTCAAGCGTTGTTGCAAATACTTCTTCGCCGCCGCCCAGCACCACCTCATTGGCCTCTGGACGAATCTCAGTCACAAACAGAGGCGTTCCCAGCGCAATCCCAAGTCCTTTCCGCTGTCCCACCGTATAATGAGTAATCCCTTTATGCCGCCCTAATATCTTGCCTTCCCTGGTGACAAAATTGCCTTCGGGAGGCACTTTGCCTTTCGCTTCCCGGTCAATAAAGCCCGCATAATCATGATCAGGAATAAAGCAAATTTCCTGGCTGTCTGGCTTATCTGCCGTGCGAAGACCAATGTCCTTTGCCATGGAGCGAATCTCTTCCTTGGAATAATCGCCCACGGGCATCTTAGTATGCGCAAGCTGGTCCTGGGTCAAATTATAGAGCGCATATGTCTGATCTTTAGCAGAAGTCACAGATTTCTGTAACGAAAGCCTTCCGTTTTCTAATCTGGCAATCCTGGCATAATGACCAGTTGCAATATAATCCGCACCAATGTCGACGCTTCGTTTCAACAAAGATTCCCACTTTAGATAACGATTGCAAGCGATACAGGGATTGGGCGTGCGCCCTCTTAAATACTCCGCCATAAAATAATCGATAACGTGTTTTTTAAATTCGGCTCTAAAATTCATTACATAATAAGGAATATCAAGCATCGCCGCCACCCGCCTTGCATCCTCTACGGCTGACAAGCCACAGCATCCGCCGTTTTCTTCCTGGACCTGCCATTCCTCTTCCTGCCAGATCTGCATGGTGACGCCGATCACCTCATATCCCTGTTCTTTTAAAAGCCATGCTGCCACCGAGGAATCGACACCCCCGGACATCCCTACCACAATCTTTTCTCTCTTCATAGACGATTTTAATAATCCTCTTCTTCCTCTTCTTCGCTGATATCATTCTTAGGCTTTTCCAAGCCCTCAATCTGAATCCCGTTTTTCTCGGCATAATCCCACAACGCCGCATGAATCGCCTCTTCCGCCAACAGGGAGCAATGTACTTTCACTGGCGGAAGCCCGTCCAGCGCTTCCATGACCGCCTTATTGGTAACCTGCAGCGCTTCCTGAATGGTCTTGCCCTTCACCAGCTCCGTAGCCATCGAGCTGGTAGCCACTGCAGCGCCGCATCCAAAAGTTTTAAATTTTACATCCTGTATGACGCCACTCTCGTCAATATCCAGAAAGATCCGCATGATATCTCCGCATTTTGCATTTCCCACGGTTCCCACGCCGCTGGCATTTTCAATTTCCCCTACATTTCTTGGATTTTTAAAGTGGTCCATGACCTTTTCACTATACATTTGTCTTCCTCCAGATTTTTATCAATCATTCTAACTGTTTTTTCACAATAAATGTTATTTCTTCTTCATATAGTCTTCATACAGCGGCGACATTTCCCGAAGCTGGCCAACGATCTCTTTGATGGCGTCCACTGTAAAGTCAATATCCTCTTTGGTCGTATCGCTCCCAAGAGTCAGGCGCAAAGAGCCATGAGCGATCTCATGAGGCAGGCCAATCGCCAGAAGCACATGGGACGGATCCAAAGAGCCTGAGGTACATGCAGATCCCGAAGAACCGCAAATTCCCTTCATATCCAGCATAATCAGCAGAGATTCACCCTCTACAAACTGAAAGCACAGATTGACATTGTTCGGCAGACGGTTTGAGCGGTCGCCGTTGACCCTGGTGAAAGGAATTTCTTTGAGCACCCGTTCCATCAGATAGTCCCTAAGCTCTCTCTCTCTGTCGGTGCGTTCTTTCATCGTAGCAAGCGCAAGTTCCACCGCTTTGCCAAATCCCACAATGCCGGGCACATTCTCTGTTCCCGCACGTCGTTTTCGCTCCTGCGCGCCGCCATGTAAGAAAGAACGTATTTTTATGCCTTTGCGGATATAAAGAAATCCAATTCCCTTAGGACCGTTTAATTTATGACCGCTGCTGCTTAACATGTCGATATTAAGCTGGTCCACATTAATTGGAAGCTGCCCAAATGCCTGTACTGCGTCCGTATGAAACAGAACGCCGTGCTCTCTGGCAATTTTTCCGATCTCAGCTACTGGCTCTATGGTTCCAATCTCGTTATTAGCAAACATAATGGAAATCAAGATCGTATCTGGACGAATCGCTTTCTTCAACTCTTCCAGCTTTACCACCCCGAACTCATCCACATCCAGATACGTCACCTCATACCCATTCTGTTCTAACCACTGGCAAGTATGCAAGATGGCATGATGTTCAATTTTACTGGTAATGATGTGTCTTCCCTTGTCCTTATAGGCTTCAGCCGCAGCTTTTAACGCCCAGTTATCCGACTCGCTGCCCCCGGCCGTAAAATAAATTTCGTTTTCTTTTGCTCCAATGGCGGCTGCAATTGTCTCCCTTGCGCTGGAGATAGCCTCCTTGCTCTTGCCGCCAAATTCATATACCGTAGATGCATTGCCATAAAACTCACTAAAATATGGAAGCATCGCCTCCACGACCTCCGGCGACGTTTTAGTTGTCGCCGCATTATCCAGATATATCATTTTCTTCATAATTTCCTCCATTCTGTGCGCTTTTCAGCACATACAGGTAGTTCGTGAAAGATTTTTCGCGTTCTTTCACGCTTTCCTCTTTTCTGTGCGCTTTTCAGCACATACAGGTAGTTCGTGAAAGATTTTTCGCATTCTTTCACTCTTCAATATCTCTATATGTTTGTCTTTCTTATTGAATCTCCCTGCTCTCCTTTACCAATTCACCAATATTGATGCTGTCCACCGTGTCATTGATGCTGTCATTGATCCGTTTCCACACAATCTTGCTGACACACTGGGAGGAGCTGCTGCAGTGGGATGATGTGTGATTGTCAATTCCTGCGCACTCCACAGGAGTTAAATCCCCTTCTAAAGCCCGCAGCACGTCTCCCACTGAGATCTCCCCAGCGGGACGGGCGATGCTATAGCCGCCGTTAACTCCTCTGACGCTTTTGACAAGCCCAGCTTTTTTAAGCTTTGCCATAAGCTGTTCTAAGTAACTGACCGAAATCTCCTGACGCTGGGCAATGCTCGTCAAAGATACCGGCTGGCTCTCTGCGCAAACTGCCAGATCAATAAAAGCGCGCAGCCCATACCTTCCTTTTGTAGATAATTTCAATCTCTCACCTTCTATCTGCTTTCCGCAGGAACTTGTGGATTCCTGCTCCCTGCAAATCCCTAGTATTTTAGTGGGAATTTATCCTAAACGCATAGTACCATGGTTTTATTCTGATGTCAAGTTGATTTTTCTATGCATGGCGGCATACATGAATTTTCAAACACGCCCCAGCATATAATTGAAATAATCTTTCATGATAGCTGGAGTATATATGAGATCTGATTCACTTGGCAAACATCCACTTATTACGGGCACGCTGCTTTTGACGCTCACAGGGGTATTTTCACGGATTATTGGCTTTTTCTATAGAATATTCCTTTCTCAGGCAATTGGTGCCGAAGGAATGGGAATTTACCAACTGACCATTCCGATACATATTCTTACAATTTCCATAACTTCCTCGGCGATACAGACTGCCATTTCACGGTTTGTCGCCCAAGCCGCGGCAGCCCAGGCTTCCTCTGGCGGCAGCACGGCTCCTGTCAGGAAACGTTGTAACGAAAGCTGTTATCTGAGCGCCGGATTAATACTGTCTTTGTCGCTTTCCTTTTTCTGCACTTTTTTGCTGTACCGGCTGGCAGAACCGATCGCCGTACGTTTTTTAGAGGAGCCAAGATGCGCCCCCCTGCTTCAGATTCTGGCATTTACCATACCTTTCGGCGCTATCCATTCCTGTATCAACGGCTATTTTTACGGCTTGAAAAAAACCTTCGTCCCTGCCGCTTCCCAACTATTGGAGCAGCTTGCCCGGGTGATAAGCGTCTGGCTGTTCTTTCAGATTTCCCTCGAAAAATACCAGAAAATTTCTTTAAATCTCGTAGTATGGGGAATGGTCATCGGAGAACTGGCCGCCGTGTTGTTCTCGGTCAGCTTTCTTCGCAAGAAAAAAAGTCATGGCAACAGGCTTCATGCCCTGAAACAGATATTTTTGATGTCTCTGCCCTTAAGCGCTAACCGGGTGCTGGTAAATGTCTTACAGAGCATGGAAGCGGTGATGCTTCCTGGGCAGCTGCGCCTTTACGGCTACACCAGCTCCGAGGCTTTAAGCATCTATGGAATCCTGACTGGAATGGCGCTTCCGATGGTGCTGTTCCCTTCCGTGCTGACCAACTCTGTCTCGGTGATGCTTTTACCGATCATCGCAGAGGCCCAGGAGAAGCAAGAACACCGTTATATCATCAACGCCGTGAAAAAAACCTGCTTTTACAGCCTGTTCCTGGGCTTGTTCTGTACGCTGATGTTCGTGGTTCTTGGCAATTGGATGGGAGAGTTCCTGTTCTCCAACACGCTTGCTGGAACATTCATCGTAACATTAGGCTGGATCTGCCCATTCCTCTATTTGTCCACGACGCTGCACAGCATCTTAAACGGACTCGGCAAGACCACGCACACATTTTTCCTCAATGTCCTTGGACTTGGAATCCGCATCGCCTTCGTGCTGTTTGTCATTCCTGTCTCTGGAATCAAAGGATACCTCTGGGGCACGCTGCTGAGCCAGATTACTATGGCGCTGGGAGCGCTTCTAATGCTACTGGCGCATCGTTCGGGCACCAAAAAAACAGGCAGCTGAAACTACCTCTGCCCAAAAACATGGTACTATAAATCAAACGAAATGCTTTTCGATTTTCTAATTTTGGATTATAATAAACGAGATGCTTTTTACATATGAAGCTTGTAAGAATAGACAAAGGAGAAGCTTATGAAAATCATATTTATCCGCCATGGAGAACCAGATTACGCCATAGATTCCCTGACAGAAAAAGGCTGGCGGGAAGCCAGGCTTCTTGCCAAGAGAACTGCCAAATGGCATGTCACAGATTTTTACTGTTCCCCCCTGGGGCGTGCAAAAGATACTGCCTCCTGTACGCTCCAAAAAACAGGAAGGTCAGCCGAAACCTTAGAATGGCTGCGGGAATTTGAAGCCCCTATCTGGGATGAAATGATGCAGCGGCGCAAAGTGCCATGGGATTTCTATCCGGAATTTGTCACTGCGCATCCAGAACTCTTTGACCTGCGCCATTGGCAGGAAAATGAAGTCATGGCAGAAGGAAAGGTCGGGGAAGAATACTGCCGAATCTGCCAGGAATTAGACCTCCTGCTTGCTGGATATGGATATGTCCGTGACGGCTTGCGTTACCGCACAGGCGAAAATACCCACAAAGAAGCCGTTATCGTATGTTTCTGCCATCTGGGAGTCACCTGCGCCCTAGTCTCACATTTGATCAATACCACTCCAAGCCAGCTCTGGCAAGGCTTTTTCCTTGCCCCCACCTCGGTAACCATCATAGGGACCGAGGAGCGCACGCCTCAAGAAGCTTATTTCCGCTGCCAGGTCATGGGCGACGCCTCTCATCTGCTTCTAGAGGGCGAGCCAATCTCTTACTATGGCTATTTTACAGATCCTTTCCAGGGATAATCGAGAATCCTTACGGCAATCGCCGCCGTGCGTCAGAATTTGCGGAACTCATTGATATCATTCACCAGCTCCCGCACACAACGGATCTGATTATCAAACACTCCCGCCTGATAAAGGTTGATCAAGATCATCCCCACGGGGACGGCAATGATCATCCCCATGATACTGCTGACCTTATACCCAATATACATGAAAAACAAGGTTGCCAGCGGATTCATGCCTATGGTGTCTCCTACGATCTTAGGCTGAATCACCTGGCGCACCACCTGGGTCACTGCATAGAGGATAATTAAGCCTATGGCAAACTGATAATCAGAAGACAAGATCTTGATCACCGCCCAGGGACCCAAGACGGTTCCCGTGCCAAAAAAGGGCAACATATCCAAAAAGGCAATCAAAAACGCCACCAGAAGAACATAGTCCACGCGAAGAATGAGCAGCCCGACCACGAGAATCACATAGACGACCCCCATGATCTTGAACTGTGCCTTAAAATAACCTCCCACCACATGCTTTAAATCTCTTATCACTCCGGTTACCCCGTTCCAGATTCCGGCAGGCGTATGTTCTTTGAGCCCTTTGAGAATCAAATCCCGCTCCGCAATAAAAAAATAAGCAGAAAGCAGCGACATAATGATCGAGATCAAGGTTCCAGGCACATTTTTGGCAAAATTTCCCGCCGCCGCAAACGTAGGCTCTCCGATCGCCTGCATCAGATCTCCGAAATAGCCTGCAAAATCAGCGCTGATTTCTTGTATATTGTGCTGTATATTCTCTGGGAGCCTTTCATAAAGAATTTCCAAATTCTCTCCAATTTCCTGAAAATCTTTCTGGAAATTAGAATAAATCTGCGGCAGATTTTCCACCAAGTTCCCTGCTTCTGCGGCAATTTTAGAAATTCCAAGATAGCCTAAGCCAATCACACCAGCCAACACTCCGATGATAATCAACATCGAGCTGTGCTTCCTTACAATCTTCACTTTTTTCTCAAGAAAACGCACCAATGGATTGGCGATCATTGAAATGATCCACCCAACCACGAAAGGCATGAAAAAAATGATTGCCTTGGGAAACACAAAACACAAAAACACAATGGTCAACACCGCAACCAGAAGATTTACCAATATTTTCAGATACTTTACCGACTGCTTCATGTCATCACCTCCCAACCATCAAAAATCTTTGTTTCTATCTTATCATACCTGACTGGATTTTGCACCTCAGAAATTCGATGATTTCGTCATAATGTTCTGGTTCATGGGGAAACGTGCAGCCGCTGCAATCCTTGATGGCAATCCCTTCTCCCAGCTTAAGGTAAGAAGGCGAACCAAGACAGTCTTCATAAGGATTCATGGGGCAATAGCAAAACAGACAGTTAAACGCCTCTCCTCTCATTCCCGAATGGCAGGGGAAATAACTGCAATTTACATTTTTAAAATATTTCGAACTGTTCTCCATGGCTTACCTCTACACGTTATTACGCCTGCCCCACCCATAAGTGACAAAATACAAGATGGATGCAAGGATTACAATCACAGGACCAGTCGCCACATTTACAAAATAGGAAACCAAAAGCCCTAAAATACCTGAAAATATAGAAAATATAATCGAAAAGAAATGATATTCCCTGATGTTTTCCGAAATATTCCCTGAAGCTGCCGCCGGAAGAATTAGAAGCGCATTGATAATCAAAATTCCAACCCATTTGATAGATACCATGACTATCAACGCTGTCAGCACTGCAAAAAGATTTTCGATCCAGGCGGCTGAAATATGACGGCTTCTCGCCAGTGTCCGGTTCAAGCTTACTGCCAGAAGCTTGTTAAAAGCAAGCAGCCAAAAAAGCAATGTCATTGCCAATATCACCGCAAGATACAAAAGTTCCTCCCTGGTAATGCTCAAGATATCGCCCACCAAAATACTAGAATATTGGCTGAAATTCCCGCCTTTAGACAAAATGGCAAGCCCTAACGCAATGCTGCAGGAAGAAAACACAGAAATCACCGTATCTGTAGAAGCCGATACTCTGCTGCTGATCTGGTTTAAAAGCAGGGCAAACACCACTGCAAACACCAGCATCGAAAAATTGGTATCGCTGACGCCAAACACCACGCCCACTGCGATCCCCGTCAAAGCAGAATGTCCCAGGGCGTCAGAAAAAAATGCCATTTTCCGGTTGACTATCATAGTGCCCATCAAGCCAAACAAGGGCGTGATAATCAAAATGGCAAGAAAAGCATACTTCATAAAGTCATACTGAAGCCAGGAAAATGCTTCCATTTACCCCTCCCCCTTTCCATATTGGAACACTTGCGCAAATTCCGGGCTTGCGAACACCTCTTTGGCAGTTCCCTGCTTTTGAATGCCCTGATCTATCAAAATAACCTTATCGGCATATTTTTTGACATAATCCAGATCATGGGAAATCAAGATCATTGCCAAGTCGTAATGTTCCTTCAAGTTATAAATTGTCTGATAAAATAGTTCCATGCCGTTTTGATCAATGCCAGACACCGGCTCATCCAGCAACAGAAGATTGGGAGCGTCCATCAAGGCCATAGACAAAAGAACTCGCTGCAGCTCTCCGCCTGACAGGTTGCACACTTGCTTATCGACCAGATAATCCGCCTTGAAAATTTTAAGATGCTCCAAAATCCGTTCCCTGATCTTCTTTCCACGCATCAAAAATACTGGCACATTGCTCTGATACGCCGCTATCATGTCATAAACGCTGACTGGCGTCTGCTTTTCAACATTCATCGACTGAGGAACATAGCCGATTTTCAGCCTTTGAATTCTTCCGTCCTCCCGGTCTTTAAATTCAATATTTCCCGTATGGGGAACGTCCCCCAAAATAGCCCGGATCAACGTGGACTTTCCTGCGCCGTTGCGCCCAATGACAGCATTTAAGCTGCCGCAGTGAATATGAAGGTTAATGTCTTTTAAAATCTCCTGTTTTCCCAGCGTGACTCCTAAATGATTAATTTTGATGCAATGCAGCCCACAGGGCTTGATAATTTTTCGCAATAGCTCTCTTCCTTTTCTACTATTTGTTTGCCTGCCCCAGGGCAGAACGTAACGTCTCTATATTCTGCCTTGTCATGTCCAGATAACTGTCTTTTTGACCATCCCCTCGCACAAGAGTATCCAGATAGAAGACTTTTGCACCTGTCTCTGTCTCCACCGTATTGCCGATGTCTTTGCCATAAAGTTCCTCTGCAAAAACAATTGTCCCCTGGCGCTTTGTGATCTCATCTATCATGTCTGCGGCTTCTCTTGCGCTTACCTGCCGCTCCTCATCGAGGTTGAGGCAGTACAGATTCTGCATGCCAAGTTGCTGTGTCACATAAGCAAACGCCTCATGGAGGATCACGACTGGCATTCCCTCTGCCAGCTCTTTTAATTCTGACATCTGATTCGTCAATTGTTGAACCTTTTCACAATAACGTTGCGCATTTTCTTGATACAGCTCTTGATTTGCAGGATCCGCCCCGGCAAGATCATCTGCAATCTTTTGCACCATCTGGGCATAAAGCCTCGTATCCATCCAGGCATGGGCATTGCCTTCCTGATGCGCATGGGTCTCATCTCCATGCTCCTCCCGCCAAAAACCTTCCTCCGTCGAAATCAACTCTATTCCCTGGGAAGCCTGGGAAATTGTCAACTGAGGATATGCCGCGCCCACGTCTGCAAGGAAATTCTCAATGCCATTGCCGTTCACCAGAAATAAATCCGCTTTGGATAACAATATCATATCCTGAGGCGTCAACTGATAGTCGTGAAGACATCCAGTCTGAGGCTCGCTTAAATTATCTAACACTATGTCAGGGCTGTTCTGCGCCACATTCAGCGCCGCAATATAAATTGGGTAAAAGGACGTAACCACATGAATCTTGGCTCCGTCCTTCTGCCGTTCTTCGAGGCTGATATATGTCCTTGTAAAAATACCGCTTGCCACGACAATGGCAAGCAGCATATAGCATACAAACAGATATTTGTTTTTTTTCATCGTTTCCTCAATCCTGTGCCGTTCTTACTTTAATCAAGCAGAAAGTAAAAATCAACTAATATCTTCACGGTTCCTTAACGCCTTCTTGTTCCGGGGACTGGAATCCTAGCAGTTGATCCATAAAATTCCATATCTCCTCCCTGCCCTGCTTCGTCAAGGCAGAATAGGGCAGAATAGGGGTTTGTGGCTTTAGCTTTAATCCTTCCTTGATCATTTTCAAATGCTTCGGCACCTGACTGCGTTTGATTTTATCAAGCTTCGTGGCAATGATGATCGGATCATATCCTTGATAGGCTACCCATTCATACATCTGCTTATCATTGGCTGAAGGCTCATGACGAATATCGATCAAAAGAAATACTGCTTTTAACTGTCTGGAAGAATGAAGATAATTTTCAACCATCCGTCCCCATTTTTCCTTTTCCTTGACAGACACCTTGGCATATCCATAACCGGGAAGATCTACGAGATACATCGCTTGATTGATATTATAATAATTGATCGTCTGCGTTTTTCCAGGCTGCGAAGACGTCCTCGCCAGTGACTTACGGTTCATCAGTCCATTGATCAGGGAAGATTTTCCGACATTGGATTTTCCCGCAAAAGCCACCTCTGGCTTATCGGTATCTGGCAGCTTGCTGGTAACGCCGCAGACAATTTCTAATTCTACTGATTTAATAATCATGTTCCTCTTCTCGCTTTCCGATGTGTCACTCTATCAGGGCCGTTTCCAATACTTGTCCCATATTTTCTACAAACACGATCTCCATTCCTTTTTTAATTTCCTGAGAAATCTCGGCTACATCTGGTTCATTTTTCTTTGGAACGCAGATTGTCTTAATTCCCGCATTTTTAGCAGCAAGGATCTTTTCTTTGAGCCCGCCAATCGGAAGCACCCTGCCTCGCAAAGTAATCTCTCCGGTCATTGCCACGTCTTTACGCACCTTGCGCTTCGTAATGGCAGAAAGCATTGCCGTAGCCATGGTAATGCCCGCAGAAGGACCATCCTTTGGCACAGCTCCCTCTGGGATGTGAATGTGGATATCATATTCTTTAAAGAATTCCTTGTCAATCTGATATTCCTGACTCACAGAGCGAATGTAACTGATTCCCGCCTGGGCAGATTCTTTCATTACGTCTCCAAGTTGTCCAGTGAGCTGAAATTCTCCTTTTCCTGGCATTATGTTAACTTCGATCTGCAGAGTATCTCCTCCTACGCTTGTCCAGGCAAGTCCGCGAACGATCCCCACCTCGTCATTTTCATTGACCAGATTGTAATTATACTTTTCTTTGCCAAGAAGCTTCTCAAGGTTATTTTCGGTAACTTTCATGGCTTTCTTTTTTAGTTTTTTTCGCTTTGTATCACCTGGCGGCTGTTTCTCCAAAGAAGGTTCCTGCTGATACAATTCCCGTGCCGCCTTGCGGCAAATCTCTCCGATCTTGCGCTCTAAATTACGAACCCCCGCTTCCCGGGTATATGCACGAATCAATTTCTCCAGCGCGCGATCGCTGATCGAAAGCTGCCCGTCCTTTAATCCGTTTTTTTCCATCTGCTTTGCAATAAGATGTTCCCTGGCAATATGAGCTTTTTCATTTTCCGTATAACTGCTAACCTCGATAATCTCCATACGGTCCAGCAGCGGTCTTTGAATATCCTGCAGAGAGTTTGCCGTGGCAATAAACAACACCTCTGACAAATCTATGGGAAGTTCCACATAATGATCCCGAAAACGGCGATTCTGTTCACTGTCTAGCACCTCAAGCAACGCAGAAGCCGTATCTCCTTTATAGTCGCTGCTGATCTTATCAATCTCATCCAACAGCATCAGAGGATTTTTGACCCCGGCATTTTTTAACCCGCTTGCAATCCGTCCTGGCATCGCTCCCACATAGGTCTTGCGGTGCCCGCGGATTTCTGCTTCATCCCGGACGCCGCCCAGACTGATACGGATATATTTTTTATCCAAAGCGCGCGCTACAGAACGGGCGATGCTGGTCTTTCCCGTCCCAGGCGGTCCTACCAGGCAGATAATCGGACTGTCTCCCTTGGCGGTAAGATTGCGCACGGCAAGGAATTCCAACATACGCTCTTTGACTTTTTCCATTCCGTAATGGTCTTCATCCAACGCCCTCTCCGCATTCTCGAGGTTTTTGTTATCCTTGGACGCCTTATTCCAGGGCATTTCCAACAAAGTCTCAATATACCCACGGATCACAGCGCTTTCTGAAGAGCTCGCAGAAACATTCTTAAACCGCTCAATCTCTTTCTTAAGCTTATCCTTTACTTCCTGGTCTGCGTCAAGCTTCTCCATCTCCTCCAGGAAATTATCCGCCTCTGACACCGTGTTATCCTCGCCGAGTTCCTCCCGGATTAGCCGCATCTGTTCCCGCAGAATATATTCTTTCTGATTCTTATCTACCTTTTCTTTGACTTTGCTCTGAAATTCTGCCTTGATCTGAATAATGTTGATCTCATTCAATAAGGTAATCATCAGCGTCTCGTAACGGTCCTGCAAAGTCTCCGCCTCCAACAGCTTTTGTTTTTCTTCAAAATCTACTGGAAGGTTATTGCCGACATAATAAAGAAGCCTGGAAAGATCCTGCATATCCTGTACCTGCCTTGCCAGCTCTTTGCCTGGCTTTGGACTCAATCTGCAATAACGGGCCAGCGTCTCTTGGACGCCCCGAAGCATCGCTTCTTGTATCGCTTCTGGAAGCTCTTCCTCCTGCTCTAAGGGCGCCACCTCGGCAAGAAGATATTCCTCAGATGCAAGCGCCAAAAGATGTGCCCGGTTCTCACCCTCGATGAGCACCCGGACAACGTTATTTTGTAGCTTTATCACCTGCTTGATGACAGCGAGAACCCCCACCGCATACAAATCTTCTTTCTCTGGTTCCTCTTTACTGACATCCTTTTGAGTGATCAGAAATACCGTCTGATCTGCCATCATTGCATTTTCCACAGCTTTGATGGATCTGTTTCTGCTCACATCAAAATGCGCCACCATGCCTGGAAGGATGGTCATCCCCCGAAGCGCTACTGTGGGAACTTTTCTGTATCCTTCACTCATAAGTTCTCTCCTCAGGCAGATTTACTTTCTCTGCCGTATTCAATTTCTACCTCTTTCTTTTCCTCTACTGTTTCTTTTGTAATTCTGCAACTTGTAATTCGCTCATCGGAAGGCATCTCATACATCAAATCCATCAATACCTTTTCCACAATTGCCCGAAGCCCTCTTGCGCCTGTCTTGCGTTTCAAGGATTTGTCGGCAATCGCCTCTATGGCGTCCTCGTCAAAGTTCAGTTCCACGCCATCTAATTCGAATAACGCCTGATACTGACGCAGCAATGAATTTCTTGGCTCTTTTAAAATGCGAACCAGAGCTTCTTTATCCAGCGAATCCAAAGACACGGTCACTGGAACTCGACCTACAAATTCTGGTATCAGGCCAAACTTCACAAGATCCTGAGGAAGCACTTTCTTTAGAATCAGCCCCACGTTTCTCTCCCGTTTATCCGCAATCTCCGCATTAAAGCCCATAGATTTGCGGTCCATCCTGCTCTCTATAATCTTATCCAGCCCTTCAAAAGCGCCGCCACAGATAAAGAGAATGTTCGTGGTATCAATCTGAATCAGTTCCTGTTGCGGATGCTTGCGCCCTCCCTGAGGCGGAACGCTTGCCACCGTGCCTTCCAAAATTTTAAGAAGCGCCTGCTGCACCCCTTCCCCAGACACGTCACGGGTAATCGAAGGATTCTCTGATTTCCTGGTAATCTTGTCAATCTCATCCACATAGATAATGCCGACCTGGGCACGCTGTATATCATAATCTGCAGCCTGGATAATCTTCAGAAGAATATTTTCCACATCTTCGCCCACGTATCCCGCTTCCGTCAGCGCCGTTGCATCCGCAATGGCAAAAGGCACGTTTAAGACCCTCGCCAGCGTCTGCGCCAGCAGGGTTTTGCCACATCCAGTGGGACCCAGCATCAGAATATTGCTTTTCTGCAGTTCAACGCCCAGATCCTTGGGCGCTAAAATTCTCTTATAGTGATTATATACGGCGACAGAAAGCACCTTTTTTGCTTCCTCTTGGCCAATCACATACTCATCCAGAAACTTCTTCAATTCCACTGGCTTTAAGAGATTGATTTCCTGCGTCTCTTCTTCCTGGTATACTTCTTCCTCTTCCCGTAATTCTTCCTCAATGATTTCTGCACAAATATCCACGCATTCGTCACAGATATACGCACCGCTTGGCCCTGCAATCAGCTTCCTAACCTGACCATCTGTCTTTCCGCAAAAGGAACAGCGTATTCTTTCCTCAAATCTTCCGGCCATAATTTCCTCCCATTTTTCCTTATTTCTTAAAAGGGACAGCAGCATATGCTGGCTGTCCCCTCAACTTACTTTCTGTTGGTAATTACTCCGTCAATCAAACCATATTCTTTTGCTTCTTCCGCAGACATATAATTATCCCGCTCCGTATCCGCTGCGATCACATCATATGGCTTACCTGTGTTTTCTGCCAAAATGGTATTCAACCGTGTCTTAGTCTTTAATATATTGTCTGCAACAATCTGAATATCGGTTGCCTGTCCCTTAGCGCCGCCAGACGGCTGATGAATCATAATCTCCGCATTGGGAAGCGCAAAACGCTTTCCTTTGGCGCCGCCCGCTAACAAAAACGCTCCCATGCTTGCCGCAAGCCCGATGCAGATCGTCTCCACGTCGCACTTAATGTAATTCATGGTATCATAAATCGCAAGCCCGGCGCTTACGACGCCGCCAGGAGAATTGATATACAGGTGAATATCCTTGCCCGGATCTTCAGATTCCAAAAAAAGAAGCTGCGCCACCACAAGGCCTGCCGTGGTCTCATTCACTTCCTCCCCGAGAAAAATGATCCTGTCCTTTAACAGTCTGGAAAAAATATCATAAGACCGTTCTCCTTTGTTCGTCTGTTCCACAACATAAGGTACTAAACTCATGTAATTCCTCCTTATTCAGCTTTGATTACTTCTGTGCTATCCATAATCAGTCTAACTGCTTTTTGAATGGAAAGATCCCTCTTTATATTCTCTCTTTCTGCATCACCCATGATCTCTTTGAGCTCTGCAACATCCATGTGGTACATGCCAGCCATCTTATCAATCTCAGCTTCCACATCCTCGTCAGATATCTGGATATCCTCTTTCGCTGCAACCGCCTCTAACACCAGGCTTGCCTGGATTCGTTTCATAGCCTCTGGCCGCATCTGTTCCTGGAGCTGCTCCATGGAGTTCCCAGTAAACTGCAAATACTGCTCAAAGCCTAAGCCCTGCTGTGCAAGCCGGTTCGCAAAATCCTCCACCATGGAACCTACTTGCGTGCGAACCATGGCGTCCGGGATCTCCATCTGAGAATCATCAATAATCTTCTGTACGGCCTCGTCTTCCTGCGTACGCTTTGCCTCTGCCTCTTTACTCTCAGTCAGTTGCTTCTTAACGCTCTCTTTGTACTCGGCAAGGGTATCAAATTCGGATATATCTTGTGCAAAGTCATCATCCAAATCTGGTAATTCCTTTGTTTTAATCTCATTAATTCTTACCTTGAACACGGCAGGCTTGCCTGCAAGATCCTGGGCATGATATTCCTCTGGGAAAGTCACGTTGACATCCAGCTCATCCCCGGCGTTCTTGCCGATTAACTGCTCCTCAAAAGTATCAATAAAGGAGTGGGAGCCAATCACCAAAGAATGATTCTCGCCCTTTCCTCCCTCAAATGCCACGCCGTCTGCAAAACCCTCATAATCAATCACTGCGGTATCTCCGTCTTCTACCGGACGTCCCTCTACAGTGACCATTCTTGCGTTGCTCTCTCTCTCCTGATCGATCCGTGCATTTACTTCTTCCTCTGACACTGCGGTATCAATCTGGGTAACCTGAACGCCCTGGTAAGCGCCTAGCGTAACTTCCGGCTTTACCGCCACCTCAGCGGTATAAATGAAAGCCTTCCCCTTTTCAATTTGCGTAATGTCAATGTCAGGCCTGGAGACAATTTCAATTCCGGACTCGTTCACTGCTTCTGGATAAGACTGTGAAATCAGCATATTTGCTGCGTCTTCAAAGAAAATTTCCGGTCCATACATTTTCTCAACCATCGCTCTGGGCGCCTTGCCCTTGCGGAAACCCGGAATACTGATTTTTTTCTTTTCTTTCATATAAGCAGCCTGCATTGCCTTTTCCAGTTCTTCTGCCGGAAGTTCAATGGTAAGCTTTGCCATGTTTTTCTCTAAATTTTCTACCTGTACACTCATTACCGCTATTTCCTCCTTAAATATATATCACCCTGGACAGTACTCTAACCATAACTTCCTGGCACGTCCAATTTATTTAATATTTTTATGCTATATCATCAATGGTACAGCAGAGTATACCCCTAACATACACCATTTTGAGATTATAGCACACTCCCTTATAAAATGCCAGTGTTTTTTATATATTTTTTCACGTTCGCTGCATGGCGGTCCCACCTTTCAACCTTGCGGGGATTGCACGCTTTATCATGCCAAGCGCGGCCACGAAAAGGCATTTTTCTCTTCTACGAAAAGCAAAATCCCGGCTAACCCAGGGCAAGCTGCCTTGCCGAAAGTCCGCCAGGATTTCATTTCTAAAATAGAGCAGTTCTATCATTTTTAATCCATATCCATCAGTTCCTGCATTAAATTCGTATAATCCGTTCTCTTATCCTTTAAAAATTTGATGGCTGAAGAAGGATGACTGTTCAATATTCCAGTCAACAGATAAGGAATATCGTAGCCCCAAGTCACTCCCTCTTCTTTTAATTTCAACATATGCTTTTCCACGAAACGGATCATCGGTATCTCGTTATATTTTGGATTCTTCAAAAAGCTAAGCAATGCCTCTAAAAAGCAATTACCAGCTCCCCTTCCCATTCCGCTTACCGTCGCATCCAGAAGGCAGATTCCCATGCGGCATGCCTCGATGGTATTGGCAAACGCAAGCTGCTGGTTGTTATGGGCATGAATGCCGACCGTCTTCCCTGCAGCATCAGCAGCCTCGACATATTTTCGTGAAAGCTTCGTAATCTGTTCTGGATAAAAAGAACCAAAGCTGTCCACCAAGTAAATCACGTCAACGGAGCTCTGTGCCAGAAGCTGCAGCGCCGCTTCCAAATCATCGCTGTTTACTTTGGACACCGCCATAATGTTGACTGTGACCTCATAGCCTTTCTTCTTGATATGCTCAATCATCTCAATAGCCGCCGGAATCTGATGTATATAAGTCGCCACCCGTACAAGATCCACGACGCTGTCTTTTCTTTGGAGTATATCCTTTTTATAATCACAACGCCCTGCATCTGCCATCACGGAAATTTTAAGGGAGGAATTATTGTCTCCCACTATGGCGCGGATATCTTTTTCATCGCAAAACTTCCACTTTCCAAAGCATTTGGGGTCAAACAGCTCCTTTGACGCCTTATAGCCAAACTCCATGTAGTCAACGCCCGCTTTGATATTCGCTTCATACAAGTCCCGCACAAATTCGTCAGAAAATGCAAAATTATTTACCAGCCCGCCGTCACGCATCGTACAGTCTAAAACCTTAATATCAGGGCTGTAATCCATCAATGTCCTTTTATTGTAATTCTCAACCTGCATTTTAAATTCCTCCATCTTGCACGCTAATCCCTGCCAAGCAGGATTTATACACTCACACTTTAAATTGTTAAACTTTAAACTAATAAAGTGTCTTTATCATACAAAATAAAAACCCCTTTGTCAATCCTTTTTCTTACATCAGGCTATTTCAGGAATTGGGCAAGTACTTCCATAAAGATATTGATATCTAAAGGTTTCGCAATATGAGCGTTCATTCCATTTTTTAATGCCGCCTCTTTATCTTCTTCCAGCGCATTAGCCGTCATCGCAAGGATCGGCATCGTCTTAACATCTTTCCTTTGCATGTTACGGATCGTCCTCGTCGCCTCATACCCATCCATAATCGGCATCTGCACATCCATCAAAACAAGGTCATAATAATATTCTTCTGAGCGTTCGACCATCGCAACTGCATCCGTTCCATCGGGAGCAGACTCCACTACAAACCCGGATTCCGTCAAGATAACCTCTGCAATCTCCCGGTTAAGCTCAATGTCTTCCACCAAAAGAACACGCTTGCCGCTAAAATCAGCCAGCGTCCATGCCGGGGGTTCCGCCTCTTTTCCAAGCAGGTTATTTGCTGCAAGCAGCGCCGCTTTCAAGTCCGACATAAACAGAGGCTTCGCACAAAATGCCGTAACTCCCGCAGCCTTTGCCTCCTCCTCAATATCTGTCCAGTCATACGCCGTGAGAATAATGATAGGCACTTCGTCTCCCACCACCTTGCGGATCTTTCGGGAAGTCTCTACGCCGCTGGTCTCTGGCATCTGCCAGTCAATGATATAAGTATGGTAAGAATCCCCTTCCTCATACGCCATTTTTGCCCGGTACGCCGCCTCTCTGCCAGAAGTCGTCCATTCTGAACGCATTCCGATCTGGGTCAGCATCTTGCTGACGCTGCTGCAAGTATTAAAGTCATCATCTACAACCAGCGCCCGAAGACCATGAAGCTCCTTGATCTGCTCCGCATTCTTCTCAACGTCCTGTAACTTGAGATTGATTTCGACCCTGAAAGTGCTCCCCTTGCCAATCTCGCTCTCGACTTCAATGGTTCCGTTCATCATCTCGATAATGTTTTTGGTGATTGCCATTCCAAGTCCCGTGCCCTCGATCCCGGACTGCGTCGCCGTTGCCTCCCGCTCAAACGGCTCAAAGATATGTTTTACAAACTCTGGCGACATACCGATTCCATTATCTTTAATAATAAAGATATAATCGCCGTACCCATGACGGAACGTGGTTTTTTGCATAATCCGAAAGGTGACCGTCCCGCCTGCAGGCGTGTATTTTACGGCATTGCTCAAAAGATTGATAAATACCTGATTGAGTTTGAGGGCGTCGGCTATGACCTCTTCATTTGCAACCTCAAAGGTATCTATAAACAATTCTAACTGTTTTGCTTTCACCTGCGGCTGAATGATATTTACAAGATTATGCATTAGTTCAGAGATATTGCAGTCTTGTTCCTTGATCTGAACTTTCCCGCTTTCAATTCTGCTCATATCCAAAATGTCATTGATCAGGCTCAGCAGATGGTTGCTGGAAGAGAGCACTTTCTGCAGAGAGTCCCTTACCTGGTCTTTGTTGTCAATATGACTCACCGCAATGGTTGCAAACCCAATAATCGCATTCATGGGCGTGCGGATGTCGTGAGACATATTCGACAAAAACGTAGTCTTCGCCTTGTTGGCGTGCTGCGCCTGCATCAGAGCATCCTGCAGCGCCTGGGTGATATGCATTTCTTTCTCTTTTACCTCTGTAATGTTCTGGCGAATAAAAAGGATTTTGTTAACCTTTCCCTGATTACGTTCCAGACATATGATGTTCACATGCTCCCATTCATCCCTGTTATTGCGGAACACATGGGATTCAAAACGCAAGTCATCCTGCCCCTGCATCGCCTCAATCACTGACGCGCTGCTGATTTGCCGGGCAAACTCCTTACGTTCTTCCTCCTCTTTCACCAAAGAACTAAGATACGGCACTAGCTCCTCATATGCCCCGTTTACGGGAATGCCGCTTTTTTCTGGTCTGGTTCCTCCCAAGTATTGATAGGTGCCAGTTTCAAAATCCACCATCACAAAACGCGAAAACAAGGTATTAACGCCACTGATGATATACGCCATTTCCTGATTTTCCATTTTCAGCATCTGCCGCTCTCTTCTTGCCCGTATCAGCAGTATCACGACATAGACCGCAAACAGCCCCATCAACATAATTTCTAACTGAATCCCTATGATATTTTCATCCCGGATCATGGTCTGAGTAACGCTTTTGGGAAATGTTTGCACAAGGACAAAATGATATTCTGGAAGGGTGATAACGCATAGATTATCCGTCTTGTTGCTAGTCTTGCAGATAAATGATCCTTCTCCGCCCTTTTCAAAAATTTCTCTTGCATTTTGCGCCGTATCTGGATCAATGATGTCATTCTCTGTCATCATGTCAATCAGATTGCCCTCATGTGCAACCTTATCAGAACATGCAATCACTGTTCCGTCCTGCAAGCACAGATGTACCGACGCCTCCTCGCCAAAATAAGTGGCGGCAAGCATGTTTTTCAAATATTCCTCCGCCAGATAAACGCCCCGCAGCACGCCTATGATTTCACCCTTACAACGGACTGGCGCATAAAAGCACAGCATGACCTCGTCAAAAAACCTAGAATCAAACACGACAGAAATACCACTTTCCCCGCGCAGGCCGTTGACATAGTAATCACGACCAGAAGCGTCCGATGTCTGCCCGTCTGAAACATGGTTGACGCCGTCAATGTCTGTAAACAGCACTGAGTCAAACATCGAATTGCTCTCGATCTTTTTGAGCATTTCCTGGGTGACGACGGGCTCTGTCAGGCTTTCTCCGACGAAATAAGTATAGGTACGAATAATGTTGAGCGCATTCTCCAATTCTAAATTTATCTGCTCCACCGTCTGCTCTGCCGAGTCTGCGGCATAGCTTTTGTTGCGTTCCTCTATGCGTAAGCTGTTTTGCGTCGTATACCAGCGAAACAAAATAATAATCCCCGCTAAAAGAAGCAAGACATAGAGCATCGGCTGCAGCAGTTTTCTCTTTCCTTTCATTCTCACTTTCCTCCCTTAATGTTTTTAGGTTCTACTTTCTTCCTCAAAACGACATCAGACTGTCGCCATGTTTTCGCAGCCATCGCTTCCATTCTTGATAATCCGGCAGGATATCTGCAACTTCTTTCCAAAATTCCTTACTGTGATTCATATGTTTGAGATGACACATTTCATGTACGACGACATATCTCAACACTTGCGGCGGCGCCATAATCAGCCGCCAGTTAAAATTGAGATTCCTTTTGCTGCTGCAGCTTCCCCAGAGGCTTTTCTGGTCTTTGATAGAAATACGGTTTACGGATTCCTCAAAAAAACTGCTGTAATTTGCCACGAGCTTAGCGATCCATTGCCCTGCCTGCTGATAATACCATTGCAGCAGATGCTTGCGAATCTCTGCGTCCTGTCCAGATTCTGCATACACAATCATCTGTTCCCCCAAAAGCGCCACTCTGCCATGTCTCTTTTCCCTCTCCCGTTCCATAACAAACGCTTCTTTCTTTGCTGCTTCCTGCTTGCTTTCTTTCTGGTTTTCTTCCTTATATATCTTTAAAAAATATGCCTTTCCCTGATACCAAAGCTGCCTGCCTTCCGTAAATCCTAGAACATCCGTAGCGCTTTGATCTGCAAGCCTTCGCCGCTTTTTGATAATCCAGGGCGCTTTTTTTTGCACCACATGCTGGATTTCTTCCCTAGAAACCTGATCCGGAGCTTTCACCAAAACTTTTTGATCTGGCTCAACTGTGATCGAAATCGTCTTTCTCCTGCCCTGAATCAAAACATATTCTATAGATTCTCCTTCATATTGAACATTTTGAACGTTCACGCTTTCACCTCCGGTCTTCCTCTCTCAGTTCTGTCTTCCCATTATACAATTTATCTGGGCAACATTCAATTCTATATCTTGGAAAACTCGCAAACTCAAATGGAAAATCTGATTGACATATATAGCAGGACTGTATACAATTAATGTATCTTACAAGATGGTCAAATGGTCATAATGTGATGCCAGAGAGAGTAAAAATTGTAAGAAAGGAGCATTCATATGATAAAGCACAGACTGTTTTTCTCAAATATGCAAAAAGAAGAGGACTGGATCAATCGGGTCATCGCAAAAGGTTACCGCCTGAAATCCCTGATCCCTGGAAGATATCAATTCGAAAAGCTGGATTCTTCATACAATGCAAAAACATTTCGCAAGGAAACAGAATCTTGCTGCGGCTTTCTTCCCATAGTAAAGCTTGATTTTCGCAAATTCGCCAGCTTGGAAGATTTCAAGGATTATGTGACGCTGTTTGAAGATTCTGGATGGCGCCATATCGCCGGAAACCGTTCCGAAGGGCCACAGTATTTTGAAAAAATACAGCCAAACAGCCCAGATGATATTTTCTCTGATTCCACGTCCAGCGCAAACCGTTACTGGCGAATGTTCTATATACAGCTTGGAATTTATACGCTGGAAATAGCTCTGATAATTGTCTTGTTGATAAATATCATGGTTCAGCTCCTTTCTTTTTCCAACTGGAAGTCTCTGTACTACACGCCAGGATTATGGGAACTGCACGGTCTTTCTTTTTGGAAAGCCTTTCTCCTTGAGACTCCTTTGGCATTACTGCGGAGCGGATTTCTGTTGCCTTTACTTGCTGTTGTTGCAGCATATTTCGGCTTTTTGGGACTGCGTTCCTTTTACTGGCGCCGCAAAGAAAAAAGTGACAAATAATAAATCATGCTGCAAAGGGCCGTTGCAAAATAGCCGCCATATACAGGATATGCTTTCAGACCTCAAGAATCTCATCCATATATTGTATAAGCTGCATTTTGCAACGGCCTCTTCTTTTTTAATCTGCTTCTTTCGCCGCTTTCACCCCTGGCAATTGATCAAGAGAGCGAAAAGTATAACCCATCTGCTCCCACTTTGTCAAAAGTTCGTCAATTATTTCCCCATTTGTCTTAGAAGTATTATGTAATAGCACGATCGCTCCTGGATGTACCCGTTTCAGAAGTTTGTCAAAAGCTTCCTCATGGGTTGGCTGGCTGTCCTGGTTCCAGTCGACATAGGCAAGGCTCCAGAAAAACGTCTGATATCCCAGTTCTTTGGCAATCTGTAGATTATTCTCACTGTATTTTCCCTGGGGCGGACGGTAGTATTTGATCATCGGCTCGCCGACTGTCTGCTTATACAAGCTCTCCAACTCGCCCAGTTCTTTAGAAAATTGCTCCTTATTCATCTTTGTCATATCTGGATGATGATAACTATGATTGCCCACAATATGGCCTTCCTCTGCCATCCGCTTCACCAAGTCTGGACTAGTAGTCAGATAATTTCCAACAATGAAAAATGTAGCTTTGGCGTCATGTTTTTTGAGCGCATCTAAAATCAGAGGCGTATTGCCGTTTTCAAACCCACAGTCAAAGGTAAGGTATAATACTTTCTCCTTCGTATCCTCGGCATAAAAGGCATCATATTTTGCCATTTCTTCAAAGCTGGCATTTGCAACCGGGGGTTGCCCTTCTTCTTGAAAACTCAGTCCCCAGTTGCCCTCTGCGCCCGGCTGAAAGACCTTGGCTGCCGCAGGCACCGCCTGGGCTGCAAAACGCCCAAGAAAAAAGGCTCCCACAAATAAGACAAGTACCAAAACGACCGATTTTGCTTTTAAATTCTCCTGCACAATCATCTCTCCATCCCCTTGGAAAAGGGGCGTTTCCTTTTGTTACATGTATATTTGATAGAAAGCCTTTTCATTCCAAAAACATCCTATTGGCGGTATATTATTTTCTCTGCAAGCTCCCTGGCTCTGTCTTCGTCCGTTAAGTAAGCCGCAAGCCGCAGCGCAAAAGCAATGGAAGTGCCCATTCCTCGGCTGGTAATCACGTTCCCTGCCTCCGCCACCTCTTCATAAATTACCTCTGCCCCAGTAAGCTTGTCCTCAAATCCAGGATAACATGCCGCTTGTTTTCCCTCCAGCAACCCTGCCTGTCCTAAGACGCTTGGGGCAGCGCAGATGGCCGCCACAAGCTTTCCTGCTCCTGCAAAGGAACAGATTGTCTCGTTTACCCCTGCGTGTGCGCCAAGATTCGTTGTTCCTTCTAAGCCTCCAGGCAGCACGACGCCATCTAAGCTTTCAAAATCCACAGCCTCATACAATGTGTCTGCAATCACCGGAATATTATGGGAACCACATACTTCTGCGCTCCCCATGATGGAGATCGTTGCTACCTCTACGCCTGCACGGCGCAGGATGTCTACCACAGTCAGTCCCTCAATCTCCTCAAATCCCTGTGCTAAAAAAACGCCTATTTTTTTCATGTCTCATACCCTCCATGATGATTTTTAAAATTTTAATTTGTATTATAGCAAATGGCATTGCAGGTGTAAACCTTGCAATGCTTTGAGTTTCCCCATTTTGCACATAAAAGAGGGCTGTCGCACGAATGTCTTTACTTGTTTAAAAGGTCTTGCCGCTCATGCGGCAAAGACAGAATACACAAAAATCACTCTGGAAAGCTAGCTTTCTAAGATGACTTTTGTGTATTTTGTTTGCATTGCTTTGCAATGGAAACCTTTTGATCAAGTGAAGACATTCGTGCGACAGCCCTCTTTTATGTGCAAAATGGGGAAACTCAAATGCAATGCCATTTGCTCTAATTCTTTTTTGTTTTTGTCCTGCTAAACACGTTTGCAGCTACCGCCGCCACAAGCGGGACTGTGCAGATTATGCCAACGCTTCCAGCAATCGCCTGCACGACTTCGATTGCCACAAAATTCGTATTCATCAATTGCTGAAAACTCACGCCATAGGAATAAATCATCAACATCATATTTAATGAACTTCCTGCAAACGCCAATATCAGCGTATTTGACATGGTTCCCATGGCGTCTCTTCCAATATTCATGCCTGAGGCAAATAGCTCTCTAGCTCCAAGAGAAGGGTTTACCTGATGCAATTCTGCGATAGCGGAAGCGATGCTCATTGCCACGTCCATTACCGCTCCCATGCAGGCAATCAGCACGCCGCAGAGAAATAAGTTCTTTACCTCCAACTCCGTGGTGCTTGTGATCAAAAGCAGTGTTTCCGCTTCATCCATCTGGTAAGTGGTTACTGACATGATTCCCTGCGCCAGCAGAGAAAACACAGCTCCCACCAGCACTCCGCCAAGACTTCCCAGCGCCGCCACCACCGTCTTCGTACACACCCCGTCAATCAAGAAAAACGTCACAAAATTGCATACCAAGATCAAAGTTATTGTAACTCCAAGCGGAGAGTATCCTTTTAAAGACAGTGGCAACAGAATCCAGATAATGCACACCATGGTAAATACCAAGCCTGCCACTGACTTTGCGCCTTTCTTTCCTCCTACGGCAATCAGCAAAAGCACAAAGACCAGCAAGCATCCAATTAGCCATGGCACACGGTAATAATTATAGATGGAAACCTGATACGCTCCCTCGCCAGTCGTATCAATCCGTATGGAAACCTTGTCTCCCTTGCCCACGCGTACATTGTAAAGCGAGCTGAAATAATTCTCCACGACTGCCGTATCGCCTTGATACCTTCCAGTGAGGATTTCCACCTCTAATGTCATGCTGCCGCGCCAGATTCCCTCCATCTGCTCATCTACGGTGATGCGGTTTTCAATCACCCGCATCACCTTTGCTACTTCATATTCAATTCCTGCTGTATCGCTGCTGTGGTAGGTGGGCCTGTCATGGTTTGCATAATAGAGCATCCCTGCAAACAAAATCCCAACCGCCACAGCAATCACTATGTTTTTTATCTTGCTCATTTATCTTTCCAAATTATTTCTTGACTGTGATCTTGCAAGTCGCTTTCTTGCCGTTGGCTTTCACAGTAATGGTCGCTTTTCCGGCTTTCTTGGCAGTCACTTTGCCGCTCTTATTGACAGTCGCCACCTTTTTATTGGAACTTTGCCAAGTAACCTTGTCGCTTGCGGTAATAGGCGTCCTTGTCAATTTCAGCGTAAGGCTCTTCTTGACTTTGATGGTTGCATTTTTTTTGTTTAAAGCCAGTTTCTTGGTTTTTACATCTTTGGTCTGCACTTTCACCTTGCAGCTTGCTGTAGCTCCTGACTTCGTTGTCACTTTAATCGTTGCCGAACCTTTCTTCAGCGCTTTGAGCGTAACTTTTCCTTTCTTTACAATCACCTTGACAACCTTGGCATTGGAAGACTTCCAGCTCTTATAGGCGTCATTGTTATATTTCGCTGTCAGGCCTTTGGTGCTTGTGCCTTTCTTCATTGTCAAAGATTTATAATTCAGGGTAACGGTTCCAACTTTCACCTTGCAAGTCGCTTTCTTATCTCCTGCCGTGGCTGTGATCGTCACCGTTCCAGCCTTAATGCCTTTCACTGTTCCAGTTTTGGTCACTGTAGCGATACTGGGATTGGAGGATTTCCAAGTCACATTCTTATTTGTGGCGTTTGCTGGCAGCACTTTGGCTGTCAGTTTCAAGGTCTTGCCCTTTGCAACAGTGGCGCTGGTCTTATTTAGCGTTACTTTTGTAACTGGAACGGTTACTGACGGAGCATCTGTCACGGTAATGTTACATTCTGCACTCTTATCTCCTACCGTGGCAGTAATGATCGCTGTTCCAGCTTTCACTCCTGTCACCACTCCGTCATTAACTGTAGCTACCGTCTCATCAGAACTGCTCCATTTCAATGCTGATGCCGCTGCTTCCGGTTTCACTGTAGCGATCAGCTTCAATGTCTCGCCTACCCCGATGCTTGCGCTTGTCTTGTCTAAGGTAACTTGCGTCGCCTCAACAGGTGGTTCTACTGTGCCTTTCTCCGTGACTGTCACTGTGCACACTGCGCTCTTTTCTCCCGCCGTGGCTGTGATCTCTGCCGTTCCTGCTTTCACTCCTGTCACCACTCCGTCATTTACCGTGGCTATTGTTTCATCGGAACTGCTCCATTTCACCTCTGCCTGCGTTGCTTCTGGCTCTACTTTGGCTGTCAGCTTCAATGTCTCGCCTACCTTGATGCTTCCACTCGTCTTGTCTAAGGTAATTCCTGTCACCTCTACTGGCGGCTCTTCGGTATCTTTTGCTTTGACTGTCACTGTGCATGTTGCGCTCTTTTCTCCCGCTGTGGCTGTGATCTCTGCCGTTCCTGCTTTCACTCCTGTCACCACTCCGTCATTTACCGTGGCTATTGTTTCATCGGAACTGCTCCATTTCACCTCTGCCTGCGCTGCTTCTGGCTCTACTTTGGCTGTCAGCTTCAATGTCTCGCCTACCTCGATGCTTCCGCTCGTCTTATCTAAGGTAATTCCTGTCACCTCTACTGGCGGCTCTTCGGTATCTTTTGCTTTGACTGTCACTGTGCATGTTGCGCTCTTTTCTCCCGCTGTGGCTGTGATCTCTGCCGTTCCTGCTTTCACTCCTGTCACCACTCCGTCATTTACCGTGGCTATTGTTTCATCGGAACTGCTCCATTTCACCTCTGCCTGCGCTGCTTCTGGCTCTACTTTGGCTGTCAGCTTCAATGTCTCGCCTACCTCGATGCTTCCGCTCGTCTTGTCTAAGGTAATTCCCGTCACCTCTACCGGCGGCTCTTCGGTATCTTTTGCTTTGACTGTCACTGTGCATGTCACACTCTGACTGCCTGCCTGAGCGGTAATTTCAACTATTCCGGCGCTTACGCCCGTTACTTTGCCATGGCTTACGGTGGCAATCGCATTGTTTGAGCTAATCCATTCTACTGTATCTTCCGCCTCTGCTGGTTCTACCGTGGCTGTCAGTTCCAAGGTCTCTCCTACCTCGATCGTGCCAGTCGTCTTGTCAAGCGTGATTCCTGTCGCCTCCACGGGCGGAACTGTCTGGCGAATCTCATCACAGTTTCGAACTCTCAGACATGTAATCGGCACGTCGGATTCTCCTTCTGGATGCGCATAAACCAATCCCACTGCAGATACCGAGGAGCCCATTTTGACAACGGATGACAACTCGTTTTTCTGAGTCTCTGCTGACAAAATATATCCGTCAATAAATATATTCGCTATTTCACCACTGCCATCATCAAGCCAGAACTGGGACACGCCCTCTAAAGACGCATCATGGAGCAGGTCTACGACCTTGCCTTCCACTTTCACCAGCTTGCCGCCAGATGTCTCATAATTCATAGCCTCTTTTGCAGTCATCGCCTGCGGCTCGTATATATGCGGCTGTGCGTCCAAAATCTTGGTAAACATTAACTGTAGCTCTTTGTCTCCCTGATATGCGTCTACATATCCGGTCGCCTGAACTTTTGTTCCCACTTCAAGCCCTTGATGCGCATATGGGAATACTGTAACGCCCGCTGTTTCATCCTGCAGATAAATCGTGTCAAAGAAAATATTGCCCTTTGTCGCTGTTCCTGCAGTGACATATCCCTCAATGGTGAAAATTTCGCCCATCTGACCTTTTCGCATATCTGCAATGTCTGTCACCGGCAAAGCTACTTGGGAATCTCTTAAAATATTCTCTAAAATAGTCTTGTTTAGGAATGGCTTCACCGTATCTTCTTCTGCTTTCACTTCGAAATCAGACATGAATACCGTGCCTGCCACAAATATATCCGCTCCGCTGCTCAATGTCTCGTGAGCCAGGGAAACTACGTTGCCTGGTTCCACGAAATTGGGCGTGCCTGGTACGGAATTCCCATTCTCATCTTTGCAGTCAATCGATTTCGTGGTCTCAAATCCAGTCACTAACGCCTCTGCCTTTTTAGCTGCTACCGCTTCTGCATCCAGCGCTACCGTGCATCCGTTGTATGCGCTGTAAACCTGTCCTTCGATCTTGTTGTCCTCTTCGTCAACAAAATCCGCTACGGCGCCTTTCAAGTACTTGGAACTTGCATTAAAATTCTTGAGATTCAACCGATAAGGCTGACCTCCGTTGTTGGTCTCGTCATATGCCTGGTCGCTGTTCATGCGCGTCGTCGCTCCGACTGCCGCAAGAATCTTATTGATCTCTTTCGACGTCTGCACATCCGTAGTATCCTGGAAATCCGAAGCGCCGCAGACAATCAGCGATCCGCCTTTGTCCGCATAGTCTTTTACCACCTGCACAAACGCATCGTCAAAATGACTGATTTGATAAGTACCGTCTGCTTTTTTCGCAGGCGCTGTAATCACCAGCAGCGCACAGTCGCTAAGCAGCTCACTTGTAATCTGATTCTCCTCGATATGCACCTCGATGTTCTTGTTGGAGTTCAGCGACTCGGCAATCTTTGTAAAATTACCCATGTTGCCGCTATAATTTCCGGTCACATAATCATTGGAATGCGTTCCGTCAATAATAACCTTCGTCACCAGCTCCGGCAGCATAAAGAACAGATTCAGCGTCGAGCCATAGATCTTGTCAACTCCGTTGAGCACCGCATGTACTTCTGCCGTGATCTGAACGCCGCCAGCCTTGTCGTGAGTATAAGAAAAACTATAAGTTTTGGTATTTCCAGCGGCAATCTTTTCTCCTGCTTCCAAATCAACGGCATGGATCACCTTGTCGCCAGACTTAAAGTTAATGGAGCGAATCTCCAGATCCACTTTTTCGTTATTATAAAGCTCGAGATTGATATCCAGCGGTTTTCCTTTCAGAGGAATCTTTGCGCTGGAAGTAAGACCGTTGATTCCGGCCTCGTCTACGCTGCCTACCCATACAGGAGCTGTCACGGCAATGTCGCCGTCCGCTTCTACCACTTTGAGATAATAGTAGGAATACTTGTTGTCAATCTCAAATTCTACCGTTGCCTTGTTTCCAGTCACCGTCTTCTTATCAAGCACTAATCCGCCATTGGTAATGACAGATACCGTGCCAAGGCCTGCATCCGTAGGATCGCTCAGCTCCGCTTTCAAATGCACGGTCTCTCCAGTGTCCCCGTCTCCAAGAACTGTGCCCATCTCGTAACCATCCAACGTATAATAAATGCTCAAATCATTGTCTTCTGTTGCATACACACGGTTATTGCGCATTGCATCATAGATATTTCCTCTGGTAAGGCTGTCTGCGAGCACCACAGAACGAGCCGTGTTAGCATCGCCCCAGCGTCCTTTATGGTTATCCTGATTGTTGGTAGGAGCTACATGCCATCCCTTATCCAACGCTCTTTGGTAATATTCATAAGAAGGGAAATATCCGCTGCTTCCGATCGCTCCCTCGCCGTTTCCAACCTCAATCAAGGTAATCAGTCCGTCGATCGTCTCGTCATAATGAGCAAAATCGCTAAAATCACCAAACGTGGTTCCCGGATGATTGAACTGTGAAATGGAATCTGGCTGGGTCTTCAGAGCCGCATAATAATTCTGCAGCGCTGTGCTATAGGTTGCAAATTCTGTCTGCGTCCTGCTCTGGAACCCATTCGAGTTAAAGGTATTCATATGTCCAAGGCCATTAGACCAGGTCATCTCATAACCGAATAAGCCAACAAAGTCCTCTGACGAATACGTATCCGCCAACTGACGTCCTTCTTTCCACTCTTCACTGACTGATCCATCTAAGATCGATGCGCTTTCGGCATTGTCAAAGGAATTGGAGTGGTCCGTCACAGACAAAAAGTCCAAATTATCTACTGCCTTCCCATGTTCATAAGCTTCCTGAGCCGTTCCTGCACCATCGGAATAACTGGTGTGGGAATGCATCTGTCCAAAATAAATATTATATTTTTCATTTTCCCGCAGCGTATATGAGATTGTCACCTCGCTGCTCTCCAAATACCCTTCTTTGGTTGCTTTCACCTTATACACTGCCGGAAGCTCCGAAAGTTCCAGTTCATTATTGGAAACTTTTGTCCACTCTCCCCAGGTCTGATCTGCGTTCTGTTTTGCAGCATATATGGTCGCGCCCTCAGTATTGCAATTTAATTTTACAATCGTCCCTGCTGGAACTGCTCCTCCATTGGGGGTTGCACGAACCGTTGAAGCCTGCGCCTGCGTGTATTGGTAAAGCAGTTTCACACTGTCAGCCATGCCCGTTTTGCTGGCATAAGCCCTGACATTGACCGGAAGGTCTGCAAGTACTGGCTCGTTCTGGGCATCATATTTTTGGAACGCTCCATTATTCAAAGAATAATAAATCTCTGCGCCTTCCGTCTTTGTGGTCAGCGTCAACGGCGCATTGATCAGCACTTCCCCAGATGCCGGAGCCGCTGTTACTGGCTCGCAAACAGAATTACCTTTGATAGGATTACCAGTAATTACCACGCTGTCTACCCTGGTAGTCCCCCCTGTAATTGCCGCCGTGCCGCCGTCTGCTCTGTCGTTTCCCGCCACCATGCGAATATATAAATGTTCTGCATCTGTCGCACGCATCGGAACATCAAAGCCAAACGTCACATAATTTCCTGGCGCAAGGCTCGTTCTCGCCACGCCGTCGGTGATATCTCCTGAGCCTTCCTCTTCGTGACTAGCGCCGCCGCTTCCATAAGCCGTATACTTATACGCATAGGTACCCGTGGTAAAATCCTTGAAATTATGACCATCCGTAGAGTACTTCAGTTGGAAAGATCCGGCAGCTGCATTTGTTCCGCGCATCCGGAAAGAAAGCTTCATATTGGTATAACCCGCTGAGCTTAATGCCAGCTGAATATAGTCGTCACTGCCGCTGCCTAGTTTTTCTCCTCCCATATAATACGAAGTAGAGCCCGTATTACTGGAAGTTGCTTTCATATATGGCTGGATATTCGCTCCTTTTACGACTGCGGAATACTGTGCGTCTGCATCCATCATGTCATTGGTGGCAAACAAATCTCCTGGTATGCTGCCTGTTCCTATCTGAGCCTCTTCATAATTGGCATTTCCAGCCCACTGTGCTATTTTCACGCTCAAAGACTGATCCCAATCAGGCTGTGTGAACTCATTTTCAACCGCATAGACAAAGCTAGTCACAGGACCGTCTATATAACCCTCTTTTGTAGCATATGCAGAAATGGTAACGTCTTCTGTAAGTACGATTGGCTCGCTGTATACCTGATAATTGCTGCCGTCTGTACTATAATGAATCGTCGCTCCATCTAGGGCACAGGAAAGAACAACCTCTGTCCTTGGCTCTACAAAGCCTGGCTTCACAGAGGCAGTGACTGCGGCACAAGTCTCCACATGCTTCACCAGAGTCACATCACTGGCGCTAGCCACGCGAAGCTGAATCTGGTCCTCATTTTTTGATACGACAGCATCTATGGTTACAATGTCATTTTCCTCAATATTCGCCAACGTTGGAAAGTTGTAAACCTTGATGGAGTCATTTCCTTGTGTCACCGTGGTATAGCCAGATTCATCTGTTGCGCCCAGTGTCACGCTCTCGATGCGCACCCTCGTGGACTGCAAAGCGTCGTCTGCATCTGCTAAAATCTCGGCAATCGTCTTGATTGCCGACACAAGAGCTTCCTCGCTCTTATCCAAGCCATTCAGCACAGCTTCTTTAAGCGTATGCAGTCCCATTTCCTTCCCATAGATACCTGTGGCTTTGAGGACGTCTCCCACTTCAGGATTGGGATTGGCAAGCGCATTCTTGAAAGACACCACCATTCCGCCTGTGCTGTCTTGCAGATAAAATTTTCTGCCTTCTTTGAGAATGACCCTGCCTTCGATCATAGATTTCTCGGTCGCATCCGCTTTGGCCTTGACTGCGGCAATCGTCTCGACCTCCATTCCTTCTTCCGGCGAAACGATCTGGCTGCCTGAGATTGTGCCAGTCAAGGTAATATCTTTGATACTGCTTGTGCCGCCGTTTCCAATTGTTGCCCCTCCTTGTGACGTATCGTCATAATTCCGTACATAAAGTTTGAATTTCTGTCCATTTAATTCCTCAGGAAGCACAAAACTGTTATAGGTTACTGACGACGAAGTAGAGGTGATGGTGATTTCCGAGCCCTGAATATCTATGATATCATTGCTTCCCTCCAGAGAATATTGAAGCCTAAATTTGCCTGGACCTGTGCCTGACGATCTCTGGCTTGCAGAAAATTTAAGTCCCCCATATCCTGCGGCACTAAATGTAAATATCCATGCTCCTCTACCATTAGGACCTTCCATATCTGGCATAGAATTATACCAGCCCGTCGAGTTAAAACCGTTTTTCGAACTAGACGCCGTAGCTGTAAGATTACTTGTAATTTCTAATGTTCCCACATCTACTCCATCCTTTACCGCCGTAGATGGGATCGTGTCTTCTGTACCAATATTCTTCCACTCGGCAATCGTCATTTCTTGGGCTGCCGTAGATTCCCCCTCCCTGCTCGACGCTTCTGGCATAAATTTCTGATCCAGAACCTGTGCGTCTCCTCCTGCAGCATAGACTGACTGAATCGCTGACACGTCACCAAAAAATGTAGTGATTGCCAAAATCGTTGCCATTAAGAACGCAAACGTTCTCTTTTTGCTTTTTTGCATCATACCTTTTCCTCCTTTTAAATAATTAATTTTGTGATTAGAATTCTCCGCCTGCCCAAGCAAACTGTGAATTCCAGTATCTAAATCACCCCTGCTCGCCAACAGCGTTTCTCCTTTATCTGTAAAAACCCCATAAAAAAGAAATTTCTGTGTCCTAGGATGATTTATTCAAAATACGCATCTAGAAAGCGCCACGCCGCTTCCTTAAGTCAAATACCCTCGCAGCATTCTCCAAATATCCACGTCTGCGGGAATATAAATCGGTGTATCATATGTCTTAGCCTACGGATGGAGTCAGATTTATAAAATCAAAAAGAATCATCCTGTTCGCACAGCAACTGTCCGCCTAAAACATAGCACAGGCAAACCCTGCCGCCGGTCGTTTCATATCAGGAAATCCATATCAGGAGAAACCCTGACACGGTCTAAGAATGCAGGGAGATGAGCAGGTCGTTTCTTTTTTTGTTCTTAAATAGTCAAGGTGTCAAAAAATTCACTTTCATTGCAGATCAAATAGCTTGCATTATACCAAAAGTTCTTGATTCAAAAGCTTTAACACTTTAAATCAGCAATGTCTTAATGTCAAAAAAACCGCAATGATAGACCTATAAATTCAGAACATTACTTCTGAAATTCATGGTCAATCATTACGGTGATTGGTAGAAACGCTCAACCAATTATGAGCATACATAAAATTTCGTTCTTATATATTTTGTTTATCGTATCTGTATATTATAATATAATTTTAGTAAAGTCAATGGGACATTTTAACTAATAGGAGATCCATTTTTTATCTATTTTTACTAAACAGGTCTTTCCATACACCCTCTGATCCATTGTTTCCGTCAAACCAAGAGATTACCAATTCTTAACAAAAATAAGAAAAATTTCCACTCATATTATTCTTTGCTTGACAGATAATAACACCATGATAAGCGACTGAGTTTTGGAGCGGACATCATTCCCAGGAATGAGCCAATCCGGGATGATGTCCTTATCAATAAAAAACGCTGCGGCGAATCACAAAACGCTGCAGCGGATCAAGAATAAGAAACATTCGGAGGTGAATCAAATGACAAGCAATTCTGGTTCTAACACAAGCAAAATGGCAGTACCTCAGGCAAAAGAGGCTATGAACCGTTTTAAGCAGGAAGTTGCATCAGAAATCGGAGTACCTTTAAAGGAAGGATACAACGGTGACTTAACATCTGCTCAGGCTGGTTCCATCGGCGGAGAAATGGTTAAGAAGATGATCATGAAACAGGAACAGCAGATGTCCGGCGGACAGCAGTAAGGCAGCTCCCCGACACAAAAATCTGCAATATAGAAGTCCCCCTGCTTTGGCGTTTTCGCCAGGCGGGGGGATTTTTGCGTCATGTTCTCAATAGCTTATGACCTAAGCCTAAATACAGATCAGAAAAACCATTCCAGGAACTGGTTCCATCTCATAAGTTAAGCCGCAGTCCTGCCTTTACAACGCACTGTTCCTGCTTTATAATGGCTAGTGTACTGACACATTTATATTCAGGCAAACCTCCTTGCCCGATTGCCCATCAGACTGCGTTGTCATCAGTCAACGATGCCACCGCATCGCCTCCTTCTTCCGTCTTGCTGATGAACAATCGTTCTGCAGAGTTTCGCCAGATATAAATGTGTCAGCACACTAGTGTTGTGACAATCTTATTTTGACAGGAGGAGCTTATGGAAATTGAACGCAAATTTTTAATTAAGTCATTACCGCAGCATTTGGATTCATACCCCTTTCATCAAATTGAACAGGGTTATCTATGCACTGACCCAGTGGTACGCATCCGCCGGGAAGATGAAACATACTACCTTACCTACAAATCCAAAGGCTTCATGGTCCGCAAGGAATATAATCTTCCTTTGACCAAAGACGCCTACCAGCATCTGCTTGCCAAGGTGGACGGCAACCTGATCTCGAAAAAAAGATATTTGCTCCCTCTAGGCTCCAGTCTGACGATTGAACTGGATGTCTTTGAGGGAGCATTGTCGCCGCTGATTTTGGCAGAAGTAGAATTCGACACCGAAGAAAGTGCCAAAGCGTTTACTCCTCCAGAATGGTTTGGAGAAGACGTGACATACTGTGCAGATTATCATAACAGCGCCCTCAGCCAAACGGGAAAGAAATCCTGACCCGTTTGACGGGCAAGAAGCACAGATATGATTTTAACAAACGTTGATTCTCAATCTGGTCTCAGAATGCGGAAACCGTTAAATGAACGTCAGAATCCCAACGGATTTCAGCAGCAAGATTAACAGCAAAACAGGGGCGATGTATTTAATCATTATGACATAGAGACCTCGCCTGCCGAACTTGGCACCGCCTTTTTCCACTTCTTCAATGATCGTTTTCGGCTTGAGGATCCAGCCAATCAAAACGCAAGTGCCAATTGCTACCAGAGGCATGAACAAGTTATTGCTGAGATAATCCATAACGTCCAAAATTTGTGCTACAGCCCCATTGGGTAACTTTAATTCAAAATACCACTTGTTATAGCCTAGGCAGACTACGATCCCGCCCACAATCGCAATTGCCGTCTCAATCAGGCATGCTTTCATTCTCGACAAATGGAATTTATCCATCAGGCTTGACACCACTGCCTCCATAATGGAAATGGCGCTTGTCAGCGCTGCGAACAAAACCATCGCAAAAAACAGGCAGCCCACCAGGTTTCCAATTCGTCCCATGGCAGAGAATACTTTGGGCAACGACACAAACATCAAGCCTGGACCGGAGGCGTTCATTCCTTCTCTGCCCATAAAGGTATAAACGGCAGGAATAATCATTACGCCTGCAAGAAACGCCACCGCTGTATCAAAAATCTCAATCTGGTTAATGGAACGCACCAGATTATCCTCGTCCTTGACATAAGAGCCGTATGCCACCATGATTCCCATGGCGACGCTGAGGCTGAAGAAAAGCTGCCCCATGGCGTCCAGCAGCACCGTAAAAAATCCTTTTACCGTGATTCCGCTCAGGTCTGGCACCACATAGATCCACAATCCCTCAAGACCTGTCCTGGTAACGCCCTGGTCGTCCGTATGGGAGATGGTCATCGAAAAAATCGCAATTCCAAGTACCAGCAAAATTAATATCGGCATCAGCACCTTCGAAAAGGTCTCAATTCCTTTGTTGACGCCACGGATTACGATGAACGCCACAATTAATAGGAACACCAGCATCAGGACTATTGGCTGTACCTCGCCTGTAATATGGCTGGTAAAATAGCCGTCTTCTGCCGCATGCACGCCATCTCCGGTAAGATAGGCAAGAAAATATTTTACCACCCATCCGCCGATGACGCAATAATAAGGCATGATTATAATCGGGACCAGACAGGCAAGCACGCCCAGAAATCCATATTTGGAATGCAATTTTCCATATGCCGTAAGCGGGCTCTGCTTCGTCTTTCTGCCAATGGCGATCTCCGTTGCCAAAAGAGTAAATCCAAACGTCAGCGCTAATATCAGATAAATTACCAGATAAAGCCCGCCACCGTCCTTAGCCGCAAGATATGGAAACCGCCAGATATTCCCTAATCCAACTGCGCTTCCCGCTGCCGCCAGCACAAAGCCAATGGATCCTGAGAATGAGTTTCTGTTTTTTTCTTTGTTCATCATTTCCTCCATTCCGTGCATTTTTGCACAAGCAGGCTGTTCGTGAAACATTCCATCCATGGTTCACGCTTCCCCTGCAGTTATGTACTTCTACTATTGTACTGGCTTTTCCTTGTTTTTACAAGTATTGTTTCCTCCATTCTGCGTATTTTTCAACACAACCAGACAATCAGCAAACTTATCAAACGATGTTTCACGCTGTAATTTCTTTTCATTTTTCCATATTTATACAGAAATCAGTCATTCTCACGTTTGCAATCCAAAGCCTTTTCTGTTAGAATGAAAGCCATTAAATGTACGCTCGGATTCTCTTTGTGCCTGATTTTACGAGAAGATTGAGAGATTCCGAGCGTGCATATGAACACAAAAGGGAGGATTCCAATGATAGATATCCCCATGCGGTCGTTACAGCCTCTTGACCGCAATTCCATCTTACATATCAATAAATCTGGCAAAAATAATACTGCATCTTCTAATCAGAATGCCGCTCCCGCCTCAAACGCCAGGACGCAGCATCAGGCTCCGATAGCAAAGCTTGCAATCCCTGACCTGCGCAGGCAAATCCAAAAAGGACAGAAAGTTCTCCTGGATCCCTCCGGTTCTGTGCGTCAGATTCATGTCTGCCTAGGATGGAACGTCAACAACCCCAAGTGCGACCTGGATGTATCTGCCTTTCTTTTAGGCGCAAATGGCAAAGTATTGGGGGACGACTGGTTCGTATTTTACGGACAGGAAGACAGCCCAGACCGCAGCGTCCATTTTTATCCATCAGCCCGGGAAGACCGTGAATATATCTCCGTGGATTTTAACCGTCTCAATCCCGCGGCACAAAAAATCGTATTCGTGCTGACCATCAATGACGCTTTCGTTGATAATCTCAATTTCAGCATGGTCAAGGACGCATACCTGCGGATTCTCAATGCCCAGACCAGAGAAGAGCTAGTAAGTTTTCAGATGACGGACTATTATGCGAACGTCATTTCTATGATGATCGGCGAAATTTATCTTTACCAGGGAGCCTGGAAATGCAGCGCAGTGGGAAACGGCGTTGCAAAAGATTTGGCTGGCTTATGCGGATTATACGGCGTGCAGGTAGTCTGACTTCCAGCGTATGCCGTATAAAACACTCGCTTTTCGTCTCTCTATGCCAAAACGCTTCCAGCAAGTCAAAAGCAGAATGGAGGAATATATGCTTACATTTGAAACAATCAATGAGTTAACTTTAAAAGTAACCTGCAGCGGCAGCGACGTACTGATCAGCAAGGCTGGCGCATTTATCGGCGGGGAAAGCTACGGCGGAAAAAATTACAAATTTGAAAAACTGCTGTTAGGACCCCAGAACAATTTTGCCCAGGCCGCTCTTGGCTCCCTGATCCGCCGCGCCACTGGTGAAAACCTTCCGCTCATGAAAGTAACCATGTCCGGCAATTCCGTCACCTACTATGCGAACTACGGACAGCATGTGCTTGTCTACAAGCTTGCAATGGGCGAAGTGATCTCTGTGGAATCAGAAAATATTTTAGCTTTTTCCCAGGAATGCAAATATGACGTACGCTTTATCGGAGTGGGCGTCATGTCCCAAAAAGGACTTGCCACTTCCACCCTCACTGGCAATGGAAATAATTCCTATGTAGCCATTTTATCCGATGGAAATCCGATTGTGCTGTCAAACCTTAGCAACCAAAATACGCTGTGTGCCGATCCTGACGCCGTGATCTGCTGGATGAGCCAGCATGGCTACGGCGACCCGCAGATCAAGACCGACCTTTCGTGGAAAAACCTGATCGGACAGCATTCTGGGGAATCTTATTCTTTTGAATGGCCCGGAAACCAGCCTGTGACCGTGCTGATTCAGCCCTCGGAACGTAAAGGCGGCATCCGTGTGGGAATTGATTAATCTTCCCACTCCACTAATCTGTCCAGCAGATATGTTCGGTTATTGATAAACAGCTCTGTTACCTGATAGCTATCCGTCTCATCATAAGATACCACATGAACCCTGCCCTGATCGAAAGAGAGAATTTTTGCATCTGGCATCGCATGCAGCATGTCATGACGCCCCTTTTTACATTTACAAAAACTTTTCCTGCTCAACCACCTTGCCAGTTGCCAAAATGATCTCCTTTAATTCCTGCAATACCCCTGCGTCCTGTTTCTCCAATTTATGTCGTGTTTCCTCTTTCAACATTCTTGCCGTCCCAAGTCTCAACGCCTCTTGAAAAGATTCAACATCCATTTTATAAGGCGCAATCTGTGGAAACACATGACTCTTGATAAATTGAAAAATACGGATTCCCCCCAAATCCATATCTCCCCAATGATAAAATTCACATCCTGGATCTGCAAGTTCCAAGATGCCTTTTAAAAACTTCACCTCTTTTGGCGCAAAATATCCATGACAGTAAATATACAATGCATCCTCTCTATAGAGCATATCCTCATAATTTGCCTTGTTTTCAATCGTCATGATCTTCTTGCATCCAGGCAGCGCAACAGGCGCCGAATGTTCCAATGTCTGGGAATTCAAAACTGTGCCATATCGGTTCCATGCAGTGTTTATAAGCGGACTTTCTGCCTCTTTCTTGCCGCCATGTTCAACAGAACCCTCCAAGCCATCCTCTATGATACGATACTGCAAAGGTCCTTTCCACTCCAGCGTCTGACCATACGAGTGAATTTCATGCATCGCAAAAAGCTCATCCTTTTCCATCCCTTCTATATAAAAAATGGAATAGTTTTTCAAAATATTAAAAATCCTGTCCCGGTACATCGCCTTAAATAGCTTAGAGTCATCAAACACTCTGACACTGAATACTCTTTCCCATATAAACTCTTTCTGCGTTGCCACGGCGTTCAAACAACGAAAAAGCAGATCTTCTCCTGCCTCCGCAACGATCTTCCCTTGACGCAGCTTTGAGAGCAAGCCGTCATAGTATGGCAGCAGCCATTGGCAGTCCAGTACTTGCTCTTTAAAATGTTCCACATTGGCGACCCATTTTTGCTGCTCTTCCCTGGGATCTGCCACGCCTTCCCGTTCACAAAGCTCTGGAACAATTTCCACGTCATAATGAATTTTTCGAATGTCTGCCCCCATGTTATACTTTTCAAATAAAATTCTCTCCCTGTTTTCAAGGTTGAACTCTTCCTCTAAGCACTTCGCCTGCTGCAGGAATTGACTCCTTCCTCCTACAGCCTGGTATAATTCTGAAGTTACCAATGGATGTTTCCACCCTGTAAGGCGCCCAGCACGGTAGGCTTCTTTGTCAGCATGTTGAATCAGCCACCGTGCCAGAGTAATATTTTTCAGATTATTGTTCTCTTTCATCTGTCTCTCCCTGCAGCATTTCAAGATATTTTCCCTTGTCAATATGGATCATCGAAATCTGATGGCTCTTTCTGCGAAATGCATACACGCAGTCCACATTGCGGATTAATGATTGCAGCCGTTCATCTGGCACACAGACAATCAACTGCAGGTTCAAGCTTCTGGCATAGCGCAGACAAACCTCGCTGCGCTCCTTATCCATTTTGGAAAACGCTTCGTCCAAAAGAACCAGGCGTATTTTGGATTCCCGGCTGCTCTGCTGCATATACAGCATGGCGAATCCTGCAAAAAGCGCCACATATTTCGGATTTTGACCCTCGCCTCCGGAATCACGTCCCGCCATATCGTCGACATAATTTTTGCGCAGATTTCCATCTGCATCCTCTGCCTGCTCGTACATGCTGAATTTCAAGTATGTGCGGTAATCCGCATACTTTGCCATGTCTTTCCTGTGACTTGCTCTCGCCGCCTGGTCTTGATCCCTGGGCGGCATGAATTTATCCGTCAAGCGCTGAATCTGCTGTTCATACTTCTGATAGAACGCATCCTCACCCAAGCAAAGCTGCCCTTCCATGTCGCCCCCTGGCAGCTTCATATCCAGTTCCTGCGCTGTAAGCATCTCATAGAATTGTTGATTTTCATCATCTGTAGGGAGTATGTCAATCTGATAAATACTGTCTGAAAACTTGATTTTCGCCAACATGCTATTAATTTCCCGGCGGTGGCGCTTCGCCGCCTTGATCTCCCCGTGAATGGCAGCGATGACGTTTTCACGCAGCATCCGGTAGACCAGTCCATACTGTTTATCAAATTCCGCCTTATATTCTGGTTCAAAATCCCTCCGGCAGCGTTCCAGCAGCTCATCGTAACAGGTGTTTTCCCGTTCCATGCCCCCGAACTGATAGGATGGATACGCCTGCATAAACCGAAGCCTGGCATTGCCCCTTGCCTCCTCTTCTGCTTCCTGGGTACTCTGCAGGCTCCCTAAAAACGCTGTCTTTTCTTTCTTAAAGGAGGAAGCCTTGCCCTCACGCATGACCTGCAGCACCTGCTCTTGCAGTTTTGGCTCCGGCGTAAAGCCCTCTTCAAGCAACGCCAAAGCTTCTTTTCCGTCCTTTCGTTCCTTGTCCACTTCTCCTTTGACCGCCGTCCAGTGAAGAATCTGCTCGTGGAGATCAGATGCTTCCTGTTCCAGCTCTTTTATTTGCGACTTTAAGCGCTTCTTTTGCTCTATCAGATCCGCAATCAGCGTCCCCTCCTCCAATTCTTGAATCTCACGCTGCAGCTGGTCTGCCTGATTTTGATATTTTTCCAGCTGCATCGTTGAAGCAGCCAATTGTCGAAGCTTATGATATTCAAAATGCTGTAAACGTTCAAAATCATCCGCCTGTTTTAACGTGGCGATCTCCTGCTGCACAGCGATAAGCTGTTGATTGAGACTGTGAACCTCTTGCTCTAGCTTTAAAATCTGTGCGGGAGAAACTTTCCTTCCAATGCTCTGATAGCGATAGTCCTGCTCTCTTAGATGTCGGAACATATAATTGCTGTAGGAGTAGCAATCCTGGGTAACGCCGTCCCTTACTTCACTCAATTCCTCTATGGTGCTGCAGGTTCTGATATGACCCAGATAACGTTTGAGACATGCGTCCACATAAGGAATATCCGTCGTCACTGCGTCGTACAATGTTCCCGGCGCCGCCTCTTTGTGGTCACGCAGGATGGCGTCAGTGTTAATCAAATCCACAGATTGATATTCTTTCTTCTTCATCTTACGAAAAATTGCGGCAGCCTCTAGAGCATAACGAGGCTCCACCACAAGCCCGAACTTAATCCTGCCCAGGCGTCCCTCCAGGGCATTGCGCCAGGACTCTTGCGTGACGTCAAAGAGATCCGCCAATATTTCCACATGAATCGTACGCCCGTGCCTTACGGACAATTCCTCCTGAATCTTTCTCCTTGCTTCCTTTAATTCTTTTCTATGGTGCTTTTTATCGTTCCTGAGATCATCCAGGATTTCTTTTTTCTCCTGGTATTCTTTCTGTATCTCTCTACATCTGTCTTTGCAATCATTCAACTCGTCGCACAGCGAGTCAAAGGTTTCCTTCAAGCCTCGCTTTAAACCTGCTGCGGCTTCTTCGGTTACTTGGCCGCCGCATACCTGGTTTAGCAAATTCCGTACCTGGTTGCTTAGATATTCGCTGATTCCCTCTGTCTCATCCCACTGCCTTAAGCGTCTCGTCAAAGCTCTCCAGTCCGCCACTTCATTGGCGCACAGCTTCATGGTCTCCTCTAGCTGCTGTAATTGCTCCTTTTTCTTTCCAAAATCGCTGGCATACAGCTCTGCTCTTCGTTTGGATAGCTCCTTCCCCTTGTCTGACACAATCTTTTTTAATTCCTCGTGCCGTTTCTCAAAGCGGCAAAGCTTTTCCAATACCCCGGCAAACTCCTCTTCCTTCGCCGCCAAATGATCTTTCTTATCCTGGATATCAAGAACCTTCAAGGCGGCTTCCGTGAAGATCTGATCCGCCTGCGCTTTCGTAAGCGCCTGGTCGTGACGCTGAATTTCTTCCAGCATGGCGATCTCTTTCTCAAGGCTTTCTACCTGCTCTTTGATCTCACGGTATGACGCTAACTGATCGCTAATGGCGGCAATCGTGTCCTCCTTGCTTCTTGGAAACATATAATCCTTGATAAACTGCCCCGTGCCGTTTGTCATGCGCAGGGCGATAGCGCTTTTCTCCATCGTCTTAAAGCGTCCGGGATCCACATATCCAAAAATCACGTCGTTTACCGTGTTCAAATATGCTTCCTGCGTTGGATAAATACGGTTCACCGCCCCTTGCCCCGTGCTTTTTTCTTCACTGCGCTCCTGAATCAGATCTTGAATCTGGCGGCAAGTAAATGGAATCCCAGTCTCTGACAGATAACCGTCCTCAGGAAATCCACCCCAATGACTAAAAAAACAATATTTGTTAACGTCCTGATCTCCCCTTGCCACTTCAAACGCCACGCCGACGCAAGTTTTTGCTCCACTTCCTGTATCTTGAATCTCCAGCACGATCTGAGAACAAAAATCTTTGTCTTCCCGGTTGGCAGTACCATCCTTTTGCGCGCCCCGCAGATAGCTTAAGACACTTCTCTTATTCCTGGTATCGTCTGCCGCTTTATTTAAAAAATCATTGCGGATGCTTCCATACAGCACTACCTGCATGGCGTCCATGACTGTTGACTTCCCGGAGCCGCTTTTTCCGCTGAACAGATTAACATACTCATGGAATTGAATCACCTGATGGTCAATCCCGCCCCAGTGGTTGATCAACATCCTGGTAAATAGTTTCTTCGCCTGCTTCATCCCCGGCGTTCTCCTCTCTGTATCGTTCCAGCAGCTCATGGATCATCGCAGAACTGCAGTATAAGTTTATGGTACTGTATAAATAGATCGGGGTATGGTCGTCCATGTCCCGCAACGCCCCCGGATACTCGATCATCTGATGTCTTTTCATAAGCGAAAGCGCTTCATTCCATTCCGCATCTGTCAATTTGCGGGTCAGCAAATTGGTATTTTTGCCATATTCCCTCAATTCTTCCAGATTTGTCACCGTGGCAGAGAGATTGTCGCCCATGATCTTATCCCGGTAAATCATCTTTATCAGCAAGATCAGCACCGTGGATATCTTGGAAACAGGCTCCGCCTCTGCTCCCTCCCCCATGAGACGGAAAATATGCTCCTGCCCGTCATGTACTAATTCGCATCCCAGCACTTCAAAATAAGATTCCAGAAACGGCCTGTGCCTGACGCAGATTTCATACTGCTCATTATCGATAGGCGCCAATGTCACCGGATCGTATTTTTCCTGCAGAATGCAGGTCTGCCGTAACAAGCTTCCAATGGTTTTTTTTAATTTTTCTGCTTCTGTCACTGATAATTGTTCCATATAATTAACCATCGCCATTCCTCCTGATGGAAAATGCAGAGTACCGAAAGCCTTCTTTGGTGACAAAGGTTTCTCCGGTCTCTGCCGCCACGTCAAGATCAGAAATTTCCGTGGCTTCCTGCCATACAAACAGCAGTTTTTCCAAATCTTGCACGGTGTGAACCGTATCTTGTGTCACCCAAAACACCCCGTCCTGCTCGTTCTTTTTGCGAAACGATTCAATCTCCGCCTGTGTGTAAAGAGGCTTGACCACAAAATCGTCAAACTCCTGCTCCTCTTTTTGAATCTCCACAGCCTGCGGCTCAAATTCCCGCTTCACCGCATTTCTCGGCCGTGCAAAACTCTTTTCTTTAATCACATGAAACCGCTGCGTCAGCCCAAGATTCTGCCCTAGGCTCTCCAATATTTCCGCTCTGTTTTTACTGTTATCCAAAAGCCTGACGAGCGCCTTCGTCCTGTCTTCTTCGTCTCCTTCAGCTAAAATATAGCGAATGCGGGCTGCCGCCCGTTTGGCAAACACCCGCTTCTGGTCGATAAGCTTTTGATATCTTCGCTCAATACCGTCAAATTCCCGATTAATCTGAAATAAAAGTTCCATGGCTTCCTGGCAAATTTCAATAGCCTTTTGATTGCGGCGCCAAGCAACGGATCCCTCCTCAAGCGTTGCACTTTTTGCGATAAACGCCTGTTTGTGCATTTCATTTTCTGAAAGATTTTTGTCAATCAGTTCTTTGACCTCTTCTTTATAGCGGTAAAAACTGTCCGTGGTCGTCAATATGGCATATTTCCTGCTGTCGCTGTTATTGATCTCATCAACGAGCACTTCCTGAATGCCGATAAATGTCTTACGCCTGGAAAGTTCCTCAAAATAACCCCGGATGCCCTCTTGCATGTTGGCAAGCATTTGCTGAAGCGCCTTGGAAGTGCATAGAGCGCTTTTTAAAATCTCATTGTTTTTTTCGGAATCCGAGTAATAAGTAAACAAATGACTGTAAACCGCCAATATGCTGCTGCGCTCCATGCCGTCGTCTTCCCGCTGCAGTCGCTGAAATACCTCCGCAAACATCTGACTGTAATTGGGGAAAGAGACCACATATTGATTCAATGTCTCGTCATAGTCTTTCCGAAGCCAGCCCCATCCTTCTAAGCGCCGCAGCATCATCGACGGCATGTTTGCCCTGGTCAGCAATTCCCCCTCGTCCTCCATTTGTTCCTGGCTCCAGTCAAGGGTGAACGTCGTCATCTTCTCACGGATCACCTCTTGACATTCCTCTTCCGTCAATCCCAGCACGGAATAGGACTGGCTGGATTCCTCGTAGAGCGCCACTACGGCAAGCTGATAATAATCCAGATATTTGCTGGAAAACAGTTTATAAAAATCCTTTGGCATGTTGCTCTTTATATTCATTAGAGTTCCCCCGTCAAATCCCTTACCACTTCGGCAGCGATCATCAGTCCTGCCGCAGCAGGCACAAAAGCCATGCTGCCAGGCGTCTGCCTGCGTCCGTTTGCTTCTTCGGGCGTTTCCTTAGCTGCCTGGGGCTTGATCGGCTTCTCTTTCGAATAGACCACTTTCACATGGGAAATCCCCCGTTTTTTCAACTCCCGGCGCATGACTTTCGCTAAGGGACAGACGGAAGTCTCAGAAATATCCGCCACCTGGAATGCAGAGGGATCCATTTTATTCCCCGCCCCCATGGCGCTAATCACCGCAGTCCCCGCTTCCACTGCCTGTTGAATCAACGTCAGCTTGCCCGTAACCGTGTCGATGGCGTCAACCACATAATCATAAGAGGCAAAATCAAACTGATCCGCTGTTTCCGGCAGATAGAAAGTGCAAGAACCTGTCACCTGCGCTTTGGGATTGATATCTAAAATCCGTTCCTTTGCCACATCCACCTTATATCTTCCAATCGTGCTGTGCAGCGCATAGATCTGGCGGTTCAGATTTGTAAGGCTAACCTTGTCGTTGTCAATCAGGTCCAATGCACCCACGCCGCTGCGCGCCAATGCCTCCGCCACATAGCCTCCCACGCCGCCAATGCCAAAGACCGCTACCCTCGCCCTGCTAAGACGTTCCAGTTTGTCCGTGCCTATCAGCAATTTTGTCCTTGAAAATTGGTTGTGCATTCGTCTCCTCCCTTTAAGCTTTCATTCATGCTGCCTGTCCGGTAACCTTGCAGATCCACAGTCACATAGGAAAAGCCCAAGGCTTTGAACCTTTCTGCAATCTGCTCTCGTTTGTCGCTGGCGATCAGCTTTTCGATCTCAGCCTCCGGAATTTCAATTCGTGCCAAATCCCCATGCATACGCACACGGACTTGAGAAAAGCCCATCTTCCACAAAAGCAGCTCTGCCTGCTCCACCATGGCAAGCTTCTGTCGGGTAATGGCCTCTCCATATGCAAATCGCGAGGAAAGGCAGGCAAATGAGGGCTTATCCCAGGTGGGCAGTCCGCATTGCTTTGACAACAGGCGAATCTCTTTTTTGACAAGCCCTGCTTGCCTTAACGGGCTTACGATCCCAAGTTCAAAAACCGCCTGCATCCCCGGCCTGTAATCCCCCTCGTCATCCAGATTGGAGCCCTCGGCCACATGTGTAATTCGATAATCTTTGGCAATTTTCACCACCATTCCCAACAGCTCCCTTTTACAGAGATAGCATCGGTTGGGACGATTCTCCTCAAATCCTGGAATTTGCAATTCATCAAATTCACAAACCACCTGCCGGATTCCTTGCCTGTTGCAGAATTCCTTTGCTTCTTTCAGTTCCCTTGCCGGAAAGGACTGGGCATGTACCGTGACCGCTAATACGTTTTCTTTTAAGACATCATGGGCAGCCTTTAACAAATACGCAGAATCGACGCCGCCGGAAAATGCCACTGCTACAGTCCCCAGGCTTTTTAAATACTCTCTTAACAACTCTCTCTTCTGATATAGATCATTTCGCCTCTCACTCATCGAATTCCACCGTCACAAAATATCCCTTGGGCGTCTCATGAATCTCTGTCACCCTGCCCTCACTAGATTTCAGGCGCTCCGAAAAGGCATAATTTGCAGACATCGCATACGCCTTTCCCAAAGTATAATAATACGAGGTTGGCAGCTTGCCCTCGCTCACTGGCAAAACGTCCCCTTCTTTCAAAAGCCCGGTCCGTTCCATTTTAAATTCCATTTGGCGCATCGTGTACTTCCCTTCTTTTCTGTTGATCAGGTCTTTCCTCTTTATGACCGTTTCCAGGTGGCCGGGGTAAACAGCAAAAGCAACGGAAACAGCTCCAACCGCCCCGCTAACATGTCAAACATCAGCACATATTTTGCCGGCTGTGAAAATACGGAAAAATTACTCATAGGACCTACCTGGTTCAGTCCAGGCCCGATATTATTCAAAGTGGCAGCCACTGCCGTAAAATTAGTAGTAAAATCCAGGTTATCCAGCGAAATCAAGAGAACCGAGCACCCGTAGACTAACGCATAGGTGATAAAAAATACAGACACTGACCGCAGAACATCTTTGCTTACTACATGATGTTCAAAATGTATCTGGCGCACCCGCTTGGGATGAATCAGATGAGAGAGCTCGTTTTTCACCAGCTTGAGCATAATCACCACCCGGGATACCTTGATTCCTCCCCCGGTGCTTCCAGCACAGGCACCCACAAACATCAGCGCTACCAGGATAAATTTGGAAAACTCCGGCCAGGCATTGAAGTCCGCCGTAGAATATCCGGTGGTGGTAATGATGGAAGCAACCTGAAAAGCCGCATGATGAAACGCTTCCGCCACAGAGGAAAAGCTGCCCCGGATGTTGACGGCAATCAATAAGATAGCGGCAAAAATGATGCCGAGATAATACCGCATTTCCTCATGACAAAACGCCTGCTTTGGCTTGCGGGCGCTGATCAGATAATAAACGCTGAAATTGACCCCGAACAAAATCATAAATAACGTTATAATCGCTTGGGAGGCAATCGAATAGCTTCCAATACTGCTGTTCAAAACGCCAAATCCCCCTGTGCCCGCCGTGCCAAAGGACAAAGTCATAGCATGAAACGGCGGCATTCCTGACAATAGCAGCAATAGAATCTGGACCACCGTCATCACAATATAAATTCCATAAAGAATCCGGGCGGTATGCCGCACCCGGGGCACCAGCTTTCCGACGGTAGGTCCCGGGCTTTCCGCCCGCATCAAATGCATGTTATAACCTCCGGCGAGGGGAAGAATGGCAAGAATCAGCACCAATACGCCCATCCCTCCAATCCAGTGGGTAAAGCTGCGCCAGAAAAGATTGCATTTAGACAACGCCTCCACATCTGACAAGATGCTAGCTCCGGTGGTAGTCAGGCCAGAAATCGTTTCAAATAAGGCATCCGTATAAGAAGGAAATTCCCCGGACAAAAACAAAGGCAGCGCTCCCGTAACGCTGAGCGCCATCCAGCTTAAGGAAACCGCCACAAATCCTTCTTTGGCATAAAACACTGTGCTCTTAGGCTTTTTGATCTTTCCTGCCACCCCAAGAAGCAGGCAAGCCAAAAGCACTGCCGCATATGCAAATCCTTCTTCCTCTCGATAATAAATAGCTGCCAGGCAAGGCAATGCCAAAAAGATTGCCTGAAACTCCAGGACACGGCAAAGAATATATCTGATAATTGAATAATTCATCGCTTTCTTCTGCTTCCTCTCTTATCGTAAAATATCCTTTAAATCATTAAATCCCTGATTAGTGGTTACCACCACCACGGTATCTCCCATCTGAATGGAATCCTGCCCTCCCGGGGTAATCACCACCCCTTTGCGGTTGATGCAGGCAATCAGCAGATTATCCTTTAACTGCAGTTCCTTTAGGGGAACCCCCACGAGCCGGGACTGTTCATTCACCCTGAATTCCAACGCTTCTACTTTGCCCTCTATGAGCTGGTATAAAGTCTCCACATTGCTGCCTATAGAATTCTGCATGGCACGCACATACTGCAAGATATAGTCGGCCGTGATATTCTTGGGATATAGCACGCTCCCCAAATCCAGGCTGTCTATAATTTTGTCATAATCAATCCTATGTACCTTTGTGATCGTCTTGGCATTGGAAATGCTCTTGGCATAAAGGCTCAACATAATATTTTCCTCGTCCATGCTGGTCCAAGACACGAAGGAATGAACTTTGGGCAACCCCTCCTCCTGAAGAAGGTTCCGCTCCGTGCCGTCCCCGCAGATCACCATCGCCTGGGGAAGCAACTCGCTAAGCTCATTGCAGCGCTCCTTGCTCTGTTCGATAATCTTGATCCCGATTCCCATCGACAACAGTTGTTTCGCAAGATAATAAGTAGTCTCTCCTCCTCCGATGATCATGCAAGTCCTAATCCGGTTCGTCGCCATTCCGATTTTCTTAAAAAAGTCGTTTGCCTTTCTAGAGGAGGCAACCACGGAAATCACGTCCTTTTCCTGAAGTACGAAGTTTCCATCCGGGATAAAGACCTCGTCCCCTCGTTGCACCGTACAAATCAGCACTTCACAATGGAGACCTGCAGATAAATAAGTAAGCGGACGCCCATGGAGCACGGAACCCTCGTTGATTTTGCATTTTAGAAGCTCCACCCTTCCTTTGGCAAAGGTATCGACCTTAATAGCTGAGGGGAATTTCAGCAGACGGGCAATCTCACACGCCGCCGCATACTCTGGATTGATTACCATCGAAAGCCCAAGTTCCTCCTTGATAAAGGAAATTTCTTTATTATAGATTGGATTGCGAACCCTGGCAATCGTACTGCAGCCCCCGGCTTTCCTGGCAATCAGGCAAGAAAGCATGTTGAGCTCATCCGAAGTCGTCACTGCAATCATCAAATCCGCCTCTTCAATGCCCGCTTCATTCTGTACGGAAAAGCTGGCGCCGTTTCCCACTACCCCCATCACGTCATATTGGTTTGCCACTGCCTCTACTCTGCGCCCGTCCACATCTATGACTGTGATATTATGTCCTTCTTTACTTAACTGCTCGGTAAGCGTAGCTCCTACGTTTCCGCAGCCCACAATGATTATCTGCATCTTCTATTCCTCTTTCCATCCTCTATCATATTTACGGACCAGCCCAAGGCCAATCGGGTAAGGCCCTGTATGGACCCCGATGGTTGCTCCGATCTGGTAAATGTCAATGGCTTTGTAATTTGAATACGTCTGTAAAGACGCCAAGAGCTGATCCCGGAACATTTGCGCTTCCTGGTAATCATAACCGTATCCGACAACGATCTGATACTCATCTGGCGACTCCCCAATCTTCTCAAAATGTTCCTTGGTCTGCTCAATCAGGCGTTTCATTGCTTTTTTGCGGCTTCTGCAAATGCCTGTCGGAAATATTTCTCCCTCCCGCAGCATGATCAATGGCTTAATTCCCAAGGTGGAAGCCGCCGTTCCCATCACTTTCCCGATCCTGCCCCCATGAATCAGATATTCATAATTTCCGACAGTAAAAATAATCCGTCCCGTGCCCTTGATGCGCTCAATGCCAGCAAGCGTCTCCTCAAAGGACAATCCCGCCTGCTGCATGCGCACGGCTTCCAGTACCAAAATCCCCTGAAGGACCGTATTTACCATGGTGTCCACCACTTGAATCCGTACTGTCGGGTAATCTTCTGCCAGAAGTTCCGCCGCTGTCTTCGCCGAATTATAAGAACCGCTGAATTTGGTGGTAATGCACAGGCAGATCATGTCCCTGCCCGCTCTGGCATAAGGAGTGAACACATCTACATAATCCTGTACCGAGGGCAGAGATGATTTCGGAAACTGCTTGGGGTGATCTACCATCTGCTGATAAAACTCCCTGACGCCAAGCTCTTCTATTTCTTTCTGATAGTTCTGTCCGTCAAACGTAACATAAAACGGCACCACCTTGATCCCTGTTTTTTCCGGGATTTCCCTGCCTAAATCACAGGAACCGTCTGTAATGATCTGATATGCCATACTATTTCCCCTTTCCTGGCTTTGCGCTGAATTTAATGGGGCTGTTGCGCTAATATATTCACTTGTTCAAAAAGTCTTGTAATCTATGTAAGTGCGACAGCCCAAATGTTATGCTCTCTGCCTGTAAATCTATCTAAAACCTGCCTGTTTTTGCCTGAGTCACTGCGATCAAATCTTGTACCGCCAGACACAGCGTCGTGCCGATGCGCCCGCCGCTGACGTAGATTTTCTCATAATTGAGCGCCTCTTCCTGTAAAAACACAGGATACTGCTTTTTCATCCCCAAAGGACTGCAACCGCCCCGCACATACCCGGTTACCTGCGTAATATCCTTTAGCGGAATCATTTCCATGGACTTCTCTCCTGCAAGCTTTGCCGCTTCTTTTAATTGCACTTCTCCCGTCACAGGCAGTACAAACACATAATGCCGGCGGCTCTTCCCCTGCAGTACCAAAGTCTTAAAGGACTGTTCTACAGGCGCGCCTGTCAATTGCGCCGTATGAATTCCATCGACAAACTCTTTGCATTCATACTGGATCACTTCATAAGAAACTTTCTTTTTGTCCAAAATCCGCATGGCATTCGTCTTAATTTCTTTGTCCTTTGCCACAATTCCCTCCTCTGACATGTTTTATTGGGCGCTTATCTTTCTTCGTTCTGCGCTGCGATTCTCTCTGCAAGATCATTCAAATATACCCAACGGTCCATTTTTTCTTCCAGCAGCGCTTCCGCCTGCGCCTGTTCCTTCATAAGATCCGACAACCTGACAGAGTTTGTGGCATTTGCCGCCATCTCCTGTTCCAATCCTTCTAGCTGTTCCTCTAGAGCCTGGATCTCATGTTCTATAGTATCATATTCCCGCTGTTCTTTATAGGTAAATTTTAATTTCTTTTCTCTATGACCTGGTTTCCTTTTCTGACTCCTGGTTTCTGCCGTTTTTGATGGATTACCACCGTTTTCTGATCCCCTTTTCCCTTGAGAATTCTCACGCTGCCAGACTTGCCGCGCTTTCACATAGTCGAGATATCCGCCCTCATACTGCTGCAGTCGCCCTTGATCCTCAAAGGCAAAGATTCGCCGCGCCAGGCGTTCTAAAAAATAGCGGTCATGAGAAACAATGATCACAATCCCGTCAAAGGCGTCAAGATAATCTTCTAAGATCGTCAGCGTTTTGATATCCAGGTCATTGGTCGGCTCATCCAAAATCAGCACGTTGGGCGCGCCCATCAGCACCCGCAGCAAATACAGTCTCCTGCGTTCGCCGCCAGAAAGCTTGCCAATCGGGGTCCACTGCATCGTTCCGTCAAAAAGAAAACGCTCCATCAGCATCGATGCGCTGATTTTTCCATTACCAGTATCAATATATTCCGCCTCTTTTCGGACATATTCTATCGCTTTCACTGACTCCTGCATATGGGAGTTGTCCTGCGAAAAATATCCAATTTTAATCGTATCTCCTAATTCCACCGTTCCAGCGTCTGGCTGCACTTGACCTAAGATGATCTTGAGAAGCGTGGACTTGCCGCACCCGTTAGGTCCCACGATTCCGATCCGGTCCCCTTTCAGAAATATATAGGAAAAATCTGCAATCAATTTCCGGTCGCCATAAGATTTGTCCACGCCTTGAAGCTCGATGGTCTTCTTTCCCATCCTAGAAGACGCCGAGGAAAGCTCCACTGCCTGCTCTTTTACGGGTCCCTCCGCCGCAAGCAGATCTTCAATCCGCTGGATATGAGCTTTCTGCTTCGTAGAACGTGCTCTTGCGCCCCGTGCCAGCCAGGCAAGCTCTTTCTTGAGAATGCTGGCCCGCTTGCGCTCGCTTGCCTGCTCCATACTCTGTTTCTGCATTTTTAAAGCCACATAATCCGCATAGCTTCCGGGATAACTGTATATTCCGCCCCGTTCCACCTCCACGATCCGGTCTGCGATACGATCAAGAAAATAACGGTCATGCGTCACCATCACTATCGCCCCTTTGAAGCGCATCAGCGTATCTTCCAGCCATTGGGACATTTCATTGTCCAAATGGTTGGTCGGCTCGTCCAAAATCAACAGTTCCACTGACTGTAACAACCTATTAGCTAGAGCGATCCGTTTTTTCTGACCGCCAGACAAATATTTTATGGTTTCATGAAAATCGGGAAATCCAAGCTCAAAGAGCATTGATTTCGCCTTGCTCTCCAGTACCATGTCCTGCAGATCCAGTCCTTTCATTGCCGCCTTTAAAACCGTGTCTGTATCTTCCAGCTCCGGGGACTGTTCCAAATATGCCAGTTTCACATGGTTTCCCATAATCACCGTTCCCTGGTCTGGTTCTTCCGTCCTTGCCAAAAGCTTAAGAAGCGTCGATTTTCCCATGCCATTGACTCCAATGACCCCCACTTTTTCGCCTTCCTGAAGACTGAACGCCGCATCTTTCAGAAGAATCCTCTCTGCGGTATAAGATTTGTATAAATGCTCTGCCGTTAAAATATTCATTTTGTCTCCTTCATCGCTTCAGACGCACAGGGCTGCCATGGAACAGCATGAGCAAGCCTGCTTCAGCGACATTTTCTCCTCCTCCGCATCGTTGACCGGATATTGTTGTGCTAGATTGGTAAAATAACCTGCAAGGGAAATTCAGACCTTTTGACACTCTAATCCTATAAGATAAAACATGGAAGAATTGCTGACTGCTCAGCGCCTCCTCCATGTTCCATTCAGCTACCCTTTCAAACGATATTCTGTTTCTGTCAATTTGTACTTTATCGCCACTTAATTCTAAACTAGATCATAGCATGAAATACAAGCCGTGTCAATGTCAGTAAACTTTGAGTTTCCCCATTTTTGTAATTCATAATTCCAAAAGGGCTGTCGCACGAATGTATTTGCCTGTTTGAAAGGTTTCCATTGCAAAGCAATGCAAACAAAATGCACAAAAGTCACTCTGGAAAGCTAGCTTTCCAGAGTGATTTTTGTGCATTCTGTCTTTGCCGCATGAGCGGCAAGACCTTTCAAACAGGCAAATACACTCGTGCGACAGCCCCGCTTTTATGTGCAAAGTGTTTTTATCACATTGTGAAAGAAACATTTTTACACTATGAATTGCAAAAGGGGGAAACTCAAACAACAAACAAGTCGTTTTTCCCTCAAAACTCCTCTAACATCCTTTTAGATGCAGCGCAATATTCAATTACGGCTGCCTGATTGTAATTGTTTTCCTCTAATAGGCTGATAAAACCAGCTCTCACAATCACGCCGTCGACAACGTCCTTCAAACATGAGGCGTCTCCCGCCTGCTCAACCTCCATCATTACCGGGATTTTTGCAATCTGTTTCACCTGTGCAAGATAAAACGCACTCTCTCTGCGAACACTTTCGCTCTGCCCTACGGCGTCGCTGCCGGTTTCGCAGTACGCAAATCCCTTTGCTCCCTTTAAAATCCTAGGGAGCCTCTCTCCCGACATTGGGGATGCCATCTGTATCAAGAGGGGAGCCCTTTCTTTTTCCAGAAGCCTTTTCAGCTCCCCTTGCTCCTCCAGGGGCAGATCTGGGATCACAATGCCGTCTACGCCATTTAAAATACACTCTTCCACAAACTTTTCCAGCCCAAAATGCAGGGCCGTATTATAATACATCCTAAACACAATCGCAAGCTCTGTCCCTTCCCCTCTTAGCTCCTTTGTCAGCGCAAATACTTTTTTGAGATTGACGCCATGCGCAAGGCAGCGATAGGATGCGTCCTGTATCACCGCGCCATCCGCCACTGGATCGGAAAATGGGATCCCCAGTTCCAAAACATCAACACCCGCATGTTCTTGCGCCTGAATAAGCGATTTACATTTTTCCATGTCAGGATGCCCTGCCATCATATATGTGATAAATGCTTTCTTGCCCTTTTGCTTTAGCTGCTGCATTTTCTGCTCGATTCTATTTTCCATCTCTTTACCTCCATCGTTTATAATCTAATTCAAATATCCACGGCCTGCAAGATAATCTGCCACCGTATGCACATCCTTGTCTCCACGTCCAGACAAGCATACTATCATAATTCCATCGTCTCCCATAAGTTTTGCCTGCTTTTTGGCATAGGCGATCGCATGGGCGCTCTCAATTGCCGGGATAATTCCTTCGAGACGGCAAAGCTCTAAAAGCGCATCCATAGCCTCCTGATCAGTAATGGATACATATTGCGCCCGGCCGCTGTCCTTTAAGCAGGCATGTTCTGGCCCTACTCCTGGATAGTCCAGCCCGGCTGAAATGGAATGGGCAATCTGGATATTTCCATTCTCATCCTGTAATAAATACGACCGCATTCCGTGCAGGACTCCTGGCTGTCCCAGCGCCATTGCGCTTGCATGTTTTCCAGTCTCGATTCCAAGACCAGCCGCCTCGACGCCGATTAGCTTTACAGATGGCTCCTCTATAAAATCGGCAAACATGCCGATCGAATTGGAGCCACCTCCCACGCATGCCATCACTACGTCTGGCAATCTGCCCTCAGCTTTCAGGATCTGTTTCTTGCTCTCCTTGCTGATCACGCTCTGGAACTCTTTGACAATCTTTGGATAAGGATATGGACCCACTGCAGACCCAATCACATAAAAAGTATCCTGCGCTGTCTTTGCCCAGCTGCGAATCGCCACGTTTGTGGCGTCTTTGAGCGTACGGCTCCCTGTCTTTACACATTCCACTTTGCTTCCAAGCATTTCCATGCGCAATACGTTTAACGCCTGCCGCTGCATGTCTTCTTCTCCCATATAGACAGTACATTCCATATTAAAAAGAGCTGCCCCAGTCGCCGTAGCCACGCCATGTTGCCCGGCTCCAGTCTCCGCAATGACCTTTTTCTTTCCCATCCGCTTTGCAAGCAGCATCTGTCCAATCACGTTATTGATCTTATGCGCCCCAGTATGATTCAGATCTTCCCGTTTGAGGTATATTTTCGCACCGTAGCCACGGCTTAAATTTTCTGCATAATACAACGGATTCTCTCTACCCACATACTGCCTCATGTAATACTCATACTGCCTTAAGAATGCCTCCTCATGAATCGCCTCTTCATAAGCCAAATCTAACTCCCGCAAACAATTCATCAACGACTCTGCCACAAACTGTCCGCCAAACTCGCCAAAATATCTTTGATCCATATGTTCCATCTTTCTAATCCTCCTGTTTTAAATTTTTACAAACAAAAATCCCTGGCAAAGCTGATAACAGCTTTTGCCAGGGACGATGCTTACCGTGGTGCCACCCTGTTTCACTATAGAAATGGCGCTAATCCTTCTAGGCAATTTTAGCAAAATTTCCTACTAGAATAAAAAAACGGATACTTCAAATTAGAAATATCCGCCACCAATTCTATAATCTCAATCCGATACACATGATATCTTACCCCTGTAACGTGAGGACACGGCAGCCGCTACTATGATTTCGCTTTGCATCTCACAAACCCATTCCCATAAAATGTCCCTGCTATCTTCCACCAGCCGATAACTCTCTGTAAGGTCCCTTTCCATGGTACTACTTTTGCTCATTGACTTTGTTCTTAATTTAATTTATATCTACTAGATTGTATGCATTTTAGCACACCAAAGTGCGTCTGTCAATAGAGATTTTTTTAAGCTTTCCTGTTTTGCAATTTTATTCACCCTTTCGATAATTCACAAAGACCCTCCAAATACATCCCGTCATCACTGCCGCCAGCACCACAAATACCGCCCCCGCCCAATTAGGCGGAACTCCAATGACTGCCGACCAAGACAGATAGTACGTGGTAGAAATACAGAGAACGCTTAATAAATCCAAAGACAGCCACCCCCAGAATTCATATAGGATCCCGTTGTCATAGATCAGGTCAAAAAGCATTTGATAGATGAACTCGTTCATTAGCCAGGACAGCGGATAAAACATCAACAGGCGAAATACTGCCGCTGACATGCTCCTCCTGCATCTGGAAGAGAAAAACAGTGTAACGCAAATATTCAAACAGACTGCCGCCAGCTTCGCCCCAAACGTCAAAAGAGAAAACTGCGCCACGTTCAGCTCCATGCCTCCAAAAAGTGCGCGGAAATCAATCATCCCTGCACTGGCGGTAAGTCCGTCCAAGCCATAGACAGCGGCAGTGATGCCAAACAAGAGAAAGGTAACTGCCAAAAACGCTGTAATCGCCACTGCCATACATGCGGCAATTTTCGCCCATACATCTTTCCACGTTCCATGAGCTGTCGCTAGCAAGACGTGAATCGTTTTCCTGTTGTATTCCTCCGAAAACACTGGCGCCGCAATCAGAATCAGCCAGACATTCAACGCTAGGACTGACCAGCTCCAAATACCATGGAAGTAGTTCCACCCTTCCGTATAACCAAACTTCATCTCTTTTTTCTGACAATCTTTGCGGTCTTCCCGCAACTGCTCGGTTTGCAAAAAATGTTTTCCGTATTCTTGCCACCGCCTGCCCTCCATAAACCTCTCAGGCACTTCTTTGGTATCGTAAAAATCAGTGAGATTATTTGTGACCCATTGATTGCAGAAATTCCCTTCCCGCACCCTGGAAAATTCCTGTTCTTCTTGGCGAATAAAGCCAGAAAGACCAAACCGCCCCACAATCTGCTCGATTTTTTCTAAGGTCAAATTCCCCTCGTACTCTTTCGCAAGCCTGCGGTTCGCTTCAATGGCAGAAATTCCATAATACACTTTTCCATCAATCTCTGCCCGGCTTTTGGACGCATCCACCCAAAAGGCAAACATCAGAAACGCCATAAGCAGGCATAAACCCAAATTTAATATTGGCCGTCCTAGAATCTTTCTTATCTCCATGACCCATAACCGCACACTGCAAGCCCCCTACCCTGTTTTCTTGTTAATGATCCTTTTTGACGCTATTCTTCTCAACCGCCGGAGTAATACAAGAAAACGTCCTCCAGACCAGGCTCCGCCGGCACGGCATGCTCCCTGGGCCTTTGATCTGCTATGATCCTGACGCAAATAGTTCCATCCTCCATATTCTTGACGCTGCTGACTACGAACTGCTGATTGAGCCGATCAGCAGTTTCTGGCGTCTCCATGCTCTCCCATACCTTGCCGCTGACAGTCTGGCAAAGCTTGTGTACCGAACCGTCTGCCACTTGCCTCCCAAATCTCATCAGTAAAATCTCATCTGCGGCATACTCCATATCGGAAACGATATGGGAAGACAGAATGACTGTCCGTTCTCTTCCCAGGGAGGTGATTAAATTCCGAAAGCGAATGCGCTCCCTGGGATCCAGTCCGGCCGTAGGCTCATCCATCACCAAAATCTTTGGATCATTGAGCATGGCCTGCGCAATGCCTACCCGGCGCAGCATTCCGCCCGAAAGGTTTTTCATGCGCTCCTTTTTCACTTCCTTAAGCCCAACCTGTTCTAAAAGCTCCTCAATCCGCTCCCTGGCAAGTTCTGGGGGCACTGCTTTGAGTTCCGCCAGATAACTCAGATAACGGAGCACGGTAAAGCCAGGATAATATCCAAATTCCTGCGGCAGATAGCCCAACATTCTGCGGTACTCTCCGCCCATCGAAGAAATCTCCTGCTGACCGCAGAGGATTCTGCCAAAATCCGGCCGCAGAACTCCGACTATCATACGGATTAACGTGGTTTTTCCAGCGCCGTTCGCTCCCAAGAGGCCATAAATGCCCTTATGAAAGGTATACTCTAACTCCGCCACTGCCGGCACGCCTTTATAAGATTTTCCCACGTTCTCCAATCGTAACCTTGCCATTTCTTCGCTCCTTCCTCAGCACAAGTCCATCAGACGCAGATCGCCGCCACTGCAAAGCGAACGATACAGCCAGACAATTTCCGCTATTAAAAGCACCGTTCCAAAAAGTAACGCCATCCCCCAAAAGCCCAAACAGGCAAACGTATAAAGCTCTGGCATATCTAAGGGAGCCAGGGAAAGCAGGCTGACAAGCACTGCGGCGCACATCTGCAAATATTCCCGCTTTCCCCTGCGAAACATCGTAAATACCAGAAGCTGCAGCCCGTTAGAAATCACGAACGGCACCAACAGATACAACGCCACCGCAAAGAGCCCGCAAGACACGTTCTTTGAAATCCCCCCAATCAAAACCGTTAAGAGCAGCAGGTCCAGAGATCCGAAAATCAGCATTTTGACACACCAAAGCTGCTTGATGTTTAAATAACAGCTCTGTTCTAGCTCCAGCATGTGATAAGAGCTGCTGCGGCACAATTCTAACATCAGAAAGACGCCAAGAATGGAGGCAAACACAGACCCCGTTCCTAGCCATGTCATCATTTGCGCTTTGCTGCCTTCCAGATACGCACAGGCACCAAAAATCAGCAACAGACAGATCAACTGTCCGCCAAGCGCAGACAGCGAAAGATACTTCATCTGCCCCAACACCACAGACGCAACAGAAGGACTGTAAGAAATTTCTTTTTCCTTTACTGCTTGTCTAAGCTGCTCCAGAGCAATTGCCTTTTTCTTCTGATCTATGTGAATTTCTTCTAATTGCATTCCCTTATTCCTCACAAAATTCCTCCTTTACCGCAATTCGTCTCAACTTCTCTGTTCCCTGCCGGACCCTGGATTTGGCAGTGGCAATCCCAGTCCCTGTCATATGAGCTATCTCCCGGTATTTATAACCATAACCATAATATAAAATTACCGCTTCCCGCTGCATAGACGGAAGCTGGCGGCTCAATTCCTCCACGCTGACAATCAATTCCTCCTGGCTGGTGCGAAAGCTTAACAGTTCCTGCCCCGGCCGTTGCAACGCTGCATCAAGCTCCAGTTCCTGCTGGTTCCTGCGCTGGCACTTTCGAAAAAAATCGACGCATACATTTCTTGCCGTTGTCAGAAGATACCCTTTTAGATTTTTATAATGATATTGATCCACATGCTTGATAAAATGCAGGAATGTCTCCTGCGCCAAATCCCATGCGTCCTGTCTGTTTCCCACCTGATAGCAACAGAAACGGTATATATCGTCATAATACTTCTCCACAATGGTATTCAGATATTCTTTCTTCCCTCTGTGGATCTCACGAATCATCTCTCTGTCATCCAAGAGTCTCTTCATCTGCCATGCCTCCCGTGCTCTCCCTGTTTTGCCCCCAACTTTCACTGGGCTATTTCAAAAATCACTATCATGTCTATTGATATAACGTCTCGCAAATACAAAAGGCTTTATCCAAAGCAAAAATAATTTATTATTGCTGCGGCGGTTAAATATTGCAGAACTTTAGACAGAACAAATTTTCATCTGCAAGGCGGAAGAATGAGTGGTAGCGAGGGCTACAACGACTGATGACAACGTGGCAAATAGAAATTTTGATCCGTAAAAACCGTGCTATTTAACCGCCAGAGTAATATTATACCCTGAGAAATACTTAAAACACAACACAGACATCAAAAAATGGGCTGTTGCAAAATTGCAACAGCCCCGGGCGCCATGCTTACTGCTGACGGATATCTACATAACCAATTTTCAGAGAGGAATCAGTGAACTCAGAGCCGCCGCTGGTATCAAAGCTCAGATACAGGCTTCCTAACTCCTCTTCCGTCGCAATCCACGCCATATGCACAGTTACAGTTTCTCCTGGCTTGATGCTTGGAATATAGTTATTCCCCCGTTCTCCTCCATGGACGTCATAGTAGCACATCTCCCATGAAGACGACAATCCGTTATTGATTGCATGTTCCCACTCGTCTCCTTCGCCTGGTTGTTCCTCTGTCTGAATCTGCATCTGTCCGTCCACTTCAGTAATTCGCGCCATATCGCTAAAGAACAGCACGTCTGACATTTCTCCCTCTCCTGTGTTCGTGTATTCCACTGTCGCATATATCAACTTTTGAGACACTTCCCGAGACTTCACTTCCTGGCTCAGAGAATCCAAATCACCATCCTTGATATAACGGATCGTTGCAGAACGCAGCTTTCCATTCTTATCTAATTCTTTGCGCATATCCTCATCCACCAATGACGGATCTAACAAACTGAAATCATCCGCCACTTTCACGTCTGAGACTTTGACGGCAAGGCCCTCGTCGTTTAGCGCAAAGCTATCGCCAATGGCATGGGTATTTTTCATTTCCTCTTTGGAAGCAGAGAGCTTCATTTGATATGACTCCTCGGATTCCTCAAAAGAATTGTCCAGGCTTTCCTGATAAGCGCTCCAGTCCTGGGCTACCACAATCTCTTCCTCTTGCGCGTCTTCTATAGGCACGAGTTTTACATTTTCTGTTATCTTCAAGGCTTCCTCTTTGGTTACGTCTGATGCCACAAACATCTCCATCACATAATGGACGTCTGTGAACGCCAGGTAAATTTTCTGGTTAAATGTAATCTCATCTTCGCACAAGCTAGGATATTCGAGATAAACCCCATCATGCCCGCCTACAGAAAACTCCTCACTGGAAAGTACGTCCCCATGCTGCATTTTGAACTTGTCATCTCCTGTATCCATCCGGTAAAATACCATGGATACGCCGCCTTTGTGCAACGCATTTTCATAACTGTACTTCCCTTGCTCCATCTTGACCATTCCCTCGGGGATATAGCCGACTTCTAATTTCACATCGGGAATGGAAACGACCTTTGTGGTCTCGATCTGTTCCTGCGTATCCATCCTCGCATCCTGGTTCTCTTCTCCCGCAATGCTTACGTTCACTCCATGCTCTCCAACTTTTTCCTGCTGCATCCGATAGATGCCTACTCCTGCAAACACGGTCGTGCCACAGAGCATCACTGCTGCAAGGGATGCTGCAATCGTCTTGCCTGCCGTCCATCTGTTCTTTACAATTTTGGGCTGTTCTGTTCTTATCTGTTTCTCTACTTCTCTTTCTATCATGTTCTTCATCTCCTCTGGCATTTTGGGAAAATCATATTTGATATTTTCTAATCTCATAGTCCGTCCTCCATTTCCGAAATAATTCCCGATCCCTGCTATGTCACAGCCCGCTGCAACTCCGTACGCATCATCGTCCTTGCCCTTGCCAGGCGGTTCTTGACGGCGCTTTCTGTGACATCTAGCAGCTTTGCGGTTTCCTTCACGCTGTACCCTTCCAGGTAATAGAGCGTAACGCAAATCCTGATTTTATCCGGAAGCTGCCGGATCGCCTCATACAAGTCCGAATAGTCCTCATGTTCTGCCGCCGTCTCTTGACATTGGTAATCTTCCAGTGGCACCACTCGCTTTTCCCTGCGCATAAAAGCATAACATTCGTTAATCAATATCCTTACAAGCCAGGTCTTTGCATAGGAATCCTGCCGCAGGGTATGCAGGTTTGTAAAGGCTTTTACAATAGTTTCCTGTATCGCATCCGCACAATCCGCATCACTGTAGAGCAATGTCTTAGCCACATGATAAAGCGTTTCTTCCGAAGCGATAATCAATTGTCCTAACTGTTCTTTCTTCATATCTGTCCTTTCTGCTGGCCAGCTTTTTTGTATTTACACTAATTAGATGTTTGAGCCTTGGGAATGGTCTCAAAAAAATAATTTCCATATTTGAACAAATAAGAAATTCTCCCTGTTCTCTTGCAGCCACCTCACAAATCACAAGGGCGCCGCACATTCTTCATATCAATGAATGTGCGACGCCCTCGCTCTTTTATTCCTACGCCGTCATCTGGACGCAAACGCTATTTCGCAGCCAGGCAATTGCCGCTGCGCCGCTTCATTCCAAAATGACACCAAACGCTCACCAATGCGCTGACAACCAGCACCATATAAAAATTCAGTCCTCTGGTAATGCACATAGACGCCGTAAGGCTGGCTCCGGGAAAGATTTGAAAAAACGCCGTTTTATACATTAGCTCCGTGATCCCCTGCGCCCCAGGCAAGGGCAGCATATCCACTGCGATATAGATCGACGCCTGCAGGCTCATCACCGTAAATGCCGTTACGCCGTCTAAGGAAAGCCCTTGGTAAATCAGCCACGTCAAGAAAAACACGCTGCACCGCTGCACAACGGTGAATGCAATCACCACGCCGATCTTCCCTTTATTTTTCAAAAAGAACAGCACCGCCTCATGGTACTGGTCCGCCATATCAATCAGTCTTTCCGTGCGCCGTCTAGAATGTTTCAGAATGCGGAATTTTTTGAGAAGATTCTCTCCCCCCACCACGATCCCTTTAAAACATTTCGGGCTTATCATGATAAATAAAAGAACCACCACCAACGCCGTATTTAAAAACAACCCCAGATAATACAGATATAGGTAGCCTTTCAGGTATTGCGCCAACGGCTGGTAACAAAAAATCAAAATCCCAAGCCCCATCACTACTAGGACAAGTTTATAAATCACGGCTACCGTCATCAATACCACGGTGCTGTCTGATACCTTATGCCCTTCTTTTTTCATGTAGTAAAGCTGCATGGGCTGGCCCCCGGTGGCAGATGGGGTAATGCCAGAAAAAAAGAATCCTACAAAAGAATATTTGACGCATGTGGCTGCGGTCGTCTTGTAATTCAGGCAGCGGAGCAGATAGCAGATCATAAATCCTTCTGCCGAGACAAAGAAAAACGCTGTCGCCATAGCTGCAATCAGGTATGCCGGATGCAGTTTATTCATTGCCGCAAACACTGCCGTCATATCATTTCCCTTAAATATTGCGCTGAAAGTCAAAGCCGCCAGTAGAATGAAAATGACGGCGCTGATAATGTTTTTCCGATTCATAAATAGACTCCATTCATTGCATAAGATAACTTCCGCCACATTTGACGAAACATGCCAATACGCTCTGTTTTATAACAGCCGTTCATCCTGTTGAATTTATGTAAGGTTCCCTCATAAATCACATGAGTCTGCTCCAGCTCATAAAAATCTCTGGGGGTTACCAGTGAAAAATGCTTTTCAAAAAGCTCTATCCCATTCTCCTTAAGAAGATTCGCCGTAAAGGACGAGCACGTATAATGGTTTTTCTGGTAAAATGGTATATTCAATAATATCATAGGCAGCCCTAAGACACAATAATGATATTGAAATCTTTTTTGATAACATTCCTTAAGCTGCCTGGCGATTTGGATCTTCTGTTCTTTGGTGCATTCCAGGCTGACAATTTTATACCTTGCCGTGGGAAACTGCCGTTCAATCTTCTGTGTATCTTCTTTTTCAAATCCTGCCAATAGCGGTATCGCCGGATTGCGCCTGCCCACGCTGTACGCCTCTCGCAGCCTCTCATCCATAGATAACACTACATGAATATAATCAATTCCCGTCACCCGGCGGATAATCGAAGCAAAAAAACCTGGCGTGTCAACCAATGCAAAATAAATCTGTTCCATTCTGTGAACCTCTCTTTTGTCTTTCACTCTAAATTTCCTTTACAGCATATGCCTTATTTCTAGTTGAAGTGATAAAATTTCTGCGCCGCTCTGTAGCCTGTCAGCGTAAGCGCCGCTCCCACTCTTCCTGGCAGATAAGTCAAGCCGCTTACCGTTTTCCGCTTCAGTACATGATACAGCCTGCGATCATGGTTTTTTACAAAATTCCAAAGCATTTCCCGCTTTTCCCACGCCTCCGGCGTGCCGATCAGCAGCAAATGAATCGATGAGATCGCCATCATTATGGAAATGTTTCGCACCAGGTAGGCGGCAAGCTTTGGATTCTTTCTTTGTAGCTCCTCTAAGTCCGTACAGACTGACACCATCTTAGTCACCCGGATCTGCTGGTCTATCCGCTTCATCAAAACTTTCTCATTTACAGACTGGTCCTCCCTGCCAAGAAAGTAATGATATAAATCAAGATTCAGATAACACAAGCTTTCCACATAGGGCAGCGGCTGGTTGGCAAAGATATTGTCCACATAAAAGGTATGTCTTGGAAGCTTGACGCCAGACTGTCTTAACACTTCTGTACGATAAAATAAAGAATGCATCACCAGATACTGGGAAGGACGGAACTGTTTTAAGTCAGCCCAGCCGCATACTTGGTTCTCTTTGAACACGTTCCGATAGCCCATGCGTTTGACTTTATTTTCATAGTAGTGATCGTATAAATAATTGCAGATCACCAAATCCACAGTGACATCATGCTCTTCCCACTGTTTGATTTTTTTTAGAAGTTTTTTCAGCTCTTTTGGATCTAACCAGTCGTCGGAATCTACCACTTTAAAATATTTTCCTGTTGCCTGGGCAAGCCCTGCGTTGACTCCGGCGCCGTGACCGCCGTTCTCCTGGTGAATGACGCGGACAATCTCTGGATAATTTCTAGCATAATTGTCTGCAATTTCTGCCGTGCGGTCCGTAGATCCATCATCGACAATAATAATTTCAGCCTGTTCGTCTGCAGTCAATAAAGTATCAATGCATCGTTCCATGTAGTCTTCTGAATTGTAACATGGCACGGTAAAAGTAATCTCTCTCATACGTTTCTCTTTCTCCTAAAGTTTTTCCTATTTAATTAAACGAAAATATTCTTGCGTTTTCTTCATAAAAATTCTTAAGATTTCCTTAATACTGCCATATGGCATTAAGGGATCCTGTGGATTTCCTTTATACTGCCGCATGGCTTAAAGGGATCCTGTAGATTTCCTTATTAGATTAACTCATTTTTCTTAAAACTTCACTGCGTTTATCTTACATTTATCTTACATTTCCGTAAGGTTTAATTTGTCATCAGCAGAATCAACGCAACTTACAGTTGACACATTGAATGGCTCTCAGTGATAGTATGCAACCCGATAAAATGTTAAAATAAACGCATAATAATTACAAGGAGGATATCATAATGATTTTTGGAGATAAGCTGATACAGCTTCGAAAAAAAGCTGGCTGGTCACAAGAAGAATTAGCAGAACAACTCAATGTCACAAGACAATCCGTTTCAAAATGGGTGGGGGCGCAGTCTTTGATGTTGACAATCAGTTGCTGATGATGATTCTGCTGTCTGTCTCGTTTGTTTTTGCAGGCATTGGCATATTTTTCTTTGTCAGCAGCGGCATCGTATGGGCAAGCTTTGAAAAATTGTTACAAGAGGGTGATTATTCAAAGGTAAAAAAAGAATCAATCTGCCATGGCAGCCATCTCTGCTTCTTATTGGCTAATTACCACCGCAATATACCTAGTATAACCCACGTTAAATACCCATCTGTTTCGTTGAGAATGATTGTTCGAGAGTGCATGGCAAAAACCGGAGGTGTACCGGGGTACATTGAGGATTTTTACCATGTACTATCGGAAAATCAGGCCAGCAAAACAGATTGGTATTTAGCGTGGGTTATACTAGGATATAGTCTTGCTACGAATCAGTGGGAATATAGCTGGGTCATTTGGGTGGTCGCAGGCGTAGTTTTTCCTGCTATTGTTATGATTGCAAATTTACTTGTTCAAAAGGTCTTTCCGCTGATGCGGCAAGACCTTTTGAACAGGTAAAGACATTTGCTTTAGCATTATTTGCCAAAAAAGAAAACTAAATATTAAATAAAGTAGACAAATTGTTAAAAACTTGTTAAAATAAAAAAAATAAAATAAAGGAGAGTAAATTCAAAATGAATGAGAACAAAGATTTTAAACCTTTTGTTCCCGCCAACAAGACACTTCCGGAGTTTACAACCACTTCCATTATATTAGGAATTATTCTGGCAATTGTGTTCGGCGGAGCAAATGCATACCTAGGCCTCCGTGTGGGGATGACGGTATCAGCATCCATTCCGGCAGCCGTAATTTCCATGGGAATCATCCGGAAAATATTAAGAAAGGATTCCATCCTTGAAAATAACATGGTGCAAACCATTGGTTCCGCAGGAGAATCCGTAGCGGCTGGGGCAATCTTTACGCTGCCGGCATTATTCTTATGGGCAAGCGAATGGGGAACCTCAGCGCCTTCCCTGATTGAAATTGCAGTTATCGCATTTATCGGCGGCGCACTTGGAATTCTGTTCATGGTTCCGCTTAGAAAAGCACTGATCGTGCAGGAGCACGGCACGCTTCCCTATCCAGAAGGCAAAGCTTGCGCAGAAGTATTGATGGCAGGAGAAGAAGGCGGCGATAAAGCTTCTACCGTATTTGCCGGACTTGGCATAGCGGCAGCTTATAAGTTTATCACCGACGGCCTCAAGCTGTTTCCAAGCGAGGTACATTATGAAATTCCGGCATACAAAGGATCTGGCGTCGGCATGGACGTGCTTCCAGCCCTTTTAGGCGTGGGATACATTTGCGGGCCAAAGATTTCCTCTTACTTATTCTGCGGCGGCATCCTAGGTTGGTTCGTCTTAATGCCTTTGATCGTTTTATTCGGACCAAATATCGTGTTGTTCCCAGCAGACGTCACCATTTCCGAATTATATGCAACGGGCGGTTCTTTTGCAATCTGGAGCAATTATATTAAGTATATCGGCGCCGGCGCCGTTGCCTGCGGCGGCGTATTGAGCCTGATAAAATCACTGCCATTGATTGTAAAAACATTCCGCGAGGCATTAAAAGGCTTTGGAAAGGGCGTTGCATCAGACGAGCGCACCAATCAGGATCTCAATATCAAGGTTATTCTTGGCGGCATCGTCATACTGGCGCTTGCCATCTGGATTGTGCCAGTGATCCCCATCAACCTGTTTGGAGCATTCCTGATTGTGATTTTCGGTTTCTTTTTCGCAACCGTTTCTTCACGCATGGTTGGACTTGTGGGAAGCAGCAACAACCCCGTTTCGGGTATGACCATTGCCACTTTGCTGGTTGCTACCATCGCTTTAAAAGCAACTGGTTCTACCGGACAAGGCGGCATGATTGCGGCAATCGCAATCGGAGGCGTGATCTGTATCGTGGCAGCAATTGCAGGAGACACCTCGCAGGACTTAAAAACAGGTTATATTTTAGGAGCAACGCCTAAGAAACAGCAGATCGGCGAGATCATTGGCGTCCTCGCATCTTCTCTGGCTATCGGCGGCGTATTGTATCTGCTTCACATTGCCTGGGGTTACGGCTCCACAGAGCTTCCTGCTCCGCAGGCAACCCTGATGAAAATGATCGTAGAAGGCGTTATGGGAGGCAATCTTCCCTGGACCTTGGTGGGCATTGGCGCATTCATCGCTATTGTTGTGGAGATCCTTGGAATCCCGGTACTTCCATTCGCTATCGGCTTATACCTTCCGATTCATTTAAGTACCCCGATGATGGTCGGCGGCATTGTAAAATGGATCATTGAGAAGAGAAAGAATCTCAATGAAAAACAAAAAAAGGATGCTGACTCTAATGGAATTTTATATTCCTCCGGACTGATCGCAGGAGAAGGGCTTGTAGGCATCTTCTTGGCGATCCTGGCAATTATCCCAGTTGGCGAATCCAATGTAAGCGAGATTGTTGGCGGATTCCTTCCAGGGCTTATTCCGGCGCTGTCAAATGCAAATGTCGGCAATATTATCGGACTTGCCGCTTTCGCATTGTTGACCCTTTCCCTTTGGCAATTCTGTTTTCGTAAAACGAAAAAAGCATAACGTTTAAAGGAGAATCCGTGGGCAGAACAAAAAAGAATTTTATGGATTTTATTCCGGTATGCAATCCTGCATACACTTGGGATGCCGATAACAAAGGCAAGGTTACTGTTCATGTAGTGAACAGGGGATTATATAACTGGATTGCACAGAAGATATTTAAAAAGCCACGCATCAGTCATATCTCTTTGGATGAATATGGAAGCTATGTATGGCGGCAGATGGATGGGCAGCGGAATGTATATGAGATTTCAAAGCTTGTGTCTGCACAGTTTGGCAAAGAGGCTGAACCCGTGGTTCCAAGACTTGTAAAATATATCCAGATCCTGTATCAGAATAAATTCATAGGATATGTAAAGCAGAAATAAAAAGAGCTGCCGCTTTGAAGATATCAGAAAAGCGGCAGCTCTTATATAAGGAGAGACAAGACAAATGAAAAAAACAAAAAGATCACTAACCCTAGCCGCATCCGCCGTGATACTGCTGGCTGTCTGTAGCCCGCTGCTTGTATTTGCAGCAGAGGAAACAGAAGAATATATCCCTGCCATGTTTGCGACATTTTGGGCGCTGGTGCCTCCCATCGTGGCAATCGTCCTTGCGCTGATCACCAAGGAAGTATACAGCTCCCTGTTTATCGGGATATTAATCGGAGGCTTATTTTATTCCGGTTTTACGTTTGAGAAAACCATTACTCATGTGTTCCAGGATGGAATCATCGGCGTACTCTCTGACAGTTATAACGTAGGAATCTTGGTATTTCTTGTAATTTTGGGCATTATGGTATGCATGATGAATCAAGCAGGCGGTTCCGCGGCATTCGGACGCTGGGCAAGCGTACATATTAAGAGCCGGGTAGGCGCACAGCTTGCCACAATCCTACTGGGCGTGCTGATTTTTATCGACGATTATTTCAACTGTCTGACAGTGGGAAGCGTCATGCGACCTGTGACAGACAAACATAATATTTCCCGGGCGAAGCTGTCCTATCTGATTGACGCCACGGCGGCCCCAGTCTGCATTATCGCTCCTATTTCTTCCTGGGCGGCCGCAGTGACCGGATTTGTAAAAGGGGAGGATGGATTCTCTATCTTTATCCGGGCAATCCCTTATAATTTTTATGCGCTTTTGACAATCGTCATGATGGTGGGGATGCTGATGATGAAAATGGAATTCGGCCCCATGAAAACACATGAGGAGAATGCCAAAAAAGGAGATCTATTTACGACGCCAGACCGTCCATATTCTAACGCCAAGGAGGAAGCTGGCAACGCCAAGGGAACTGTCATTGATCTGGTGTTTCCAATAGCCGTTTTGATTATAAGCTGTGTCATTGGCATGATTTATACCGGCGATTTTTTCAACGGCGCCGGATTCGTAGAGGCGTTTTCTGGAAGTGATGCGTCTGTGGGACTGACGCTGGGAAGTTTCTTTGCATTTGTAATCACCATTATCTTTTATGCCGTACGCAAAGTTCTCAAATTCAGTGAATCAATGGCATGTATTCCAGAAGGCTTCAAGGCGATGGTCCCTGCGATTCTGATCCTGACCCTTGCCTGGACATTAAAGGCTATGACTGACAGTCTGGGCGCTGCTGCCTTTGTGGCGGGGATTATGTCCTCAAGCGCAGCAAGCTTGTTGAAATTCCTCCCAGCAATCATTTTCCTGGTTGGGTGCTTCCTTGCCTTTGCAACTGGAACCTCTTGGGGTACTTTCGGCATCTTAATTCCAATTGTAGTTGCTGTTTTCTCTGGAAGCAATGAAAACATGATGATTATTTCAATCTCTGCATGCATGGCAGGCGCCGTATGTGGCGACCACTGTTCCCCAATCTCAGATACCACCATCATGGCGTCCGCCGGGGGGCAGTGTAACCATGTAAACCATGTTTCCACCCAGCTTCCGTATGCAATTACCGCAGCGGCCGTGTCCTTTGTGACTTACATCATTGCCGGATTCGTGCAGACCGCATGGATCGCGCTTCCTGTAGGCATTATCCTGATGCTGGGCACATTGTTCCTTATCAAAATCCTTTTCGATCGCAAAAAGATCTGATAGCTGCTTTACAAAAAGAGGGGGCTGTTGCAAAATTGAGCTTATATACAATCTGGGATGAGATTGACGTGATCTGGATCCCATATCCTGTATATAGCGGCTATTTTGCAGCAGCCCTTTCAATGTCAGTAAAAACTTCTTACGCAAACAATTCACGAAATCAAAACTTCTTCTTATCAAAAGCAAACATCCCTGTCACGCCTGCCGCTGTCGTCATAGCCACCGTAACTAGAAGCGCTGGCAAAAAGTCCGCAGATGCGGCAGATTCCGTCAACAGCGCTTGGCATTCTAACAGCTTCGTCGGAAGGTAATCCTGCACTTTAGGAAAAATCCCGGCAATATAAGAAACTAATAGAAGCATTCCCGTACCAGCCAGCACTCCAGAGGTCTCGAAACATAGCGTGGAAAAAAATACAATCAGGCAAAATACCCAGACGCCAAACACCCAAAACAGCGCCGCCGTCGTTAGAATATTAGAAACCGTGCCATTATCCCAATAATATCCGCTGTAAAGCCAGGTAATGCCATAAGACATCCAAAAATACAAGCTCCACCATAACAGGCACGTCAAGGCTTTTACCCCATACACTTTGCGCCTGGACATGCCTTTTGTCAAAACCAGTATCAGCGTCCCTTTCTGGTATTCCTGTGTAAAAATACCGCAAAATATCAGTACGGCGACAATCAGCGCCATCGGCATATTCTTATAAAACTGCGCCCAGCTCGTCAAGGCGTCGACCGTCACTTCTCCCACCTGAATGCCACTCTCTTGAAGGGATTCCGACATAGCCTCCATGAGCCAGGGCGTTAATTTTGCAATTGCCGGATTCATGATGCCAAACAGTGCAGAAACAAGCATCAGAATAAAAAACTTTCCGCTGCGCACAAGTTCCATCCATTCTTTTTTCCAAAAAGCAATCCATGCGCTCATTTCCCTACCACCTCCAAAAACAATGACTCCAACGAAAGCCCGGTCTTTTCTATCTTACGAATCAGAATCTTTTCTTGTGCCATCCAAGCCATCACTTCTTCCATCTTAAGGCCTGCGCCCTGTCCATAACTTACATCGACTCTCCCTTTAGGCGTTCCGCCCGGAAAACGCTGCAACAAGCGTCTGACGTCCTGTTCCCGTTCCAATTCAACCTCAAATCCAGCTTCTTTGCAACTCTTTTTCATCTCTTCCATGCTGCCCTGGCGTATAATCCTGCCTTCGTGAAGAAACGCAAATTGATCACAGATTCGCTCCACGTCAGACAAAATATGCGTAGAAAACAATACCGTGGTTTGTTCTCCCGCAGAAGCTAAAATATCTAAAATCTCTTTTCGGCCCACTGGATCCAGCGCTGAGGTAGGCTCATCGCAGATCAGCAGCCTGGGACGGTTGAACATTGCCTGAGCAATCCCAAGCCGCTGCTTCATACCCCTGGAAAATCCTTTGATGCGGTGTCTTTCCTTGGACAGGCCCACCAATCCCAAAAGCTCTTCTGTCCGGTTTTTACACTCTCTGTCATCCATTCCCGTAACTGCACCGCAAAAATGCAGATATTCGGAAGCTGTCATATACGGATAAAACTCTGGCACATCTGGCAAATATCCGATATAGCGGTTTGCAGGGTTTTCTCCAAAAGAAACTTTCTGCCCATTGACAAATATCTCTCCTTGATCCGCAGGAAGCAAGCCTAATGCAAGCTTCATCGTAGTTGTCTTTCCAGCACCGTTTTGTCCTACAAAGCCATAAACCGCATGTTCCGGCACTGTAAAATCCACATCCTGCAAAACCTGTTTCTCTGCAAACTTTTTAGAGATGTGAGAAATTTTAAGCATATCCATAGTAGTGTCCTTTCCGCTGTGATTTCAGCATATGACCATCAGGATTCCTCTTTTCCCAACAACAAATAAAGAATCGGTCCTATAAACTGCATTCCTACAATCACTACAATCACCCACAAGGTCCTGTTTCCCCGGCGGTAGCTGGCATGTGTAAGAATATGGCGCAGCACATACGCCAAAAGTCCAAATTGTAGCAAAACTAAGGGCAGCAAAATTGGCAATATATCTTGTACGTCTTTCATTTCTGGTTTCTCCTTTCATCCTCTGGAAAATTTTTACAAATCTTCTGAAACTCCTCACTATCCCATAAGCACGCAAGTAGCGAATGTTTCAAAGACTCCTGAAAATTCTCAATAATCCATTTCGGGCTGCGAGGAGGTCCGGCGCCCAAGTCTAACTGGTCAATCCAAGTATCAAGACAGTCAAAATAACTGTCCCCATGCAGCTTTACTTCCTCCTGTTCGGTGAGAGTTCTGACATTGCGCGCATACTTTTGAAGTTCCTTAAGAGCCTCCTTGCGCATATTTTTGGATGCATATGCAAGAGCGGACTGATAATAAAACTGTGCCGCAACATTTGGGTGCAGGCTTTCCACTCTATAAGCCTGTAATAGTGATTCCGTACGCTGGATCGTTTCTAAACATTGTTCCCATTGAGAAAGGTTTACCGCCAGATATTGAACGGAACACGCAATTAATGCCATTAAATGGCTGTATATGGTAATCTGCGTGTAGCTTCTGGCCTTTTGTGTATCTCCAAGCACCTGGTACGCTTGCGCCAGCAGGATATCATTTTGACTTGAAATCCGCATCGGATCGGTCAGTTCCGCCAATGCTTGTGCCACCTCTTTTGCTTTTCCCAGTCGCAGGTCTGCGATTGCCTTGACGCTGATGGCGTCGTTACAAATATTCACCGCACTGCAACCGCAGATAATATGGTTGCAGAGTTCTTCTATTTCCTCCAGGATCCCCCGCCGCTGCTCTTCTTGCTGCGGCAACATAAAATGATTCAGCCACAAGACGCACATCTGCAGCAAGAATGGATAACAGGAATAATAATTTCTCACCTGTTCCCTGCTTTTTTCCATAGTATCTTCAAAAGACCCAACTGCAAATTCCTCCGATAAATCCTGATAAATCTTCTGAATCTGCTCCTTGCTTAGCTGAGGCTCATATCCCATCAGCTGGTCGATGCTGACCCCGAAAAACACCGCCAACCTTGGCAGCAGCAAAATATCTGGCATGCTCTGCCGATTCTCCCATTTTGAAACGGAAGCTTTGGTAACTCCCAGAAAATCTGCAAGCTGTTCCTGGGTAATATTTTTCTCATGACGCAGACGAATGAGGTTATCTGGCAAATTTACCTGATCCATAAGTTTCCTCCTTATCTTGATGTGTCTATTATAAGGCAATGAAGCTGAATTATTCAATGGATTACTGCGATACTTTCCATTGAAAATATCAACTGGGAGGAAACTTCTATCAATAAGCAAGAAAGGAGCTGTGGCAGAGCAATCCTGCCCGGAGGGCTTTTTATCTTATAGGATCAGGGTGCCAAAAGATCTATTTTCATTCTAATCCCTCTTCTTTGTTCAAGAAGCGATCCCATTCCTCCACGTCCCCTGTCGCATTTACCCAGAGCTGATACGTCCGCTCATCTCTTCCGTCAATGTAAAAAATATACTGCCCATTTTCTTTCTCTGCGCAAAAAATAGCTCCATCCTCAAAATCTTTGAGATAAGCGGCATAATCCTCCGGCTTCACCGACACGTCTTCATAACCATGCATCAGCTTGCCATCTGCGTCATAATGTTGATACCCTTCTTCTATCATCGACTCTATGGAGCCATCCTCCAATTTCAAAACGAAACCATTGGCACGCATTTCCCGTATATCACGATTACAAGAATTTTCTGGCAAGATTGTGACATTATCCAAGTAAAAATGAAGCAGCCCTGGCATCAGGCGAACCTCCTCGATATAAGCATCTGAAAAATTAAAGTGTGCAAATTCATTCTTTGTTATGTATTTCATCTTTATTTCCTTCTTTCTTAATTTTATCTTCAGGGCGCTGATTTATTTCATGCGCCCATATCACATTATTGAAGCAGCGAATATTCCTCCATGTTCCATATCTGCCTTACAACATCCTGATAAAACTCTGGTTCGTGGCACACCAATAAAACTGCGCCCTTATACTCTATCAAGGCTCGTTTCAATTCTTGCTTTGCATCCACGTCCAAATGGTTGGTAGGCTCATCTAAAAGCAAGACATTTGTCTCGACGTTCAGCAGTTTGCATAGCCGGACTTTCGCCTGTTCTCCGCCACTTAATACCTTTACTTTGCTCTCAATATGCTTCGTTGTCAACCCGCACTTTGCCAGCGCTGATCGCACCTCGTACTGGCTGTAGGACGGAAACGTTTCCCAGATCTCCTCAATGCAGCTTCGTTCACTGGGCGTCATTTCCTGTTCAAAATAGCCAGGATAGAGATAATCTCCCAGCTGTGCTTTGCCAGAGAGGCATGGTATCAGTCCCAACACGCTTTTTAGAAAGGTGGATTTTCCAATCCCGTTGGTTCCCACAACAGCAATTTTCTCCCCCCGCTCCATGCGAAGGTTGATGGGCCTTGACAAAGGCTTGTCTTTTTCATATCCCAGGATCAAATCCTGCGTCTCAAAAATCACTTTTCCCGACGCCCTGGCGTTTCGGAAAAAGAATTCAGGCTTGGGACGCTCTGCCGCCAGCGTAATCACATCCATCTTATCCAACTTTTTCTGTCTGGACATCGCCATATTCCTTGTGGCAACCCGGGCTTTATTGCGGGCGACAAAATCTTTCAGATCTTCAATTTCTTTCTGCTGCTTTCGGTATGCCGCCTCTAATTGCGCCTTTTTCATCTCATAGACTTCCAGGAATTTGTGATAATCGCCGACATAGCGATTCAACTCCTGATTTTCCATATGATAAATGATATTTATCACACTATTTAAAAACGGAATATCATGTGAAATCAGGATAAACGCATTCTCATAGTCCAAAAGATACCGTTTCAGCCATTCTATATGGCTTTCATCCAGATAATTGGTAGGCTCGTCCAGCAGCAGGATATCTGGTTTTTCCAGCAACAGCTTTGCCAGAAGCACCTTCGTGCGCTGCCCGCCGCTTAGCTCTGTAACGTCCGTATCAAGCCCTAGCTCCTGAATCCCCAGCGCCCTTGCCACTTCTTCCACCTTGGCGTCAATGATATAAAAGTCATGCTGATCCAGCAGCTCTTGGATGGTTCCAGTTTCTTCCATCAGGCGCTTCATTTCTGCTTCGTCTGCCTCTCCCATCTGTTCAAACATCTGATTCATCTCTGCTTCCATATCATAGAGAAAGGCAAAAGCGCTGCGAAGCACGTCCTTAACCGTCATACCCGCCTTTAACACGGTATGCTGGTCTAAATACCCTGCACGAACATTCTTCGCCCATTCCACTGTCCCTTCGTCCGGCTGCAGGTGTCCAGTCACAATGTTTAAAAATGTCGACTTTCCTTCGCCGTTAGCGCCAATCAGCCCAATATGCTCTCCTTTGAGCAGCCGGAATGATACATCATTAAATATGGCCCTGTCTCCAAAACCATGGGTCAAGTTTCTTACTTCTAAAATCATACGCTTCTTGTCTCCTTTACCAACTATCCCTATTTTCTCATATTTTAGTAAAAACCTCAACTTGCTTATTGAAAAAATATTGATGCGGGCATATAATTGTTAGCGATAGGGCTTTGCGAGACTCAATAGCTTTATGAATTTCATATACAATTTAAAAACTTTGACAATAAATATTTTCTGATGCCAAAGGTAAGAGATGCATTTTTGCGCCATGGCAGCAAGACTCAAAGAATCATGGAAACCTTTTTCAAATATTTCTCTTTGTAGTCCAAGGCTTGTTGGAATGCTTGGCACGCCTGGCACTTCGGGCTTTTGCAGGATGAAAATATTTCAATAACATCGAAGAAACTGTATATGAAATTTTGATCATTTGGTAGTTTGGCAATTACCTATTTTTACCAGATAGGAAAGGAGATTATCATGGAACATTTAATAATACCAGAAAATTACCGCTCAGCGTTAAGCCTTCACGATACTCAGATCGCCATCAAGACAGTCAAGGACTTTTTTCAAAATCTCTTGTCGGAACGCCTCAACCTGCAGCGAGTGTCCGCCCCCTTATTCGTGGATCCAGATTCTGGCCTCAATGACAATTTAAACGGCGTGGAACGCCCTGTGACTTTCGGCATCAAGGAACAAGGGGAAAAGAAAGCTGAAATCGTGCACTCTCTCGCAAAGTGGAAGCGTTATGCTCTTAAAAAATATGGCTTTTCCATGGGGGAAGGGCTTTATACAGATATGAACGCCATCCGCCGGGATGAAGACACTGACAATATCCATTCCATTTTTGTAGATCAATGGGATTGGGAAAAGATTATTGCAAGAGAGGACCGCAGCCTTGATTTTCTGAAAGAAACGGTAAAAACAGTTTACAAGGTACTGCGGAAAACCGAGAAATACATGGCGATCCGCTATGATTATATAGAAGAAATCCTGCCGCACGACATTTTTTTCATTACCACCTCGGAGCTGGAAGAACGCTATCCCTCTGCTTCCCCAAAAGAACGTGAATACCTTATTTCCAAGGAAAAGGGCGCCGTGTGCGTCATGCAGATCGGTGATACGCTCAAGTCTGGCAAGCCTCACGACGGCAGAGCGCCAGATTACGATGACTGGGCGCTGAACGCAGACATTATCGTATATTATCCAGTCCTGGACATCGCTTTAGAGCTGTCCTCGATGGGAATCCGAGTGGATGAATCCTCCCTGCTCGCCCAGTTGCAAAAAGCAGGATGCCCAGAACGGGCAGAACTCCCTTTCCAGAAATCTATCTTGGAACAGCAACTGCCCCTCACGATTGGCGGCGGTATCGGACAGTCTCGGATCTGCATGTTCTTTCTTCGAAAAGCGCATATCGGGGAAGTACAGTCTTCGATGTGGAAAGAGGACATCACGGCAGAAGCAGAGAAACATGGCATCATGCTGCTGTAATTTGATATCTATCATTCCTGCGGCTCTCCTATTATGCAGCATTCAAGCTCTGCTTGTAACGAATTGGCAGAGCTTGAATGCATCCGTATTGCCTATGAGAGGACAACTACGGGATATTTGAGGAGCCTGAGAACCTGGCATTTTAAATTTTCTTAAATAAATGAGCAAAATCACTCTGGGAAGCTAGTGTAGCGACACATTTATATCTGGCGAAACTCTGCAGAACGATTGTTCATCAGCAAGACGGAAGAAGGAGGCGATGCGGTGGCATCGTTGACTGATGACAACGCAGTCTGATGGGCAATCGGGCAAGGAGGTTTGCCTGAATATAAATGTGTCAGTACACTAGCTTCCCAAGATGATTTTTGTGCATTTTGTTTGCATTGCTTTGCAATGTAAACCTTTTGAAAAAGTAAATGTATTAGTGTGACAGCCCCAAGTCAAAAAGTTTGAGTTTCCCCATTTTGCAATTCATAGTGCCAAAAGGTCTTGCTGCCTTTGGCAGCATAGACATCTTGCACAAAAAGTGCTTGAAAAGCTAGCTTTTCAGAGCGCTTTTATGTGCAAAGTGTTTTCATCACTTTGTGATGGAAACCTTTTGGCATTATGAATTGCAAAATGGGGAAACTCAAAACCAAAAGGTATTGACAACTTCAAACGAATATATTATACTATCATAGTGATGTCGATGCGTGGCTCAGCTTGGTAGAGCGCTGCGTTCGGGACGCAGAGGTCGCAGGTTCAAATCCTGTCGCATCGATTCTTGGCAGGGGCATGAAAATAGCTTAGACACTGGGATTGCAGAGTGTTTAGGCTATTTGCTTTTTATCCTGAAAAATATTCTGTCACGAATCTTATCAGGGATAGGGTAGCTCCATTGGCTTGCATCTGTTTTTGACCTGTCTTTTGCAATCGTAGATTTTACCCTTGATACCGTATGTTCAATATACAGTTTTCCATCTTCATGTAGGGCATTCCCTTTTAAAGCTAAAATTTTTTTGCAACAGGCTATATATGGCGTTTCTGCCGACAGAAAGAATGTTCATGCATTCTGTTGGTGTTAAAACGTCTGGATACTCTGCTAAATATCTGCTGTTTGAATTGTTTGTGCTGTTCCTTCCTGTATCATGCTTTTTCATAGGTTTTGCAATTTTTACTTGTCTGCTTGCATTAATCATAGGCAAATCCCTCCTTAAATTCAATTTATAATCTAACTCTGCTATCTATCATCCATCTGACTTACTGATTGAATGTTTCAAGCAGCCTTGTAATCCTGCCAGAAACATTCAATCTTTCTGGTACTGTAACCGTTCTGCTTGCAAGGTTGTTCCTCTTTGGAGAAAGGGATTGCCGTCCTTTCGGCAAAAAGAAATGTATGTTTTGGAATTTATCTCGTTCATACATTCTTTCTCAATGTTTTTTATAAATTATTCTCGTTATGCCATTGAAAGTTGGATATGGTGGAATTTTTCTATTTTGGATACTTGCATTAGGGCTTTCTTTTGTAACATCGGAAATTATGCAAAAGATTCCATTACTGAGTAAATATGTTGTATAGCAGGCGCAGCCCTTGACTAACAGCTCATTTAGCGATATTCATAGCCACTCCCTAAAATACTAGTTAATAAAAAACAAAAGCATGACTCTTGGCATAGATTTGGGAAAAGGCGGTTTGTGCAAGGAAAATGTGAGGAGCGTGCTTCCTCCCGTTTCAAATGTCTTAACTTTTCTGGCAACATGGAAGTAAGTCTGCAAAGAATATTTTTAGAGGTCAGCGAAGATGCTGAAAAACATGAAAGAAACGTTAGAATATGAGATTGAAGCGCTGAACAAGGTTTATTTTTGGGGCACTGCTCAAGGGGTTGACTCGTATAAAGGAATAGCAACGCCGCCCATCTACCAATCAAAGTACAAGGGCAGCAGCAAGTGATATTGTAATACACCTGCCGCTGCCCTCTTTTATCTAATGTTCATTTCTGGTAAGATATTACTTCTGTAAGAAAGTTGCCGTTTTTGAAATACCAGCTTTCTTACAATTTACCTTAAACTTATTAAACTCTTTCTTTGACATTTTCTTTGGAACAGTCACTTTACATTTTGCATTTGTCCCTTCAAAGGCTTTTGAACCAAATTTCGGGGTCTTAGATGTCTTGAACGTAATTGTTTTTAACTTCTTTAATTTATAAAATGCCTTTGTTTCAATCTTCTTTACGTTGGCTCCGATTTCCACGGTGTTAAGCTTGCTTGCCTTCATAAATGCTTTGGAAGCAACAGCCGTGACTTTAAATTTGACCTTTCCGATTTTTATGGTAGATGGGATCTTGATTTTTGTTTTATTCTTTTTGCTGACCCCCACTACAGATACCGTGCCCTTTGTGGCATGAGATTTTGTAACTTTATAAGATAAATCTCCAATCGTCTTCTTATACCCTACGCTTGGAAGCGTGATCACCGGACTCCATTTTGCATATAATTTCATGTTTTTGGTTATCTTGGTAGTGAAAGAAAATTTGTTCTTACAAGCAGAGTCTGTATGCCAGCCTTCAAACTTATAATTTGATCTTTTCGGAGTGACATTTTTAATTTTGCCATTTTTATCCACGGTCTGACTAGCCACTTTGCTTCCGCCCTTACTATCGAAAGTGACCGTAAAAACGCGAATCCATTTTGCAGTCAAGGTAATATCCTTGGTAATTTGGGTAGCGGAAAAATCAAACTTCTTACCATCGCTGCCATACCAGCCGCCAAGGCGATATCCTTTCCTTGTCGGAGCTGGCTTCGGCTCTTTTGCTTTTTCACCTTTTGCTACAGACTGCGCAGGCACTTGTGTTCCATTATTGCTGTCAAATGTCACCGTATATTTAAGAGGTACTGATCCACTTTGATGCAGTACTGCAATTTCATACAGAACCAGTTCTTTCTCTGCCCATTCTACTCTCACAGCATAAACATCTCTCTCTTCGCTGATATCAAATGAAGAAAATGATTGTGTTAAATTTCCAATCTTCTCCCATTGATCCTTTCCTGTACGAATCGATACCTCTGCATTGCTGATATTATTTCCATTCTGCAAGATATTAATTTTCTTGACGTTTTTCGTGCCTTCCGAAAGATTGTAGATCAGGGCTCCGCTGCTAATTCCATTTGGCCTGAATGCTGACGTCAAATTATTATCTATTAAATTCTGCGGCTCCATGCCTCTTTGCAGAAAAACATCTCCTGTCAATTCAAATGTCGGATCATTTATAGACGGTAAATATTCATTATTATTAATCTCAATTTCAGCTATTTCCGCATAACGTCCAGCATTTCGATCTGTAAAATAAAGCCTCAGATATCTTGCCCTTACAGGCTGATCCAACGTTCCGCCCACATAAGCGTAATTAACGTCAATTGCCCCTTCGCCGGCTGTCCAGCCATTATCCACAGATGCAGAATCAAAGGTAGCGTCTGAGCCATCTCCATTAATCTTGATCAACGTTGCCCACTCTGTGCTGTCCGGCGTCAGCGCTGCCTGAATCTCTGCCTTTCTTGGATAATCTTTTGCATTGTTAGCCACCCATGCTTTCACGGTGCGCAAATCCACTTCCTGACCTAAATCATAAGTAATATAATCTCCTGCAGCTGCAGCAAAACAATACTTCGCCGTGGTGTTTTTATCTCCATCAAACCAGTTTCCAGTGGTTCCCTGGTTTCTAGCATCCTGATCCACATATTCTTCTGGCTCCTTGGATGCTGCTTCAAAATGGATCGGCTGCACTTCGTCCAACGCAACCTCAAACGAGGAAAGACTGAATGTAACTGCTTTGTCTGTCTGATTGACCAGACGGATATAGCGAGCGCTGCCCTTATTTGCATCCGTCCACTCACTTTCATTAACAGATTTCTCAAGCGTCAAAGAATTGATCCCTGTTCCTTCTGCCTGAATGGAGGCAACTGCATGGATTCTGTCAAGCTTTAAGCCTATATATTCATTTGGTTGCAGAACCGCATTCTCTTTGGGGAATATTTTTGCAGATTCCTCTGCATATTCTACACGCCATTCGGCTTGTGCATTGGTTATATTCGTATAATCCATGGCTATGCCTTCTGGTTCATAGACATAGCTGTAAGCAGAGAACTCACAGAACATCACCCATTTATTGACTTCTACATCATTCACAAGCCTAATATATCTGGCCATTGCGCCTTTGAGATTTATCTCATACGTATACGGTCCTGCCACGGTATCTGTATAAGATGCAAGCTTCTGCCAACTGCCTTCTTCTCCTGTTTCTGAATATTCTACATGGTATTTGCTCCATTTATCACCGCTTGGGGTGCCACCATTCATACCGCCGACAACGGCACGCACTCTGCCAACCTGCTTCACTGCACCCAAATCGAGCTGTAAATAATCCCCCGCCAAAGAGGTGTCTTGCTTTTGCGTAGACGGGTTATACCATACCTGGCTATTGGAATCACCGTCTGTCATATTTGACTGCTCGCCTGAATATACCGTCCATCCTTCTGTCGTGCTAAAAGAAGCTTCATATTTTTCTCCGACAATAGGTTTGCTTCCACCCAGTTCACCATCTACATTATAACCAATCTCCCGAATCGTAAGCCATCTGTCTACATGCTGCTCTGCACCTGTTTTCAGGCATTTCCAACGGAATCCTCTGATTTCCATCGCTTTAGGAAGATCCATTTTTACATCCTCTCCAATACGGGAATCTGGCTGGATATTCTGATCAAATGCAACCCAAGACTTACCATCCAACGTGTATTCCATAATGCCTTCAAAAATAAAGTTCTTCGGTCCGCTTGGCGCTGCAAGGGCAATGCGAATGTTTTTAACTTCCACAGGTACATTAAATGACAACCCTACAAAATCTCCAACTTGCTGTTCTGCTGTAATTTCATAAAATGTTGATAAACTGCCGTCCATGGTCAATGCTTGATTGGCGCTGGTGTTAATTTTGGAGCCACCCACCTGTGCAATTAATTTCTTTTTCACCGGAATATTTTCTGGATTTACCACTTTTGCCGCTTCATCAGAAACATATTCTAATGCAGTTTCCACAAATGGCATAATATAACGTCTGCCTCCCATTGCATGTTGCACGCCGTCTGGATCCACGAATGTATAAGTATTTGATCTCTCGTAGAGCTCTTGCGCTTTTGCAAAATTCTCATAGACAGCCAAATCATTTCCAGACTGAATTGCGTCAATTGCCTGCATCAAATATATGCCTGCCTCTGACACATCTGATAAATTCGATGCATATGGCGTCAACTGCAACGCCATGCGCTGATTCATGCCATTTCCATCTTTAATATAATATTTAATATCATCTTTGATAATTGCAAGCTCCGTCTTAATGGTATTGATCTCTTCTGCAGTTAGCTCACTGCCATCTTCTATCTTGGCCTGAACCGCCAACAGAGCGTCTTTTATATTTAAAGACTCCTCGAACTTCGCACCCGTCTTATCGGCCTGCCCCTGACTCTGCGTGATCATATGCTGACAAATCCCTTTCAGCTTTTGGGAAGACTCCGTCTCCTGCGCTGTCATATGATCAATATATTTAAAGGAATCCTCCCACGCCTGATCGCCCTGAGCCTGGGCGTTCGCTCCTCTCCATATATTCCAACAGAAATCTGCCCCAGTGAAAAGTCCTACCTTTGAAGGCTCTGAATCCTGCATTGGATTGAAAATAATGCCATGATATTTGCTTCCGTCAAGGTCTGGCTTTAAGATCGAGTTATGACCTCCCATTACTAAACTGTTATGCGTATTATCATTACATGGCCAGTTTACCCAAAGATATGGATAACGACCTGGTGATTTTTTCTCGTTTAATTTTTGATAAAAACGATCTGCAAAATCAGTGGTCACATCGCCCCAGATTTTCCCTCCGGTCATCACGATGCGGACGTTGTCTCCTACCCTGGCATGCAGCTCCTGAATCTTTTTAACATCGTCATTATTACTGTCTGTCATATTATTTGAGTATGCCATCCAGCCAGGACAGAACAAAAGTTCAGTTTTCAAATCTGAAAATTGAGGATCTGACTGCTGTTTTGTGACCAGCCATTCGGAAATATCGTTTAATACTTTTACTAAAATCTCCGATGCGATCTCCCAATCCCAATCTGCATATCCGTCATCCTCTAAGATCGCAATCTGCCTAACGCCTGCATTAATGACCTGTTCAAATTTTGCTTTTAGATCCTCGATATCTTGATCGTAGGTTGCCAGCGCAATCTTATCTGTGTAAAACGGATGCAAGGCATACACATAATAGCATTTGTTTTCATTGCCCACTTTTGCCAGATCTTGAATTTGAACCAGCGAATTCTTTTCCCCTGTTTCTGGATATAAATCACGCCACTGCGTTCTGTGATAGGGATCATCTTTCGGCGCAAATACATACTGATTCATCTTAATTTCGCCGCCATACTGCATTAAGTCTTTGCGGTCATCATGCGACCACGGATTGCCATAATAGCCTTCGATGAATCCACGAAATTCAATCTCTGCATAATCCTTTACCGTCAGTTTCTTTACGGTCTTATCGTTCTTTGAAACTTGTTCTAAAATACGCTGAAGCGTGGTAACTCCCCGGAACGCCGCATCTGTGTCTTCTCCTAGTATTACAATCTGACCGTCTGAAATATTTAAAATATATTTGTCAAACCGTTTTTCAGCCGTAATGCCGTCTACTTCGCCTGTAAAAAATGCCTCTGCGCCGAGAGTGCTTTCGTAAGACGAGACGTCGCTTTTGCCATAGACGCCAACCACGAGCCTCGTATGATCGCCGTTAGCTGTTGATGCTTTTGACAGTCCTAAGATATTCAAAGCCTGCTCCGCCTTATTCTTGGTATAGTCATCAATGCCTTCTCCATAGGTCACATCCACTTCTGTTGTCAGAACTGCCGCCCCGCCATCATATGAAACAGCCTGCGGCGTAGGATAAATCTCATATTCATTTTCCCCCTCACGCACTGCTGCGGCTGCTGGTATAAAAAACGCCAGCGCTAGTACAAATAAACCCGCAACATACATTCCAGCTCTTTTTGTGAATTTGATTGTCTTCATACTCTTTCCTCCTTTTTTGTTGAAATCGTCAACTTTGTTTTGATTTTTTGCTTAGTTTTTAGCAAATTATAACAAACAAATTAAATTTCGTCAATATATATTATTTTTAGTTTCCTAATTTTATTTTTTAACTAATATTTTAACACAAAAAGCTTTTATGACTTTAGTAATTTAGATATATTGCACAAAAAGTGTATGAAAACTCCCTCAGGAAACACACTGAATTTATTTATACTAATTCTGTATGCTCTGGCTTCCACGATATTAAATTTTTCTAAAAAGCCAGCGGGTTAAGCTTCGTGCGATGTTTCAGATAGCCAGGGTTTAATATTTCCGTTCCCGGATGTGCAGTTTTCATATACAATAAAAATGTAGAAATAGGAACCTTTTACAATTTAAAATATAAAAGATACTTTAAGTTAATGACATTGTCAAAATTCAGCACTTTTTTGACAATGTCAGAAAACTTCAGACTAAGAAAAGCTTTGAAAACACTGATGTTTACAGTAATAAAAAAGTATAAAAACCAACTTATCATTCACACTGACAAGCAGGGTGCAAAAACGAACAGAGAGTTGACTCATTTAAAAAATGGTTGGCTCTCTGTATTTATATACTTTTGATATCAATTTAGCAAGCATGTCTTTATTCCGCTAATAAAGAAGAACTTACTTAAAAGCGGCCTGTATGTTCCACGTTGAACCTCTTTCTAATTCTCGATATCATGACTTTTCTTGTGTTGAATATGTATTCCTATATGACCGATACCCAGAATAAGCGTTGATATTAACATACATGCAACCTTTCCATAAATTCCCAACATGAAAAATGCAATAACCGGCAGAGTTGCCCCGGCAAGTGGCATCCCTAAAAAGCCACTGTAAAAATCTGATAATTTGCGTTCACTCCGAAAATAACCCATCCACCATGCTTCGTACATTATCATTAAAATGAAAGCTGCAATCAGCCATAAAGACCAAAGCGTCCATTTATATATATTAAAATCGGTAAATACCAGCGAACAGCAACAAATCAATATTTCCCCCAATCTTTCAAAGAGCAATAGGATTTTGTTTTCTTTTTCAGATATATACCCCTGTGGCTTTCTCTTTGACCATATGTGTAACCTAACAGAATAAATGACAAAAAGGTATTTGTGAGTGGGAACATCCGTGAGAGGGGTGGGAAATGCCGGGAAACCCCGTGAAATATAGGGTTGTGGCGAATTTGAAAGGGAGAAAATAAAGCATCTTTGACAGCGATTTTGTGAATAGGCTGTTAAGATGCTTTTTTATATGTGTTTAAGGAAGGAGAACGGAGGAGAGTGCAAGGAAGCATTGATTTTATAGGGTTTCTGCAACTTTCCCCCGTTCTTTAAGGTTGTAATGATATTATACATTAGATTTTCGTGCTTGAAAATAGTGAAAGCGTTATAACGGGGCGTTATTGCGTTACTGATTTAGAATTA
>CAJTJY010000011.1:0-4502 GCA_910576975.1 uncultured Lachnospiraceae bacterium
AGAATGATGGAAAAGTTTGATGAACTATAAGCAGATGCAGTCTGTAGTTCGCAGAAAAATAAATTTTTTTTATTCCTTACTTGACACAAGCAGATTTGTCACTTCCCCAGTATATGTCGGACATTGTTGATATCGGAATTCAGCAAAGCGGTATTGAATACGCCGTGCCAGAAAAAATGCAAGAGTCGACGATGGAAGATCTTTGCTTGTTTCTTTCAGATCAGGATGCCAGGAAGCTACAGCGATCTTATCAAAAAAATTCTAATGGAAACTATGAGCTAAAAAAGCAGGATCAAGAAACACTGCAAGAATTGGAAAGCATAGTTGGAATGCCTTTGGCAGTATTGTTCTCAATGACAAAAGAAGCTGACAAGGATTTGGAACAAATCAAAGCTTTACTGGGCAGTAATCAAATGACCAAGGATCAAATTCTGGCGGGGGAGGAACAGGCAAAGCAACAAATGGGAGAAATGAGCGAGTCGATTATTTCTCAGAAAGCAAGATTGATGGTCCGAAAGGAATACGAGGCATTGGGTTATCAGATGCAAGACTATCAGAATCGCTATATGTTGCGGACCGGGGCGAAAATGCTTACTATGACAGTGATAATGACTCTTGCGTCCATTGTCGCAGGGCTATTTGCCGCCAGAGTCTCCGCCAAGGTGGGCAGGGATTTAAGAGGCAGCGTATTTAAAAAGGTGGTGGCATTTTCCAACAGCGAGATGGAACAATTTTCCACTGCTTCCCTGATTACCAGGAGTACCAATGACATCCAGCAAGTACAGATGGTTGTCGTGCTGCTTTTGCGCATGATCATGTATGCCCCGATTATTGGAATTGGAGGCGTGATAAAAGTTTCTGGTACAAGGACAGGGATGGGATGGATTATCGGAGTTGCCGTGGGAAGCATTATATTGCTGGTAGGCGTTTTGATGTCTGTCTCCATGCCAAGATTTAAGAAAATGCAGACATTGGTGGACCGACTGAATCTGGTTTCCAGGGAAATTCTTACAGGAGTTTCCGTGATTCGGGCGTTTTCCAGGGAAAAATTTGAGGAAAAACGGTTTGAAGGAGCCAGTCGGGATTTGATGAAAACGCAGCTTTTTACCAGCCGCGTCATGTCAATGATGATGCCAGCGATGATGTTGATCATGAATTGCGTTACCGTTTTGATTGTCTGGTTTGGAGCGAAAGGAGTGGATCTTGGAAATCTGCAGGTAGGGGACATGATGGCGTTTATCACGTATACGATGCAGATTGTAATGGCATTTTTAATGATTACCATGATATCTGTGATGCTGCCCCGTGCCGGAGTGGCGGCAAACCGTATTGAAGAAGTGATTCAGGCGTCAGAAACGATTTTGGATCCAAAACATCCGCAGGATGATAAGAAAGAGGATTGGAGCGGAGAAGTTGCTTTTGAAGATGTGTCTTTCCATTATCCGCAAGCGGCGGAAGATGCGCTGAGCCATATCTCATTTACTGCCAGGCCAGGGCAGACTACGGCGATTATCGGGAGTACTGGCTGCGGTAAATCAACCTTGCTCAATTTGATTCTGCGTTTTTTTGATGTGACAGGAGGAAGGATTACGATCGATGGCGTCGATATCCGGCAGATGAGCCAGAAGAAGCTTCGTCATCTTGTGGGTTATGTGCCTCAAAAGGGCGTATTGTTTTCTGGGTCCATTGCATCCAATATCCAATTTGCTGGGAATGTGTCAGAGAAACAGATGGTAGAAGCGGCAGAGATTGCGCAGGCTAAGGAGTTTATTTCTGAGAAAGAAGAGGGGTATCAAAGTCCGATCTCTCAGGGCGGTGCCAATGTGTCCGGGGGACAAAAACAGCGGATTTCCATTGCCAGGGCGATTGCGAAGAATCCCAAGGTATATCTTTTTGACGATAGCTTTTCCGCATTGGATTATAAGACTGACGTGGCGCTTCGAAAGGCTCTCCAGGAAAAGACTAGGAATGCCGCGGTGATAATCGTGGCACAGCGTATCAGCACAATCCTATATGCGGATCAAATCATTGTCCTGGAGGATGGACGTATTTCGGGCATAGGAACGCACAAAGAACTGATGGATACTTGCGAGACTTATCAAGAGATTGCAAGGTCCCAGCTTTCGGAACAGGAACTTAAGAATCAAGGAGGTGCAGACTGATGAGCGAGCAAAGACAGCCGAGAAGAATGGGACATGGACATGGGCCAGGCGGCATGATGCCGGGGGAGAAGGCGAAGAATTTTCGCAAGACAGTCAAAAAACTTCTACAGTATATGGGGCGTTATAAAATCGGTGTGTTTGTAGTTTTGGTTTTTGCCGTAGCGTCAACTGTATTTGGAATTGCGGGACCGAAAATTCTAGGAAATGCCACCACGGAGTTATTTCAGGGCTTGGTAGCAAAGATATCTGGAGTTGGAGAGATTGATTTTGGCAAGATTGGCAGTATTCTGCTGTTTTTGCTTATGATCTATCTGTTCAGTGCATTATGTTCTTTCGTGCAGGGATTTATCATGACTGGGATTACGCAGAAGATATGTTTCCGGTTTCGGGAGGATATCTCCCAGAAAATTAATCGCATGCCGATGAAATATTTTGAATCCCGGACAGTGGGAGAAGTGCTGTCCCGCATCACGAACGATGTGGACACGCTTGGCCAGGGATTGAACCAAAGCGTAACGCAGCTTATCACCTCTATTGCCACGCTGGTGGGCATTTTGGCAATGATGTTGAGCATCAGCCCTGTAATGACGCTGATTGCGCTTGTAATTCTTCCGGTGTCTGGCATGTTGATTGGCGTCGTAGTAAAATTCTCACAAAAATATTTTATTGCCCAACAGAATTATCTTGGCAAGATCAATGGCCAGGTGGAAGAGGTTTATAGTGGTCATAATATTGTAAAGGCATTCAATAAGGAACAAGATATGCTGCAGGAGTTTGATCAGACGAACGATATCTTGTATCAGTCTGCATGGAAGTCCCAATTTTTATCTGGCATGATGCAGCCTGTGATGGGGTTTATTGGCAATCTTGGATATGTGGCGGTTGCCGTGGTTGGCGGCATGCTTGCCATACGAGGCAGCATTGAAGTGGGAGAGATTCAGTCCTTTATCCAGTATGTGCGTCAGTTTACGCAACCGATTTCCCAAGTAGCCCAGGTATCAAATATGCTACAGTCTACGGCAGCGGCTGCAGAGCGCGTCTTTGAATTTTTAGAGGAAGAGGAGGAGCCAGTGTCTGCAAAGCATCCTGTGAAAGTATCTCAGATGGAGGGCAGGGTTTCGTTCGAACATGTGCAGTTCGGCTATGATCCAAAACAGATCATTATTCATAATTTTAATTGCGAAGTGGAACCAGGACAGATGGTTGCCATTGTGGGACCGACTGGCGCAGGAAAGACCACGATGGTGAAATTGCTGATGCGTTTTTATGATGTGCAGAAAGGAAGCATTCGGGTAGACGGACATGATTTGAGAGATTTTAACCGCAGCGATTTGAGAGAGAATTTTGGGATGGTGCTGCAGGATACATGGCTGTTTAAGGGCTCGATCATGGAAAATATCCGATATGGAAGGCTGGATGCCACGGATCAGGAAGTGATTGCTGCGGCGAAAGCGGCTCATGCGCACCGGTTTATTACGACGTTGCCTGGTGGTTATCAGATGGAGCTCAATGAGGACGCAAGCAATGTGTCTCAGGGACAGAAGCAGTTGCTGACGATAGCCAGAGCTATTTTGGCGGATAATCCTATTTTGATTCTCGACGAGGCAACTTCCTCAGTAGATACCAGGACAGAAGAGCGAATCCAAAAGGCTATGAATAACTTAATGAGAGGAAGGACCAGCTTTGTAATTGCCCATCGTCTCTCCACGATCAAAGACGCAGATATGATTTTGGTGATGAAGGATGGAGACATTATTGAACAGGGCAACCATCAGGAATTGCTCGAGAAAAACGGCTTCTATGCGGAACTTTATAATTCTCAGTTTGAAGCGGCGTAACAATGAAACAAAGTGCGAAAACAACTTCAGCATGACGCGGACGCTCCCAACAGGATAAAAAAGTAGTTATAAATTATTATTAAAGTAATAATTGAGAGACATGGCAGAAAGGCTGCTGCAAAATAGATTTTTATACCAAATCAGGCGATGCTTTTTATTGATCGTTATCTTGGTATCAAAAATCTGCTTTGCAGCAGCCTTTCGCTTAAAGTTTTTTTAACATAAAATATGGAAAATATGGGATTATAAATTTATTGCCTGCTGAGGCATTTTGGCAATCTGTGTATCATATCGGTCTAATCTTCCGTTAATGATACGTAAATTTTCTGTGAATTGTGTATTGGTTTCCATTTGAGAGACAAAAAATTCTTCTGTCAAAGAGTAGTTTTTTTGGACAGTTTCTTCTAAACGGCCCAGACGGGAATCGATCTGGGAAACATGGGTCTTTAGTTCACGGACTTCTGTTTTTAGATTCTGGATGTCATCTTTCATGTTAAGGATA
>CAJTJY010000011.1:4593-22892 GCA_910576975.1 uncultured Lachnospiraceae bacterium
TTAAGGATATCGGTTTTCATGTTGGAAATGTCATCTTTCATGTTAAGGATATCGGTTTTCATGTTGGAAATGTCATCTTTCATGTTAAGGATATCGGTTTTCATATTCTGTATTTCAGATTTCATATTCCGCATATCAAATTTCATGCCCAGCAATTCAGAAAGAATTAAATCGAGTTTTTCCGTATCAGTCATAATTTTCACCTCCTTTTCTTGAAGCGATTGTATCACATATCATCCGTAAAGTCTAGACAGGGGTCAAAATTTATAGGTTGACTTAGGGGAGAGAACATGATAGGATAGAGTCTAAAACTATATATAGTAGTTTGGATAAAAAAATAATGAGAAAATAACTATATCCGGTGTCTGCAGTTTTCAGATCGCATTACTGGCATTACAAGAGAGAACGTAAAATTGTTGATGTTTACACAAGATGCCCATAGAACGGAGGGAAAGCATGAAGAAGGATTTTAAAGTTGTGAAAAAGGACGGAACAAAGGAGGAATTTAATGTTCAAAAAGTAGTGGTTGCGGTGAACAAATCTGCATACCGCGCATTGATTAAATTCACAGATGAGGAATTAGAGTTTATCTGTCAGTTTGTGGAGGAAAAGGTAGAAGCCATGGGGATGAAAGAAATTAAAATTGCCCAGATGCATAATATCGTGGAAGGAGCGTTAGAAAAGGTGAATCCATCCGTGGCAAAGAGTTACCGGGATTACCGCAATTATAAACAGGATTTTGTGCAAATGTTAGATGAAGTTTATAAAAAAAGCCAGTCTATCATGTATATTGGTGATAAGGAAAACTCCAATACAGACAGTGCCTTGGTGTCTACGAAACGGAGCTTGATATTCAATCAGCTTAACAAAGAATTGTATCAGAAGTTTTTTATGACCACGGAGGAAATTCAGGCATGCCGGGACGGCTACTTGTATGTGCATGATATGTCAGCCAGGAGAGATACTATGAATTGCTGTCTGTTTGATGTGGAAAATGTGCTCCGGGGAGGATTTGAGATGGGCAATCTTTGGTATAATGAGCCTAAGACCCTGGACGTTGCTTTTGACGTGATCGGGGATATCGTCTTAAGCGCCGCAAGCCAGCAGTATGGTGGATTTACGGTTCCAAGCGTGGAGAAGATTTTAGAGCCATATGCAGAAAAATCATATAAAAAATATAAAGACCGTTATCAGCAATTGGGGTTGAGCGAAGAACGTGCCGAAGAAGAAACTCTGAAAGACATCAAAAGGGATCTGGAACAGGGAGTGCAGGGATGGGAATACAAGTTTAATTCTGTTTCTTCCAGCCGGGGAGACTATCCTTTTATAACCATGACTTTCGGAACAGGAATGGGACGATTCGCTAGAATGGCGTCAGTTGCCATGCTCAATGTCCGCAGAAAAGGACAGGGGAAGGAAGAGTGCAAAAAGCCGGTATTGTTTCCAAAGCTGGTATTTTTATATGATGAAAATCTTCATGGACCAGGGAAAGAGTTGGAAGAAGTATTTGAAGCAGGAATTGAATGTTCCAGAAAGACGATGTATCCGGACTGGCTAAGCCTTACAGGGAAAGGATATATTCCCAGCATGTATAAGCAGTATGGAGAAATTATCAGCCCCATGGGATGTCGTGCGTTTTTGTCTCCCTGGTATGAGAGAGGCGGCATGAATCCCGCAGATGAGAAAGATCATCCAGTATTTGTAGGGCGTTTCAATATTGGCGTGGTGAGCCTGCACTTGCCTATGATTTTAGCAAAGTCCAGGCAGGAGAACCGGGATTTTTATGAGGTCTTGGACTATTATCTGGAATTGATCCGCCAGCTCCATATCCGTACTTATGCATATTTGGGAGAGATGCGGGCGAGCACGAATCCGCTTGCTTATTGCGAAGGAGGATTTTACAAAGGGCATTTGGGAATTCATGACAAGATTAAGCCTTTGCTTAAGACTGCGACAGCGTCTTTTGGGATTACGGCGTTTAATGAGCTTCAAAGGCTGTATAATGGAAAATCCTTGGTTGAGGACGGGCAGTTTGCGATAGAGGTGTTAGAGCATATTAACGAAAAGATCAATGAGTATAAAAAAGAGGACGGAAATCTTTATGCCATTTATGCGACTCCGGCAGAGAATCTCTGCGGCCTGCAAGTCAGACAATTCCGAGAGAAATACGGGATTGTGGAAAACGTATCTGACCGGGAATACGTCAGCAATGGCTTCCACTGTCATGTGACAGAGGAGATTACCCCTATTGAGAAGCAGGACTTAGAGTATCGGTTCTGGGAATTGAGCAATGGCGGAAAGATTCAGTATGTGAAATATCCTATTGATTATAATATTGAAGCCGTAAAGACCTTGGTGCGCCGCGCAATGGAGATGGGATTTTACGAGGGCGTCAATTTGTCTCTTGCTTACTGTGATGACTGTGGCCATCAGGAACTTGACATGGATGTGTGTCCTAAATGCGGCAGTCGTAATTTGACGAAGATTGACCGCATGAACGGATACCTTTCTTATTCCAGAGTCAAAGGGGACACACGGCTCAATGATGCAAAGATGGCGGAAATATCAGAACGCAAGAGCATGTAAGGAGATTTTGTCATGAGATACCACAATATTACAAAGGATGATATGCTTAATGGCGACGGGCTTCGTGTCGTTTTATGGGTGTCTGGCTGTTCCCATTGTTGTAAGGACTGCCAAAATCCTGTCACATGGGATCCCAACGGCGGGCTAGTGTTTGATGAAGAGGCAAAACAGGAGCTGTTTGCAGAACTTTCCAAAGAGTATATTTCCGGGATTACGCTAAGCGGGGGAGATCCGTTGTATTATGGAAATCGTACAGCGGTGGGGAGGCTGATAAAGGAGATCAGGGAAAAATTTCCGGCAAAGACGATCTGGTTGTATACGGGATTTGTCTGGGAAACGATTTTTGATCTGGAACTTGTAAAAGATCTGGATGTGCTGGTGGATGGAGAATTCATTGTAGAACAAAAAGATGATCAGTTATATTGGCGGGGAAGTGCCAATCAGAGAGTGATCGATGTTGCAGCGACGCTGCAACAGGAAAAAATTGTTTTGCACTGTGAATAATGCATAAACTTTGAATTTCCTTATTTTGTATTTTATAGTGCCAAAAGGAGGCTGCCGCATGAATGGATTCGCTTGGTCAAAAGGTTTCCATTGCAAAGCAATGCAAACAAAATGCACAAAGATTATCTTGGAAGGCTAGCTTTCCAAGATAATCTTTGTGCATCCTGTCTTTGCCGCATCAGCGGCAAGACCTTTGGAACAAGTGAATGTCTTCGTGCGACACCCCCTTTTGACCAAGCGAATCCATTCGCGCGACAGCCTTTTTGGCACTATGAATTGCAAAATGGGGAAGCTCAAATACATAAACAAGTTGACAATATTCCCTAAATATAGGATAATTATATCAAATATGAATGTTTGGGGGACAAACGATATGAAAAATACTGTGAATGCAAGTAAAAAAAACGGCAGAGGAATGAAAAGCCTTGCCACAATGGTGGTCCTGGTCGTATTTATGCTGATTGCAGCTACTGCTGCTTGTCTCGGAGGTCTTGGTATTTTCTTTCTCCGGCAATCAATGACGGAGTCGATTGAAGAACATGAGACTACCAAGAATCAGGATTACCGGACAGAGATAAAATCTCAGATTCAAGCGGCAGTCGCTATTGCGCAGGGGTTTTATGACTGGGCGGAAAGTGGCGACATTTCTGAAGAAGAAGCCAAAAAACAGGCAAAGGAGACCATTCGTAACATACGTTATCGGGATGATGACTCAGGCTATATATGGATTGACGGCGAGGACGGCATCTTGGTGATGCATCCGATCCTTACCGATCAGGAGGGAACGAACCGGATTGGCCTGACAGATCCCAATGGAGTAAAGGTTACGCAAGGAATCATAGACGCTGCAAAAAGCGGAGACGGTTTCCACGAATTCTCTTTTACGAAAGCAGACGGAGTCACCGTTGCGCCCAAAGTTGCCTATGGAGAGGAATTTAAGCCTTGGGGATGGGTGATTGCGACTGGTAATTATGTGGATGACATGAATGAGGAGATCGAAGTTACCAGGCAGCGGATTAATCAAGAATTTAAGCATATGATCATGTTATTTGGCGTAGCAGTCGTCTTTATCTTATTGCTTGCATTCATTGTTTCTTTGGGTTTTGGAAAGCGGCTGACATTAGGGATTAAGCGGATAGAAAGCCATCTCCATAGAACGGCAGAAGGGGATTTGTCTTTCCAAATTGATCCGAAGCTGACAAGAAGGGCCGATGAGATAGGAAATATCGCGCGTTCTTTGGACGGGGTGAAGAATTCTCTCGCTAGCATGATTGGAAATGTCAGTGATACGGGCAGTCATTTAAAGAGCAGCAGCGAAAAGTTCAGTCAGAAATTTGACAACATGAGCAGCAGTATTCAAAATGTGAATACCGCCATTGAAGAGCTTGCGTTAGGCGCAACCAGCCAGGCAGCTGAAACGGAAACGGTGAATAACAAGATTGTGGAACTTGGAAATGTGATTGAAGTGGAGAAGCAGGGAGTAGACAGACTGGAAGATTCTGTTTCCACGATGATGCAGTGTTCTACGGGGGCATCGGACAGCATTGACTTATTACATAAAATTACAGATGTTACCATAAAGACTATCGCAGTGGTATACGAACAGACGAATAAGAACAATGAATCTGCTGCGAATATCAATAAGGCAGTTGAAATTATCAAAGGGCTGGCAGAACAGACCAATTTGCTTTCGCTCAATGCGAGCATCGAGGCAGCGCGCGCTGGAGAAGCGGGAAGAGGATTTGCAGTGGTGGCCGAGGAGATCCGTAATCTTGCAGAAGAGTCTGCGAACAGTGCGGAAGAAATTGAAGGGATTGTCAGGGAACTTACTGGGAATGTCGCTATGTCGGTGGATAATATGCAGGTAGTATCCAAGAACGTGGAAGAGCAGCAAATGCAGTTAGAAGAAACTCGCAAAGCCTTTAATCAGCTATATCAAGAGATTAAGATGGTTGAGGATGTGACCAAGGAAATCGGAAGCCAGACGAGCATTTTGGATTCTCTGAAACAGCTTGTGGCGGATTCTGTCAACAATCTTGCCAGCATTGTGGAAGAGAATGCGGCTTCCACAGAGGAGACCAGCGCAAGCATGCAGCTTGTAGCAGAAGGAATAGAGGAGTGCAGCAAGGATACGCAGTCCCTGGTGAGCTTAAGCGCAAGACAGAATGAGGAGACTAAGAAGTTTAAGCTGTAATGATTGCGGATACGCCTTGAGAGCGGTAATTAAACGAAAGAAGAATGATGCAAGGTATGAGGATATTGCCATATCTTGCATCATTTTTTCTTGACATTTTTCTCAAAAGATATTATAGTATTACTGATGAATACTACTATTGTTTTGGAAGGTGCGCCTTATGGAAGATAAAAAATTGACAGAACATTTGACGTCTTTTGGCTTGACTGGACAGGAAGCAATAGTCTATCTGGAACTATTCCGCTCCGGCACCAGCAACGGTTATGAGCTGGCAAAGCGCATCGGAATTTCCCGATCTAATGTATACAAGGCTCTGGAAGGGTTGGCGGAGAAAGGTGCGGCATATACCAGCGAGGATACTTCCAGGAAGTATACGGCGGTGGAGTTAGAGGAATTCTGCCAGAATAAGATCCGCAGCCTTATGAAAAAGAAAGAGTTTCTGATGGAACATATTCCTAAGGGAAGAGAAGGGGCAGAAGGCTATATCACCATAGTCTCGGATGAAAATATCAAAAATAAGATCCGTAATATGCTGGTGAAGGCAAAACAGCGGGTGTATCTGTCGATGTCTATTTATTATTTGCAACAGTTTGAGGCGGAATTACAAGAATTGATCGTAAGGGGCATCAAAGTGGTTGCTCTGATATCAGTTTCTGATGAGGCAGACAGCCAGAAGTTTTTAAATAATATGGCAAGGATTAAAGTATATGTTACCACAGATAAGAAGAATCAGATTGGAATCATTACGGATTCCAGGCATGTGCTGACGGGAGAGCTTGGAAAAGGGAGGGAAAGCACCTGCCTGTATACTGGACAGAGAAACTTTGTTCAGGTGTTCAAGGATTCCATGAAAAATGAAATCCGGCTGCTAGAGTGCAACCCTGGAATGAATAAATAACGAAGGAGTAACGAGAGGCATGAAGAAAGAACCATTTGTAACATACGAACAATTACAAGAGATTATCAAAAAATATCCAACGCCTTTTCATTTGTATGATGAAAAGGGAATTCGTGCGAATGCACAGGCTCTCAAAGAAGCCTTTTCCTGGAATAAGGGATTTAAAGAATATTTTGCAGTAAAAGCCACTCCCAATCCGTTTTTAATTAATATATTGAAAGAGTATGGCTGCGGCTGCGACTGTTCTTCCATGACGGAGCTGATGCTTGCAGACGCCCTGCATTTTAACGGGGAGGATGTTATGTTTTCCTCCAATGCCACTCCAGCGGAAGAATTTCAATTTGCAGACAAGATGGGGGCAATTATCAATTTAGATGACTTTACCCATATTGACTTTCTAGAAAAAACGATCGGGCGTATTCCAGAAACGATTAGCTGCCGTTATAATCCTGGCGGGGTTTTTAAAATCAGTAACAGCATCATGGATAATCCAAACGACGCAAAATATGGATTTACGACAGAACAGTTATTTGAAGGCTTTCGGGTTTTGAAAGAAAAAGGCGTGAAAAATTTTGGAATTCACGCATTTTTGGCAAGCAATACGGTTACGAATGAATATTATCCAACCTTGGCAAAGACCCTGTTTGAGACGGCGGTAAAGCTTAAAGAAGAGACAGGGGCTAACATCCGTTTTATCAATCTTTCTGGTGGAATTGGAATTCCTTATCGTCCAGATGAAGAACCCAATGACATTCGTGCCATCGGGGAAGGAGTGCGCAAGGTGTATCAGGAAATCCTGGTTCCGGCTAACATGGGAGACGTGGCGATTTATGCGGAGCTGGGCCGCTTTATGACAGGACCATATGGCTGCCTGGTGACGACAGCCATCCATGAGAAGCATACGCATAAGGAATATATTGGCTGTGATGCTTGTGCCGTGAATTTGATGCGTCCTGCCATGTACGGCGCATATCATCATATTACTGTAATGGGCAAAGAAGAGGATCCATGCGACCATAAGTATGATATTACGGGCTCGCTTTGTGAAAATAATGATAAGTTTGCCATAGACCGGATGCTGCCCAAGATTGAGATCGGCGATCTTTTGTTAATTCATGATACTGGAGCACACGGCTTTTCGATGGGCTATAATTATAATGGAAAATTAAAGTCGGCAGAGCTTTTGTTGAAAGAGGATGGCAGTGCGGAGCTGATTCGGCGTGCCGAGACGCCGCAGGATTACTTTGCGACATTTGATTGTTTTAATATTTTAAAAGACTGCCAAAAGAGATAAAAATGCTGGGAAAGAGGAAATGTGATGATTGAACGCAAAGACATTTTGTCGATTCCTTACCTGAAAAAGACAACATTTACCGGAAGCCATGAGGGCATGCGCTTCCGGTTTGCAGTTGTAAAAAAGGAAAGTGATCAGAACGGGCAAGAAAAGTCAGTGTTGGAAATTGTTGTCTGGGAGGGCCCCTATGGGTATGACGCAACTCCAGAGGAGAAAAAAAGGCGGATCGAGACAGAGTTTTCAGAGCAAGGCATTGCGCAAGGCATTGACTGGTTGAACGGGCTTTGGGAAGCAGAGCCAGAAACTTGGAAGAAAGCTAAGACAAATTATTAAAGTTTGACAAGACATGTTTTACAGAGTATTTTATGGCGGCTAGGAGGAATGGTTGTTTGCCGCAGGCATAGAAAGTTCCAAAAGATAAACCTTTTCGTAACTAGTGTACTGACACATTTATATTCAGGCAAACCTCCTTGCCCGATTGCCCATCAGACTGCGTTGTCATCAGTCAACGATGCCACCGCATCGCCTCCTTCTTCCGTCTTGCTGATGAAAAATCGTTCTGTAGAGTTTCGCCAGATATAAATGTGTCAGTACACTAGGCGATGCTCCTAAGGCCTTTGCTTGCCCTAATCCTTAAAAAAACAAGACCTTTCAAATTATGAAAAGTCTTGTTTTTTTATAAAGTACTGCCGGCAATGGGACTTGAACCCATACGTGGTTGCCCACAACAGATTTTGAGTCTGCCTCGTCTGCCATTCCGACACGCCGGCATTTGGTTCATCACTCGAACAAATAGTATATTAGCATATTCAGGAAAAAAATGCAAGTGTTTTTTGAAAAAAGATTGAAGGATTTTTACTGACATGATAAAATACAGTTAAAAAGCGCATAGAATGGAGCAAAGAGTGACAGAATTAATGATTTCTTTCACTGTCTGCCTATATGTGTAAAAAAGCGCACAGAATGGAGGAATCTATCATGAAAAAAGCAATCAATGCATCGAAAGCCCCGGCAGCGGTTGGGCCATATGTCCATGCGGTGGAAGCGAAAGGACTAATATTTACTTCTGGGCAGTTGGGATTAATTCCAGAAAGCGGCAATTTACCAGAAGGCGTGGAGGCTCAGACACATCAAAGCCTCAAAAATCTTGCGGCGGTGTTAGAAGCGGCAGGCAGTGATCTTGCGCATGTGGTGAAGACTAGCGTATTTTTGGACGATATCAATGACTTTGCAAAAGTCAATGAGATTTATGCCCAGTATTTTCAGGGAGAGCCTCCAGCACGGTCCTGTGTGCAGGTGGCAAAGCTGCCCAAGGGCGGGCTGGTGGAGATTGAAGTGATTGCGGTGAAAAAGGATTAAAGGAGCAGGAACAGGATGACGGCAGAGCGAATCGAAGCGCTTCGGGAAGAAATGCGTAAATACAGCATCGATATGTATCTTGTACCGACTTCAGATTTCCATGAATCTGAGTATGTCGGAGATTATTTTAAGGCAAGAAGTTACCTTACGGGATTTACAGGGTCGGCAGGAACGGCAGTCATTACCATGGAAGAAGCAGGATTGTGGACCGATGGAAGATATTTTATCCAAGCAGAGCAACAGCTGAAAGAAAGTTCAGTCGTGCTTCGCAAAATGGGAGAAGAAGGCGTGCCCACGATCAAGGAGTATGTGCAGGAGCATCTTGTAAAAGGCGGATGCCTAGGTTTTGACGGACGTGTGGTAAATGCCAGTACAGGCATGGCATATAAAGACATTGCAGAGAAAAAGGGCGGCAGTGTTCAGACGGAGCACGATTTAGTTGGGTTCATTTGGAAAGAGCGCCCAGCATTTCCGAAACATGCGGCATTTATCCTCGATGAGATCTATGCCGGGGTTAGCGCCACAGAGAAACAGCGCAAACTTCGGGATAAAATGGCGCAAAAGCAGGCGGACATTCATATTTTGACTTCCCTGTATGATATTGCATGGCTTTTTAATATCCGTGGGAGTGATATTACGCACGTGCCAGTTGTTTTGTCTTTTGCAGTGATTACCACGACAGAGAGTCTTTGGTTTGTGCATGACGAGGCGCTGAGTCAAGAATTGCGTGCTTACTGTCTTTTGCAAGGGATCACCATTAAGCCTTACCAGGAGATTTACGATTATGTCGGAAAGATTGCGGCTGGAAATAAAGTTCTCTTGGATCCTGGCATTGTCAATTACCAGATTTACAGTAGTCTGAAAAAAGGCGTGGAAGTGCTCTCTTCGCCTAACCCGACGGAGCGGATGAAAGCTGTAAAAAATTCCACAGAGATTTCCAATATCCGCAAAGCGCATCTTAAAGATGGCGTTGCGGTGACCAAGTTTATTTACTGGCTCAAAACCCATATTGGCAAAGAAGAAGTTACCGAATGCTCTGCCGCTGAGTATCTCGAAGAATGCAGACGGCAACAAGATTTGTTTGTGGACTTGAGTTTTGACACGATCAGCGCTTATGGCGCTCATGGGGCGATGATGCATTATGTGGCAACGCCAGAGACGGATGCGGCGCTCAAGCCAGAAGGATTTCTCTTGGTGGATTCCGGGGGGCATTATCTGGAAGGCAGTACGGACATTACGAGAACCATTGCCTTGGGAGAACTGAGTGATCAAGAGAAAAATCATTTCACAGCAGTGTGCCGATCGAACCTGAACCTTGCCGCAGCAAAATTTTTATATGGCTGCAGCGGTTCCCATTTGGACATCCTTGCCAGAGGCCCTCTTTGGAATCTGGGATTGGACTATAAATGTGGAACTGGGCATGGAGTAGGATATCTTTTGAATGTTCATGAGGGGCCCAATAGCTTCCGGTGGCGCAAGACGCCAGGGCAAAGCGATGAGGGCATTTTGGAAGCAGGGATGGTAACCACGGACGAGCCTGGAATTTACCTTGAAGGAAACTACGGCATCCGCATCGAGAACGAGCTTTTATGTAAGAAAGCAGATAAGAATGAGTATGGACAGTTTATGGAATTTGAAATTATTACCTATGCGCCGATCGATTTGGACGCCATACTTCCAGAGCAAATGACGTTATTCGAGCGCAGGCTGCTCAATGAATACCACCATATGGTATATGAAAAGCTTGCCCCATGCCTTGAACCTGAAGTAAGAGACTGGCTGAAAGAATATACGCGGGAAATATAATGGATATAGATTTGCATAAAAATGTATACTTATTATAATAAATAAGCTATAATAAAATGTTGCATATTCCCTTATACAAATGCTTGATGAGCAAAAATACAAGTTCAGATAAAATTATAACTTTTAAAACCTTGCCAGATAGTGTAAAATAGAAAAGGCATGTATATGTAAAAGATAGGTATAGAGATTGAGAGAAGGAGAGACAGAAGGTACAGCATTTATGGATAAAAAAATAGTTTTGATCGACGGACACAGTATTTTGAACCGGGCCTATTTTGGCATTCCGGATCTTACCAATTCAGAAGGGCTCCATACCAATGCCGTGTACGGTTTTTTGAATATTCTGTTTCGGATATTAGAGGAGGAAAAGCCAGAATATTTGATTGTGGCGTTTGACGTCCATGCCCCAACCTTTCGCCATTGCTTGTATGAAGCGTATAAGGGCACGAGGAAGCCTATGGCAGAGGAGCTAAGACAACAGGTTCCAGTGATGAAGGACGTGCTAAGAGCCATGGGAGTCACAGTGGTGGAGAAGGAAGGCTATGAGGCGGATGATGTTTTGGGAACCATTGCAAAGCGCTGCGAGAGCCTAGGACTTGCCGTTTCCCTAGTCTCTGGGGACCGTGACCTTCTACAGCTTGCCAGCGCGCATATTAAGATCAGAATTCCAAAGACCAAGCGTACCGGAACGGAGATTGAGGACTACTATGCCGAGGATGTCAAAGAAAGATATCAGGTGACTCCGCAAGAATTTATTGATGTGAAAGCGCTGATGGGCGATACGGCGGACAACATTCCAGGCGTGCCGGGGATCGGAGAGAAGACGGCGACAAGCCTGATTGCTGCTTATGGAAGCATTGAAAATGCTTATGTGCATATCGAAGAGGTCAAACCGCCACGCGCACAGAAGAATTTAAAAGAGCATTACGATATGGCAAAGATGAGCAAGGTCCTGGCTACCATTGAAGTTGATGCGCCGGTAGACTATGAATTAGAACAAGCTAAGATTGGGAATTTATTTACTCCCGAGGCATATGTCTGGATGAAAAAGCTGGAATTTAAGCATCTTTTAAATCGTTTTTCTGTGGAAGCTTTGGCAACTCCTTTCGAGGAGAGATTTCAGACAGTGCAAAAGAAATCAGAAGCGGACAAAATCTTTTCCAGAGCAGGCAAATCAGAAACCGTGGGGCTTCAAGTCTTTTCTTGTGCGAATCAAGAAGAAGAACCGCAAGGACAGCTCACGCTGGCTGGCGTGTTTGGAACAGATGCCGTAGCCAGCGAGGATGAAGGGATGGCGCAAAAGGATTCGGCAGTGCTTGGAATTTCTCTTGCCTTTGGGAAAGAAGACGTTTATTTTATCCCTGCGGGAGGCGAAATCACAGGGGAATATTTGGCAAGTCAGGCGCAGCGCTTGGCAAGCCAAGTGAAGACAGTGGCTTTTCTCGATTTAAAATCCCAGCTTTCCGTGATCTCGATTCCAGAGGAAAGACAGGATCATGTGGAAGATGTGCTGATAGAAGCGTACTTGCTGAATCCTTTGAAGAACGACTATACTTATGACGACGTGGCGAAAGAACATTTGGATGTGATTGCGCCTTCCCAGCAAGATTTGCTGGGTAAATTATCCATGGCGCAAGCTATGAGAGATAAATTTGAAGAAGCCGTCCAATACGCTTGCTGGACGGCATACACGGCTTTTTACGGAGCAAGCGTGTTAAAACAAAAGCTGGAAGCAACAGGAATGTGGAAGCTGTACCGTGAGATAGAGATGCCTTTGGTTTATACTCTTTATGAGATGGAAAAAGAAGGAGTATTGGTTAACGGCGCTCAATTGAAAGCATATGGGGAGAATCTTTCTGGAAAAATTTCCGAGCTGGAACAGGAGATCTGCCAGGACGCAGGCGAAGCCTTTAACATCAATTCACCAAAGCAGCTGGGAGTCATTCTGTTTGAAAAGTTGAAGATGCCCTATGGAAAAAAGACAAAAACAGGATATTCCACTGCTGCCGACGTGCTGGAAAAATTGGCAGAAGAATATCCCTTGGTATCGAAAATTTTAGAATACCGTCAGCTTGCAAAATTAAAATCTACGTATGCGGAAGGGCTCTCTAATTATATTGAGGAAGATGGAAGAATTCATTCCAGCTTCCATCAGACGATCACTGCCACGGGCAGAATCAGCAGCACGGAGCCGAACTTGCAGAATATACCGATTCGCATGGAGCAGGGCAGGTTGATTCGGAAAGTATTTATACCAAGGAAAGGCTGCGTGCTTTTAGATGCAGATTATTCCCAGATAGAGCTTCGCGTGCTTGCGCATATGTCAGAAGATGAGAATTTGATCCAGGCATACCGGGAAGCCCGCGATATTCACCGTATGACTGCTTCCCAGGTTTTTCATGTGCCTTTTGAGGAAGTGACTTCTCTGCAGCGCAGAAATGCCAAAGCCGTGAATTTTGGGATTGTCTATGGAATCAGTTCTTTTGGGCTAAGCCAGGATTTAAGCATTACTACGAAAGAAGCGGCAGCCTATATCCAATCGTATTTTGAGACTTATCCGGGAGTGAAGACGTTTCTGGAGCGTCAGGTGCAACAGGCAAAGGAACAAGGGTATGTCACCACGATGTTTGGCAGAAGAAGGCCGGTTCCGGAACTGTCCTCCAGCAATTTCATGCAGCGTTCTTTTGGAGAGCGGGTGGCAATGAATTCTCCGATACAGGGGACGGCGGCAGACATCATTAAGATCGCCATGATCCGGGTCAGTAAATCCTTAAAAGAGCAGGGATTGAGGTCGAAGCTGATCCTTCAGGTTCATGACGAACTGCTGATCGAGGCATGGGAAGAGGAAACGGAGCAGGTAAAAGAAATCCTCAAAAAGGACATGGAGACGGCGGCAGAGCTTTCAGTGAAGCTGGAAATAGATATGAATCAGGGAAAAGATTGGTACGAAGCACATTAAAGATCATTTATGAGGAAAGGGTGAAAGAATTTGCAGATTCTTTCACGAACTGCCTGTTTGTGCCAAAAAGCACACGGAATGGAGGAAATTATGCAGGTAATTGGAATTACAGGCGGAGCGGGAGCAGGAAAATCCGCCGTTTTAGAGTATTTGGAGAAAAATTACAGAGTAAAAAATCTGGAGGCAGACAAGATCGCACAGATGATGATGAGGCCGGGGACGGATTGCTATCAGAAGCTTTTGAAATTTCTTCCGGCAGAGGTCTACAATCAGGATGAGACCATCAGCCGTCTTGCATTGTCTGCAGAGCTGTTCGCCTCAGAAGAGCTGCGGAATAAAGTCAACCAGGCGGTGCACCCGGCAGTAAAAGAGTATATCTTAAGCCAGATTGCAGAGCAGAAAAAAATCGGCGTCATGGATTTTGTCATTATTGAGGCCGCCCTGCTTGTTGAGGACAATTACCAGGAAATTTGCGACGAGCTCTGGTATATTTATGCCACAGAGGAAATCCGCAGACAGAGAGTGATGCAGGCTAGAGGTTATTCTAGAGAAAAGGCGGACCAAATATTTGCTAGCCAGCTTACCGATAGCGAATACCGTAGGAATTGCCAAGTGGTAATCGACAATAATGGAACCAAGGAAGAGACCTTTTATCAGATCGCACAGGCGATTAAGGAAAAAGGGGAGCTGAACCAGTTTGACCAGCAGATGGATGGAATCCCCTTGGTCTTTGGACTGGATATCGGAACCCGCAATGTCGTGGGAACCGTTGGATACCGCAACGAAGACGAGTTTATCGTGGCGGCACAGTATGTGAAAGAACATGAAACGCGTTCCATGTTGGACGGTCAGATTCATGATATCGGACGGGTGGGAAGGACCATCAACGCAGTGAAAAAGCAGTTGGAAGAACAGCTTCATCTTAAATTGAATGACGTGTGTATTGCAGCGGCAGGGCGCGTGCTAAAAACCGTTCATACCACAGTGGAGTATACTTACCCAGAAGAAATCGTGCTTACTGGCGAGGATGTCCATACCCTGGATTTGCTGGGAATCGAAAAAGCACAGCAAATTTTAAATGAGAATAATGACACCAAGTTTAAATTTTACTGCGTGGGTTATTCCGTGGTGAAATACTATCTGAACGGCGACGTTTTCTCCAATTTGGAAGGACATAAGGCAGAGACGGTCAGTGAAGACATTATTGTCACATTCCTGCCGGAAGACGTCGTCGACGGATTGTACTCAGCAGTCGGACTTGCGGGCTTACGGGTTGCAAATATGACATTGGAGCCTATTGCCGCCATCAATGTCGCAATTCCTGAGGCGTTTCGCATGTTGAATATCGCCCTCGTAGACGTGGGAGCTGGTACAAGCGATATTTCGGTAACTAGGGAAGGAAGCATTATTGCTTACGGCATGATTCCCAGCGCTGGAGATGAAATTACGGAGATGCTGGTACAGCATTACCTGGTTGATTTTAAAACGGCAGAGCATATCAAGTTATGCTCCACTACTGAGAAAGAAATTGAGTATCAGGATATCATGATGATCAAGCATACGATTCCGGTGGAAGAGGTATGGGAGCTCATCAAGCCCCTTGTGGACGAGTTGGTGGAGAGCATAGCCGCAAAGATAAAAGAACTTAACGGAAACCAGACGGTAAGCGCTGCCTTTGTGGTAGGGGGAGGCGGTAAAATTCATGGATTTATCGAACATCTCTGCGAGGAGTTAGAGCTTCCGCAGGAGCGTGTGGCGCTTCGAGGAGAGGAAGTACTGCAGGAGATCCATTTTGTGCAGGAGGATATTAAGAAAGATCCACTGCTGGTTACGCCTATAGGAATCTGCCTCAATTATTATGATCAGAGAAATAATTTTATCTTTGTGCGTTTTAACGGCGAGCGGATTAAGCTTTATGATAATGATAAATTAACCATTGTGGATGCGGCGCTTCAAGCAGGATTCCCCAATGAGCAGCTATTTCCTAGAAGGGGGAAGGAAATTAATTTCACGGTCAACGGCAAAAAACGCATTGCCCGGGGAGAAACGGGTGATTCGGCAGTGGTCCGGGTGAACGGGCGCCTGACCAATATCAATGCGCCTTTGGAAGTTAACAGCGACATTGTGATTGAGCCTTCGACTGAGGGAGAGCCTGCAGTCTGCTATCTGGAAGATTTGGAAGAGTTTGGGAAATCCATGATCAGCTTTGAGGTCAATGGAAATGTGATTTCTTGCCCCAAATTTGCCGAGGTAAATGGAGTGATGGAACCTCCATACTATGAGATTCAGGAAAATGACGATATTGAAATGAGAAATTATTATACGGTAGCTCAAATTATGGAATTTATGGACGTCGAGGTAGATATGGAGCATGACATCCTGGTAAATAATAAGCCCGCAGAGCTCGACACTCTAGTGTATGAGAATTTTTCGATTGAATGGACGGTGTTGTCCTACCGGACGCATCCCTCAGATATGGAAGAAAAGTACCAGAACCGCAGAGAGGAGTTGAGAGAAAAGAGGATCAAAAAGATCTTAGAGAAAAAACAGCTGCGGGAAGAAAAAGCCAGGGAAGCAGAGGACGAGGTCAAAGAAATACAAGAAAGCGGCATAAAGCAGTTAGAAAGCAAGGAGGCAAAGCAGGAAGAAGCGGCAAAAGAGGATGATTTTGCAGAAGTCCATGTGATTGTCAATAACCTTCCAGTCACATTAAAAGGAAAATCTTCGTATGTGTTTGTTGATGTATTTGAGTATATCAATTTTGACCTCAATGCCGGGAACGGCAGGGCGGTTGTCACAAGGCTAAACGGGGAATTCCCTTCCTATATGGCTGAACTCAAAGAGGGCGACAAGGTAGAAGTATACTGGGAGGAATAACGAAATATGAGACTGTGCAGTATTGCAAGCGGAAGCAGCGGAAACTGCATTTATGCAGGAACTGAAAAAACCAGCCTTATCATTGATGCGGGGATTAGCGGGAAACGGATTGAGGAAGGCCTGAATGAGATCGGGCATACCACAAAGGAGATGTGCGCAATATTAATTACGCATGAACATTCGGATCATATCAGCGGATTGGGGGTACTTGCAAGAAGGCATGGAATTCCCATCTATGCCACGGCAGGAACCATAAAGGCGATTTTGAACTGCAAAAGCGTAGGGGAGATTTCAGAAGACTTGTTTCATGAAATCCAGCCAGATGCGGACTTTACAATTGGGGACATGACCATAAGCCCAGTATCTGTTTCCCATGATGCGGCGCAACCTACGGCTTATATTCTGCGTCAGGGGAAAAGCTCCATGGCAGTAATGACAGATTTGGGGAAATTTGACAGCGCTATTGTTCAAAGGCTTCAGCGTCTGGACTTGCTGCTGCTGGAGGCGAATCATGACGTACATATGTTGCAGGCAGGCAGGTATCCCTACTACCTGAAGCAACGGATTTTAGGAGACAAGGGTCATCTCTCGAATGAATTATCTGGACAGCTTTTGAGCCAAGTGCTGCATGACCAAATGAAAGCCGTGATCTTAGGACATTTGAGTAAAGAAAACAATTATGAACAGCTCGCCTATGAGACCGTGCGTTTGGAAATTGACATGTCAGATAATTCCTATCATGCAGGAGATTTTCCTATTCATGTGGCGAAACGTGACGCAGTGTCTGATATTTATGAGGTATAGCCCAGGCAGGCTTGAGGGAGAACTTTGACGGCTTTTCGCCCGACGCTAAAATTAATCAAATATAATAGTGAAGCAATGCGCAGCTAAAAATGCGTTTGGAGGAATCTTATGGAAAAGAATATGGACAGGACGATTATTACAGTAGTGGGGAAAGATACCGTTGGAATCATTGCAAAGGTATGTACGTATCTCTCAGAGCATCAGATCAATGTGCTGGATATCAGCCAGACTATCGTGCAGGGATTTTTTAATATGATGATGATTGCGGATATGAAGCATTCAGACCAGCCTTTTGACCAGTGCGCAAAGGAACTTGAGTTGCTGGGAGAAGACATCGGCGTAAATATTAAATGCCAGCGGGAAGAAATCTTTCATAAAATGCACAGAATTTAAGGAGCGGCGCAATGATAAATATTTGGGAAGTAAATGAGACCAACAAGATGATCGAGCAAGAAAATCTGGATGTGCGAACGATTACATTGGGAATCAGCCTGCAAGACTGCATTGATTCAGATCTGCAGAAATTAAATCAAAATATATACCGAAAGATTACCACGGTGGCAAAGAAGCTCGTGGAAACTGGGGAAGAGATTGAAAGAAACTACTGCATCCCTATCGTCAATAAACGAATTTCTGTGACGCCTATTGCCTTGATTGGGCAGGCAGCATGTAAGAACTCCGAGGATTTTGCGTCGCTAGCAAGAACCTTGGATCTTGCGGCCAAGGAAGTGGGGGTAAATTTTATCGGCGGATATTCTGCCCTGGTGTCCAAGGGAATGACTGCAGGAGATGAGAATTTAATCCGTTCCATACCTCAGGCGCTTTCAGAGACGGAACGAGTATGCAGCTCGGTCAACGTAGGGTCTACCAAGGCGGGCATCAATATGGATGCGGTCAAACTGATGGGAGAAATCATACTAAAGACTGCGGAATCTACCAAGGAAAATGATTCTCTGGGATGTGCCAAGCTGGTGGTCTTTTGCAATGCGCCGGATGATAATCCATTTATGGCAGGGGG
>CAJTJY010000011.1:22904-101696 GCA_910576975.1 uncultured Lachnospiraceae bacterium
ACAGAAGCAGACGCCATCATCAATGTGGGCGTCTCTGGTCCTGGAGTGGTAAAAAAGGCATTAGAGCAGGTGCGGGGCGAAAGCTTTGAAGTGTTATGTGAAACCATTAAAAAGACAGCTTTTAAAATCACAAGGGTAGGACAGTTAGTAGCGCAGGAAGCAAGCCGCAAGATGGGAATTCCTTTTGGAATTATTGACTTGTCATTGGCGCCGACTCCGGCAATCGGAGACTCTGTGGCGGAGATTTTGGAGGAAATCGGATTGGAATATGCGGGTGCGCCTGGAACAACGGCGGCTTTGGCGCTTTTAAACGACCAGGTAAAGAAAGGGGGCATTATGGCTTCCTCATATGTGGGCGGCTTAAGCGGGGCGTTTATTCCGGTCAGCGAGGACCAGGGGATGATTGACGCAGTAGAGGCTGGAGCTTTGACTTTGGAAAAGCTGGAGGCTATGACCTGCGTGTGCTCCGTGGGTCTTGACATGATCGCTATTCCAGGAGATGTGAAAGCGTCTACAGTTTCAGGCATCATTGCCGATGAAATGGCAATCGGGATGATTAACCAGAAAACCACTGCAGTGCGACTGATTCCCGTGATTGGAAAAGGAATTGGGGAAACGGTTGAATTTGGAGGTCTTTTGGGTCATGCCCCAGTGATGCGGGTCAATCCCTACGGATGCGAAGCGTTTATCAGCCGAAAAGGGAGAATTCCGGCTCCGGTACACAGTTTTAAAAATTGATAATTAATAAATTGTGTAATGAAAGACAGTGTGTTATGATAGAAATACAGTATGAGAAAATGTACCGGAGGTGAAACCTTTGAACGAGAGAGAAGATTACCTGGACAGATTGTTGCGGGGAATAGATGAGAATCCTGAGGATGGCGTTGCAGAGGATGATTTTTTCGGGGAGCTGGATAGCGCTGTTTCCCAGGATACGGAGGATGACTTTCTTAAGGCATTTGAAGAGAGCAGATCTCAGTCCTCAGACATCTCACAGAGCGGTGCTCAGGACTTGGCTATGGAAGATGTCGACCAGATTGTAAGCAATGTTAAAAATGGCATGTTGGACAATCTGGATCAATTTGGAAGCCTGGATGACGGCAATGATTTGCCTATCGATGAATCTCTTCAGAATTATCAATCAGATGATGAAATGCTGGATGGAATCGGATCAGGATATGATGCCAATGATTCAGAGTATGAAGTAAATACACTGGATGATGGAAGTCAGGAAAGTGATTATAGTCCTGGGGAACCAAATCAGGAATTTCTGGATATGCTTTCAGGAATTGGAGAGGAAGAATCAGCGCAATCACCGCTGGCGGAGGAATTGCCAATACAAGATGATTTTTCTCTGTCAGAGGATGAAAGTATTCTGGGAGAAGCAGATCAACCGTCCTTTTTGGAGGAGTCATTGGATTTTGAAGAGCCAGCTCCTGCAGAAAAACCGCAATCAGCGGTTGAAAATCTGGCAAAAGAGCTTGAAGGCCTTGGCCTTGAGTTAGAAGAAGAAGCCAAAGAACAGAAGAAAGAAAAGAAAGAGAAGAAACAGAAGAAAAAAGATGCTGGGACTGGAGAGTCAGGAGAAGAAAAGCAGGGATTTTTCCAGAAATTTTCACAACTGCTGTTTGGCGGAGAAGAACTAGTAGAGCTTTCGGAGGAGGAAGCCAAGGAGCTCGATGAAAAAGAAAGCCAGGAAGCGGCGGCAAAAAAGCAGGAGAAAGAGCGCAAAGAGCAAGAAAAGAAGGAAAAGAAAGAGCAGAAAAAGCAGGAAAAAGCGGAGAAAAAGGCACAGAAAGAAAAAGCAAAACTGGAGAAGCCTAAAAAAGAGAAGAAGCCAAGAGTTATAGAGAAGACTAAGCCGCTGCCGAAAGTTCCGGTTTTTCTAATTATGCTGGTAGGACTTTCGTTAGTTGTCTTAATCATTCTGCTTTCTAGCCAGATTGGGTATAGCTTGAGTATTGCCAGAGCAAAGGAATATTATGAACAGGGGAACTATGTAGAGTCCTATTCGTGCTTCAATCAGGGAGAGAAAGTAAAGGAAGTGGACGAAGAGCTTTTCAACAAAGCAAGACTTACCGCATACTTACAGCAGCCCATTAATAGCTATCAGGTGTACCAAAAACGAGAAATGTACGAAGAAGCTTTGAATGCCTTGATTATTGGCGTGGGAAGATATGATAAGAATGCCAGCGAGGCGGCGTCTACAGGAGCAGCGGTAGAGTATGACAAGATGCTGGAAAAAGTGAAAAAAGCATTGAAGAAGAAATATGGCATGACTTTAGAGCAGGCAAGAGAGCTGTATGCGATCCGTGACAAAGAGACGTATACGCTGGAGCTATACCAGGTGATAGAGAAACTTGGACTAAAATAGGAGTCAGGAATTGGCATCATAGCGATGATGGATTACGATGGCTATCGTTTTCTGGAAATCCAGTACATTCAAGGGTTTCAAGTTATAAGGAAGTAATCTCAGATTAGGCGGTATAGCCCCGATTACAAGGGCTGTACCGTCTTTTCGAGTTCCTATGCGCCTTGCCGCTTTGGTTGCGTGGCAGAAAGAAAATTGGCTGGATTTATGACCTGGATCATCCTTATGGAGATAAGAGTGAAAGAATTTGTTGATTCTTTCACAAACTACTTGTTTGTGCTGAAAAGCGCACAGAATGGAGGAAATTATGTGAAATTTGATGTGAAGAAAGTACACCTGCTGAATGAGCAAGGCGGATATGAAGAGGCATACGCCATTGATTTTAATGTAATTTCTTCTGTGGTTAAAGTCGAAAAAATTATGGATCATAGCGTGGAAGAAAGTCTTTCGCAGGAAGATATCGAGCTAATTGCGTTAGTAACGATGGCTGAGGCAGAAAGGGAATCTGAGTTCGGAAAGCGGCATCAAAGCCTATCTTAAAACCATGTATGTCACGATTGAGGAAAATTACCTGCCGTTTCAGCGAATGAACTGCGCATGGATAACCTGTTTCTTTTGGAGGACGGCACTTATGCGATTGTGGATTATGAATCAATAGATAATGTGAAAAACCGTATAAAGTATATCAATTATATTTCCAGGATCGTGAAGCGTCTGTACGAGGATCATGGAGAGATACCGAAAATACGCATGATTGTTATTTATACAGGTAATATAGTGGCTGCTAAATCCGGTTTTGATGTTGGGTGTATGTCTTTGCAAATGGAACAGGTATTTGTAAATGATATTCCTGCGGAAGAAATATATCGCACCGTAAAGGATAAACTATTGCATGGCATGGGGCTTGCAGAGCAGGAGCTGATGCAGATGATCATATTGCCTCTTGCTGGGAAAGATCAAACAGAGAGATAAAAATGGGTTCGGGATGTGGTTTTTCTTGCACAAAAGATGGAAGACGAGCAGAAACAGAAATTCGTGCTTGCCGGATTGTTGGTTGTTAGCGATAAATTTATTAAGAAAGAAGACGCAGAAGCGATAAGGAGGGATATCAGCATGACAAAAGTAGGACGGATGATATTTGAAGATGGGCATAGGGAAGGAATCAAGGAAGGGAAGAAAGAAGAACGTATCGTTTCAATTACCAATCTGTTAAAGCTCAATATAGAAGAAGATGTCATATTGGGGATGTATTCGGAAACGGATCTGAAATAGGCAAAAGATCACATGTCAAAGTGAGGTAAGAATATGCAAAAAGCATCCTGGCATGAAGATGTGGTCGATTGCGAAAACGGAATAAAATGATAGCCTAGTGTACTGACACATTTATATCTGGCGAAACTCTGCAGAACGATTGTTCATCAGCAAGACGGAAGAAGGAGGCGATGCGGTGGCATCGTTGACTGATGACAACGCAGTCTGATGGGCAATCGGGCAAGGAGGTTTGCCTGAATATAAATGTGTCAGTACACTAGTTTGCCTCAACAGACAGAATTGGGCTATTTTTTATGCTGATTTTAAAAGGTGAACCAGATGGAAAAGAATTTACAATTGCAGTATTTCTTGCCAGCGGCAGGCACATTATATTTTACATTAGCCAGCATCTGGGAGCCGCCTTATGGAGAGCAAGTGGTAGGCACGATCACGGCAGTTGACACATTCTTTGGAGTCGTTCTGGGGATTAGCTCTTCACAGTACAATAAAATAGCTGACTCAAGATCACGGCGGCTGATTATAGAAAAGTATAGAAATGGCGCAGAAAGAGTGTGCAAGACATGCATGCTGCTTCTGCGCTGTTTTTTGATTCAGTACTAAGTCTCTCCTACATTCTATTTTATTTTTCTTTCTTGTTTTTCCGTATTCAGGTTACGATTGTGACAGGTATGATGATCGAGAATGGAGGTGATTTAAGATGCAGTACAAACTTTTGCTTTCTATCACAGAGGCGTCCCGCTTATTTGGACAGATCTAATATCGACAAGGCGTCTTTGATGTGGTATAATGATAGACGCATTCGAGGCGCTTTCTAAGTGGAGGGCCAAGGATATGGCGAATAAGACAGCAAGTGATAAAAACAAGCCCGCAAGGAAGAAATTACGGCAAAATGGATTGTCCGCAGCCATGTAGAGGAATATTTGCAAAATTGCATCAAAAGGTATAATTTGGAACATCCGTCTTGTCCGATTCGTAAGTTTGAGCCTCATATATGCAGACACACATTTGCAACGAATATGCAGGGACTGCCGCCTAAAACATTGCAGTCTATTTTAGGATATGGCGATATCAGCACGACCATGAACCACTATGTAGATGCGAAGCCCAATCAGCAGCAATTAGCAGAAATCAATGCGATAGCGGGCGCATTATCTTAATTCGTAAAAATTTTTCATACGAATTATTTACGAATTATCCTGCCAGACGAGATGTAACGATATGTAATGAAATGTAACAAAACAGGCATGACATTGCTGCAAAAAGTAGTGAAAAACAGCGAAAAACGGCTGTATACAGGAGAATAAAAGATATGATAGCAATCGTGGATTATGATGCGGGAAACTTGAAAAGCGTGCAGAAAGCATTGAAGCATCTCGGTCAGGAGAGCCAGATCACCAGAGAGCCTAGGGAGATTTTGGCGGCAGACAAAGTGATTCTTCCGGGAGTAGGAGCGTACGGCGAGGCGATGGAGCACTTAAAACGGTATGAGCTTGACAAGGTGATACAGGAAGTCGTGCAATGCCACAAGCCTTTTTTGGGCATCTGCCTGGGACAGCAGCTTTTATTTGCTGGCAGTGAGGAGAATGGCGGCGTCGAAGGGCTTCATATTTTGGAGGGCGAGATCGTAAGAATCCCAGATCAGCCAGGACTTAAAATTCCGCATATTGGCTGGAATTCTCTGAATTTACAGAACCAGGGAAGGCTTTTCGAGGGAATTTCCCAGGGGGCGTTTGTCTATTTTGTGCATTCTTTTTATCTGAAAGCGCAGGATGAAAGCATCGTCAGAGCATCGTCAGATTATGGCGTCAGGATTCATGCATCCGTAGAACAAGAGAATATATTTGCCTGTCAGTTCCATCCAGAGAAAAGCAGCGCCATCGGGCTTAAGATACTTGATAATTTTGCAAAGGCAGGGGAGGGTTGAGAGCATGTTTACGAAAAGAATTATTCCCTGTCTTGATGTGCATAATGGGCGCGTAGTAAAAGGGATCAATTTTGTGAATTTAAAAGATGCCGGGGATCCGGTGGCGGTAGCGGAGGCTTATGACAAGGCTGGAGCTGACGAGGTGGTATTTTTAGATATTACCGCTTCCTCAGACGACCGAAGCACTGTGGCAGACATGGTGCGGCGAGTGGCGGAGAAAGTGTTTATCCCGTTTACCGTGGGCGGCGGCATTCGTACCGTGGAAGACTTTCGGACGCTGCTTCGGGAAGGCGCCGATAAGATCTCTATCAATTCTTCGGCAATCAATACCCCAAAGCTTATTGGCAATGCTGCAGACAAATTTGGCAGTCAGTGCGTGGTGGTTGCAATTGACGCTAAGCGAAGAGAGGACGGCGGTTGGAATGTCTATAAAAACGGCGGCAGGATTGATACCGGGCTCGATGCTTTGGAATGGGCGGCAAAGGCTGAGCGCATGGGCGCAGGAGAGATTTTGCTGACAAGCATGGATTGTGACGGGACCAAGTCCGGCTATGATCTCGAACTCACCCAGGCCGTTGCTAATCAGGTTTCCATACCTGTGATTGCATCTGGAGGCGCTGGGACGGAAGAACATTTTTATGAAGCGCTGACAACCGGAGGCGCCGATGCAGCTTTGGCGGCTTCGCTGTTTCATTATAAGGAATTGGAAATTTTACAAGTGAAAAAATACTTGGCGCAGAGAGACGTGCCAGTACGGTTATAGAAAGAGAGGATATTTGCATGGGAATGTTGCAGAATGATTGGGTGGATGCGATTGGAGATGAGTTTAAGAAGCCTTATTACAAGAACCTTTATCAATTTGTAAAGCAAGAATATAGCACCAAAGTGGTCTATCCTCCGGCGGATGAAATTTTTAACGCCATGCATTTGACCCCTTTAAGTCAGGTGAAAGTGTTGATTTTGGGACAGGATCCTTATCACAATCAGGGGCAGGCGCATGGGCTTTGCTTTTCTGTCAGACCGGAAGTGGATATTCCTCCATCATTAGTGAATATTTATAAAGAGCTTCAGGAAGACCTGGGGTGTTACATACCTGATAATGGTTATCTTGTCAAATGGGCGCAGCAAGGGGTGTTGATGCTGAACACTGTGTTGACGGTCCGGGCGCATCAGGCGTTTTCACATCAAGGCCAGGGCTGGGAGCAGTTTACAGATGCGATTATCAATGCTGTCAATGCACAGGACCGCCCGATTGTCTATATGCTGTGGGGAAAGCCTGCGCAGAGCAAAAGCACTATGCTGAATAATCCAAAGCATTTGATTTTAAAGGCGCCTCATCCAAGTCCTTTGTCTGCATTCCGGGGATTTTTTGGCTGTAAGCATTTTAGTCAGGCAAATGATTTTTTGGAAACGAATGGCGTGCAGCCTATTGACTGGCAGATTGAAAATGTGGTAAACTGATAAGAAAGAGGAGTTTTGATCTCCGATGTAATTAGGAAGCGTATAACCATGATTCAAGGACAAGGATGTCGATTATAATCAAAGGAGTGGAGGTTATGGCATTTTCCGGAGTAAATGATTCAAGCACGATCCATAAATTGTTTTCAGATTTGAACTCCGGCTCCCGAGACAGTTCCGCAGACAACAGCATTTTTGACAGATTATGCTTCCAAAATTGATGGTCAGGCGCAGAACGAAGCAGTCAAAGACAGCACCTATGCAAAAAGCGGTTCATATTATTATAATTATGGGAGTAATTATAGCGGTTTTATCTAGGGGGGGATGAAACAGAGTCGGGAAGCAGGTGTACGGCTGCTTCCCGGCTTTTGTGTTGTCGTATGGGGATTCTTTGAATTTCCAGAACATATTGTAAAGGGGAGGAATGTGCCGCATTGCTGAATTTACCAGACAGGAGGCGGGAGATGGGCAGTTTTTTTGACAGGGTGCCAAGACGGCTATATCAGGAAAAAGAGTCAGATACTGTGAAAGAAAGGATACATAGCAAGGTGCAAAAAGAGGATTTTTTACTGGGACAGATTGATGAATTTAAGGAAAAGGCGAAGCAGCTCCAAAACATGGTGTCTTTGAAGGAGGCCAGGGTAGCGGAACTTCAGGCAACTTTGGAAGAGCGGGAGGAAAAGGCGAAGAAGCTTCAAAACGTCCTTGATGGACATAGGCAGGAAGCAGATCAATTGATAAAGGCCGTGCAGGATCAAATTAATGCGTTAATTCTTCAAGTCAACCAACAGCTAAAAGTAATGGATGAGACAGTTAGCAGTGAGATTGACACACTGGATGAACGAATTTCAGAGCATGTGACGGAAATGAACAACAATTCCAGACAGGAAATGGCAGAGTTGCAGAAGCAGATGGAGAAGTTTACATGGGCTTGTGAAAAGAAGATCGAAGAGCGGTCCAATGTGATCGAGACCGATCTTAAGGCGCTGACTGCTCAGATGGAAGAATTGTCCGCAAAAGTGGATCAAGTGGCGGAGACAGTGAAAGGTCAGGATTCACAGCAACTGGAGACCTTGAAAGCGGAATTATCAGAGAAAATTCACAGCGAGAATGTCAAATGTTATCGTAACGTCCAAACGTTGGTGGAGGAGCTGGAGCAAAAGATTGAGCATTCGCAGCAGGAGACCAACAACATGCGGGTAATGAAAGGTTGCTTTGGAGGAGTTATTTTACTGTCAATTGTAAATATTGCAGGAGTGGTTGCGATACTTACCCATCTTTTTGGATATATCTAGGCATTTGTAAAAGCAGGGCGGGACGATGAAAAATAATCAAAAAGCCAAAAACAGAAAAAGAGTTGCGCAAAGGCAGAAAGAAATTCATCTTGCCGCAGCGCCAGATGTCTTGCAGAAGCAGGAATGGAGGCCGGGGAATATGGTCTACCCCCTTCCGGCAGTGATGGTAACAGTGACAGACGGGCATGGAAAAGACAATATCATTACCGTGGCGTGGACAGGGACGGTTTGCACTAATCCTCCGATGGCATATATTTCCGTGCGTCCAGAGCGATACTCTTACCATATGATCAAAGAGACAGGGGAATTTGTGATTAATCTTACTACCAGGGATTTAACATATGCCACGGATTACTGTGGCGTAACCTCTGGCAGGGATGTGGATAAGTTTAATTTTCTGCGATTAACCAGACAAAGCGCGTCGAAAGTTTCGGCACCTCTGATCGGCGAAAGCCCAGTAAACATAGAGTGCAGGGTGACACAGTGCTTGGAGCTTGGTTCTCACCATATGTTTTTGGCAGAGGTAGTGGCTGTCCATGCTTCTGAGGCGTACATGGATGGCAAAGGGAAGTTTCATTTGGAACAGGCGCAGCCAATGGCGTATTCACATGGGGCTTACTTTGACTTGAGAGGGAATCTTGGAACTTTCGGATATAGCGTGAAAAATAAGAAAAGCAGCTAGTGCCTTGCTTGGCAAATATTCTGCGGAGCCGATCCCAATGTTAACCAGGCAGTGCGCTAGTGGCAGACAATGATATTAATTGAGAAGGGAAGTGGTTAAAATAGTAGAACAAGCATCTCTATTTCAAAATTTAAAATTTTGCGCCGTGTGCCGCAGAACTTTGCCAGATACATATGAGGGAGAATTGTGTCCAGCCTGCCAAGAAAATCAATTGTTCAGTGAGGTGAAAGAATACATTCGCGCAAATGACGTGACAGAATATCAAGTGGCGGAAGAATTTAATATTCCAAGGCTTTTGGTAAAGAAGTGGATTGCGGAAGGAAGGATTGAATATAAAGAAGAGGAGGAAAAAATTGCCAACCTCCATTGTTCTATGTGTGGTGAAACTATCACATTTGGAACGCTTTGCCAGAAATGTTATCGGGAAAAATATCATACCCGGTCTGTCTATGCTACTTTGCAGGAAGCTGCTGAGAATAGCAAGATGCGGTTTTTGGAAAAAGATGATGATGAATAAGATAGAGCGATTCTTGTCAGAGGCGCTTTCCTTAAGGTGGCGTGTCATAAGAATTGTGCTTCGCAATGTTGCCATGCATTCGTGCGCGGCGCAGTAGAGTGCGCAATTTCCTCAATAATCAGGGGGCAGTATATTAATTCTTCTACATTAGCCAAATTTTCCAGTTTACTTCCTCAAACGTAAACTGGAAAATTTATACTTTTGTATCGATCCGTATTTATTGCCCTGTATTGCTTCTGCAGACAGGATCGAAATTCACGATATTTTGTTATTTTATTGCTGCTTTCCCTTTAGGGCGTTTTCAACAGCTTTCTTTATGACAATGCTTGAACTTGTTGCGCCTGTTATGGCGTCAACATCTATTGTCTGTGTTTCAATGATTCTATCTACAACAATTTCTGCGGGTTTTCCACGCTCGTTTTTATGTTCCAAAATAGCAATATTTGTGACTGTTTTATTCTGGACAGTTACTTCCACTTTGACATAAATGAAATTTACGTCGTATTCTCCGACATAAACGCCGTCAGGGATAGAGCAAATATCTATATTGCTCAAGGTTGTTCCTTTTACAGCTTTTTTATAGTCTGCCACACTTTTCAGATAGAGCGCTGCAAAAATAAAACAGATAACAAAAGCAAAAAGTGCAACAAACATAGAGATTCTTTTTCTAGATAATTTCATCTCAGATCCCTCTCAATCTTTTCTACTGTGATTGCAATCGAATCATAGACAAGAGAAAATCCATAGTCCAAAAACTGTTTTTTAGATAAGCCCATTGATTTTTTAATGTATTCTTCTTTGGTCGAGGCAAGCTGGATAATTCCAGAAAGCATGCCCCAAAAATTAAATATGGCAGGCATAATTTCCAAATCGTCCCTTAAATCGCCTTGTTCCATGCCAGATAATAAAAAAAGTTTTATCTTTTGATTGATCTCTTCCCCAATTAGATAGGTTTCCTTTTCTTCTGGCAGATAGTCACAGTTCTCAAAATCAATATTGATTTTATCCAATACCATTTTAAAATAAAAAGGAAATTCTTCCTGATATTGCACTAGTCCACAACAGATATAATCATATCTTGCTTTCGTAGTTTCATGTCGTACCAGAGCAGACGATATATAGTCATCAAGTTTTTTCATACTGTTTAATACCAGAATACCGATAATTTCCTCTTTATTTTCAAAATATACATATAATGTTGCTTTGCTGTATCCGGCGGCTTTGGCTATATCGTCCATAGAAGTTGCGCCAATTCCTTTTTCCATAAATAATTTAGATGCTGCGGATGCGATATGTTCCCGGTGTACGCTTCTAGGCTCTTTCTTTCTTCGTCCCATATGCTCTTCCGTCCTTATAATTAAACTTATAGTTTAATTATAAGGATAGTATTTCGTTTTGTCAATGACAATCTTAGATAAATGTTTCAAGGCATGAGGATGCGGTTCAGAGAGTTTGCATTTCCCGTATTCGGGCAGAACATCTCATAACAAGAAACTTCAGAGGATTTGGGAGAGTAAAGCAGCCGCCATAAAGCCCGCAGAGTTTTTGGACAGATCTGGCTCGCTTTGCGAATTATTAAATATCAATTCTTGAAACAGTATTTTTCACGCCATTTATTTGTAATCTGACATGAACGTTTCCATTCTCAAATTCATTCAAAGGATATTCCAACGGTTGAGAAAGATTTGTAATATCTATAGATTTTATCAGATCTTCCTGTACTGGTCACAAGACAAGCGTTGCTCCATCTGGTACTGTGTCACAGGTAATGTTGGCGTAAAGCAGTTGAGTGTCTACGTCTTCAATCGTCATATTCTGTTTTTTCACAAATCTTTCACTGGCTCTTCTAAAATCCAGCTTCCAAGCTTCATCCAGATAAGTGTTATAATTCATATGGATTGTACCTAAGTTTCATATGCGATCGTTAAAAACAACATTTGTGTTGATCCCATTTCCAGTGACTGCGCTGATGATAAGCCTGTCAAACTCGCCAGCATAAGCGCCATGCTCATAATACCAGCAATAATGAATTTTAATTGATGTGTTTCTTGTATTTCCAGGACGCAATCTTCCTCCTTTTCAATATGTGTTCCACATGCTTCGCAAAAGTGTCTGCTGGTAACGCAGATAGCTAAACAAGAGAGGGTTACGGAGCAGTTAAAAACGGAAAACCCTATGCTTTGCGTTGGGAAAATGAGTGAGATACAAGCAAGGGCAAGAGCAATTGTATACACTCAAATTATTTATAGCTAAATTAGAGATACGTTAAATATGATTCACGCTTCTGATTGGAGCCATTTGTGGAAGAGAGACATATGGTGGCAAAGTTATTTTGTTTTTAGGGTTGAAACGGATGAATGCGATAAGCTTTGTAAATAAATTATTTTTGCTAACTGGCTAGAATCGCAATTCATCCTTGTGTTCCTGACCACCAGCCTAATATATGCCAGTTTAAATTGTATTCAAATTTTCCTGCATCATTAACAGGAATTTCTCAGCAGGTTTGGAAAAGACCTGATATTTTTTCCAGATAATATACATCTCAACTTCAATTTTGGGAGTCAGGGGGCGGAAACATAGCTTGCTGTCGCCGGAAGTATTGATGATCCTGTCAAAGCAAATGGCGCATCCCAATCCCTCTTCCACAAGCAAGGAGGCGTTGAACAGCAGGTTATATGTCATAGTGATATCCAGTTCTGAGAGGCGGCGCTTCATCCAACGGGAGATTCTTCCGCCCTCTGTTTCCTGCTGTGAAATCAGTAATGGCTGATCCCACAGATCCTCCGGGGAGACAGATTCTTTTTTCGCCAGGGGGGAGCCTTTTGGCATCAGCACGCCCAGGAACAGTATGAGTCCACTCTGTCAGAGTCCAGAAAAGGAATCTCTCTTACTGAAAGGGAGCTAAATGAGATCAATGACCTGATTTCCCCTCTGGTGAAACAGGGCCAGTCCCTTCCGGTGATCTGTGAAAACCATCGAGCTGAACTGCCGGTGACGGACAGGACTATTTATTCTTATATAGAAGCAGGTCTTCTGGACGCCCGAAATATCGACTTGAGAAGGAAGCTGCGCCGTCCGGAGCGTAAAAAGAGCGGTCCTGTGCTGCGTGTGGACAGACCGTGCCACGTTGGGCGGGGGTATGAAGACTATCAGGAGTACATGAGTGAGAACCCGGATGCCGGTGTAAGTCAGATGGACAGCGTGGTTCTGAAAAAAGGAGGGCAGACTCTTCTGACAATCCTGTTTGCCAACTGTGCCCTTCAGCCGATGTTCCTTCGGGAGAGAAATACCTCTGCTTCTGTGAGTGGGGTATTTGAGAAACGGAGGAAAATCCTGGGAGAGGAACGGTTCTGTATGCTGTTCCAGGTGATTGTGACGGACCGTGGAAGCGAGTTTACGGATCCCATGAGGATGGAGGCGGAGACAGAGAGCGCAGAGATCCAGCGCCGCATATTCTGCTGTGACCCGATGAACAGCAATCAGAAAAGCAGATGTGAACGGAACCATGAATTCATCCGGTATGTGATTCCCAAAGGGGAGGCGAAGGAGGAGTACAGTGAGGAAGAGATCAGGCGTCTGATGAATCATATCGATTCGTATCCACGAAAAAAATGGAACGGACGGTCCCCCTATGATCTATTTGTGAAGATCTATGGCCAGGAGACCGCAACTCTCCTGGGGCTAGAGAAGGTCTCATTCGATTCCATCAACCTGACTCCGGCATTGGTAAAATAAAAGAGTAAGCCGGAAAAACACACAAGGAAGGCAGGGCAAAGGAAAAGACAGAAAGTCGAGAAAGCGGGGTGCATTAAGAACTTCAAAAGAAGAAGAATATGCAGTCCGCCTCTTGGCCTGCCAATCTTTAAGGTGATTTTACAGGGAGAGAAGGAAAAAAGCAAGAAAAAGAGGATATTTTCCTCAAAAAGTGTTGCATTTACCTGATAGCTGTTGTATTTACAATTTCACGATTTTGTCAATGTGCATTTACAATTTCATTGTTGCATTCAGGATTTCAATTAACCGGCCTCCTTAGATTATTAAAAATATATAGTTTTTTTCTATACAAAATAATTAAGTATAAGTATTTGATATTTTGACTTTGCCTATCTATACTAAACTTGTGAAGAAAGAAGTTTGGCCGTAATGATTTTTCGGTTACAGGTTTGGAAAGAAGGCAGGAGGAATGTATGAATGCGGAGAGTTTTATTGCAGAAATGAATTCTGGAAAAAAGGTGGTATGCGGCTCTGATGTGCATCAGCATATGGGAAAGCTGAGTCAGGAGGCAATGAAAATAACGTCTCGGATAAATTGCAGCTATCATGAACCGCAGGAAATACGTGAGTTATTCTCAATTCTTACAGGACAAAAAATAGATGAGAATTTTGGATTGTTTCCGCCATTTTATACAGACTGTGGAAAGAATATTCATATTGGAAAGCATGTTTTTATTAACGGAGGATGCCAGTTTCAGGATCAGGGAGGGATTTACATTGGCGATGGGGCATTCATTGGCCCAATGGTTGTCCTGGCAACTTTGAACCATGAGCAGGATCCAAAGCGTCGCGGGGAACTGATTCCCAAACCGATTCATATTGGAAAAAATGTATGGATTGGCGCCCATGCAACGGTACTGCAGGGGGTAATGGTTGGTGATGGCGCCATTATAGCGGCTGGGGCAGTGGTGAAAAAGGATGTTCCGTCTGGCGTAATTGTTGGTGGCGTTCCAGCAAAAATGATAAAACAGATACCAGCAAATTAGGAAGTGGGCTTATCTTATAGAAGTTTTTGACGAGTTGAGAAATCAGCAAGAATTCATTTAGAAATTGTTTATTTTTTTGTTAGCGGTATGTTACCTGCATCCGGTATTCCTATCATATAGGAAAATCCTTTGGATATCCTATAAGATAAAAACAATGATCGCATTGCTTTGCAATGTAAACCTTTTGAACAAGAAAATATCTTCGTGCGACGGCCTCTTTGTTACTTACAAGCCAAACGAAAGAACGGCAAGAATAAAAAGTATTGTATTGAAAAAACAAATAATTAGAAAATCACAGGAGGAACACTCATGCAAGAAAAAGAAATCAGACAGGAGTATTTGACAGGAGAAAGAGCATTGTTTCAGGGAGCAGATCTTAAGATTTATGACAGTATCTTTGCAGATGGGGAGTCTCCGCTGAAGGAGGGCCATGATATTTAACTGGAGGGCTGTATGTTCAAATGGAAATATCCCTTCTGGTATGCAAAGAATATCACAGCCAGAAATTGCACATGGTTTGAAATGGCTCGTGCAGGGGTATGGTATACGGACCATATCACTGTGGAAGATGCGGTGATTGAAGCACCCAAGAATTTCCGCTGCTGCCGGGGCGTAAGGCTAAGGAATGTGGACTTTCCAAATGCAGCCGAGACGCTTTGGAACTGTGAGGATGTGGAATTGGACCATGTAACAGCAAATTGAAGCTTGGAGGGATTTTTTATGTGCGGGCGTAAACTTGCCACATTCTGCCACCTGTTTATGTGGGCGATTACATATATAGTATCATGGATCAGCAAGGGCAACCTGAAAAAAAATTCTTGCGTGTGCGTGGCACTATCACGTTCCGAACGTAGATACTAAATTTCTATGGGACAGATATTCCATATCCTATAACCGTAAAGGTGTGACAGCCCTTACGGTTTTTCTTTTAAGCAAAGAGTATTACAGGGCTGGAAAATGCAACGCTCCAGTTGACTGTTATTTTTATCTTTCGTCAATTGGCAATCTTCCTGTTTAAAGTGTTGTAAATTTTGGTTACTGGAAGACGCTTTCAGCAGTATTATTTTTTGTATTCTTACTAAAAGAAACCATGCTGCCTTTGTAAATCATGGGGGCTGATTTCATATTGGGTGGCGCTATTTTGGAGAATTATATGGGTATTGCACACAGTCTGCCAGAAGCCGGAATCAGATAAAACAATCGTAACTATTCAGAGTCCTAGGTCACAGACATTCCAGCTACGCTGTCATGCGTCCCTAAAGTGACTTTTCTCTGTGACTGAGGGGATTATCACCTTCATGGAAATAGAAAGCCGGCCCTTTTCAAATAATTTTGTACGGTCTGATTTTCTATTTCCATGGTGTTCTGGATTGTTACAAATAATCAACTTTACTTATTTCCCATTACGGAGTATAATTCTTTTATAAAAGAATTTATGAAAGGGAGGGAATGGAAGGATATATGCCATATTCGGGAAAAAAAGCAACAAAATATAATATACTCAATTATATGTTAAACCACGGGGACACCTCAAAAGTAGAGCTGGCGAAGCAATTAAGCCTGAGTATGCCTACCGTGTTATCCAATGTAAATGAATTGATGGAAACAGGACTGGTAACAGAAAAAGGCGAACTGGAATCTACTGGAGGGCGAAAAGCTGTTCTGATTGGACTTAAAAATGATTACAGATTTTCTCTTGGTGTGGATATTACGGCAAACCATCTCGGAATTGTTCTGGTTGATTTGTGTGGGGAGATTTTAAAGCAAGAACGCATCAGGATGAAATTTGATACGGATATATTATATTATACAAAGCTGGCAGAGGAACTGAAAAAAATATGTGACACACATGTTGATTCAGAAAAAATACTGGGGGTTGGGATTTCCCTGCCTGGGATTATCAATCAAACGGAAAAGCTCCTTGTAAAATCCCATGCATTAAATTTGGAAAACTATAGTTTAAAGATGGTTGAGCAGATATTGGCAATGCCTGTATATTTCGAAAATGATGCGAATGCGGCATTGCTGGCGGAAAATCCGCAGAAATTAAAAAATTCCATTTATTTATCCTTGAATAATACGCTGGGCGGGGCAGTTTGCATGGATGGGGCATTATTCACCGGGCAGAACCGCAAGGCAGGCGAATTTGGGCATATGATTCTGGTTCCGGGCGGCAGAAAGTGTTATTGTGGTAAATGTGGATGTGCAGACGCCTACTGTGCGGCAAGTGTGCTGACACAGGATGGGAAGGAAAAGTTAGAAGAGTTTATGGCAAGAATTCAGACAGATGGTAAGGCAAAAGAAGTCTGGGAGGAGTATCTGGAAAATCTGGCTATACTGATTTCTAATCTGCGGATGTCCTATGATACGGATATTATTTTAGGAGGTGAAGTTGGCGGATATCTGCAGGACCATATGGTTGAGCTTGGCAGGAAAATTTTTAAATATAATTTATTTGATAATGATTTAAGTTACCTGAAAAACTGTTCTTATCGAAAAGAGGCATCTGCAGTGGGAGTGGCAAAGCAGTTTTTTTGGAAAGTAATGGAGATAATATAAGGACAAGTTCAATATAAGAGAAAAACGGTCATTAAGTTATGATTTAAACTTAGTGGCTATTTTTTTGTGCAATTTTTATAAATAATACATTAAAAAATTATAAAAAATATAAGAAATGAAAAAATCTAATTGACATTTGCAGAATCTGGTGCAATAATGTAATTACTTTAATAAAACATTTAATAAAAGAAAATAAGAAAGTGAGGATGATGATTATGTTACAACAAATTATGACAGAACCTGGAGAGATTATTTTTAAGGAAGTGCCAGTTCCACAGTTGGAAGATGGTCAGGTAATGGTAAAAATCAGGAATATCGGCATATGCGGTTCAGATATTCATGTATACCACGGGAAACACCCATTTACCTCCTACCCCGTAACACAGGGCCATGAAGTTTCGGGGGAGATTACGGAAATCGGGGCGGGTGTGGAAAGTTTTCACATTGGGCAGAAAGTTACCATTGAGCCACAGGTATATTGTGGTGAATGTTATCCATGCCGTCATGGAAAATATAATCTTTGTGAGAAACTAAAAGTGATGGGATTCCAGACGACAGGAACAGCTTCCGAATATTTTGCGGTGGATGCGTCAAAGGTAACTCCGATACCGGAAGAGATGTCTTTTGAGGAAGGCGCCATGATTGAACCCCTTGCGGTGGCTGTCCATGGCGTAAAGAAGGTTGGCGATGTCACGGGAATGAATATTGTTGTGATTGGAGCCGGACCGATTGGTAATTTAGTGGCACAGGCTGCAAAGGGAATGGGGGCTGCAAAGGTAATGGTTACGGATGTCAGTGACCTGCGGCTGGAAAAGGCAAAAGAATGTGGGATTGATGTTTGCGTGAACACTTTGAACAAGGATTTTGGGGAGGCAGTGCTGGAGGCGTTTGGTCCGGATAAGGCAGATGTAATTTACGATTGCGCAGGGAATAATATTACCATGGGGCAGGCGATCAAGCATGCAAGAAAAGGAAGTATTATTGTTCTGGTTGCCGTATTTGCGGGAATGGCAGAGGTAGACCTTGCAGTTGCCAATGACCATGAGCTTGATATTAAAAGTACCATGATGTACCGACATGATGATTATCTGGACAGCATCCGCCTGGTAAATGAGGCACGTGTCCAGCTAAGACCGCTGATTTCCAAAACTTTTGCATTCCGGGATTATTTAAAGGCTTATCAGTATATTGACAATAACCGTGAGACAACGATGAAAGTAATCATTAATGTGCAGGAATAAAAGCCGTTTTATGGAGAGGAGGGTTAGTATGGAGAGCAAAAACAGAAATGGCAAAGTGCCTTTCATAAGTAAAATAGCGTATGGTTTTGGGGATGTGGGATGTAACTTTAGCTGGATGTTTGTGAGTAATTTCCTGATGATATTTTATACGGATGTATTTGGAATTAGCATGACGGCAGTTTCCGGGTTAATGCTTTTCTCAAGGTTCTGGGATGCAATCAATGACCCGATTATCGGGGGGCTTACGGATAAGACAAAGACGAGGTGGGGACGGTACCGCCCGTGGCTGCTTTTTGCTGCGCCTGTCACGGCAGTCATACTTGCATTGAGCTTCTGGGCGCATCCTGACTGGCCCAATACGGCGAAGATTATTTATATGATTATTACATACTGTCTTCTAGTATTAGGTTATACATGCGTGAATATCCCATATGGGACTCTGTGTGGTGCAATGACGCAGAGCATTGACGAGAGGGCAAAAATCAATACCTCCCGTTCCGTAGCTGCCATGATTGCCATTGGGGTTATCAATATTATTACTGTTCCGCTGATAACTGCTTTTGGAAAGAACAGTGCAAAGACTGGCTACCTTACGGTTGCAATTATTTATGGCTGTATTTTTGCGGCATGTCATTTCTTCTGTTTTGCAAAGACAAAAGAAATTGTCCAGGTGCCGGAAAAAGAGAAGATTTCCCTGAAAGTGCAGTTAAAAGCTGTGATACAGAACCGGCCTTATCTATTGGCGCTGGTCGGGCAAATTCTCTTTGGATTTACATTGTATGGGAGGAATGCGGATGTCTTGTATTATTTTACATATGTTGAGGGAGATGCGTCTTATTATACAACTTATTCCATGTGTATCATTATCCCGTCAATTATAGGCGCTGCCTGTTTTCAGCCGGTATTTAAGAAGACAAATAATAAAGGAAGAGCAGCATCAATCTTTGCCTTGCTGACAGGTTGTTCTATGCTTATATTATATTTATTCAGCGTAAGAGAAAATCCTGCCGCCTTTTATATCTTTTCCGGGCTGACACAATTCTTTTTCTCTGGTTTTAATACAGCAATCTATGCAATCATTCCGGATTGCGCAGAATATGGGCAGTGGAAAACCGGGCTTCGGAATGACGGTTTTCAGTATGCATTTATTTCTCTGGGAAATAAAGTCGGGATGGCTGTCGGGACAGCTCTGCTGGCCGGCATGTTTGGTAAATTTGGGTATGTTGCCAATCAGCAGCAAAATGATGCCGTGCTTGCCGTAATGAAACATGCTTTTACTACAATTCCGGGAGTGCTTTGGCTTATAACGGCAGTGGTACTATTTTTCTACCGTTTAAACAGGAAATATTATAATGAAATTGTGGAGGAGTTGAAAAATGGGAAAAAAGTATGATGTAATGGACTTGGGTGAACTTCTGATAGATTTTACAGAATCGGGGATAAGTAAGAATGGAATGAAACTGTTTGAGCAGAATCCAAAATATTTCACTTTGGTGCCCTGTCTTTGACGGATGAACTGGCTGTATCAGATGAGGAAAGCGTCTTGCTTACAGGCGAAACGGGCTGCCGGCAGTGCGGAACTGTACCATATGAGATGGGGATAGAGACGGCATATGAGACACAGAAAGATCGGTTGCAGATGGAGAATTCTGCAGGAACAAAGCCTGTACTGCTGCAGCAGGATATTTACGGCACAATCTACTCAGTATGTGGGTAAAAAACGCCGGATAACACATTTTTGGAAATATTATCAACCATTTTTTCAACAACACTAAAAAAACATCAAGGTCGTTTTACCAAAGCTTATGAGCCAAAGAGATAAACAGTCCTTATTTGATATCCGTGTGACGATCTCGTTGACAGTTAAGGCAATAGACGCTGCTTCTGCCGCCGATAACAGTACGGACAAGTGTTTTACTGCAATTGGGGCAAGGCTCGTTATCGTGACCATACACTTGCAAAAAGGGCGTGTTACGATAATCTTGTCCTTTGGTTGCCAAGTAGTCTTCTGGTGAAATCTTGTTTTTCTCAATAAAATAGGAGAGGCATTCGCTAATCGCTGCAGCAAGGCGTTCCCATTCTATGCTTGTAAGGTTATTTGCAGGCATAGACGGGTATAACCTTGCCCGAAATAAGATTTCGTCAGAATAGATATTCCCTATTCCTGCAATCACGTTTTGGTCGAGCAAGCATTTTTTGATTGCCTTTTTTCGTTTCCCTAATCGAGCTTGCAGATATGCGCCGTTACACGCAGATGAGAATGGCTCTAACCCTAATTTTCCGATTCCGCTGTATAAATCTTCTTCATTCTTTTGAATGAGCCAAAAGCGTCCGAAACGCCGGGGATCCGAAAAGCGTAGTTCCATTCCGTTGTCTAATTGCAGAATGATGTGCGTGTGCTTTTCCATTGGATAGCCAGGCGGGACGACAAGCAGGCAGCCTGTCATTCGCAAATGCAGAATGATTCTGTTCTCATTCTTTAGATGGATCATTAAGAACTTTCCTCTGCGTGTCATCGAAGACAGGGTTTGACCGATGACTGCTTTACGAAATTCCTCTGCCGTCGGGCGGGCGACAACCTCTGGACGATTTATGGTTATATTTTTGACCATAAGCCCTGTGATCTGCGGCTCGATGACGTTTTTTATTGTTTCTACTTCAGGTAATTCAGGCATTTTTGTACTTCCAAGCTTTGGCTGACGTAAAATATGCGTTCGCCAAAGCATTGCGTCCTTTCCTATAGAATAAAAATAATAGATGCAGGGTATGTCCCCGTGAAGCAAGGGTACTCAGAAAAATATTGCCATGTAATCGTGCCTGGCGCAGTAAAGCGCACAACCTTTCATGAGTGAGGGGCTAGTGGAGCTGAAGCGGGCTTGCCCACTTTTTTCTCTTACAAGAAATTTCGTTGAAATTGCCTATAAGGATCAGGGTGTCAAAAGGCGTGATCCTATAAGAGAAAAAGCCCTCCGTGCAAGATTGTTTCTTAGAACAAGTACTTATTTCATCAACAAATCCATAAGATAAGTATAGACGTCTTCATTTTGCTTTTTCCAATTTGCACAGATCGCCTCCGCCTGTTCCTTCGTTTTGACGTTGATTGTCAAGTCGATCAGGGAGAGGTCTTTTTCTTTGATCTGGCAGCGCACGGCATATTCCAGGGTAGTGGTCTTGTAATAATCTGCCATTGCGGAGATTTCCTGTTTTAATTCCATTTCTTTTTCAACAAAGTAGGAAAGGACGTCAGATTTTATGGCGTCAGAAATCTTATCTGGAAAATAAGAGAGCGTTTCCCTGCCTGCTGGCGTAATATGGTAATGCGTATTATTATGTGTAGATTCTGTGTGGATCAATTCAGCGTGGATCAGCTCATTGATTGCCTGCTGAATCGTAAAATAAGTAGTGTAGTCCTTTTCTAGGACGAAGTTGGAAATCTGCGTGTTGGTAAGAGGAAAATCTACCTGGTCTAGCATATATAGGACAATTAACTTGTATTGTGTTAATGCCTCTGCCATATGAAGTCACTCCTTGTTTTTATAATATTTTCCCTGCCAAGTGTCTCTTTCTTTCAAGGTCTTTTCAATCTGGTTTAATACGCTGCGTTTTGCGCTGCTCCAAAGAGGGGCGATTAACAGATTTTTGGGACCGTCTCCAGTGAGGCGATGGATGGTGATCGTTTCGGGGAGAAGTTCCAGGCAGTCAGTCACCAGGCTGCAATAGTCGTCTTGAGACAAGAGCGGGAACGGGGAGCTCTGGTATAAAGCGCCAAGATCTGTGCCCGATAATATATGAAGAAGCTGTAGCTTGATCCCGAAGATAGGCAGAGAGCCTATATGGGAAACTGTTTCTAGCATCTGTTCTTTCGTTTCTCCTGGAAGTCCAAGTATCACATGGACGATAGCTGGGATATGAAAGGCAGAAAGATTTGACACTGCCTCATGAAAACATTCCAGCGTAAAGCCGCTTCGGATCAAACGGCTGGTCTCAGAATGGATCGTCTGCAATCCTAGTTCCACCCACACAGGCTTTTTTAAGTTGAGCTCAGACAGAAGCTTTAAAATATCAAAAGAAAGGCAGTCTGGGCGGGTGGCGACAGACAAGATCACCACGTCAGGATCTGAGATAGCTTCTGTGAAGATTTCACGTAAATAATCCACAGGAGCATAAGTGTTTGTATATGCTTGAAAATAAGCAATGAATTTTCGGCAGTTTCGCTTCTTGTAAATCTGTTCTTTTGCTTCTGCAAGCTGTTTGCAGATCGGCAGGCAGACATTTTGGGCGAAGTCGCCGCTGCCGGCAGGACTGCAGAAAATGCAGCCTCTGGTTCCCAGCGTGCCGTCCCGGTTGGGGCAGGTCATGCCGCCGTTTAATGAGAGCCGGTAAACTTTTTCCCCGAATGTCTGTTTTAAGTAATAATCCAGAGAATAATATCGCTTTTGATTCCAAAACATGTTATTTTCCTAGAATGTGGGATTTAACAGCCTGGCTGACAACCTGCGCCACACGGGGGTCAAAAGCTTCTGGCATAATGAAATCCTCATGCAATTGTTCTGGGGACACCAGGCTTGCAATTGCTTCTGCGGCGGCAAGTTTCATTTCTTCTGTGATTTGCGAAGCGCGTCCCTCAAGCGCCCCTTTGAAGATTCCTGGAAAAGCAACCACATTATTGATCTGATTGGGAAAATCACTTCGTCCAGTGCCGATAATTCTTACGCCGGCAGCTTTTGCAGCGTCTGGAAGGATCTCAGGAACTGGGTTTGCCATGGCGAATATGATAGCATCTGAATTCATGGAAGCAGCCATCTCTGGCGTCACAATGTTAGGTGCCGAAACGCCGATGAAAATATCGGCGCCATTTAAAGCGTCTGCAAGGGTTCCTGTCTTCTGTTCCAGGTTGGTGACGGCTGTCATTTTTTGCTGCATCCAGTTCAACTCTGGGTAATCTTTCCCTATGATGCCTAGGCGGTCGCACATGGTAATATTGCAAAACCCATAGCTAAGAAGAAGCTTTGTGATTGCAATTCCGGCAGAACCTGCGCCGTTGACTACGACTTTGCAGTTCTCTTTCTCTTTGCCGACAATTTTTAATGCGTTGATGATTCCGGCAAGCACCACGATAGCGGTTCCATGCTGGTCATCATGGAATACGGGAATAGAAAGCGTTTTTTTCAGGCGTTCTTCAATCTCAAAGCAGCGGGGCGCAGAAATATCTTCTAAATTAATGCCGCCAAAACCAGGCGCAAGGCAGGTGACAGTTTTGATAATCTCTTCCGTGTCTTGCGTGTCAAGACAGATAGGCACGGCGTTGATACCTGCAAATTCTTTAAATAGCACGCATTTTCCTTCCATTACCGGCATTGCGGCATAGGGACCGATATTGCCAAGCCCCAAAACGGCGCTTCCGTCGGAGACAACGGCTACCGTGTTGCCTTTCATTGTATAATGATAGGCTTCTTGTGGGTTTTGGGCAATGACTTTGCAGGGTTCCGCCACGCCGGGCGTGTAGGCGATGGATAGATCCTCCCGAGATTTTACCGGGGATTTTGCTGTAATTTCCAGCTTTCCTTTCCATTCTTTATGTAAAAATATTGCTTTTTCTTGTAAGGTCATAATTTCCTCCATTCTGTGAGCTTTTCAACACAAACAGGTAGTTTCTGCGATGCTTTCCTGTATGTCGCGGATATTTTATCACGATCATGCAGATGTTGGGGCAAGGCCTTATAATGCCTTGATTTAGCGGCAAAACTGGGGAGTGCTCTCGTTTTTACCGTTGTTTTTATGCCCTGTGAACAGTAACACTATAGCATGAAAAAAAATACAAATCAAGAAAAAGCACTTCCTATTTAGAAAATTATGGTGTATAATGAACCCATTATGAAATCAGTCATTGTCAGCTCTGACATAGATTCCCAATTATGACAGTCAAAAGGAGAAATATATGAGAGAAAAGTATGAAAGTTTATCAGTAACAGTATTACGGGATGTGGCAAAATCCAGGGGATTAAAACACCTTTCAGGATTGAAAAAAAGGGAGCTGGTGGACCTGATGCTGAAAGAAGATGAAAAAGAAGCGAATGCACAGAAAGAAGCAGGCGCTGATATCGGAAAGGAAGAAAAAGAGGCAGAAAGGGCAGAGGAGCGGAAACTAACAGAAAAAGAAGAGAGTAAGGAAGCGGGCAAGATAGAAGAGCAGAAAGAACAGACAGAAGAGAAAAAAGAACAGGCAGAAGAAAAAACGGACGGACGGACTTCTTTCCAACGGGACAACCGCAATGACCGGCTAGAAAGAAATCCCAGGGCGGACAGGAAAACAGCCAAAATAATTACTTCAGATGGTATTGAGATTGATAATCCGGAACTTGACAGCGGCATCAGTGCGCATGGAATTCTTGAAGTCATGCCGGATGGTTATGGATTTATCAGATGTGAAAATTATCTGCCAGGGGAACATGACGTTTATGTATCCCCCTCTCAGATCCGCAAGTTCGGTCTTAAGACCGGGGACATTATCAATGGAAACACAAGGGTTAAGACGCAGCAGGAGAAATTCAGCGCTCTATTGTATATCCGCAGCATCAATGGCTGTCATCCTTCCGAAATCCTGCGCCGCCCTAATTTTGAGGATTTGACCCCGGTTTTTCCAAATGAGCGAGTGCGGTTAGAGACGGACAAGGGCGCAGTGGCCATGCGCATCATGGATTTGGTTTCCCCGATTGGAAAAGGACAAAGAGGCATGATCGTGTCGCCGCCGAAAGCAGGAAAGACTACTTTGCTAAAGCAGGTGGCAAAGGCTGTAACGAGGAACAATCCCAATATGCATTTGATTATCCTGCTTATTGACGAGCGTCCAGAGGAGGTCACAGATATTAAGGAAGCGATTGAAGGCAAGAATGTGGAGGTGATTTACTCTACCTTTGACGAGCTTCCTGAGCACCATAAACGAGTGTCGGAGATGGTGATTGAGCGTGCCAGACGCCTGGTAGAACATAAGAAAGACGTTATGATTCTTTTGGACAGCATTACCCGTCTTGCAAGGGCGTATAACTTGATTGTTCCTCCCAGTGGAAGAACCCTGTCCGGTGGTATCGATCCGGCGGCATTACATATGCCGAAACGGTTTTTCGGCGCTGCCCGGAATATGCGGGAAGGCGGAAGCATTACCATTCTTGCCACAGCCCTAGTGGATACCGGGAGCCGGATGGACGACGTGATTTATGAAGAATTTAAAGGAACGGGAAATATGGAGCTGATTTTGGACCGCAAGCTGTCAGAACGCCGTATATTCCCGGCGGTGGATATTGTAAAGTCAGGAACGAGAAGAGAGGATTTGCTTTTGAACCGGGAGGAGCAAGAAGCGGTGGAAATTATGCGTCGCGCGATCAATGGAATGAAAGCGGACGAAGCAGTGGAGAGCATCTTAAATCTTTTTGTGCGTACCAGCAATAACCGTGAATTTTGCCAAACGGTCAAAAAAACAAAGCTTTTATAACTATTTTAATAAAAAATCTTGCATATGGCATCAATATGTGCTACAATGATAAAGCTGTTGCGTAGGCAATCGTACAAGCAGGAAAATCGATTAATAGATTTGAAATATAGAATGAAGAGGTGAAAATCATGAGAGAAGGAATCCATCCGGCATATCATCAGGCGACGGTAACATGCAACTGTGGGAATACTTTTGTAACAGGTTCTACAAAGGAAGATATCCATGTTGAGATTTGTTCCAAATGCCATCCGTTCTACACCGGACAGCAGAAAGCTGCTCAGGCTCGCGGACGTATTGATAAGTTCAACAGGAGATATGGTCTGAACAATCAGTAAGAAAACAGGCGGTTAGGTTCAACCGAAAGAGGATGTCTTTTTATGGGGGCATCCTCTTTTTATCTTATAGGAAAACTCTATTGACGCTAAAGCGTAAAGGCTTTTTTGCTATAGAATGAAAATCATCAGTTTAGAAAGGAAGTGAGTCGTTTGGCATATTCTGGGATCGGCGGTCAGGCTGTGATGGAAGGCGTGATGATGAAGTATAAAAATAACTACGCTGTGGCAGTGCGTAAACCAGATCATGAGATTATAGTGGAGACAAGGACATATCATGGCATCTGCAAAAATGAAACGCTGAGAAATTTCATTTTTATCAGAGGAATCATCAATTTTATCGAGTCCATGATATTAGGCATGTCGACGCTTACTTTTTCAGCTTCTTTTTTCGAGGAAGAGCAATGCGAAGAAGAGAAACCTAAAAATGAGAAGAAAGAAAAGGCGCAAATGGGAATTACCATTGCCTTGTCTGTAATACTTGCCGTGACAATTTTCATGGTGCTTCCTTTTTATGCGTCCTTATTTTTCCAGAAATTGATTTCGTCAAAGACGATGGTAATTTTGATTGAGGGAGTCTTACGGCTGTTGGTTTTTCTGGGTTATATTTTACTTATTTCCCAGATGAAGGATATCCGCCGGGTATTTATGTATCATGGCGCGGAACATAAGTGTATTAACTGCCTGGAACATGGAATGGATCTGACCGTGGAAAATGTCAAAGCCAGTTCCAGAGAGCATAAGCGATGCGGCACAAGCTTTCTGTTTTTTGTGGTAATCATATCTATTATCGCCACGATGTTTATCCGGGTGGACGCAAGGGTCTTGCGCTTGGTTCTGAGGATTGCGATTATCCCGCTGGTGGCGGCGGTTTCCTACGAGTTCATCCGTCTGGCAGGCAGGAGTGAAAATCCAATTATTTGCTTGTTAAGTAAACCAGGCTTGTGGATGCAGAAGCTGACGACCAAAGAGCCAGACGAGGAGATGATCGAGGTAGGGATTGCTTCCGTGGAGGCAGTGTTTGACTGGAAAGAGTATCTTGCAAGTATGAGGGTTGAGAAGAGGGAAGCGTCATGACATATGAAACGGCGTTGAGTAATGGAAAGAAAGTATTAAAAGATGCCGGGATTATGGAATGTGATCTGGATGCCTGGTATCTTATGGAATATGTGTGCAAGATTGACAGAAGCTGGTATTATCTTCATAATTTCGAGGAAATGGAAGAGATAAATTACCAGGAATATTGTTTGCTTCTTAAGAAGCGGTCAGAGCGGATTCCATTGCAGTATATCACGGGAAGCCAGGAATTCATGGGGTTGAAATTTAAAGTCAATTCCCATGTGCTGATTCCTAGGCAGGATACGGAGACTTTGGTGGAGGAAGCCGTAAAAAGACTGGAAGCTGGCATGGAAGTACTGGATATGTGCACGGGTACTGGCTGCGTGATTATCAGCATTTTGAAGCAAAAAAAGATTGTTGCAACTGCAAGCGACATATCAAAGCAGGCCCTTTTGCTTGCCAAAGAAAATGCAAAGAAAAATCAGGTGGAAGTGAATCTGGTGCGAAGCGACTTGTTTAACAATATTAATGGAAGATACGATATGATTGTCGCCAATCCTCCTTATATCCCCACAGGCGTGATTGGAACGCTAATGCCTGAAGTCAGGATTTTTGAGCCAATAGAGGCTTTGGACGGCAAGGAAGACGGCATGTTTTTTCATCGTGAAATTATCCAAAATGGGAGAAGGTTTTTGAAATCCAACGGATATCTTTGTTTGGAGATTGGGCATGACCAGGGAGGCAGGACGGCGTTTCTCATGGAGGAACATGGATACCGGAATATTAAAGTGATAAAAGATCTTGCTGGAAATCAAAGGGTAGTCTGCGGAAACCTGCCGGCAGTGAAATAGAAAGGAAGAGATGTATGTTTGATAAATTAGAGGATATTCTTTTTCGATTTGATGAAATCATGAATCAGTTGAGCGAGCCGGACGTGGCGAATGATACCAATCGTTTCCGAAAGCTGATGAAGGAGCAAAGCGATCTTTCTCCGATTGTGGAAGCTTATAAAGAATACAAGCAGGAAAAGCAAAATATTGAGGATTCCCTTGCGATGTTGGAGGAAGAAAATGACGAAGAACTCAGAGAGCTTGCCAAGGAAGAACTCAATGGCTCCAGAGAAAAGGTGGAAGTGGTGGAAAACAGGCTGAAAATATTGCTGTTGCCCAAGGATCCCAATGATGATAAGAATGTAATTGTAGAAATCCGTGCTGGCGCAGGCGGCGACGAGGCGGCGTTATTTGCGGCGGAGATCTACCGGATGTATGTGCATTTTGCGGAGGGGCGCCGCTGGAAAGTGGAGACCATGGAATGCGAAGAGATCGGCATTGGAGGAATGAAGAACGTTACCTTTATGATCACCGGGCAGGGGGCGTATTCTGTGATGAAATACGAATCCGGGGTGCATCGGGTGCAGCGTGTGCCAGAGACGGAATCCGGCGGACGCATCCACACCTCTACGATTACCGTCGCAGTAATGCCAGAGGCGGAGGACGTGGACGTGGTCATTGATGAAAAAGACATCCGGATTGATGTGATGCGCGCTTCTGGAAACGGCGGCCAATGTGTCAATACCACGGATTCTGCCGTGCGGCTGACGCATTATCCTACGGGAATCGTGATCTACAGCCAGACAGAAAAATCTCAGCTTCAGAATAAGGAGAAAGCTTTTGCGCTGCTTCGTGCCAAGCTCTATGATATCGAATGCCAGAAACAGCACGACGCAGAGGCAGAGGCGCGGAGGAGCCAGATCGGCACAGGAGACCGCTCAGAGAAAATTAGAACTTATAATTTTCCTCAGGGACGTGTCACGGATCATCGAATTAACTTGACGCTTTATAAACTTGATAAAGTGATGAACGGGGATATCCAAGAAATCGTGGACGCCTGTATTGCGGCCGACCAGGCGGCGAAGCTGACGAAGATGGGTGAGAGCTAAGAGAGATTGGGTAACTTTTATATAAGCTGAACAATAGGAACTTGAATAAATGTGGGAAAAAGACAGTCACGGATGATCGGCTGTCTTTTTTGTATTTGCGCGCCATGGGTGCGCTCTAATGGGAATAAGTCCTGAACATGTCCAGGTAGTGGGAAAATTAATTAAACTTCCATTCTGCTTGATTGCGGATGTATTGGGCTGTGTGGTATACTTATGATACATAATTAGAAGAAGTTGTGTTATAAAAATGGGTACATATGGCAAAATCTATACATTCAAGATAAAAATATCAATTTTAAAGAAACGTAAAAGGGGCGATAGGAATGGATATATTGATGATAGGGAATGGGTTTGATATAGAACATGGTTTGCCGACAACATATGCAGATTTTCTTCAATTTGTTGAGAGATTTAATTATTTGTATACAATGGCAAAAATAAAATTTTATACAGAAAGTAAAATAGAAGATGAATATTTAAGATTTATAATTGAGAATCCTGAAACAAATGCTGATAAAGCGTTACATGAATATTTAAAGGATAATATTTGGATTGATCATTTAAAAAGGGCATATAAAGAGCATTTAAAAAATAAAGAAGATTGGATTGATTTTGAGAGTGAGATTTCACAGGTAATTCAGAATGTGGATGAATTATATCATGCGTATATGGAAAAAGACGAGGAATTTTATGTAGCTAAGATAAATCATTGCAGGGGAAAACTGCCAGGAAGTTTTTTAAAATATTTGCCTCATGGAAATGGAATAGGAAACCTTATTTCCATTATGCAGAAAGATTTGAACAGGTTGATCGGGGCTTTAGAGATTTATATTATTGATTACATAGACAACTGGGGAAGAATTGAATATTATAATCCTGATATAGACGCAATCCACCCAGATGCAATTCTTTCTTTTAATTATTCCAATAGATGGAAGCGGGTCTATGAATATAACAGGGAAAATGTAAAATATAGTTTTATCCATGGAAAGGCACGGAGTACGCCATATGTATTTTGCATGGATGAGTGTATTGATAAAAACCAGATGGTACTTGGCATTGATGAGTATCTTTCAAAAGATAGAAAAAACAAAGAAGTGGAATTTATTGCGTTTAAAAAATATTACCAGCGCATTTATAAGAAAACAGGGAATGAGTACAAATCATGGCTTGTAGAAATTGATAAAGAGAGGAAAGAGGGAAAGAAAAAAGAAAATAAGCTATACATTTTTGGGCATTCTCTGGATGTGACAGATGGAGATATTTTAAAAGAGATGATAGAACATGACGGGATTCATACAATCATATTTTATAAAGATAAAGCAAGGCTTGGACAGCAGATTACAAATTTAGTCAAAGTTTTTGGACCGGAGAAGGTAATTCAGTATGTTTATGGAAATAATCCAATAATTGAGTTTCGCCAGCAGAAACGCAGGGAAGAAATTCATGGGAGTACATTTGAAATTGTTTCAGACATGGTAAAGTTTGACAATTTTTATAAATATAAAGGTGGAGATCTCGAAAACATGATCTTAAAAATTGAAAGGAAAATAAAAGAGAAAGATCTGAGATATTTTTGTTCGCAGGAAAAGGTTATTTTTCTTTATGATAGTTTTCAAAGGCACGGTTTAGGAAAGAAATATGCAAAGGAGCTTTTAGAGATTGCTGATAGTCTGAGAGATACAAAATTCATAGTTAAAGAACCAATACAGTTTAAGTATGAAAATTGGCAATATTTGGATTATGATAATTCATGGGTATGTGACATGCTTACTAAAAAATTTATTGAAACTGTGAACAAACATAACAGGGAAAATTTTACTTTAGACGATTTTTGGGAAAATGTTACTACATGGGATGATATTATGGAAAGTTACAGGCAAATTGCAAACGGTTCAAAGGAGATTGAAAAGAACAAGTATATAGAAATTCTCAAAGATGTCCTGAGCATGTATAAGCATTCTTATGGGAATATGGAAGAAATGTGGAGTTTTCTAATAAAATTGTCGAGAGGGGTGGCAAAAAAAATATCAAGGGAAGCATTGGACGAATTGCTCCTATACACAGAAAGCAGTTGGGAAATCTGCAATTATACGCACTTGCAACGTGAAATAGAAAAATATGATTATTTTAGTGAGCAGGAAAAATGTGTCGAACAATTTTGAATAATAAGAATTTATGACAGAATCCTAAAATGGGAAATGGGTGTCAATTTTTACATCTTTCTATATATATTTAAATAATGAAAAATATTGTTGTAGAGTGCCAAAAGATGCGTTATAATCTCAAAAGAGCAATCGTGTTACAGGGTGTGTTGACCTCATTCTAAAGAGAATGGGGGTGATGCTATGAAAAATCCGAATGGTTTTGATTTTAAAGATTTAATGACCTTTGGGTTATTTATTTTAGCATTGCTTACATTCGTGTTTACGTTTTGCAAGTAGTCATACATAGCAAAAAACCACCCTGATACTTTGGACGGTTAAGGGTGGCTTTGCTATTCTTCCAATTGGTCAACCCCTTGTGGGCGGTTGCTTTTTCTTTGTGCCTATAATATAGCATATCTTGACTTTGTTTGCAAGGCATTTTTTCTATCCATTTGTCTGACACTATCTCATTGTTTTTTATTTAGTGTTTACCCTTATTAGTCTGCTTTTTCCTATCTATATTATAACATAACACTTCCAAAATTAATAGGTCTATTAATTTGAAATTTTATGGTTTATAATTGTAGCGTCAAACAGCGTAAGAGAGGAAACACAATGAAAAAATCTATAAAACCGGCAGCGTATCAACACACAAGGGAATGAATGGAATAATAGTTTCATTACTGATAATGAATGTTATTTGATTAGGTTCGGGACCAAGGAAAACAGTTCTGTATTTACTTGAATCTTAGAAATAAACAAATTTGAATTAAAAAACTAGAATAGTAGAAAGGAACTTTTTATTATGCCAGAGATTATGACACCAGTTCAAAGAAAGTATCAGATGAATCAAAAATTAATGAACAATTACGTTAACATCCATCCAGAATTCAAATCATTAATAGATGCCTTTATGGAAATCCAAAAAGCGAACAAAGATAACAGACGCATAAAGCTGGATATTAGTATAGGTGAATCAAAATATGACGGCGCTTGCCTCAAGGCTTGGGCGTAGCGTTATCAGGAAAACAGACAAGTAAATTCTCTGATTAACAGGCGGTCACTACAGAAGAGATAGAAAAACAAGAAAGGACCGTATCACTGCGTCAAGGATCACCTTGTGGCATAGATCATCGCAAATCAGTTAAGATAGAAAGAATGGTTGAAGAATGATGCAGAATTGTATCATTCTTTTTATTTTTGTCGAAAATGCTGCGGGATTATGTTATGATAAAGTCAAAGAAATAAAAGATACTTTAACGATGCTTGAAGCGATTAAATTTCAGATACAGACTGCCTTGTTTTCGCAGGGACTGACCGTCTGAGACATGCGTATGAAAGACGTTTACCGATCGTCATGGAGACAATGTCCCAGTATTATAAATACGTTATGTATCAATCAATGAGAACGACAAAAAGGCGCAGCAAGATTCAACATACATCTGCATAAGCGCACAGAATGGAGGAGAGCGTGAAAGAATGAGCAATTTTACATTTCTTGAAACCCGTTGGGATGATTTGGCAAGATTGGGGGAGCTGTCTGAAAAATATGTATATTCCGATCCCAATACATCTGTGATCAAGCAGGGCATGTTGGCGGAAGTAATGGTAAAATACATGTTGGCTTATGATGGGATCAAAGAGCCAAAACATGATAATACCCATGCAAGCCGTATTCGCATTTTAAGGGAAAATGAATTATTGCCGTACGAGATTGACAACACATTACATATTTTGAGCAAAGACCGTAACAATACGGCTCATAACGGGGCAGAAGAAAGAGAGAAAGCGTTAAGAAATCTGCCGCTGTTGTATGAGCTTTGCGTATGGTATATGCAGATTTATGGCGAGTATGATTTTAAACCTGCTGCATATGTTCCTCCGACAGATATTACAGTCAGCCTTGATGAATTGGAGAAAGAAAACCGTGAATGGGAGCAGCGCAATCAAACGCTGTTTCTGGAACTGCAGCGCATTCAAAAAGCAGGCAGAGCTGACAGTGTCCGCAGGGCGATTGCCTATAAGAAAGCCGTCAATGTCAAGCTATCAGAAGCACAGACCAGGGAATTGATTGACGAACAGCTCCGCAAGGTTGGCTGGGACGTTGATACCGCCAAAATCCGTTATTCCAAAGGGGTCCGGCCCGTAAAAGGCAGGAATCTTGCAATCGCTGAATGGCCTACAGATTCTAAGACGGGAAATGGAGGGTATGCAGATTATGCGCTTTTCATTGGGGAAAAAATGGTTGCAATTATCGAGGCTAAGAAAAAACATACTAATGTTTCCTCTGTAATAGACGGTCAATGTAAAGACTATGCAAAAATGATTAAGCCGGAACATGAAAAATACGTCATCAAGCAGTATGGTGATTATAAAGTGCCGTTTCTTTTTGCGACAAATGGCAGAGACTACATCAAGCAGTACGAAGAAATGTCAGGGATTTGGTTTTTAGACGTCAGACAGCCGTTTCATGTTTCAAAGGCTTTGGCAGGATGGCCAAGCCCTCAGGGAATGGAACAGGATTTAGAACGGGATATTGAAAAGGCAGATAAAAAACTTGCCGCCACAGGGTATGAGATATTGGAGGATCCCGACGGACTGGGGCTGCGGCATTATCAGATCGAGGCAATCAAGGCAGCTGAAAAAGCGATTGCAGAACATAAGCGTACCGTGCTGATTGCCATGGCTACAGGGACTGGAAAGACGAGGACAGTACTTGGCATGATTTACAGGTTCTTGTCTGCAAAACGATTTAAACGGATCTTATATCTGGTTGACCGAACGACTCTTGGGGAACAGACCATGAATACCTTTCAAGAGGTAAGGCTAGAAAGCTTAAAAACGCTGAATCAACTCCATGATGTCAAAGATCTTGGGGAAAAAGACTTTGAAAAGGATACTCGTGTTCAGATTGCCACTGTCCAGAGCCTGGTGAGACGAATTCTTTACAATGCAACAGACAGCAGCATGGGGGTCTCCGATTATGACTGCATCATTGTGGACGAAGCGCACCGGGGCTATATTCTGGATAAAGAGATGGGCGAAGATGAAGCGCTTTACCGTAATCAGGACGAGTTTCGCAGCAAATATCGAGCCGTCATTGAATATTTTGACGCGGTTAAGATTGCGCTTACTGCTACGCCGGCGCTTCATACGACAGAAATTTTTGGAAAGCCAGTCTATACTTATGAATACCATACAGCAGTAGTAGACGGGTATCTGGTAGATCACGATGCGCCTCACATCATCAGGACAAAGCTCAGCGAGGAGGGGATTGTATTTGAGGCAGGAAGCACGGCGCCGATTTATGATCCTGTGACAAACATGATCATCAATAGTGACGAGCTAGAAGATGATTTGAAATTTGAGGTGGAGGATTTCAACAAAAAGGTGGTCAACAAAAGTTTCAATGAAACAGTTTTGGCTGAAATTGCCAAGGATATTGATCCTAATGAAAAGGGCAAGACACTGATTTTTGCAGTGGACGACGCTCATGCGGATATGATTGCAAAGATTTTGAAAGAGCATTATGCGCAACAGGGGATCAGCGAAGCGGCAGTTATGAAGATTACGGGTTCTATCGAAAATGGGAATCCTGAAAAAATTAAGGAAGCCGTGCGGCGCTTTAAGAATGAAACATTTCCGAATATTGTGGTTACGGTCGATCTGTTGACGACCGGCATTGACGTCGAGAAGATTGTAAATTTGGTATTCTTGCGCAGGATCCGCTCGCGAATCCTTTTCGAACAGATGCTTGGCCGTGCAACGAGACTGTGTGAAGAGATTGGAAAGACGCATTTTGAAATATACGACGCCGTAGGGGTATATCAGGCTTTGGATCCAGTATCAAAGATGAAACCGATCGTCGTAAATCCCAAGGAGACGTTTGAGGATTTAATTGATGACATAGACAATCTCGAAAGCGATAGGGCGAGAAAGAATCAGGTAGATATCATTATTGCCAAAATTCTCAGAAATAAGAATAAGATCACAGACGAATTCAGGGAGCAGTTTGAATCTTTGACTGGCGGGCAATCACCGCAGAGCTTTGCGCAGACGCTTCGCAATATGCCAGTGGATCAGGCTGTGGAAACTGTGAAAAAGAATCGCCAGGCGTTTTTTTATCTGCGAGGGGTTCCTAAAGAGAGACAGAAGTTCATCAGCGACGCCAAAGATCAACTGACCAGCCACGAAAGAGGCTACGGCAAAGCCACAAGACCAGAGGATTATCTGAAAGAATTTCATGATTTTATAGATAGCAATATCAATGAAATTGCGGCGCTCAATATTGTTGCCACTAGGCCAAAGGAGCTGACCAGGCAATCGTTGCGGGAACTGAGATTGATTCTTGAGCGCAACCATTTCAGCGAGACAATGCTTCAGACAGCATGGAAAGAGATGAATAATCAAGAGGTTGCAGCGGATATTATCAGCTTCATCCGCCAAAGAAGCATGGGCGACGCCCTGGTCAGTAAAGAGGAACGGATTCATTCCGCTATTGTAAAGACAAAGGCGGCGCATCCAGAACTGAGCAAGGTTCAGATTAATTGGCTGGAACGGATAGAGGCATATCTGCTGAGAGAAGTCGTGCTCAATAAGGAGTCTTTTGAAGCGCCGCAGTTTAAAATCAAGGGTGGATATGCGGCTGTGAATAAGGCGTTTGCAAATAAGCTGGATGCAGTCATTGATGAAATCAACAGTCACATGTATACGGCATAAGAAAGGAATTATAGTATGACAAATGCAGAAATCGTTTCAAAATTATGGAACCTTTGTAACGTGCTTCGTGACGATGGGATTACTTATCACCAGTACGTGACAGAGCTGACCTATATTTTGTTTCTGAAAATGGCAAAGGAAACGGGAGCCGAAAAGAACGTGCCGCAGGATTATCATTGGGATGTGCTGAGGACGAAAGAGGGCATCGAACTGAAGCGGTTTTATGAAGAGCTGCTTCAGTCGCTTGGTGAAAATTGTACTGGGCGGGTACGGGAAATCTATCAGGGGGCAAGAAGCAATATTGAAGAGCCAGCAAATCTTAAAAAGATCATTACCAACATCGACGAGTTAGACTGGTATTCGGCAAAAGAAGAGGGGTTAGGAAATCTGTACGAGGGATTGTTGGAGAAAAATGCAAATGAGAAGAAATCCGGAGCGGGGCAGTATTTCACGCCCAGAGTACTGATAGATGTTATGACAGAGCTGATTGCGCCGCAGCCAGGGGAACGATGCAACGACCCGGCATGTGGCACATTCGGCTTCATGATAGCTGCGGACCGATATGTAAAGGAACATACCAATGACTGGATGGATCTCACAGAGGAAGAAGCAGAGTTTGAACAGAAAGAAGCATTTACAGGAGCAGAGCTGGTGCATGAAACGCATAGGCTGGCGCTGATGAATGCCATGCTTCATGATATTGAAGGCAGAATTTACCTCTGTGATACATTGTCTAATCAGGGGAAAGCGCTGCATGGGTTTGACGTTGTGCTTACCAATCCGCCGTTTGGAACGAAAAAAGGCGGAGAGCGCGCAAATCGTGATGATTTTACTTATCAGACAAGCAATAAGCAGCTTAATTTTTTACAGCATATTTATCGGTCTTTGAAAGCAGACGGCAAGGCGAGGGCGGCAGTCGTCTTGCCGGACAATGTATTGTTCGCGGACGGCGAGGGCGAAAGGATTCGTGCGGATCTTATGGAGAAATGCAGGCTTCATACGGTGCTTCGCCTGCCTACGGGGATTTTCTATGCGCAGGGCGTAAAGACAAACGTATTATTCTTTACGAGAGGAATCGCTGATCACGACAATACAGATGAGGTATGGTTTTATGACCTGAGAACGAATATGCCGTCTTTTGGAAAGACAAATCCACTTAAGTACGACCATTTTAAAGACTTTATTGCTGCTTATACAGCAGAAGACCGTCATGCGGTACAAGATCAAAGATGGACGGCATTCACAAGAGAAGAGCTTGGAACCACATTGGATAAGGGTTTGATTCGTGATGATTCCGTGTTGAATTATGACGATTTGCCAGATCCGATTGAGAGTGGGGAGGAATGCATCACTCAGTTGGAGGAAGCAGTCGATTTGTTAAAGAGCGTGGTAAAGGAGCTGAAGTCTCTGGAAAGTTCAGAGGTGTAGCATGGCGAGAGGAAAGAAGAAAGAGCAGCTGTCGTTAGAGGAAAAGCTGGAGCAGGCATTGGTGCCAGCGGGGGAGCAGCCTTATCAGGTGCCGGGGAATTGGTGCTGGATTCATCTTTTAAATGCATTTGATAATGTCACAGATAGTAAGAAAAAATTAACAACAAAAGAATATTCTGCAGTGGGGGAGTATCCTATAATAGATCAAGGGCAGGAATTTATCGGTGGATATACTGATAATGAAGATGTCGTGCATGAAAGTAATTTGCCAATTGTTATTTTTGGAGACCACACAAGATGTGTAAAGTATATAGATTTTCGCTTTGTTCAAGGAGCTGATGGTGTAAAAGTATTGAAACCGAAATCTTTTTGGAATGCAAAAGCATTTTGTTATGCGTTTCAGGCAATTGAGATTCCTAATGTGGGATATCGGCGACATTATCCATTGTTTAAAAATTTTTGTATCCCTGTTCCACCATTAGCTGAGCAGCAACGCATCGTCGACCGAATTGAGAGAATGTTTGCTCAATTGGATGAGGCAAAAGAGAAAGTACAGTATGTGAGAAATTGTTGTGATGATAATTTTGCATCTGCTGTTCATGAAGCCCTTACCGGAAACTTGACGGAAAGATGGAGACTGCAAAAAGGAATTTCAAAAAGTGAATGGAAAAAAGACAAACTGGGGAATTTGGGTATTTTAGAAAGAGGGCGTTCAAAACATAGACCGAGAAATGATTCGAGATTATTTGGTGGAGCGTATCCATTCATACAAACAGGTGATGTGGCTGAGGCAAATGTATTTATAAAAAAACATAAACAAACATTAAGTGAATTTGGATTAGAGCAAAGTAAAATGTTTGCAAAAGGAACATTGTGTATTACTATTGCAGCAAATATTGGTGATACAGCAATTTTATCATATGACTGTTGTTTCCCAGATAGTGTGGTTGGTTTTACTCCTTATAAAAATGTAGAGTCTAAATTTGTCTATTATATGATGAATGAATTACAGAAAGAGATAGAGGCGAATGCCCCAGCAACTGCACAGAAAAACATCAATTTAAGAATATTAAAAGATATTGATATGATAATTCCGCCTATTTCAGAACAAAAGAAAATTATAGCGATTTTAGATGAGTTATTTGATAAGAAAATGAAGATAAAAACTAAGACGGAAGAGACTGTTGATGCAATTAATAGAATAAAAAAGTTAATTCTTGTTAAAGCATTCCGAGGACAACTGGGCACCAATCATCCAGAAGAAGAATCGGCAATGGAGCTACTTAAGTCGATCCTTATGGAATCGTGATCTTGAAGATTTTCGAACTCTGCTCGATCATGGAATCATTAGGAGTTTGCGAAACTCAATCGTTTTAAGAATTAAAATGGAATAATATGACGGAGGTGACAAATATGAAGAGAAAGAACAAATGGAACGTTTGGGGATTCTTGCTTGTGATAGTGCTTGCGGCTTTTCTGGGAAGCACGACGGTCTATGCGGCGAAGCTTCCTGCCCTCAAGGTCAAAGGAACCCGGCTGGTCAATGAAAAAGGCAAGACAGTCCAGCTAAAAGGAGTGAGTACTCATGGACTTTCCTGGTATCCCGAGTATGTAAACCAAAAAGCTTTTACCCATATGAAGAAGAAATGGGGCATTAACGTCGTGCGCCTTGCGATGTATACCAGCGAGTATAACGGTTACTGCACCGGGGATGATGCCAACCGCAAAGCGTTGGAAAAGAAAATTGATCAGGGAGTAACATACGCCACGAAAGCAGGCATGTATGTGATTATAGACTGGCATATTTTAAGCGACGGCGATCCACGGCTTTATGAGAAGCAGTCTGTGAAATTTTTTAAGAAAATGGCTGCCAAATATAAAAACCATGCCAATGTCATTTATGAGATTTGCAACGAACCAAATTGGGGGACTTCATGGGAGGATATTCGGACCTATGCAAACAAAGTCGTAAAAGCCATCCGCTCCAAAGATAAAAAGGCAGTGATTTTGATTGGAACGCCTACCTGGTCCCAGGATGTGGATGCTGCTGCGCAACATCCGTTGAAAGGATATAAAAACCTGATGTATACCCTGCATTTTTATGCTGCAAGCCATGGTGATAATCTAAGGGAAAAAGCCCAGACAGCGTTGGAACAGGGACTTCCGCTGTTCGTCTCAGAATTCGGGATTTCGGATGCAAGCGGATCGGGCGGCCTCAATAAGGCGGAGGGCGCCAAATGGATGAAGTTCATAAAGAAACATAAAATCAGCTATGTAGGATGGAGCTTGTCGAATAAGGACGAGAGTTCTGCGCTCATAAAGCCTTCCTGTAAGAAGAAAACGGGTTGGACCAATGGCGATCTCGGGGATTGGGGAAAATGGCTGCTAAAACAATTTCGCAAATAAGTTGCAGCGTATCAGGAGGACTTGCGCTAAATTCGTTTTAACTATCACAAGACAGAGTTAGTGGCAAGAGAATCAGAAATGGCAGAAAGTTCCTAGATGCATATATTATTTTCAAGGGTGAAAAAACGCCCCGCAAAAATAAATGGACAGGAGCTTTTGAAGATGGGAAATTATATTACATTGTCGTTGGAGTTGAATTTGTTTTTTCTAAGGATCATGAAAGAACATTCGCTGTTTCTGGAGTCAGGATTTCTTGTGAAAGAGGAATCATTGATTCAGAGATCTCAGTGGTTTAACCAGCAATTTGAGCAACTGTTGGCAGAAGTTACAAAAGTCAGCAATGGGGCGGTTGGAAAATCTGTGCTAGAGTCACAGGAGCTTTTCACGCCATATACAAAACATGCCGAGGAAAAGACCTGTAGGCTGACTGGAATTTCCATTGACACGGAAATCACGGCGGCGCAGGAAAATCTGTGCAGCGGCAGCGGCGTTCAGTTCCGGCGTCCCATGCATGTCGTGGTAAGGCGAATTAACCAAAAAGCGCTGCGGCTGGTCAGAGGGCTGATTGAATTAAAAGAAGAGGCCTTAAACGCAATAAAGAGATGTGAGATATTTGCATTTCAATATCCCCTGCTGATAGAGCATATCCTTAGAGAGGCAAGAATGTACGGAGGATTTTTGACGGAGCTGGAACGGCGGGGAACGATAGCTGCGCCTTGTATGCGAAAAACAGAAATTTTCTGGAATCAGATTATGATGGAACATGCATGGTTCATCCGTGGCCTTCTGGATCCTTGTGAAGAAGATCTTATCAAAACAGCAGACCAATTCGGCAAAGAATTCTGTTGTCTGCTTGCAGAGGCAAAGGAGAAAGAATGTGCCCAGATCGAAGAGATCGCAGCAAGAACGATCAAGCAGACGCAAGGCATCCGGGATTTCAAAGAGGCAGGAACGAAAGGAATATTGAAATGTGAGATTTCATCCATGATTCTGCCTCTTTTGGCTGATCATGTGCTGCGGGAAGCCAATCATTACCTGCGCATACTTGGGGAAGGCTGTGAATGCCAGTGCCAGGAGCCTGCGGATTCTGTACAATGCAGTTGAGAAAAAGATTCAATGGTTAAGAGGCTCGTTCTTCTTGTTTCATAAATTCAAACCCTCGGTCCTTGAAAACAAAAAGCCTAAAAAAATCAGTAAAAAGGTTGTTTTTTTGTGCATTTTACTGTATATTATAAGAAAGGAACCTGGGGTTCAAATTACAGAAGAAAGTAGGTGGCAGTATGAAGAAGTATAAGAGAAATTCATTCGAAGTAGAGGCCGTGCAGTATGAGGTTGGCAAGGGATTGGAAGATGGATTTATGCCATGGACGTCTGTATTAACTACAGGCTGGGTGTCTACGGATAAGCTTTTGAAGATAACTAGGGAAGATGGCACGGTGGTATGTCCCTTTATCCAGAATCGCAGAGGGATGATCTTTCTCAGAGAAGGAGACTATATCATTACAGAATACGACATGGAACGTCATGTCTGCGGAGCAGATAAATTTGCAGACCGTTATCATTCGTTGGAAGAGGAATGAGGGAATATAAGTCATGCCCAGTCAGCTTGCTGCGGGATGTCTGACTTTGTAAATCCTTTCAGATGGTCGGAAATAGGGCTGTCGCAAAACGAGAGATTTCTACAAATATGGCGCAGATATTGGCTGTATTGTTACGATGCGTCGTAGAATCTTCGTATTTTGCAGCAGCTCTCTTTTTGTTCCACAGAGGGGCTTTTTGACGCCCTAATCCACATGTAACCGCAAGAGTAATAAAAGATATTCCTCGATTAGGCAGGAGTATCTGACAAAAGGAGAGCATTGATGTCATTACAGTTGATTTTCGGAGGATCCGGAAGTGGAAAATCTGATTATGTATATCGAAGAATTTTAGAGCAGTCTAAGAGAGAGCCAGAACGCACCTTTTTTGTCCTGGTGCCGGAACAATTTACGATGCAGACCCAGCGGGAGCTGGTGGCAAGGCAGGAAAATCACAGCATTATGAATGTGGACGTGGTAAGCTTTCACCGGCTTGCCTACCGGATTTTTGACGAGCTGGGCATGAGGAACTTGAATTTATTGGAGGAGACAGGAAAGAACCTGGTGCTGCGGCGGGTGGCAGAAGAACAGCAGGACCAGCTAAAGCTGATCAAAGCCAGCATGAAAAAGACAGGGTATATCACGGAGATGAAATCGATCATTTCGGAGTTGACCCAGTATCGGATTGCGCCGCAGCAGTTGGACGTTTTGATTGAACAGAAACAACAGTCCCCCTTGTTTCGCCACAAGATGCAGGATATTCAAACGATGTACCAGGGATTTTTAGACTATCTTCGGGGAAAGTTTATCACGGCAGAAGAACTTTTGGAAGTGCTGGCACAGGAGGCGGAGCGCTCAAAGCAGTTGAAAGATTCTGTGATCGTGCTGGATGGCTTTACGGGATTTACTCCGGTGCAGTATCATTTGCTGCAAAGGCTGATGAAGCTGACGGGGGAGCTATTGGTTACAGTGACCTTAGATCAACGCGAGGATCCTTACCACAGCCAGGGGATTCAGGATTTGTTCTATATGAGTAAAAAGACGGTGCAGACGCTTACAGAGCTAGCGGCGAGTCAACATGTGGAGATCCGGGAACCCATATGGATCAAGCACGGCAGCAAGAGCCGTTTTGCTTTGGCTCCGTCCTTGCTTTGGCTGGAACAAAATTTGTTTCGTCCACAGCCGAAAGCGTTTCTTGCATTGCCAGCAGAGACGGAGCAAGAATTAAGGCAAGGCGTTTTTTTGTATTCTTTGCAAAATCCCAGGCAGGAGCTGGAATTTATTGCCAGAAAGATTAAGGGGCTGGTACGAGACTTGGGATACCGTTATAAGGATATTGCAATCGTATGCGGAGATGTGGAACTGTATGGCAAGTATGCCGAAAAAATCTTTCGTACATATGAGATTCCGTTATTCTTAGACACCACGAAAGATATTCTCTTTCACCCGATGACAGAATTTTTGAAAGGAGCGTTGCTATTGGTGGAGCAGGACTTTTCCTATGAGACGGTGATGGGATATCTGCGCTGCGGCTTGTCTGGTTATCAGATCGATGAGATCGACTTGCTGGAAAATTACCTTCTTGCTGAAAATATCCGGGGATTTTCTAGATGGCAGAAAAAGTGGGTGCGCCGAGGAAACGTCCAAGATCAGGCAGAACTGGATTTGATCAATCTGCTCAGGGAACGTCTCGTGGAGCAGATGGCGCCATTGCGAGAAGTTTTTCGCAAATGCAAGCCAGAAGGGCAGGCGGACAAAAAAGGGTTGAAAAAGGGAGAATACCGCACGGTGTTGGAAGAGTCCCAGGTGTTTTATAAACTGATCCGTTCGCTTGAGCTCGAAGAACGGCTTCAAGAATATCAAGAACAGTTTCAGCAGCAGGGGGAGACTGCTCTTGCGAAAGAATATGACCAGATCTATAAGGTGGTCATTGATTTGCTGGATAAGATGGTGGAGCTCTTGGGAGATGAGCGGATGCAGATCCGAGAATACCGCCAGATTCTTGAAGCTGGCATGGAGGCAGCGGCAATCGGCATCATACCGCCTGGCTATGACCGGGTGGTGCTTGGAGATATCGAGAGAAGCAGGCTGTCCGATATCAAGGTACTGTTCTTTGCAGGAGTCAACGACGGGCTGATCCCAAAGGCTGTAGAGCATGGGGGAATTATTTCCCAGGCGGACCGGGAACTTTTTGCAGCCAACGAGATGGAACTTTCCCCCACAGACCGGGAGCGCAGCTTTATTCAAAAATTTTATTTGTACCTCAATCTCACGAAGCCATCGGAACGGCTGTATCTTACCTGGTTTCGCGTAAGCCAGGAGGGAAAGGAGAGCCGGAAATCTTACCTCGTGAGAGCCATGGAAAAGATGTTTCCAGATTTCGTTCCGGTGCGTGTGCAAGAGCGTCCAGGCATGGAACTGGTAGTGACGCCGAAAAGCAGCCGCAAATTTTTTGTGGACGGTCTGAAAATGGCAAAACGGGGAGAACTTTCTTCGGAATGGATCGCGCTGTATCGGTGGTATGAAAAGCAGCCCAAATGGCGGGAACAGATTGCGCCATTTTTAGAGGCGGCATTTTACCAGTATCAAGGCAGCGACATGGGAAAGCAGGTCACCAGGGCGTTGTATGGCGATGTGCTCGAAAACAGCGTTACCCGGCTGGAACGCTTCAGCGCCTGCGCTTTCCGCCATTTCCTTCAGTATGGGTTGAAGCTTGAAGAGCGCAGCTTGGGAGAATTTGCCCCGGTGGATATGGGAACCATGTTTCACCAGGTGTTGGAATGTTATGCCAACGCCATGGAACGGGAAGGATATCATTGGTTTGACGTGCCAGAGGAGGAACAGGAACGGCTGATCTTGCAGGCGGTGGAGGAAGCGCTGGGTTCTGGATTTGACAGCCTGCTTTTTAGGGAAGCCCGGACTGCCTATTTGGTGGAGCGGATGAAGCGCATTTTGAAACGGACGGTTCAGACCATTGCGGAGCAAGTTAGGACTAGTCGCTTTGTCCCAGAAGGATATGAGATTTCGTTTTCCTTTGCAGAAAGTCTCGATGCAGTCAATTTTATTTTAAGCGACCAGGAGAAAATGAGGCTCCGGGGCAGGATTGACCGCATTGATACCCATAAGACAGAAGACGCTGTATATGTAAAAGTCGTGGACTATAAATCGGGAAACCATGATTTTCAGCTTTTATCCTTGTATCACGGACTGCAGCTTCAGCTTGTCGTATATTTGAATTCGGCGGTAGAGCTTTTAAAACGGAAATACCCAGACAAGCATGTTGCGCCAGGAGGGATGTATTACTATCATTTAGATGATCCTGTGATTTCTGGGAATTCAAAGAAGACCGACGCCGAGATTCAGGAAGAAATATTAAAGGAGCTAAAGCTCAAAGGCGTGGCGTCCCTGATAGAGGACCCAAGCGTCAGTCCAAAGGCAAAGAAAGCCGGGGAAGACGAGTTTCGGATTTTGTCTGGCTATGTGAACCATAAAATACAAGAAATTGGAAAGAAGATTTTTCAAGGCGAGATCGGCGCAAATCCTTATCAACTGGGAGAGGATACAGGCTGCGACTACTGTCCTTACCATGGGATCTGCGGATTCGATCCAGGCATTCCGGGGCAGGAATACCGCAAGCTGGAACATATGAAAGATGACGGGGAAATTTTGCAGAAGATGCAGCAGCAATTATCTGAGCAAGAGCCGCCTGCAGAAGAAAATATTAGAGTCAAAAAAGACTAAAAGAATTTGAAAATTCTTTCACAACTACCTGTTTGTGCCAAAAAGCACACAGAATGGAGGAAAGAGTGAAAGAATTTAGAATTCTTTCACAACTACCTATTTGTGCCAAAAAACGCACAGAATGGAGGAAATCATGGATAAGAAATGGACGAAGCAGCAACAGCAGGTGATTGACCTTAGAAACCGGAACTTGCTGGTTTCTGCGGCGGCGGGAAGCGGTAAGACAGCGGTTTTGGTGGAGCGTATCATTCAGAAAATTACCGACGATATACGTCCGGTGGATATTGACCAACTGCTAATTGTGACGTTTACCAATGCGGCTGCGGCAGAAATGCGGGAGAGGATTGGGAGCGCCTTGGGAAAAGCGTTGGAACGACAGCCGGGAAATGTTCGTCTGCAGCGTCAGCAGACTTTATTGCATAATGCGCAGATCACCACCATTCACAGTTTTTGCCTTTATGTGATACGCAATTATTTTCATCGGATTGACCTCGATCCAGATTTTCGGGTGGCGGAAGAAGGAGAATTAAAGCTTCTGCAGAGCGACGTGCTCGATCAGGTGCTGGAACGATATTACCAAGAGGCAAAGCCGCAGTTTCTAGCTCTTTCTGAGACTATCGCCACAGGAAAGACGGATCAGCCGTTGAAAGAGGCGATAGCAAAGCTGTTTGCGTTCGCCATGAGTTATCCCTGGGTGGAAGAATGGCTTTCGGACTGCGGCAAGCCCTTTCAAGTAACAAGCGAAGAGCAGTTTGACAGCCTTGCGGTTACCAGGGAATTGTTAGCATATTTAGAGAACTTGGCGAGCCAGTGGGCACGGCAGATGAGGCAGTGTTGCAAGATATGCCTTTTGGAGGATGGTCCCTGCGATTATCTCGAATTATTGGAACGTGAAGCCGCAGCCATGGAACACATAGCGCAGAGCCAGACATATCAGGCGTATTATGAGCGCATCCAGGGCTTTTCTTTTGGGCGTCTGCCGTCTTTGCGGAAATTTGCAGGGGATGCGGCTAAAAAAGATCAAGTGCAAAAGCTGCGCAATGAGGTGAAAGCCTCTGTAAAGAAGATCATAGAACAGTTTTTTTTCCAGAATCCGGCAAAGATGCGGCAAGATTTGCAGAACTGCCGTCCGGTGGCAGAGATGCTAATCGAGGTGACGCTCTCGTTTATCGATGCTTTTTCGCAGAAAAAAAGAGAAAAAAATATCTTGGATTTTAATGATCTGGAACATTTCGCCCTCAAGATCCTGGTAGAAGAAGAGAGTCATGCTCCCAGCCGTACGGCGCAGGAGCTTCGCAATCACTATGAAGAGATCATGATTGACGAATACCAGGATTCCAATTATGTGCAGGAAGCCATTCTGCGCTCAGTGTCCAAGGAGGCAGAAGGCGGGCACAATATCTTCATGGTGGGGGATGTCAAACAGAGCATTTACCGTTTCCGCATGGCGCGTCCTGAGCTTTTCATGGAAAAATATAATGCTTATACGCAGCAGGAAAGTGAAGATCAAAGAATAGACCTGCATAAGAATTTCCGTAGCCGCCCTGAGGTGTTAGAGACAGTCAACGATATCTTTTGCAAAATCATGAATCATGACATAGGAAACATTACTTATGACGCACAGGCGGCGTTATATCCAGGAGCTTCGTTTCCCCAAGGGACGCCAGGGATGTTTGACACAAGGATCGTGGTGATTAATCCAGAAGACAAAAATCCAGAGCTCAAAGTCCAGGAGCTGGAGGCAAGGGCGGTCGCAACGGAAATCCGCAGACTGATCAAGGAACAGAAAGTTACCGACCAGATGCCGTCAGAAAAAGATCAAGGAAGCGTCCGTAACCTGCGCTATTCAGATATCGTGATTCTCCTGCGTTCTATGACTGGATGGGCGGATATCTTTGTAAAGTCGTTGGGTGAGATGGGAATTCCTGCCCGGGCGGCGTCAGGAACTGGATATTTCTCGTCGATCGAAGTGCAAACGGCTTTAAATTTATTAAAGATCCTGGACAATCCCAGCCAGGATATCCCCATGGCGGCGGTATTGTCGTCTCCGGTGGTGGGGCTTAGCGGAGAAGAACTGGCAATCCTTCGAATACAGTTTCCTCAAGAAAGATTTTATCAGGCAGTGTTGCATTACTTGCCGCAACAATCACAGGCGGCGCAAGATCCTCTGGAGAACCACCTTGCATCTATAAAATTGTCACAGGACTCCAGAGAGAAGCTAGAGAGCTTTCTGGAATTGCTGCAGAAATTCCGAAGAAAGGTCAGCTATACGCCGATCCACCAGCTTTTGTATGAACTGCTAGAGGAAACGGGGTATCAGGCTTATGTGTATGCTTTGCCAGACGGCGAGATTCGCAAAGCAAATCTAGAGATGCTGGTAGAAAAGGCGATTGCCTATGAGAACACCAGCTACCGAGGGCTGTTTCATTTCATTCGTTACATGGACCAGCTTCAGAAATATGAGGTCGACTTTCCAATGGCAGAGGGGGAGGAGGCGGAAGACGCCGTGCGCATTATGAGCATCCATAAAAGCAAAGGTCTGGAATTTCCAGTGGTCTTTGTCTCTGGATTGGGAAAAATGTTTAACAGCCAGGATATCCGGGAGCGTGTGGTGCTGCATCCAGAGCTTGGCATTGGAATGGATGTCACAGACCTGAAACGGCGATTAAAAACGCCAGGGCTTACCAGGCAGCTTTTGGCAAGAAAGATTGCAATGGAAAATACCGGGGAGGAGCTTCGGATTTTGTATGTGGCGCTGACTAGGGCAAAGGAGAAGCTGATTCTGACCGGGGTGCTGAAAAAAGCGGAACAGAAATTGGCAGAGCTTGGCATTGCAGTTGTGGGAGAAGAACGGCAGCAGCCAGGACTTGGAGAACAAGCATTATTGCAAGAGCCAGGAGCCATTTCCTTTTTAAAAAGGCAGAACGCCAGTACCTTTTTACAGTTTATCTTGATGGCGTGCGCAGCTTATCCTGGCAAATATCCAGTGCATTTGCTGGAGATGGAGGATCTTTGCAGCGCCCAGGAGCAACATGCGGCAAGAGAAGAGCTGACTAAGATAGAATTGTTTGCCAGGTTAAAGAAAGCAGAACCGCAATGGGAAGAACAGGTTGCCAGGCGTCTGGCGTACCGTTATCCTTATGAGGAGGAAACGGTGATGCGCACCAAAGTGTCCGTGTCAGAGCTAAAGCGCCGCGCTATGGATGCGCTGCCAGAAGAACGGCACGTCCCTCGGATTGACTGGGAAAGCGGCAATATGCGTCAAGAAGAAGAGCAGCAGGATTCCATTGAAATAGACAAAGCAGAGGAGCAGAAAGATCACTATATTCCTAAATTCATGGAGCAGGGACAGGAGGTAAATACTGCCACAAACCGGGGAACGGCAATGCACCGGGTACTAGAATGCTATGATTTTACCCGCACGCTTGCATCCGTTGAGAAACAGCTTAGGGAAATGGAGGAACAGCAGAAGATAGATAAAAAAATGCGAAAGATGATCAATGTCTCTGCATTGAAACGTTTTTTAAACACTTCTTTGGGGAAGCGGATGCAGAAAGCGGCAGAACGGGGAAAACTGTATCGTGAAAAGCCTTTCGTGATGGGAAAGCCTGCAAGTGAAGCCTTGGCAGAAAGCAAAAGCCAGGAAATGCTATTGATCCAAGGGATTATCGACGTGTTTTTTGAGGAAGAAGACGGAATTGTGCTGATGGATTATAAGACGGACCGTGTGAAGACGGCTGAAGAATTATCCGAACGTTATCGAAAGCAGATGGAACTGTACCAGGAGGCGATTGAGCGTGCGTTAGGCAGTCCGGTCAAAGAGCGGATCATATATTCGTTTTGTTTGAATGAGATAGTCATAGTGTAAGGAACGAACAAAACCTTAGAAAGGATGAGCATATGAAATATAAATTGATTTTAGCCTCGGCGTCTCCCAGGAGAAAGGAATTATTAGAGCAGGTGGGTGCAGCGTTTGAAATCATTCCCGCCACAGCAGAAGAGGTAATCTCTTCATCCAGCCCCAAGGACGTAGTGATGGAGTTGTCGAGGCAGAAAGCCGAGGAAGTTGCAAGAAGAGCTTGGGAAGAGCCTGTGATAGTGCTGGGCGCCGATACGGTGGTGGCGCTTGAAGATCAGATTTTGGGAAAGCCTAGAGATCAAAAGGACGCCCAAAGGATGCTGGGGCTTTTATCAGGCAGGACGCACAGCGTGTTTACGGGAGTTACCCTGATTGTGAAAGCAGAAGGCAGGCAGCAAAGCCGTTCTTTCTATGAGGAGACCAAAGTGTCTATGTATCCCATCAAGCAACAGCAGATTTTATCTTATATCCGTACAGGGGAACCGATGGATAAGGCGGGGGCATATGCGATTCAGGGCAGGTGCGCCCTCTATATCAAGGAGATTCAAGGAGATTACAATAACGTGGTAGGCCTTCCAGTGGCAAGGATTTTTCAAGAGATCGCAGAATCAGGCATTGAAATTTTGTGAGATTCATACTATCATAGAGGTATCAGGAGGAAAAGAGAATGAATCAGTATGATGAAATGTGTTTGCAATGCTTTCTGGAAAAACAATCCCAGCTCTTTGATGAGACGGTTGCCCAAAGCCTTGAAGAGGCAGAGGAGTTCTTGGAAGACTGCATGGCGGTGGTTTGCGACAATATCAAAGATGTACGGGCATACTTTGAGGAGGAAGGCGCAGACGTCGCCCAGATGAGCAATGAGGAATTAGAAGAGGCCTTGGAAGTGTTTGCCCTGCCAGACGGCAGATTTCTGGTAGTGGAGGCATAGGGGACCGGAATATGGAGATCAATATGAAAAAATATGACGTGATTATTGTTGGCGCCGGGCCTTCGGGCATTTTTTGTGCCTATGAGCTGTTACGACAAAAGCCAGAGCTCAAGGTGCTTATGGTGGAAAAAGGAAGACGGATCGAGCAGCGGCAGTGCCCCAAGCGCAAGACGCGGGTCTGCGTCGGGTGTAAGCCTTGCTCTATTACGACAGGATTTGCTGGCGCAGGCGCTTTTTCCGATGGAAAATTGTCGCTGTCTCCAGATGTGGGAGGCAATCTCCCTGAGATTCTTGGCTATGACAAGGCTTTTGCATTGATTCAGGAATCCGATGAGATATATCTGAAATTCGGCGCTGACGCCAGCGTCTATGGCGTTGGGAAAGAAAAGGAGATCCGCAAGATCCGAAGAAAAGCGATCAATGCCAATTTAAAGCTGGTAGAATGCCCGATCCGCCACTTGGGAACAGAAGAAGGGTATAAGATATACAGCCGCCTGCAAGAGCATCTTTTATCGCAGGGGGTGGAGATGAAGTTTGGCACGATGGTGGAAAACGTGCGCATAGAAGATGGAAGAGCCGTGGCCGTAGTCACAAAAGAAGGAGAATCCTTTTATGGCAGGGAAATTGTCTGCGCCATTGGCAGGGAAGGAGCGGACTGGTTCAGCCATATCTGCAAGGAACATGGCATTGAGACGAAGGTGGGAACGGTTGATATCGGCGTCCGGGTGGAAGTGCGCGACGAGGTGATGGAATTTTTGAATAAAAACCTCTATGAGGCAAAGCTAGTATACCATACGCCGACATTCGATGATAAAGTGCGCACGTTCTGCACCAATCCTTCGGGGGAGGTGGCTGCGGAATATTATGAAAACGGCCTTGCCGTGGTCAACGGCCATGCCTATAAGTCCAACGACCTTAAGACCAATAACACAAATTTTGCCTTGCTGGTGTCTAAGAACTTTACCAAGCCTTTTAAGACGCCGATAGAGTATGGCAAGCAGATTGCCCAGCTCTCCAATATGCTATGCGACGGCAGGATCCTTGTGCAGACATTCGGAGACTTTCGCCGGGGCAGGCGTACGACGGAGGAACGTCTTTGCCGCAATAATTTGATTCCCACGTTAAAAGACGCAGTTCCTGGAGACTTGTCATTGGTTTTTCCACACCGGATCATGGTGGATATTGAGGAGATGATTTTCGCATTGGACAAGGTAACGCCTGGAATTGCCAGCGACGAGACTTTGCTTTACGGCGTGGAAGTTAAATTTTATTCCAACAAAGTAGTAGTAAATGAGCAGTTTGAAACGAACATCCCTGGACTGCGCGCCATCGGCGACGGCGCTTCTGTTACCCGGGGGCTGCAGCAGGCGTCGGCAAACGGCTTGAGCGTGGCGCGCAGCATAGTGGAAACGCTGGGCTAGATAAAGCCATGGAACAAAGATAAATGGAGAGGTTACAAATGAGAACGGATAAGAAATGGAAGATCATAGGCATTTGCGCACTTCTTTTGGCATGCTTGCCAGGATGTAAAATGGGAGACACGGAAGTGGTGGTCAATTCAAACGCCATGGAAAATGAGGTATTTAAGATTGAGGAAGAAGTCTGCACCCTTCCCCAGGCACGGGTGATACTGACCAATTATCAGAACATGTATGCGACCATGTATGACATTGATCTTTGGGAGCTGGACGCCGGGGACAACGATCTGGAAACCTATGTCAAGGATCTGACAATTTCCAGGCTGGCACAGATCATGGCGATGGATTTTTTGGCAAAGGACAAAGAAATTTCCCTGACAAAGGAAGAAAAAGACAAGGTTCGCAAAGCTGCGGAAACCTACTATGATTCTTTGAACGATGCCGAGAAAGATTACATGAAAGTGAAAAGGTCTGATATTGAAAAATTGTACGCCCGTTATGGGCTTGCCAATAAACTTTACACGTTTTTGACTCAGGGAGTGAATGACGAGGTCAGCGACGAGGAAGCCAGAGTGATGCAGGCATACCAGATCTTTGTCTCGGAAGAGGAGAAAGCTGGGGAAGTGGCGCGGCAATTAGAAGAGGGCGCTGACTTCCTTACGGTTGCCAACCTTTATAACGAGGCATTAGAGACAGAAGTATATTTTGGAAAGAATGACGTGGCAAAGCAAGTGGCAAAGAAAGCGTTTGCGTTGGAAACTGATCAGGTCAGCGGCAAAATCAAGGCGGATGACGGCTACTATTTTATCAAATGCGTCAATCACTATGACCAGGAAAAAACAGATGGCAATAAAGTAGTGATTTTGGAAAATCGCAGAAAAGAAGCTTTTGACGACGTATACCAGGATTTTTTAGAAGAACTGCCTTCGGAATTTAATGAGAAGGTATGGGAGAAAGTGAATGTGGAAATCAATGAGGATGTGAAGACAGATAATTTCTTCCAGGTTTATGAGAAATACTGTAATTGGTAACTTTGAAAAGCATATGGCGCAATTGCCTTTTGTCACCAAGGCATCAGAGCAAATACAATGACAAAGACCTGCTGCATCAGAGAGCGGCAATGGGATATGGGAGCCTGTATCATAGGCTTTCATATCCCGCAAGCAGTTCTCTCTTGCAGCAGGTCTTTATTACTGCAGGAAAATTCCTTGGAATTACCGATAAGACACTTTGTCGTATCAGTCTTGACAAATCAAAACTACTCTGGTAGTATAAAGATATCAAACTACTATAGTAGTACAAGGAGGAATTATATGGACGCAAAGCTTTTTGATTCGGAATTAAAAGTCATGGATGTCTTGTGGAGGGAAGGTGATTCTACGGCAAAGCATATCTCGAATGTGTTAAAAGAGGAAGTGGGGTGGAATGTAAATACGACCTATACGCTGATTAAGCGCTGTATCAAAAAAGGTGCGATTGAACGGTCTGAGCCTAAGTTTATGTGCCATGCCCGGATCCCGAAGGAAGAGGTGCAGAGAGCGCAGACGGATGAATTGATTAATAAAGTCTATGATGGTTCTGCGGACAAGTTGTTTGCGGCCCTGCTTGGCAGAAAGAAACTATCGCAGGAGCAGATCGAGCATTTAAAGAACATTGTGGGGGAGCTGGAGTGAGGTGACGGATTATGAGCTTATGGGAGATGAGCGTTTCTGGTGGAATTTTGATTCTGGTCGTACTTTTGGTCCGCAGCCTGTTTTTACATAAATTGCCAGGAAGAACCTTTCAGGCGTTGTGGTTCCTTGTCTTGCTAAGGCTTTTGCTCCCTGTTTCCATTCCGTGCAAGTTCAGCATTTATTCTGTTGCTGAAAAGTATCTGAAAGTATCTGAGCATCGATTGTCAGACGACGTTTTAAGACAGAGTCAGGAAATAGTTCAGGAAGGACTTTCGGGAACAGATGATTCAGGTGCAGCAGTCAGTTCTCTCGAGGCAAAAGAGGATCGAGGGACCAAAGGAAGCCTGGGGTGGACCGGCATCTATTTGGCAGGAGCGGCAATCTGCGCAGGATGGTATCTTTTTTCCTATTTGAGATGGAACAGAGAGTTTCAGACGTCTTTGCCAGCAGGGGAACGGACGGTGCAAGAATGGGCGGATTCACTTCCTGTGCGGCGCAAAATATCGATCCGCCAGTGGGATCGAACAGTAACGCCGCTGACTTATGGGATCGTTCGTCCGGTAATTCTGCTGCCTAAGGAGCTGGTCAATGAGAAGCCAGAACAGTTAAGATTTATATTGATTCATGAATATATGCATATCCGTCATTGGGATGCGTTGAAAAAATTGTTTTTGATTGTGACATGCTGTATCCATTGGTTTAATCCCTTGGTCTGGGTGATGAATCGTTTGGCGAACCAGGATCTGGAGCTTGCCTGTGACAAAAACGTGATCAAGCATATGGGACAAAAAATGCGCGCCCCTTATGCGCTGGCATTGATACATATGGAAGAAGAGAGAAACATGCGCATGTCCTGGGGAAATGGCTTCAATGAAAATGCAATAGAAGAAAGGATTGTTGCGATTATGAAAGAGAAAAAAATATCTATTTTAGCATGTATAACATCTTGTGTGCTGACAGCGGCAATTGTCCTGGCGTTTGCCACTTCGGCGCTTGCAATGAGCGGCCGCATGGCGCAGGAGAGCACTGCGACATATGAGGGAGACAGTGTCGAGCAAAGAACGGTGCAAGCTTCCCAAGCGACAAAGGTTGTGCAGGAGATTTCACAGACACAGGAGGGTCAAACTGGATTGTACGAAGAAATCTATAAACAATTCTCAGATGAAGTGGGACCTGACGCGGCGCAAGCACAAGCTGAAACGGAGGAGACATATCAAGGCTTTTGCGATGTTCCCAAAGAATATGCCGCTTTGGGGATCACTGCAAACCCTAAATCAGGGGGATGGGAATATGACGGCAAAAAAGTAGCAATATTGTATGATAAGGGAATATACACTTTCGCAGATAAGCCAGATGAGAAAAACCTTGTATATCTTGAAGTCTGCCGGGATTCCAAAAATAAGATAAAAAGTTTCCGGGAAGTGGATAAAGAGGGAATGCAAAAACTGCTGAAAGAGACAGGGCTTGTGATAGAGTAATCATAAAAAGAGTTTGAAAACCAAAGCAAGAGCAATGTGCGCCCGTGCGAGTGGATGTCACGATGTGGTTGCGCAGTACAATAAAAGGGCTGAGACTGTCGCACTAAGATCTTTACTTGTTCAAAAGGTCTTGCCGCTCATGCGGCAAAGACAGAATGCACAAAAATCACTCTGGAAAGCTAGCTTTCCAAGATGACTTTTGTGCATTTTGTTTGCATTGCTTTGCAATGGAAACCTTTTGAGCAAGTAAAGATCTTAGTGCGGCAGCCTCTTCTATACAAGATATGGGCGAGAGCTTTGCGCTCTCAATGTCGTATCTTGTATAGAACGCCTATCTTGTAACAGCCGCTTTGCAGATTATTTCGCCAGCAACAGCATGATCTGATTGCTTCTGGCAATGAATTTGCCCATGGCGTCTGGGGAGAGCGGGTGGTTGGCAAGCAGAGCCAAGTCATAAAGCTGCTCGCAGAACACGGGAACATGCTCAGAATCCTTATGCTCTAAGATGTAGGTCACCAGCTCGTTGTTGGCATTTAAGATCAAAGTCTGATCGCCGCCAAACATGGAGGGATCCATGCCTGCCATGCCATACATTTTCATCATGTCTTGCATTCTGCGCCCTTCTTCCGAGAGGGTGATTACAGAAGAGATCTCAGCATTTTTTAATTTTTCTACGGCTACTTTGAGATTTTCATTGTTCAGCGCCTTGCGGAAAGTTTCCGTGAGGGTGTCAGCCGCTTCTTTTAATTCTTCCTCAGAGACTTCCTCTTTGAGGGAATCTGTGAGATCTGAGTCAATGCGCACAAAACGGATTTTTTCATTTCTGCGCTCTAACTGGGTGATAAAGGAGGTGTCAATATTGTGGTCTAAAATCACGGCGTCCATGCCTTGCTCTTTGAACATGTTAATATACTGACCCTGTTGCTGCCTGTCCGTTACATAGTAAACGGGCTTGCGGCTGTCCTTTTGGTCTTCTGGCTGATCAGAAGCGGATTCGCTGTCTGCACCATCCGATGCTTCTTTCGCAGCGTCAGAATCTGCTTCGGCATTTTCGGCGTCTTCTTCCGTCTTCAGGCATTCCGGAAGCGTGAGGTATTTATCATCTAAATTTTTAAATAAGATATAGTCATTGATCTTATCGCAGAACTTTTCATCTTTGAGACAGCCAAACTTGATAAAGGGGCTGATATCGTCCCAATATTTCTCATAAGATTCTTTGTCTGTCTTGCACATGCCGCTCAATTTGTCAGCGACTTTCTTTGTGATGTAATCAGAAATCTTTTTTACGAAGCCGTCGTTTTGCAGTGCGCTTCGAGAGACGTTCAGCGGAAGATCCGGACAGTCAATGACGCCCTTTAACAGCATCAGAAATTCCGGGATCACTTCTTTGATATTGTCTGCGATAAATACCTGGTTGTTATATAATTTGATGGTTCCCTCGATGGAATCATATTCAGTGTTGATTTTGGGGAAATACAGGATTCCTTTGAGGTTGAACGGATAGTCCATGTTCAAATGGATCCAGAATAGCGGTTCCTTATAGTCCTGGAACACTTTCCGGTAAAAGGCCTTGTATTCCTCGTCCGTACAGTCATTGGGGTGCTTCGTCCACAGCGGATGGGTATCGTTTAAGGAGACAGGGCGCTTTACGATTTTAGCTTTCTCGGTCCTGGGAGAGATCTCGACCTGCTCTTTGGTGCCGTCCTCATTTTCTTTCTCTTCGAACTTTGCCTCCTCGACGATGGTTTCAATGACCTTGTCCTTTTCGGTTACCTCGTCAGCGGGGATGGTCTCATATTCTTCCTCGGCATTTTCTTTTGCGAGGTAGATCGGGGTGGGCATAAAAGAACAATATTTTTCAATGACTTCCTTTGCGCGGTATTCGTTGGCAAATTCCAGGCAGTCTTCATTTAAGAACAAGGTAATCTCTGTGCCCACTGTGGTCTTAGTACCGTCGCACATGTCAAATTCCGTGCCGCCGTCACATTCCCAGTGAACAGGGACGGCGTCTTTCTGATAGGAGAGGGAATCAATGTGCACTTCGTCTGCCACCATGAAAGCAGAATAAAAGCCAAGACCGAAATGACCGATAATCTGCTCCTCGCTGGCTTTGTCCTTATATTTTTCCAGGAAATCCGTGGCTCCGGAAAATGCGATTTGATTAATGTATTCCTCCACCTCGTCAGCAGTCATTCCCAGGCCATTGTCAATGAACTTAAGCGTCTTTTCCTCCGGGTTTACCAGAATCTGAATTTTTGCCTCATAGTCTGCGGGCATTTCGTATTCGCCCATCAGATCCAGTTTTTTCAGCTTGGTAATGGCGTCGCAGCCGTTGGAAATTAACTCACGGTAAAAAATATCGTGATCGGAATAGAGCCATTTTTTTATAATGGGGAAAATATTGTCGCTGTTGATGGAAAGGTTTCCGTGTTTGTTACTCATAAAATTACGCTCCTTTGTTTTCATTTAAGGTTTCTGTATTTAATCTAAAAAAGATTGTAATACCCAAAAATGAAAAAGTCAATAGGAAATTAGCACTCTCTGTAAAAGAGTGCTAACAAATACTGGAAAAGCAAGGAAAATCAAGGGCTGCACGAATTATTAAAAGTTTATAAACTAGAAACGTTTGTTGACACTTGGCTATATTTATCTTAAAATGAAAAGGCAGGGTAATAATATAGAAGTAAAGAGGTGGCCGATGAATAATCAGTTATTAAAAAAGTATGAAGCCATGGGGTTTGATAAGGGGCAAATGGAAGAAATTCGTCAGGGAATTGAGAAAGGGCTGGACGTATCCTGGTATACTTCTGTAAATTATGACTGGTTTCAGATGGAAGAGATTAAGAAAGGACTGGAGTGCGGACTGGACGTGTCCGTTTATGCCAGGCCAGAGATTTCTTATGACCGTATGCGTCAGATCCGCAAAGGTCTGAAAGAAGGCATAGATCTATCAGAACATCAAAAGCTGGGAGCAGGATATCTTCGGCAGATCCGCAAGGCAAAGCAGAGAAATGTTAATATTTTTCCTTATATCACCGAGGGGTACGAGCCAGATCAGTTGGAAGAGATCCGGCTGGCTTTGGAGCACAAGGCAGATGTAAGCTCTTTCCTGATCAAAGAGTTTCTAGGAGAATCGATACGGGAGATCCGGCTGGGCGTGGAAGAAGGCCTGGACGTAACCGTGTATGCGAAAATTAACTTTGGCTGGCAGCAAATGAGAGAGATCCGGCTTGGCCTGGAACGACGTGTGGACGTATCTATATATGCAAGGGAATTGTACCGTTGGCAGCAGATGAGAGAGATCCGGCTTGGCCTGGAAGAGGGACTAGACGTATCAGCTTATAGCAGCATGATGTACTCGGCAAAAGAGATGGAGAAGATCCGCAAGAAGATGATGACGCAAGCGGATGCTACGGAAGATATTCAGTTTGAAATGCTAGAAGAGCAGGCGAAGCTTGCGTCCGAATGCCTGGTGACAGTGAGCCAGGACAAAATGGAAGCATATGTGACGCTGGAAAAAGGATCCTGCAAGACAAAGAATGAAATCATGCGCCTTCTGGCAAAGGAAAATATCGTATTTGGAATTAAACAGGATAATATAGAGAAATATTTAAAAGAATCGGATCATGCAACCAACCGTTTTCTGGCTGCAGAAGGGGTAAGGCCAGAACGGGGCAGGGATGGATACTATGAATTCTTTTTCCGGACAGGGATTCCCCAGATTCCCGCCATCCGGGAGGATGGCTCGATTGACTATAAAAATACCGTGTATTTTGAGCAAGTGAAGGCAGGGCAGGTGATCGCTGTATATCATGAGGCTCAGCCAGGAATGGGAGGAAGAACGGTGGACGGCACAGAGCTTCCGGCTCAAGGAGGGCAGGAGAAGCAGATGCTTAAAGGAAGAGGGTTTCTGCTTTCCCAGGATAAGAAGACTTACATTGCCAGAGAGTCCGGGAAGATTGAGCTCAAAAATAATGAGATTACCATACAGCCGCTTCTGGTGGTCGACGAGGTAACCATCTCCACGGGCAATTTGCGCTTTAACGGAAGCATCTGGGTCAGAGGAAACGTGGGAAGCGGAGTGGTGATACAGTCAAAAGACGAATTGATTGTAGAAGGAAATGTGGAAGCTGCCCATCTGCAGAGCGGGCAGAAGATTGTCATTAAAAAAGGCGTTTCCGGCGGCGGCCTTGCCGTCATCGAATCAGCAGGAGATATTCATGGAAAGTTTTTTGAGGGAGCGTCTCTTACTGCAAATGGCGGAATTTATGCAAATTATGTCATGAACAGCAACCTGATAGCCGGAAAGGACATTATGATTTCTGGTACGAGAGGAGCGATTATCGGTGGCAGCGCAGCGGCAGTCCAGGGGATTGAGGCGCATCATATTGGAAACCGCGCCGGACTGCTTACCAGTATCTTCCTAGGAGTCAGTCAGGCGATGATTGAAAAGGAAGAAGAAGCGGAGATGAAATTAAAGAAATTCCAGTCGGAGCTTGCAATTTTTGAGGAAGCCTATCGGAAGCTGCAAAAGCAATATCCGCCGGAGATCAGGAATGGGATGGACTTATACCTGAAAGTGGAACAGGCTACTTATATCAAGCGTAAGCAGATGGAATTGCAGATGGAACGTGCCAAGGAATTAGAGCAAAAGCGCAGCAAGGCAAATGAGGCGAAAATGGTGGTGCATGGCATTCTCAATGCCGGTACCGTGGTGCAGATGAACGGGATGCATTGGAGCGCGGCCAATTCTGTGAAAAATGTCACAGTGCGTCTGTCATTCAAAGAAATCGGCGTATTTCGGAATTAAGGAGGGTACATATGAATCGGGATAAAATGTTGATTGTGGATGATATGGAAAGCAACCGTTTGATTTTGGCGGAGATTTTTCGCTCAGATTACCAGATCCTGCAGGCAGGCGACACGGCGGCGGCGCTGCAGACGTTGGAACAGTATCAGAAAGAGACGGCGGCGGTATTGTTGGACTGGCACTTGTCGAACGAAGACGGCAGCAGGGTCTTGGAAGTGATGAAGAAAAAGGGATGGATGAATCACATTCCAGTACTGATTGTCACGGCGGAGCATTCCGCCGAGGTCGAAAAAAAGTGTATTCGCATGGGAGCCTCCGACTTGATTCGAAAGCCGTTTGATCCAGATGTGATTAAAAACCGCGTCTATAATAACATATCTTTGTACCAGCACAAGAATCAGATGGAAGCGAAAGTGCGGGAACAAAACCAGATGTTGCGCAAGCAGTACGCTGTGATGAAGCTTCAGGCGGAGAAATTAAAAAAGAGCAATGAGAAAATGATTGATATCGTGTGCAATATTTTAGAGCACCATTATCCTGAGTTTTCGGAAAATATGCAGATTACAAGGGAGATCAGCAGGATTGTCGGAAAGAATGTCATGCAGAATTATCCCGAGTACAAGCTGACAGACCAAGATGTGGAGGCCATTGCGGAACTGTCTTCTCTGCGTGATATCGGAAAGCTCTTAATCTCAGATCATGTGCTGTATAAGCCGGCAAAGCTTACAAAGGAAGAGACAGAGTATATGAAGTCTCATACGACCAAAGGCTGTGAGATCATGAAAATGATGAAAGATCTGCAGACGCCTGAGTATCATAAAAAGAGCATGGAGATCTGCCGCTATCACCATGAGCGTTATGACGGAACGGGATATCCAGAAGGATTAAAAGGAGACGAAATACCGATTTCTGCGCAGATTGTATCCGTGGTAGACGCATATCACGCCTTAATCACGGAACGTATTTATAAACGGGCTTACTCTAAAGAAGAAGCATATTATATGATCCTGGGCGGGGAATGCGGGATTTTTTCTCCTAAGATCATGGAGTGCTTCCGCATGTCGAGAACAGAGATGGAGGCAATCAATGCTGATGCAGAAGAAAGCGCCTGAGAATGGAAGACGTTAGGGAGGGAGCCTATGGCAGAGCATACGAAGGGAAGCATGATCAGCGGGAACCCCGCAAAGGCGTTGATTGGATTCACGCTGCCCATGGTGGCAGGAAATCTTTTTCAGCAGTTTTATAATATAATGGACTCCATCATTGTGGGAAACGTGGTGGGAGAAGAAGCGCTTGCGGCAGTGGGCGCTTCTACTGCTGTCACCATGTTGTTTGTGATGGTGGCAATTGGAACGGGCATAGGCTGCTCGGTGGTGATTTCCCAGCTATTTGGGGCGAATCAGCTAGAGAAAATGAAGACGGCGATTTCTACGGCTCTGTTCTCAATTCTGGGATTCAGTATTTTTCTCAGCATCGTGGGGAGCATGATTAATCGGGGACTAATGCGACTGATGGGAACGCCGGACAATGTGTTTGAGGAAGCGGCGGACTATATGCAGATTTATTTCTTTGGATTTGCATTTCTTTTTCTATATAATGCATTTTCTGCAATATTTAACGCATTGGGGGATTCCAGAAAACCGCTGTTGTTTCTAATGTTTTCTTCGCTGTTAAATATCGGTCTCGATCTTTACTTCGTGGCAGAACTTCACTTGGGCGTGGCAGGGGTGGCCTGGGCTACCCTGATTGCACAGGGTATTTCTGCGCTTTTGTCTTTCTTTTTTCTGATGCGTAAGCTGCAAGGATTAAAGACCGAGACATTTGCTAAGTTTGACGTCAGCCTTCTGGCAAATATGGTAAAGGTAGCGATACCAACCATCGTTCAGCAGTCCATAGTCTCAGTAGGGATGCTGCTGATCCAGTCTGCGGTAAACCGGTTTGGTTCCAGTTTTCTTGCAGGATACACGGCGGCGACGAAGATCGACAGTATTGCGATTGTCCCGATGGTGGCCGTGGGGAATGCGGCGTCTACTTATACGGCTCAGAATATGGGGGCGAAAAAGCCGCAACGCATTGGACAAGGATACCGGCTCTGTCTTCTGATGGCAGTCTGTATCGGGCTTGCCATTGCCCTCCTTTTGCATTTTACAGGGGACGGTTTCGTAGGGCTGTTTTTAAATTCGGATTCCAGTGCGGAGGCGATCTCCATCGGGGCGCGTTATCTTAGCACGGTTTCCATGTTCTATTTTGTGATGGGAATCATGAATGTCAGCAACGGAATACTGCGGGGGGCGGCAGACATGAGGTGGTTTTTATGCAGCAGTCTTTGCAATCTTGCCGTCAGGGTATCTTTGACGTATGCTCTGGCAGATGCCACTGGGGGAATGATCATATTATGGGCAAATCCCGCTGGCTGGGCAGTGGGGCTGATGATTGCCGGATTCCGGTATTTTCAGGGTGGCTGGAAGCAAAAGCAAATCATATGAGTTTGACATAAGGAACGTATCATTTGGAGCTTTTCGTTGAGTTCAAGGCTAGTCAATGTTATACTGGAATTGCCGATGATGCAAACGAAAATTATAAAAAGGAAGAACGAAAGAGTGTGCTTATTCTTTCAGGACTGCCTGTTTGTGCAAATATGCACAGAATGGAGGAAAAGATTTGGAAGCAAAGGAAGTGAAAGTCTTAGACGAGATTTTAGCGGCTCATGATAACAGTCAGACGGCCGTTATTGCGATTATGCAGGACATTCAGAAGGTATACCGGTACTTGCCAGAAGAAATGCTTTGCTATATTGCTAGGAAGCTGCACTTGAGCGAGGCGAAAGTGTATGGGGTGGCAACATTTTATGAGAATTTCTCCCTCGAGCCTAAGGGAAAATATGTGATTAAGATCTGCGACGGAACGGCGTGCCATGTGCGGCAGTCCACAGCCATTTTGGAAGAAATCCGAAAGATTCTTGGGGTTACGGCTGCAAAGCCCACTACGGACGACATGATGTTTACGGTGGAGACGGTGTCTTGCCTGGGCGCCTGCGGCCTGGCTCCGGTCTGCACGGTCAACGACGCAGTGTACCCGGCGATGACGCCGGAGAAAGCAAGGCAACTGATTCAGGAGTTAAGAGAAGGCAAGGCTGTCGGAGAGGGGGCTTGTGATGAGAATTAATACCAGGCAGGAGCTGGAAGCGAAAAGAAAAGAATATGCAGCGTCCTTAAAGACACAGAGAAAGCAGATCCTGATTTGTGCCGGGACCGGATGCGTGGCGGGAGGCTCGCTAAATATCTACGCCAGAATGCAGGAAATTCTGATCAAACGGGGCATTAAATGTTCCTTAGTGCTGGAAAAAGAACCTCATGATGAGAGCATTGGACTCAAAAAATCCGGCTGTCATGGGTTCTGCGAGATGGGTCCTTTGCTTCGGATAGAGCCAGAAGGAATTTTATATGTCAAGGTTCAAACAAAAGACTGTGAGGAGATCATTGACAAGAGCATCGTGGCAGATGAGATTATTGAGCGCCTCGTGTACCATGACAAAGAGGGCAAAGCTTATGAAAAGCAGGATGATATTCCGTTCTATAAGCAGCAGACCCGGGTGGCCTTGGAGGACTGTGGAAGGATTAATGCGGAGTCCATCAAAGAATACATAGCGGTAGGCGGTTATAGCGCCGTGGCAAAAGCATTGTTTGACATGACGCCTTTGCAGATCGTGGACGAAGTGTCTGAGGCTTCCCTGCGGGGACGGGGAGGCGGAGGCTTTCCCACTGGACGAAAATGGGCGCAGGTGCTGGCGCAGCAGGAGGAGGTCAAATATATCGTCTGCAACGGCGACGAGGGCGATCCAGGCGCGTTTATGGACCGCAGCATGATGGAAGGCGATCCTCACCGGGTGATTGAAGGGATGCTGATTGCTGGAATTGCCACGGGCGCGCATTACGGGTATATCTATGTTCGCGCAGAATATCCCCTTGCAGTAGAGCGGTTGCAGAATGCGATTCATAAAGCGCAAGAAAAAGGACTGCTAGGAGAGAACATCTTAGGCTCGGGATTTTCCTTTGATTTGAAAATCAGTCAGGGCGCAGGCGCATTCGTGTGCGGGGAGGGCTCTGCATTGACAGCTTCCATCGAAGGAAACCGTGGCATGCCAAGAGTCAAGCCGCCTCGTACCGTGGAGAAAGGGCTGTTTGAGAAGCCGACAGTGTTGAATAACGTGGAGACTTACTGTAACGTGCCTCCGATCATCGATAAAGGAGCAGAATGGTATAAGACCATCGGGCCAGACAACAACCATGGAACCAAGGCGTTTGCCCTTACTGGGAATGTAAGAAATACTGGATTAATCGAAGTTCCCATGGGAACGCCTCTGCGAAAAGTCATCTTTGACATCGGCGGCGGCGTCAAGGGCGGCGGATTTAAGGCGGTGCAGATCGGCGGGCCCTCCGGCGGCTGTCTGTGCATCAATCCCAGCGAAGATCATCTTGACCTGCATTTGGATTTTGACTCTCTAAAGAAGGTAGGCGCAATGATTGGAAGCGGCGGCCTGGTGGTCATGAATGATAAGAGCTGCATGGTAGAAGTCGCCAGATTTTTCATGAATTTTACGCAAAATGAATCTTGCGGCAAATGCATTCCCTGCCGGGAAGGCACGAAACGGATGCTGGAGCTGTTAAATGATATCTGTGAAGGCAGGGGCACGATGGGACATATCCAGCTTTTAGAAGAACTAGCGGAGACGATATCCGCTACGGCTCTGTGCGGCCTTGGCAAGACGGCGGCTTCTCCGGTGGTCAGCACCATGAAATATTTTAGGGAGGAATATCTTGCCCACGTAGTGGAAAAGAAATGTCCGGCAGGTCAGTGCAAGGCATTGGTAACGTTTGAGATTGATCCTCAGTTGTGCAAAGGCTGCAGCAAGTGTGCCAGAGTCTGTCCAGTGGGTGCGATTTCCGGCGAGATCAAGAAGCCTTTTGTGATTGATGCAAGCAAATGTGTCAAGTGCAAAGCCTGTAAAGAGGGTTGCAATTTTGGCGCAGTAAAAGAAGTGTAGGAGGACGGACGTGGAAAAATATATGATCATTGACGGAGAGCGTGTACCGTTCACCGATGAAAAAAACATCCTTGCAGTGATTCGTAAAGCGGGAATTATTTTGCCAACTTTTTGTTATTATTCGGATTTGTCCATTTACGGCGCCTGCCGTATGTGCGTGGTGGAGGATCATCGGGGAGGCATTGTGGCTTCTTGTTCCACTCCGCCCAAGGACGGCATGGAGATCCGCACCAACACGCCTCAGCTTTACTATCACAGGAAGCGTATCTTAGAACTGCTTTTGGCGGCGCACTGCAGAGATTGCACTACCTGTGAGAAAAATGGAAAATGCAAGCTGCAGGAACTGGCAAACCGCTTTTCTATCCCTGGGGTGCGGTTTGAAAATACCAATCCAATTCGTCCCATTGACACTTCTTCCAAGGCGATCGTGAGAAATCCCAACAAATGCATTCTCTGTGGCGATTGTGTCAGAGTATGTAGCGAGATCCAGCATGTGGGAGCCATTGACTTTGCACATCGTGGCGCTGATATGGAGATTTCCACGGCATTTGGACGGGATATTGCAGATACCAATTGCGTCAACTGTGGACAATGTGCGGCAGTCTGTCCCACTGGGGCAATTACCATTAAGAATGATACGCATGACGTCTGGGAGGCGATCCACAATCCCAAGAAACGGGTGGTGGTTCAGATTGCGCCTGCGGTCCGTGTGGCAATCGGGGAAGGATATGGTTACGATCCTGGAGAAAACACGATTGGAAAGCTGATTGCCTCTTTGCGGATGCTGGGCGTTGACGCTATTTTTGATACCTCTGTGGGAGCGGATCTTACGATTATGGAAGAGGCTCAGGAATTGGTGGAGAGTTTAGAAGAAACAGAGCGCAAGTATCCGCTGTTTACCTCCTGCTGCCCAGCTTGGATTCGCTATGTTGAAACCCAGTATCCTCATGTGATGCCTTACGTTTCCACTTCAAAATCTCCGATGCAGATGTTTGGCGCAGTGATCAAGGAATATTATAAAAAACAGGATCAGAAAGAAGGCATGGAGACCGTGTCCGTGGCGATCATGCCTTGTACGGCGAAGAAATTCGAGGCTTCCAGGGAAGAATTCGTGCGCAATGGAATAAAAGACGTGGATTATGTGCTGACCTCGGAGGAAGTGATTGGAATGTTCAAAGAGATCGGGATTCGTTTTGACCGTCTAGAGCCGGAAGCATACGATATGCCGTTCTCGATTTATTCCGGTGCCGGCGTGATTTTCGGAGCCACAGGCGGCGTGACAGAGGCGGCAGTGCGCCGCGTTGTGAAAGACAAGAGCCCCAAAGCCTTAAAAGAAATTGAGTTTATCGGCGTTCGCGGCATGGAAGGCGTCAAAGAATGCCAGCTTGACTTAGGGAAGCGCACAGTGCGGATCGCAATCGTCAGCGGCCTGGGCAATGCAGACCGCCTGCTTCAGAAGATCGAGAGCGGGCAAGAACATTTTGACTTTGTGGAAGTGATGGCGTGTCCCGGCGGTTGCGTTGCCGGAGCAGGACAGCCTTTTGCCCGTTCCACGGAGAAACGGATGCGCGCAGAGGGACTTTACAAGAATGACAAGGCGCTTCAGATTAAGCGCAGCGAGGAAAACCCTCTGGTGGACAGTTTGTACCAGGATCTTTTAAAGAACAGAGAACATCAACTACTGCATGTGAATTATATGCATGAATAGCAAAGGAGCATCCTGTATGGCATACGGCAAGAGGTAAAGAATTGCGTCATTTCTGCCGAAAAACATAGAAAGAAAGGAGGACGGCTATGAATGTTTCACTTACAAGCATCACCACGGATGCTTATAAAAAGGGATCTGTATTCGCCGGAGGTCTTCCTGTGCTACAGAATAACGGGCTGAAGAGTACTCAGGAGAAGGCAGAACGTCAGCAAAAAGCGCAGAATGAAGTTGCATTCTGGGAGAAACAGAAGGAAAACCTTAAGAATAAGGAATGTGATTCTGTGGAGGAGATTGCAGAGAAGCTCAAAGCCCTGCACAGTTACGAGGATGAGATTGCTGCGGTAAAGAAATCCTTTAACAATGAACAAATGTGGCACATTATGGATGAGGCAGAAGAGATTGGCGAGAAGATTGCAGAGGCAGCGGAAAAGATGGAACCAAAGACTGCGGAAGAAAGAAGAGAAGAGGCCGCAGAGGAAGCTCTGGAGACGGAAAAGGACGAGAGCGTATTGGAAGAAATGATGGACGAGACCATAGAAGCTGCAGAAGAAGTCACCGATTTGACAGAAGAAATGGAAGAGATCAAAGAAGAGATCGACAAGCAGAAAGAAAATCTCGAACAATCGGAAAATCTCGAACAGTCTCAAGATCTTGCAGGGCAGTCGAATGAGATTCCAAAGGGCGAAGGCGCTTTGTCAAAGCTTGCCGAGGAAGTGCAACAGATCAAGGAAGAAAAGCAGGAAGCAGTAGAAGAAGAGAAGCTTGCCGCAAGGCAAGCAAGGAATCTGGAGGCCTACAAGGCTGCAGAGAATAGATACCGTTACCAAGCCATGGATATGAAAGTGTAATCGCACGGGGGTTTTTGTGCCCTAAAAATTCAGCAAATGAAGAGAGAGTCCCAGGGGATTTCAGGCGCTAGAAAAAGCCGAAATTACATGGGGCTCTCTCTTATTGGGAGTCGGGAGCAAAATTGTCATCAACCGACAACTCTTTCTGTGAGATATTTTTCCGTCTTGACAGAATGACTGCCCTCATGTATCCTTTATCTAATAACCTTTGACAGGCAGTGAGGAGGGATTGCTTTGTTGAGAATTGGATGCCATTTGTCTTCTTCCAAAGGATATCTTGCCATGGGAAAAGAGGCGGTGAAAATCGGGGCCAATACCTTTCAGTTTTTTACCAGAAATCCCAGGGGCGCAAAAGCAAAACAATTGGATCTAGCGGATGTTGAGCAGTATCTGGAATTTGCCAAGGAACATGGAATTGCACAGATTTTAGCGCATGCCCCTTATACCTTGAACGCCTGCGCCAAGGATTGTGACTTGCGCAGATTTGCTTATGAAACCATGTGCGATGATCTTAAGAGGCTTGCCCATATTCCAGGGGCCATGTATAATTTCCACCCTGGAAGTCATGTGAAGCAAGGAGCGCAAGCAGGCATTTCTTATATTTGCGATTTACTGAACCGGATGAACGAGCAGGGGCATGAGACGACGATATTATTGGAGACCATGGCTGGAAAAGGAACGGAAATCGGAAGAAGCTTTGAAGAGCTTCGGGCGGTGATTGATCAGGTGGAAGACAGCCGCCGCCTGGGCGTGTGCCTGGACACTTGTCATGTATTTGACGGGGGATATGATATAGTCAACGATCTGGATGCGGTGCTCAAGGAATTTGACCAGGCGATCGGTATCAAACGGCTTATGGCCATTCATCTAAACGACAGCAAGAATCCTCTGGGCAGCCATAAGGACCGTCATGAAAAAATTGGGGAGGGAGAGATCGGGCTTGCGGCTTTTGTGTCCATTGTCACCCATCCCAAGCTGAGGCAGCTTCCTTTTTATCTGGAAACGCCCAATGATTTAGATGGCTATCAGCGGGAAATCGCCCTACTCAGAGAGAAGGCGGAACATGAAGAGGCATAGAGGTTACCGACATTCACACAAATTGGCTGACATGGATTTCTATGCCTGTCATTCAGGGCTCCGTGATTGGAATGGGTGCTACAAGGTGGGATCGGCGTTATGGATTTTACTTTTATGCCTTGTCTTGGACAATCTCTGGGTCTCCATATTTGTGATCGTCACCATGGGAGCTTTAAATAGGAAAGGGAATCGCATTGAGATCAGAGCGTATCTAAGATTGCTAAGAATTCCAATCTTCTTTTTGGCTACAGGATGCGCGGTTCTTGCATTTGAGATATCGAAAGAGCCGGCGGGCGAATGGAGCGTGGCTCTATATCAGTGTTATCTATATGCGGACGCAGAGCGCCTGTGGCAGGCGGCAAAGCTTTTCTTCCGGGCAATGGGCGCCGTCAGCGCCATGTACTTTATGGCGTTGTCCACTCCGGCCTGGGAGCTTGCGTCAGTGCTTCAAAAGATCCATGTGCCCAAGGTTTTTACAGAGTTGATGCATATGATTTACCGCTTTATTTTCATTCTCGCCAAAGTACGCAAAACTATGAAAATGGCGGCATGTTCCCGGATGGGAGATGTGGATTTTAAGACGTCTTGCCGGACGTTTGGGCAGATTGGAGGTAATTTGCTGATTGTGTCTCTGAAAAAGGCAAATACATATTATGACGCCATGGAGTCAAGAGGTTACGAAGGGGAAATGCCTTTTTGGGAGCAGGAGAAGCCAGTAAGGATGTGGCAGATCCTGGCGCTGGCAGCATATACCATGGCGCTGGCGGCCCTATGGTTTTGGAGGAAGCCATGAGAGAAGAAATTTTGCAGGCGCAGCGTTTGAGCTATACTTATCAGCTGGGCAGTCCTGCTTTGTCAGAGGTCAGCCTGTCTGTGGCAAGGGGGGAGAAAATTGCAGTGATGGGGGCGAACGGCGCAGGAAAATCAACGTTTTTCTTGTGCTTAAACGGGGTCTTGGAGCCGGAAACGGGTGAAATCTATTATCAGGGCACGCTTGCCAAGCGTAGGACGTTGCGCCGCCATGTAGGATTTGTTTTCCAGGACGCCGACAACCAAATCATTGCCTCTACGGTAGAGGCGGAGGTAGCGTTTGGGCCTATGAATTTAAAGCTTCCAAGATCAGAGATCAGAGAACGGGTGGAAGAGGCGTTAGAATATATGGATTTACAGGCTTACCGGCAGCGGCCGCCTCATTACCTCAGCGGAGGGGAGAAAAAAAGAGTCAGCATTGCAGACATCATCGCCATGGAACCGGAAATCATTCTTTTTGACGAACCTTCGTCTGCACTAGATCCATTGAGTGCAGAGATGTTAGAACAGGTTTTGGAGGATTTGTCCAAGGAGGGTAAAACACTCTTGATTTCTACTCATGACGTGGATTTTGCCTATCGGTGGGCGGAGCGGGTCGTAGTGTTTGACCACGGGAAGATCCTGGCGGACGGCAAGACGCAGGACATATTTGGACAAGAACAGGTGCTGCGGCAGGCGCACTTGAAGAAGCCACAGATGTTAAAAGTGTACGAGGTGCTTTTGGAGAGAGGGGCTATCCAGGCGGGAAGCCGTCCTAGGAGGGCGGAGGAGCTTGCAGATTGTATGGGAGGCGTGTCGGGATGAATGAAACATATAAGCAGTATTTAAGTTATGTCAAAGAATATTTGATGGAGCACAAAGGAATGGAATCTCCTAATCCCCTGCATCCATTTCGGTCAAGGTTCCAGCATACGATCCGGGTGCTGCATTGGTGCATGAGGCTTGCCGAGGGAAGGGAAGATGTGGACTGCGAACGATTGTGTACGGCGGCGATCTTTCATGATATCGGTTATACAGACAGGGATAATGAGCATCATGCAGAGCGCAGCGCCGAGGCATTTCGGGCGTATGCCAGGCAAAAGGGGTTGGAGGAGGGGCTTTCTAGAAAAATTGAGCGGATGATTGCCTGTCATTCCGATAAAAGCCTGATCAGAAAACCAGGGACAGAGTTAGAAACTATTTTATTGATGGAGGCAGATCTGTTAGACGAGGAGGGCGCCATGGGGATTGTCTGGGACTGCATGTCAATGGGAAATTTACATGCATCCAGCTACGCCAGGGCATACTACCATATCATGGAAAGCTCTAATAAAGAAGAGCCGAATCCCATGGTGACAGAGCGGGCAAGAAACATATGGGAGGAAAAAAAGGGGATCGTATCAAAATTTGCCCATCTGCTGGAACAGGATTTGATGATTGGCAGCGAATATTTTGAGATATAGGCAGGCGCCATGTGGGGACAGGAAATTTGTCTTCGCATCGACCTGCCGCAGCAAGCATCTTTTTAGAAAGGAGAAATGGGATGACGAAAAAACAGCGGAAACGATTCATTTTATGCCTGGTGTTAGCTATGGCTTTTGGGATTGCGCCCCATGCAAACGCCATGCATATCATGGAAGGGTATCTGCCCCTGGGATTTTGCGTCGCATGGGGAATCATCAGCCTGCCTTTTCTGATGAGTGGCTTTTTTTCCATCCAGAAGAAATTGCGGCAAAATAGGAAAAATATTACCATGCTTGCGATGTCGGGAGCGTTTATCTTTGTGATTTCTTCTTTGAAAATCCCCTCTGTAACGGGAAGCTGCTCTCATATGACGGGAACAGGACTGGGAGCTATTTTGTTTGGACCAGGCGCTGTCAGCATTCTTGGGATCATTGTGCTGATATTCCAGGCGGTTTTGCTGGCGCATGGGGGACTGACCAGCCTGGGAGCGAATACGTTTTCCATGGCGATTGCGGGTCCTTTCTTGGCATACGGCGTCTATCGGCTTTGCAAAAAGTGCAGGGTAAACCGAAGGATCGCAGTGTTTTTGGCTGCGGCCTTGGGGGATCTGTTTACTTATTGCGTCACCAGCTTTCAGCTTGCCATAGCTTATCCATCGGAAAGCGGAATCTTGATGTCTGCGGTAAAGTTTCTGGGAGTGTTTGCGCCGACGCAGCTTCCGCTTGCCATTGTGGAGGGATGCCTGACAGTGGTTCTTATGATTACCCTTGAGAATTATGCGCAGCCGGAATTAAAGAATGCGGGATATTTGGAAAACAGGTAGAGACGAGGAGGAATGCAGCATGAAACGTGCAGACAAAAAGACGATATCGGTGATTCTGGCGGCGGCAGCGCTTTTGGCGCTGGTTCCGCTGTTTGTCTTAAAAGATGCGGAATTTGGCGGTTCTGATGATGCCGCAAGCCAGGTGGTTAGATCGATTGACAAAGAATATGAGCCCTGGTTTTCGCCTGTTTTAGAAACTATGATCGGAGGGGAGCTCCCAGGGGAAGTAGAGAGCTTGATGTTCTGCATTCAAACAGGAATCGGCGTAGGCGTGCTTGCTTTTTGCCTGGGGAGGCTTGTAGAGCGGAAAAAATGGGAGAATCGTAAAAATTCTTAAAGCCTTGAAAGCTTTCATGGGTTTCTGGTCAGATCAGGGAATTCCACAACATATGTATGCAATGGCAATTATTTGTTACATATGTTGTGGAATTTCTGTATTTTAAAGCAGCACGGTCAAGCTCAAAAAGAAAAACGTTGAAATTTCAAAAGAAGTATATTAGAATAGAAATGATATAGAAATTTGCATAAAGATAACGTAGGCGGAGGTTTGAGTATGTACCCAATCATAAAGAAGAAAAAACTGGCAGACAAGATTTTTCTCATGGACGTCAAAGCGCCCCGTGTGGCAAAATCCTGCCTGCCTGGACAGTTTGTAATCGTGAAGATGGACGAGGAGGGCGAGCGGATTCCTCTCACGATTTGCGATTACGACAAGGAGGCAGGGACGGTTACCATTGTATTCCAAACCGTAGGCGCTTCCACGCAGCGAATGGAAAGCTTAGAAGAGGGGGGAGCGTTCCAGGATTTTGTAGGTCCCCTTGGATGTGCTTCGGAGCTGACAGAGACGCCCATTGAGGAACTAAAGAAGAAAAAAATCGTATTTATTGCAGGAGGCGTGGGAACTGCGCCTGTTTATCCTCAGGTGAAATGGCTCCATGAGCACGGCGTGGATTGCGACGTGATTATGGGATCTAAGACCAAGGATCTCCTGATTTTGGTAGATGAGATGGAAAAAGTGGCGGCAAATCTTTATGTGACGACCGACGACGGCAGCTATGGGTTCCATGGCATGGGAACCAATCAATTGGAAGAGCTGGTAAAAGGCGGAAATACATACGATCAATGTATTGCGATCGGGCCTATGATTATGATGAAATTTGTCTGTCTGCTTACAAAGAAGCTTGAGATACCGACCATTGTGTCGTTGAATCCGATCATGGTAGACGGTACAGGCATGTGCGGAGCCTGCCGTATCACGGTAGGGGGCGAGGTCAAATTTGCCTGTGTGGACGGTCCCGAGTTTGACGGCCATCTGGTGGATTTTGACCAGGCTATGAAGCGTCAGCAGATGTATAAGACAGAAGAGGGAAGAAAGATGCTGAAGCTTGAGGAGGGCGATACCCATCATGGCGGGTGCGGACAGTGCGGAGGTGACAAATAATGGATGTGTTAAAGAAAGTACCAGTAAGAGAGCAGGAGCCAAAGGTGCGCGCGGCGAATTTTGACGAAGTGTGCCTGGGTTATAATAAAGAAGAAGCAATGCAAGAGGCTGAGAGATGCATAAACTGTAAAAATGCACAGTGTGTCAAAGGGTGTCCGGTTGCGATTGACATTCCAGGATTTGTCTCCAAGATCAAAGAAGGCGATTTTGAGGAGGCTTACCAGGTGATCAGCAAGTCCAGCGCCCTTCCTGCAGTCTGCGGGCGTGTGTGTCCTCAGGAAAGCCAGTGTGAGGGAAAATGCATCCGGGGAATCAAAGGAGAGCCAGTTTCCATTGGAAAGCTGGAGCGTTTTGCTGCGGACTGGGCGAGAGAGAACGGCATCAAGCCACAGCCGGCAAAGGAAAAAAAGAATCATAAAGTGGCAGTCATAGGCTCTGGTCCTGCGGGACTGACTTGTGCAGGAGATCTTGCCAAAATGGGCTATGACGTGACCATTTTTGAAGCGCTTCATGAACCAGGCGGAGTGTTGATTTATGGCATTCCAGAATTTCGTCTTCCCAAAAACGAGGTTGTGGCGAAAGAGATTGCGAACGTCAAGGCTTTGGGCGTAAAGATTGAGACCAATGTGGTGATAGGCAAGGCAGGGACCATTGACGAGCTGATGGAAGAGGAAGGATTTGAGGCGGTGTTTATCGGTTCTGGCGCAGGGCTTCCAAGATTTATGGGAATTCCTGGAGAGCAGGCAAACGGCGTCTTTTCAGCCAATGAATTCCTGACTAGGAATAATCTGATGAAAGCGTTTAAGGAAGAGTATGATACGCCGATTATGAGGGGAAAGAAAGTTGCCGTGGTAGGCGGTGGCAATGTCGCCATGGATGCGGCAAGGACGGCGCTGCGGCTAGGCGCCGAGGTACATATCGTATACCGCAGAAGCGAGTCTGAGCTTCCTGCCCGAGTGGAGGAAGTGCATCATGCCAAAGAGGAAGGAATTATCTTTGACCTCCTGACGAATCCCACGGAGATCTTGGTAGATGACAATGGCTGGGTAAGGGGCATGACCTGCGTCCGCATGGAATTGGGCGAGCCAGATGAATCCGGCAGAAGAAGCCCTGTTGAGATTCCAGGATCTGAGTTTGAATTGCAGCTTGACACGGTAATCATGTCTTTGGGGACCTCTCCCAATCCGTTAATTTCATCCACCACCAAGGGGCTGGATGTTAATCGTAGAAAGTGTATCGTGGCAGAGGAAGAAAACGGGGCGACCAGCAAGCCGGGGGTATTTGCAGGAGGAGACGCCGTGACCGGAGCAGCAACGGTGATCCTTGCCATGGGCGCAGGAAAAGCGGCAGCCAAGGGCATTGACGAGTACCTTTCTGGCAAGTAGTCAGGCTGGTAAGTAATCAAAGGAGGATAAATAGAATGAAAGACATTATCATTTCAGATAGCATTAAATATATCGGGGCAGACGACAAAGATCTTGACTTATTTGAGAGCCAGTATATCGTGCCCAATGGCGTTTCCTATAATTCTTATGTGATTTTGGATCAGAAAGTAGCCGTGATGGATACGGTGGATTCCAGAAGAGGAGAAGAATGGCTCAATAATCTGGAGGAAGCGCTTGACGGGCGCAAGGTGGATTATCTGGTGGTTTCCCATATGGAGCCGGATCACGCTGCCAATGTCAAGGCGCTTGCTGAGAAATATCCCGAGATGAAAGTGGTGGGAAATGCCAAGACATTCCCGATGATCGGACAGTTTTTTGACATTGACTTGTCAGAGCGTTCCGTGACAGTTGCAGAAGGAGATACCTTGAATCTTGGAAGTCATGAGTTGACTTTCGTGATGGCGCCCATGGTTCACTGGCCGGAGGTCATGGTTAGTTATGAAAGCTCTGAGAAAATTCTTTTTTCGGCTGACGGATTTGGGAAATTTGGAGCTTTAGATACGGAGGAAGACTGGGCTTGCGAGGCGAGACGCTATTATTTCAATATTGTCGGCAAATATGGCGCGCAGGTTCAAGCGCTTCTGAAAAAGGCGGCAGGGCTCGATATTGAGATGATTTGCCCGCTGCATGGACCTATTTTAAAAGAAAATTTGGAGTATTATATTGGAAAATACCAGGTATGGAGCAGCTATGAGCCAGAGGACGAGGGGATTTTGGTAGCCTATGCGTCGATTCATGGCAATACCAAGCAGGCGGCGATAAAGCTCAAAGAGATCTTGGAAGCAAAGGGAGCAAAGAAAGTGGCAATCACTGATTTATCCAGGGATGATATGGCAGAGGCAATTGAAGACGCGTTCCGCTATGACAAGATGGTGCTTGCGGCAGCAACTTATGACGGCGGGGTATTCCCCTGCATGGAAGACTTTCTTCATCATCTAAAGAGCAAGACCTATAGGAAGCGTACCGTTGCCTTGATGGAGAACGGCTCCTGGGCGCCAGTGGCGGCAAAAGCCATGAGGGCGATGTTAGAACAGATGAAGGATATCACGATTTGTGACAAGGTAGTTACGATCAAGTCTGCAGTCAAGGACAGCACAGTGACAGATATGGAAGCCCTTGCAGAGGAGTTGCTTGCGAAATAGAGCGCAGGATGAAACGAGGAAAGGCGCAAGGACAGATCATGGTTATCTTTGAAATAAAAGAATCATAGTCAGCTCAAGCAATCAGGAGGCTGTTGCAAAAGAACCGCTATATACAGGATATGGACTCAGATGACAGGAATCTCATCCATATTGCTGTGTCTAAGCTGTATTTTGCAACAGCTTTTTTTGCCATTCGGTTCCAGATTCGTCAATATAAAAAATTTTTTTTCTTGAAGACAAAAGCGCTGGCTGCTCGTTATAATAAACAGACAGATAGAAAAGGAGGCGGATAAAATCGATAAAGAGGAATATTTTGGTTATCTCCTGGATACCTATGAAAGGCTGGTATTTTCCATTTGCCTTAAGATGACGGGAAACCAATTTGACGCAGAAGATCTGACTCAGGATACTTTTTTATCCATTTATAAAAATCTTGCCACCTTTCAAAGAGACTATGAAAAAGCGTGGGTTTGCAGGATTGCCACGAACAAGGGATTGGATTTTCTAAAAAGCGCAGGAAGAAGAAGTGAACCAAAGGAAGATACATACTTTGAAGAATTGAAGGATCGATCGGCAAGCCCCGAGGAGACTTATTTACAGCAGGAATCCAAGGAATATGTTTATACTATCTGTCAAAGCCTGAAAAGTCCTTACAAAGAAGTTGCGACTGAACATTTTTACCGGGAGAAGACGGCAAAAGAGATTGCCGAGGAGTCTGAGAAGGGAATTAAAACGATTCAGACCCAGATTTACCGGGCAAAGGGAATGATCAAGAAAATGATAGAAGGGAGGGCAATGCGATGACAGCAGGAAACCATGAAAGAACAGTACAAAAAAAGAACAGCCAGGAAGAAGTGCATATTTCGAAAGCTCAGTTTTGGAACTGGCAGGCAGGGCGTTTAAACTCTGCAGAGGAAGAAAGGTTTCTTGGGCATATCGGAGCCTGTACTTTCTGCGCCAGGCAGTTTGCAAGCTGGATGGAGGAAGGATGCGCCGGGATGGAAGATTTTGTGGATCTTGTGCTGGAAGCAGGACAATTTGCAGGCACACTGGACCCTCTGCTGACAGAATTGGAGGAACATCCGCAATCTATGTCAGAGTCAGGGAATTTCTTCCCTATCAAGCAAGAGGGAATCCTGACAGCCATAAAGGAGGATCGGACTGCCAGGCAGGAGAGAAATTCTCTTTTAGCAGAGCCGCCCGCCTATCTGAAAGAAGAGATTTTGCGGCGCACACGCCAGATGGATGTGCAGGCGGCGGTGCATATCCGGGAGACCTCAAGGCGGGTGCAGTTTTGGATGTATAGCCTGAAAGTGGGAGTTGCGGTGATGGCGTCGATCTTCTTACTGATGATGACTGCCAATGTCCAAAATATGGATTTTGAAACTCTACGGGCAGATCAGCCCCGAAAGCAGGATGTTTCTAAGGAGGTTCGCATTACTGACACACTGAAGCAAAAAAGTGGAGAGATCTCCAGCATTCTAAATAATTTAAGCAACGGATTGTTCCGCATCAATACAGATCAGACAGATCAGGAAGAAATTAGGAGGTAATGAGATGACTAAGAAAAAAAGCGGATTTTTGGCGTTTTGCTTTTCCCTATTGCCGGGAGCAGGGGAAATGTATATGGGATTTATGAAACAGGGGGTTAGCATCATGGCGTTGTTTTGGCTGTTGATTTTTCTGTCGGCGTTCTTAAATATAGGGCCAGTGCTGTTTATCTTGCCAATTTTATGGTGCTATAGCTTTTTCAATGTTCACAATATCAGAGGGATGTCAGACGAAGAATTTTATGCATTGGAGGATGATTATCTGTTCCATATGGAACGGGTGCTTCCCAGAGGGCGTTGGAATAAAAAGCAGAATAACTTGTTTGCGGCGGTGCTGATTATCATTGGAGTCGTGATCCTATGGGGCAACCTGACGGATTATATGCGCTGGTTCTTCCCAAGTGACATTTACTGGAATATTGTGGATGCCGTGCCCCAGGTGACTATTGCGTTGCTTTTGATTTGGAGCGGCGTGAACCTGATCCGCGGGAAGAAAAAGGAGCTTGATGACAAGCTGTTGGAACAGGAGGAGCGGTAGGATGAGAACGAGAAGAGTTGGAAGCATTACTTGTGGAATTTTGATGATATTTTTTGGGATCTTGTTCATGGTCCACATGTTTTATCCGCCATTGTCCCTGGAGGTGATCATGAGACTATGGCCGCTGATTTTGATTGCCTTGGGAGGAGAGCTGATCGCTTCGAATATCCGCAAGGCAGATGATTCTGAGGAGATCTTGAAGTATGACAAAGGAGCGATATTTTTAGTGTTTATCCTGGCAGGTTTTGCAGTGCTGATGGGGATGATCGAATATTTTATGAGTTATGCAAACGTGTATATGATGTAGGTTTTTGACAGGGCCAGATTCCCGGGAGCGGGGGTCTGGCTCTTTGGCGTTATTGCTTTCATGGCTGCCGTTTTATGGCTTGCTGTCAAGATCGCTCTGACTCTTTTGATAATCAAAAATGGACAGGCGGCTTGAAGTAAGTTACAATATAGATCTTGAAGCTAGAGAGGGCGGGGAAGAATCATATGAGGAATAGGAGGTTTCAGTATGGAAAGAAGAGCACAGAAATGCAAACAATGCGGACGGGAGATTTACTTTGATGGAATTTGTATTTCCTGTCAAACAGAAAATGAACGAGATAGAATATTAGCATTGACGCAGGGGGAAATCGATATCTGTATCAGGCAGATATGTGACGAGATAGAAAACGAGGGAAAGTTGGACGAACAAAGCGGCTTGTTCCAAGAATTGCTGAATTACAGAGATATAGATACTTCGAAAATAGCGGGCGCAGCTTTCAAAAAAGGTCTTTTTTATCCTTGTGAGTTATATAAGGAGTTATAAAATATAAAAGACTTCTTAATCAAAATAAATACAAAAGAGCCACAGCATAGTATTTATGCGGTACTGGCGGAAAGGAGGGAATTGATTATGAGTCACGATTTAACAGCATTATACGAGAGGTTGAGCCATGATGACGAGCTACAGGGCGAGAGCAACAGCATATCCAACCAAAAGGCAATGTTGGAAGATTATGCAGAAAAAAATGGTTTTACAGGCATACGCCATTTTACCGATGATGGAATATCCGGCACAACCTTTGAGCGTGAGGGACTTCAAGCCATGCTTGCAGAGGTAGAAAAAGGCAATATTGGAACAATTATTGTGAAAGATATGAGCCGATTGGGAAGAAATTATGTGCAGATGGGAATGTTACGGGAGCAGTTGCGTAGGGCAGATGTAAGGCTGATTGCAGTCAACGAGGGCGTTGACACAGGTTCGGGATTTGATGATGATTTCCTTCCCTTCCGAGATGTAATCAATGAATACTATGCAAAGGACATCAGCAAGAAAATCAAATCCACCCTTAAGGCAAAGGGTGAAAGTGGAAAGCACGTTGCGAGCAGTCCGCCATACGGTTCCCAACGAATGGAGTTACGAACTTGCGGAGGAAGTTGTGAGGGATTACGTTCAGCGGAATTTTGTTGATAAAGGAATGTGCGCTGATTGGGCAATCCATGACAGCGAAAATGACAAAGGACAGCGCAATCTCCATATCCATGTTCTACTCACTATGCGCCCTCTCACTGAAAACGGGGAATGGGGAGCAAAGACAAAAAAGGTTTATGCCCTTGATAAAAATGGTGAGCGTGTTCCACTCATTGATAAAAAGACAGGTCAGCAGAAAGTTGACAAGCGGAACAGGAAACAGTGGAAATGCCACACCGCCGACAGCACAGACTGGAACAGCAAAGAAAACGCCAAGATGTGGCGAAAAGATTTAGCCGACACAATCAATGCCACCAATGAGCAGTTGGGGATTGCGGTACATTGGGAACACCGCTCTTTTAAGGAACAGGGAATTGACAGA
>CAJTJY010000012.1 GCA_910576975.1 uncultured Lachnospiraceae bacterium
CAAAGGCAGCAAGACCTTTTGGCGCTATGAATTGCAAAATGCGGAAACTCAAAGATTTTATCACCGTCTGTCCAGATCTTTCTGTACGGCGTCCAGGTAAGGAATCAATATTCCTCCTTTGGAAGACAGAAAATATTCTGGCTCCAATTCATCATAGCGAAAGCTTTTCCTGCCGCCCTCTTTTGCACGATTCCAAAATTCCATCAGTTTTTCAAAGCGAAGATAATAATTCTCATTGCGATGGGAATAAAAAATCAGCAGGAACGCTACTCCCTGCTGCGCCTCAAACCGTTCCATGAACTGTACCTGGTGCGCATGGATATTCTGCAGGGGAAAGGTATCTGTATGGCATTCTTTGGCGTCAAAACACACCGGGATTCCTTGCACTGCCCCGATATAGTCCACGGTACTCTTCTGGTCAAAATAAGCAAGGGTAATATGATGGTTGTCTTTGTCAATCTTAATCGGGGTAATCGGGGTTGGCACCTTCTGGATCAGCGCAAGCCCATGCTCTAGATATTTCTCATTGCTAAGGTTGATAAATTCCTCCAGAGTCGAGCCTCGCAAGCCCCTTGAATTCCATGTGGCCATAGAACATCCCTCTCACTTCTTTTTCTTTCAACATTATACCAAAATCCGCAGATAAATCAATTACAAATCAATACCTTCTGAAACTCGTCTCCCAAAGGCGCTATCCATTCCCTGCCGTCTTGCAGTTTCATGCGGTAGGCGTGAAGCATCTGAGCATTGATCTGGAAATTTTCAAAAAACCATTGGTTTGTTTCTTTCTCTCCGTATTTTGGATCTCCGACGATCGGATGTCCCATGGAGGACAAATGTGCGCGGATTTGATGCGAACGCCCCGTGACCAGGCGAACCTCAAGCAAGGTATAAATATCTTTATTTTTATGTCCCTTAAGAATATCTATCTGTTGCAGAGCGCCTTTGGCACGATTATTGCAATCCGTGGCTCCATGCCAGGAAACAGGGACATATTCTGTTTTAATATACTTTGCGTTGTCAATTGCGGACACAAAAATCTGCACCTGATTACTTTTGGCATCTTTTTTGAGCCAGCCTTCTGCCCGGCTGGGTTTTGCGACCAGCCCCTTGACCAGGCATCGGTAATATTTTTCCATAGAGCGGTCTGAAAGCTGCCTTGCCATCTCCTGCAGGCCCTTAAGGCTCTTTCCGGCAATCAAAAGACCAGAGGTGTTCCGGTCGAGACGGTTGCAGATCGATGGACGAAAGGTCGCCAGCTCTTTTTTGGTGATCGCATGCGTGTCCAAAAGATACCCGATCACATATTCATTCGCCGAAATATCTTGCGGCTTTGACTTTTGAGACAACATGCCCGATGGTTTATTAATCACAAGAATATCCTGATCTTCGTAGAGAATATCAAGAGAAATGCAAGGATACTTCTGAGTATTAGACGCTTCTTCCTGTCCGTGCGTTTGCAGCGTAGCGCGAAAAGACGAAGCAAATTTTTGAAATGTATCTTCGGCGAGAAATAATTTTACCTCGTCTCCGATGCCGAGCCTTTCCGAACCGTCGGCCTTCTTGCCATTCAATGTGATATTTTTCTTTCGCAGCATTTTATAAATAAAACTTCCCGGAGCCTCGGACAGCAATTTTTTTAGATATTTGTCAAATCGCTGCCCCGACTCATTTGGGGTGATCTGAAAGCTTTGCATCCATTCTTCCTCTATCTCTTTCCTTGAAAATTCTTATGAACATTGCGAATCGTTTTACGCTTTTGGTCTCTTTTCTTTGCAGAAGCATTTTTGCCGCCGTCAGAAAGATTCTTTCCCCTGTTCATCTGTCTTGGGGCAATCAGGCAGTTTTTGTCAAATCCAATCAAATCCGTCCTGCCTGTGCGCTCCAAAGCTTCTTTGACCAGTGCGTAATTCTTCGGATCCCGGTACTGTATCAAAGCACGCTGCATCGCTTTCTCATGAGGATTGCGCGCCACATAGACGGCTTCCATCGTCCTAGGATCCAGTCCGGTATAGTACATGCAGGTCGATATCGTAGAGGGCGTTGGATAAAAATCCTGCACCTGCTCCGGCATATAGCCAAGATCCCTGAGAAATTCTGCCAATTCCACTGCCTCATGCAACGTGGAACCTGGATGGGAGGACATCAGATAAGGGACCAGATACTGCTTTTTCCCCAGTTTGTGATTGATTTTCTGATATTCCCGTACAAATTGGCGGTATACCTCTGCTTTTGGCTTTCCCATTTTCTCTAAAACTTTATCAGAAATATGTTCCGGCGCTACTTTAAGCTGGCCGCTGACGTGATGCTGACACAATTCACGCAAAAACGTGCGGTCTGCATCTGCTAGCAGATAGTCAAAACGAATGCCAGATCGGATAAAAACTTTTTTTACCCCTGGCAGGCTGCGAATCTTTCTTAGAAGTTCTAAGTAATCCTGATGATCTGCTTTTAAATTCTTGCAAGGCTTTGGAAACAGGCACTGCTTCTGTGTGCAGACCCCTTTCGCAAGCTGCTTTTGGCAGGCTGGAAAACGAAAATTAGCCGTCGGTCCTCCCACATCATGGATATATCCTTTAAACTCTGGATCCTCTGTAAAAAGCGCCGCCTCCCTGAGCAAGGACTCCTGGCTTCTGGATTGGATGATTCGCCCCTGATGAAACGTCAAGGCACAGAAATTACATCCGCCAAAACAGCCCCGGTTGCTGGCAAGGCTGAACTTGACTTCCGAGATCGCAGACACGCCCCCAGAGGCTTCGTAAGAAGGATGACAAGCGCGCATAAAGGGAAGATCGTAGATATCATCCATTTCCTGACGTGTCAAAGGCTTTGACGGAGGATTCTGCACCACATAAATGCGGTTTGGATATTGTTCCGCCAGCCGTTTTCCACTAAATGGATCTGTATTACAATATTGAAGATAAAAACTTTTGGCATAAGCCTGCTTATCTTCTCTGATTTTCTCAAACTCTGGCAAAAACAGGGCGTCATAGATATCCTCCTTGTTTTGCGTCTTATATACCGTTCCTGGGACAAAGGTAATATCCTTTACCGCCAATCCGCTGTCTAATGCTTCCGCTAACGCAAGAATGCTGTGTTCCCCCATGCCATACATCAAAATATCTGCGCCACTGTCCAATAAGACAGAGCGCTTTACCTTGTCGCTCCAATAATCGTAATGTGCCAGCCTTCGCAGGCTTGCTTCCACGCCGCCAATCAAAATTGGCGTTTTCTTATAAGTTTGACGAATCAGGTTTCCGTAAACTGTGACTGCGTAATCTGGGCGTCTTCCCATGACGCCGCCAGGCGTAAAGGAGTCCCGATCCCGCCGCCGTTTGGACACACTGTAATGGTTTACCATGGAATCCATATTTCCACTGCTGACCAGGAACGCAAGCCGTGGCTCGCCGTAAATGGATATGCTTTCTTTCTGCTTCCAATCCGGCTGGGAAATGATGCCCACCGTATAGCCATGCGCCTCCAAAAGGCGGCTGATCAGAGCATGTCCAAACGAGGGATGATCCACATAAGCATCCCCGATAATATAAACAAAATCAAACTGCGTAATCCCTCGCTCTTCCATGTCTTTTTTGCAGATGGGTAAAAACTTCCCTTTCATGTCATTCTCCTATAAAATCTCATATGTATGGTCCAAGACCTGTTGATAATCGGAAATATAATAATCTGCCAATTTGCGCTTTTCCTGGATCTGCTCGGCAGAAAAAAGGTCTTCTACGGCGCATACCCGCATGCCGGCATTCTTTCCTGCCTGGATTCCCATTGGCACATCCTCAAATACCAGGCAGTTTTCAGGCGTTGCGCCAAGCCTTCGGGCGGCTTCCAGATAAACGTCCGGCGCAGGCTTGCCCTTGGGCACCTCGCAGGCAGTCACCACTTCCTGAATATAATCCCAAAGATGCAGCGCAGACGCTACCGCCTCCACTAACTCTCTGGAATTGCTGGTAGCGATGCCCAATAAAATATCCTGTTGTCTGCAATGCTTTAAAAACTCCTTTGCTCCAGGCTTAAAATTTACTTCATAGCTATATTTCTCAACCGCCATCCGATTCCAAATGGCCTTTAATTCTTCTACGCTTTCTTTAAGGTGAAACAATTCCCTGGTATACACCGCTGTTTCCGTGAAGCTCATGCCCTCAATATCATGTTGATAAGTTTCCGGCAGGGTAAGCCCTCGCTCTTCCAGAAATTCCACATCAATATCGTGCCAAAGCCACATGGAATCCACCAGGGTGCCATCCAGGTCAAAGATCACCGACTGCACATTTTCTAACATCATAGCAATGAACTCCTTCTCTTTTGGTAATGATCAGCGCCTGTGTTTTAACGAATCAATTTCTTCTTTTGTAAGCGCCCGGTATTCCCCGGGCTGTAACGCATTATCAAGCTGCAAGCTCCCCATGGAAAGCCTCTTTAAGTACATCACACGTCTGCCCACCGCTTCAAACATGCGCTTTACCTGATGGAACTTCCCCTCTGTGATGGTCAGTTCCACCTCGGATATCCAGTCGTTTTGTCCAGGCTGCGCTTTACATGAAAGGATCTTTAACTTTGCCGGAAGAGCTGGATGTTTCTCGCCGATATCAATCCCTTTTGCAAACAATGTTACATCCTTTTCGGTCACTTCGCCATCCACTTTTGCAAGGTAAGCCTTCGGTACATGCTTGCCCGGGGCAAGCAGATTATGGGCTAGCGGCCCGTCATTGGTGATCAGCAACAGTCCTTCGGTGTCCAAGTCAAGCCTCCCGACTGGGAACAGATCCTTACGGTTCTTCTCTTTAATGCAATCTAGCACCGTGGGATAGCGGGCGTCAGTTACCGCACTGACACATCCTTTTGGTTTATAGAGCATGTAATACTCAAATTCCTCATACAAAATGGCAGCTCCCTGGAACATAATCTGATCCTGGCAAGGTTCCACTTTCTGGTCAGGACCGCTTGCAATTGCTCCATTGACGGTCACTTGATGTTTGCGTATGTACTGTTTGACCTCGCTTCGGGTTCCGACACCCATATCTGCAAGATATTTATCCAGACGCAGCTGCATCCTATGTTCCTCCTTTCCTCGATGCGCACTCGATCCGTTCGCTAAAAGCTTTCCTAACGGCATCCTAATGCCATTCAATAACTGTATGTAAGCTTTTTTGGCTCCAGGCTCTTGAGCACATAATAAGGATTAAAGCTGATCTCGCTTCCAGTCTCATCATTGACATAAATCCCCAGATGAAGATGGACGGCGAACTGCCCCGTCGTGCCTTCTTGCCCATAACCGCTGTCCCCCATAAAACCCAGCAATTCGCCTGCTTCAATCTCCTCTCCCTCTTGAAATTCCCTGGCATAATCATAAAGATGTGCATAATAGAAATATCCGCCGCTGGGAGAGCGAATGCCGATGCGGTATCCTCCCAGTTCCAGCCAGCCGATTTTTTCCACGACGCCATCGGTCATGCTGACCACGGGATAACGCCCCCTCTGATTCAGGGAAGCCATGATGTCTGTCCCCTCATGCCCCCGGTTTCCACCAAAATTGCGGTCAAACATCCAGGAATTTTCAAAGGAAGTGTCCATTCCTCTGCCACCGCTGGAAACAGGGACGGGGAAATATTCCAAATCCTGCCACACCGCAGCTTCCATTTTTTCTATGTCGCGGACTTTCTGTGGAAAATATCGGTACAACTGTTCCAGATAATGGTCAAGGTCCGATTTCTTTTCTTTCTCTGTAAGGATATGGGCAAGCAGGTAATCATATCTTGAAAACTGGGATTTTTCTTCAAATTCCTGCACCTTTTGATATATTTCCATAGGAACCTGCTGCTGGCGCAAAAGCTCTTTGGTATCTTTATCCGCCAAAAGGTGGGTGATCTTCGCCGTCTGCTGAATATATCCTATCATAGCATTGTCGAGGCAGACTATGGCTGTAAGAATTATCAGATGGATCACAACCCTTTTTAAATACTTCATAAGCTCCTTACTATTTGATATGTTATTTCGATTGTCTCAAAAATTCGAGAATTAAATTCCATACTCTTTCCGCTGAGGAAATGCTCAGACGTTCTTTGGGCGTATGGATGTCAAACATGTCTGGTCCAAAGGAAATACAATCGAGGCCAGGAATTTTCCCTGATAAGATTCCGCATTCCAGTCCCGCATGGATTGCCTCAACCTTTGGTTCTTTCTGGAATAATCTGCGATAAGTTTCCACCATTAAATCCCGGATCTGAGAGTCTGGCTTATATTCCCAAGCTGGATAGTCTCCGTTTACGCTGATTTCTCCACCTAAAAATTCTGTCAGGAATGTAAGGCGGTCTGTCAGTTCATATTTTCTTGTGGTAACGCTGCTTCGAACTGAAAAATTCACAGAGAACACGTCCTCTGTCAGCTTCATAATCCCGGCATTCAGAGAAGTTTCCACCAGTCCCTGAATGTCACTGCTCATATGCTGCACGCCATTTGGCATCATCCGCAGGAAAAATAAGAGCTTGGTTGCAGAAGAATTGTGCAGCACAGATTTCTTTGCTGCTTCAAGCTTCTGACAACGAACAGAGAGCTGCGGATCTGATGTCTGGTACTCTTTTCTTAATTCTTCTTCCAGAGCCTCGACCTGCGTCATCAGCTTTTGCCCCTGCTGCTCTGATTCCAATAAGACCCTCGCAAATGCCTCTCTTGGAATGGCGTTGTCTTTTAATCCTCCTTCTAGATGCTCAATGGCAAACGTAATCTCATGATTCAAAGCATTCAATACTCTGCCAAGCAGGAAAATCCCATTTGCTCTCTCTTTTTGAATCTCTACTCCGGAATGGCCTCCCAAAAGCCCATTGACACGCAGCTCATAAACCGTTCCTTCCATCTCCATCCTGGAAACTGGAATCTGGCAGACAGCGCCAAGTCCTCCGGCACAGCTTGTAAGAAAAATTCCTTCTTCTTCCGAATCGATGTTTAAAAGCTTCCTTCCTTTTAGCATCGAGAGATCAACGGATTCTGCCCCAAGAAGGCCGATCTCTTCATCTACCGTGAGAACGACTTCCAGAGGAGGATGCTCTAAATCGTCATTCTCCAAGATCGCCAGGGCATATGCGACGGCAATTCCATCATCCCCGCCAAGCGTAGTTCCTTCCGCTTTCAGAAAATCCCCGTCCAGGTACAGTTTCAGGCCGTCCTTTTCAAAATCAATCTCCACCCCGCTTTCCTTTTCGCAAACCATGTCAAGATGCCCTTGAATAATCACTGGTTGTGAATCCTCATATCCTTTCGAAGCATCCTTAAAAATAATGACATTATGATTCTCATCCTGAATGTACTTCAGTCCATGAGATTCTGCAAATGCTGCACAGTAGTCACTAATGCCCTTGGTATTTCGGGAACCGTGAGGAATCTGGCAAATCTCCTCAAAATAAGCAAATACTCTTTCTGGTTTTAATTGTTCACAAACTCTCATGATAACCTCCTATATTGGTATATTTATGTAATTGGCTCATAGAATAAACTATGAAAAAAATATTATACATCATTATTTTGATCTCTTTTTTAATTTATATTCTGGCATTTCCAGGAGAATCAGTAAAGGCGGCGTCTATCGGCTTAAGCCTCTGGTATGAAAACATGCTGCCCACCCTGTTGCCTTTTTCCATTCTCTCTTATATATTAATTCATTCCGGCATTCTCGATCAGTCTGCCAGATGGATACATAAATTTTTAAAACATGTATTCCCTATTAGCAGCGCTGGGATTTACCCACTGATTGCCGGGCTGCTGTTCGGTTTTCCCATGGGAAGTAAAATTACGGCGGATCTGGTACAGTCCAAAAAAATGAGCAAGGAAGAAGGACAGCGGCTGTTTTGCGTCTGCAATAACATCAGTCCTGTATTCATCAGCAGCTTTATACTCAACGAAAGCTTACATACGCCTCAGCTTCGCCTTGCCAGCCTCTTAATCCTGTATGCGCCACCCCTGGCGCTGTATATGATATGGAATCGGCATAAACAATATCTCGCTCCTATGGAAAGAACAGATTTATCAAAAAAAACGGCATCCATGAACTTTCAACTCATAGATGCCGGCATTATGAACGGATTTGAAACCCTTGCAAAGCTGGGCGGCTATATCATTATGTTTGCCATTCTGGCACAGATGACCACCCTGCTTCCGATCCGCAGTCCGATATTAAAATGCATGCTCATTGGATTTACCGAAATCACCAACGGAATTGCCTATACCGCAAAACTGGGATTGCAGTTCTCTTTGAAATATCCTCTGATGATGGCATACACTGCCTTTGGCGGATTATCTGGCTTCGCACAGACAGCCTCCATGGTAAAAGACTGCGGCTTTTCCATGACGCCGTATCTGCAGATGAAGCTTTTGGTAACTGCGATTTCTTTCATCCTTGCCCTATTGCTGGTGTCATAAACAGGGGACAGTTCGTTCATCTTAACTGATATCCGGCATCTGAATCTCAGGAACAGGAGCTTCTTCCTCAGCGGCGGAAGAATCCTGAAACTGGGAGGTATTCATTTGGGGGGGAACCATCGACCTGCGGTTTCCCTCCAGCTCTTCGTAACATTTTTGAAGGGAGCCTAAGAGGTTTTCCGTCCTCGCCCTGGTGGTCTCCATGGCGTTTCCAATAATTTCTTCCAAGTCGTGCAATATATTGTCCGTATATTCAATAGCGCCCCATCGAATTTCATTGGCGTCTGCAGTAGCCTTGCTTAAAATCTCCCGGGCCTGATTGGTAGCGATTACCACGACCTCGTTGGCCTGCTCGTATGCCTGTTGCATAATCTGGTGCTCGCTGATCAGCTCTGTCGTATGTACCTGCGCCTGGGCAATAATTTTTTCCGCTTCTGTCTTTGCATCTGCCAGTATACGCTCTTGATTCCTGATGATCCTCTGATATTTTTTAATCTCCTCTGGCGTCTTGCGGCGAAGATCTGCCAGCAGCTCATCCAATTCATCTTTGTCCACGACGATTTTTGAATTGGAAAAGGGCTGATATTTACAGTTCTCAATAAAATCTTCGATTTCACCAATCACCTGTTCGATTTTGCTATCCATTGACAATACTCCTTAATTCTTATAGTTATATTTATGATAAATCTTCTCGACAAGCTGTTCCGGTACAAAATGAGAAATGTCTCCGCCGTAGGAGGCAACTTCTTTCACAATCGTAGAACTCAAATAAGCATATTCGAGACTGGTGGTCAGAAATATGGTATCGATCTGTGAATTGACAATCCGGTTGGTCTGGGCAATCTGCAGTTCATATTCAAAATCTGTAACCGCCCGAAGCCCTCGTATGATGATGGAAGCTTCCATCTTCCTGGCACAATCAATCAAAAGACCATCAAAAAATGTTATTTTTACATTTGGAATATGATTTGTCATTTCTTCTAACATACTAACACGTTCTTTTATAGAAAACAATGGATTTTTTGCACTATTATTTAAAATTGCAACCACCAGTTCATCCACCATCTTTGCCGAACGCTCAATAATATCAATGTGCCCAAATGTCACCGGATCGAAACTGCCCGGATAAATCGCTCTTTTCATATGCATCCCTCATATCGCTTCTTTGGCATAATTCAAAAAAATATGCTGATTATTCTTATATGTTTTTTCCTTTGTAATCTGATATCCCCAATCCTTGGCTGCGGAAAAATCCGTGCCCAGCGCAGCTTCCGCTACGACTAGGCAGTTTTCACGCAACAGCGATGAATCAGACAGCGCCCGCAGCGCTTCCAGTTCCAATCCCTTGCCATAAGGCGGATCCATAAATACCAAGTCAAATGTCTCTTGGCCTTCCATCTGCCGGATAGCGGATACAGCATCCTTTACAAGCAGCCTGCACTGTTTTGTAAACTTTGTAAACGTGATATTCTTGGCAATGCAATCTGCCGCCTTTTTATTATTTTCCACAAAAACGGCTCTCGCCGCCCCGCGGCTTACAGCCTCTAACCCCATCTGCCCGCTTCCGGCAAATAAATCCAAAAACCGGCAATCGCAAAGATATGGGTTTAACATATTAAACAACGTCTCTTTGACCCGGTCCGAAGTAGGCCTTGTCTCCATCCCTGAAATAGTCTTTAACGGCAGGCTCCTTGCCGTTCCCGCTATGATTCGCATCCGTCTGCGTCCACCTCTCTCATATATTCCATGATGGCGCGCCTTAGCAACGTAAGGGCGCTTGCCACGGCATATTCCCGAACCTTGCTTCGGCTGCCGGAATATTGGTTTCTCTCCGTGTATAATTTCCCTTTGCAGTAACAGCTCATATACACAAGCCCTACTGGTTTTTCCTCTGTACCGCCCCCGGGACCTGCAATGCCTGTAATAGCGATGCAGATATCAGCCTTTGCCGCTTCTGCCCCTCCTTTTGCCATCGCCTCAGCCGTCTGGGGACTGACTGCCCCAAATTGCTTCAAAGTCTCAGCAGGAACATGCAAAAGCTTTTCCTTTGCCTCATTGGAATAGGTAATGTATCCTTGCTGCAGAAATTCCGAAATTCCCGGCACATTGACCAGCCTGCCTGCCACTAGCCCTCCCGTACAAGATTCTGCGGTAGTCACCGTGAGCTGACATTGGCGCAGCAATTGATATACTGCGTCTTCTAGAGTCACATCTGGGTCGTTCGTGTAAATTAAGTCTCCAAAACGACGCTGTAATTTTTCTTCCACAGGGCGGATTAGGTCATACGCCATCTCCTCGTTATCTGCCTTAGCAGTAATCCGCAGATGCACTTCCCCGGTCTTGGCATAAGGGGCAACCGTGGGATTGGTCTGGGTTTCAATTAAGTCTATGATTTTTGTCTCGGCAGAGCTCTCTCCAATCCCGCATAATTTTACCATTTTGGAACAGATTGTTTCCGGTTGCAGCTGATGAAGGTACGGAAATACCTGTTCTTCAAACATGGGAACCAGTTCGTTGGGCGGTCCTGGCAGGAGAATGATCCTCGTCTCGCCTTCCTCCATAATAATCCCGGGCGCCGTGCCGTTCTGATTATATAATACCCGGCTGCCCTCCGGGACTAACGCCTGCTTCCAGTTATTTTCCGTCACCGTGCATGCCCTTTTCGCCATAAATGCTTCAATTTCTTTTCTTGCCCTTAAGTCTTCCACAAGCTTTCTGCCGACTACCTTTGCCGCCGTCTCCTTGGTGAGATCATCCTGGGTAGGACCTAAGCCGCCTGATAAAATAATCACAGAGGAACGTTTTATTGCCGTATGCAGCAGTTCTTGCAGACGTTGCTGATTGTCTCCTATCACGCTCTGATAATACATGGACAATCCGAGCATGGCGCATTTCTCAGAGATAAACGCCGCATTGGTGTTCACAATATTTCCAAGCAGCAGCTCCGTTCCCACACAAATTAATTCTACCGTCATATTATCATCTTCCTTCCCTGATTTCGGCATATCGCCATCTTTTATTTTTGCTCTTTGAGCACGTCTTTATTCTTTATGATATAATCAATCAGAGAAATTATCGTTAAACATAAGGCAATGTAGGTTATGGCCATGGTGCAAATCTGATAAATGTCGTTGTCAAAATTTAAAATCAGCATTACGATCATCACAATCTGAAACGTAGTCTTAAACTTCCCCCAATAGCTTGCGGCGATCACAACCCCATTGTCAGACGCTACCAGCCGAAAGCCGCTGATAATAAATTCACGGCTGATAATGATAATGGAAATCCAGGCCGCAAGCGTTCCATTGGCGTTAAGACAAATTAACGCAGCAGCCACCAGAAGCTTGTCTGCAAGCGGATCCATAAATTTGCCAAAATTAGTTACAAGATTATATTTCCTGGCTATTTTCCCATCTAAGAAATCTGTCAAGCTTGCGATGATAAAAATAGCCACGGCAGCATACGTCCCTGCGGCTCCCAACCGGGGAACCAGCATGCAGATCACAAAAGGTACAATTAAAATCACCCGTAAAATGGTGAGCTTATTTGGCAAATTCATGGTATCATATCTCCTATCAAGTCATATTCATAAGCTCCAGTGACCCGGACTTTCACAAAATCGCCAGTCATCAATGTTTCATTCGTATGCACAAAAATATAGCCGTCAATCTCAGGCGCATCCCGGTAAGTCCGTCCCACATAAGCGTTTTCCCCATCGACGCTGCCCTCGATCATAACCCACAATTCCCTGCCTGTCATGGTCTCATTTTTGTCAAAAATAATTTCTTCCTGGAGCTCCATGATCTCATCCCGCCATGTTTCTTTCTGTCGCTGCTCTACCTGAAGCTCAAACTCAGCAGCCGGCGTCCCCTCTTCTGGGGAATAAGGAAATGCGCCCAGACGGTCAAACTCCGCTTCATTTATAAAATACATCAATTCCTCATGCATTTCCTGTGTTTCTCCCGGAAATCCTGTAATCAAAGTCGTTCGCAGCGTGATATCTGGGATCTCGCTCCTGAGTCTGGAAATTTTTTCTGTCAATTCCGCTTTGCTGGTCCGCCTTCCCATGCGCTTTAAGATAGCGTCATTGACATGCTGAATTGGCATATCCAGATAATGGCAGACTTTTTTATTTCGTTTCATGGAGGAAATCAATCCCTCGTAAATCTCTTCTGGATAGCAATACATCACCCGAATCCAGAAAATGCCTGGGATATCGTTCAGCTTGTCCAGCAAAACATGCAGAGATTTCTCCCCATAGAGATCTATGCCATACAAGGTGGTCTCCTGGGCAACGAGGATCAATTCCCGAACTCCCTGTTCTGCGAGGCTTTCTGCCTGCGCCACCAGCTCTTCCATCGGAATGCTGCGGTAATTTCCGCGAATTTTGGGGATAATGCAGTAAGTACAATGTTTGTCACAGCCCTCGGCAATTTTCAGGTGCGCATAATGTCCTCCCGTGGTAAGAGTCCTCCTCATGCCATGGGCAGGCAGTCCTTCCAAGGCAAGATACTTTTCAAAGCGAACGCCCTTTTGCACCTCATCTAAGGCCTTTGCCACTTCTTCATAAGAATTGGTTCCTAGCACGGCGTCCACCTGCGGAATCTCGGTGATGATCTCATCCTTGTAACGCTGCGCCAGACATCCCGTGACAATCAGCGCCTTGCAGCTCCCATGATCCTTATACTCCGCCATCTCCAATATGGTATTGATGCTTTCCTCTTTGGCGTCATTGATAAAGCAGCAGCTATTGATGACAATTGCCTCTGCCTCTTGCTCTTCATTGGTAAACGTATGCCCTGCTTCTGCTAATATCCCTATCATATACTCTGAGTCTACCAGATTTTTGTCGCATCCAAGGGAAACAAATAGTATTTTCATATCTTCCTCTCTAACAAGAACACACCATTTGCAAAAGGGAATGGATCTCTGTACTTTGCAAAATGGTGTGGGATCGTTACTCCTATTCTTCTATGGTTTCCGGCTCCTCTTCTATGTCCTCTTCCTCCCCTACGATCGTCACTTTGCTGTTATAAACTTCTTCGACGGCGATAGACAGAGGTTTCTGGTTGGACATATTCTCGATGACAGGTTGATCGCCTCCGATAATCTGTCTAGCTCTCTTGGCTGTCGCAAGCACGATGGAATAACGGCTGTTTACCACCGGTTCTTCTCCAATCTCCACGCCGCTGTTTACCACTTTCATCAAATCCGTGTAAGAGGGATGTAACATCATAATAATCATTCTCCTTCCGCAAAACTCTTTAACTCTGCTTTTATATTCTCAATCAAGGCATGATTGCGCATCGTGCGGGCATGTTCATGCTGTATAATGGAATGTACTTTTTGCACACATTCTTCCAAATCGTCATTGATCACAAAATAATCATAATCCTCCACGCCCTGGGCTTCCTGCCAAGCACGGCTAAGCCTGGACGCAATAACTGCTTCTCGCTCCGTCCCCCGTTCTACCAGGCGGCGTTTCAGCTCTGCCGCAGAAGGCGGCGATACAAATAACAGAACGGCGTCTGGCATGTTCTCTTTGACCTTCCTAGCGCCCTGTATTTCAATTTCAAGAATCACGTCCTTGCCCTGCTCTAGCTGTGAAAAGACATAATTACGGGGAGTTCCATAATAATTGCCCACATATTGGGCATATTCAATCAATTCATCCTTGTCGATCATCTGCTCGAACTCTTCCCTGGACACAAAGAAATACTCCCTGCCATGAACCTCTCCCGGCCGTGGAACCCTTGTGGTAGCGGAAATGCTGAGCCCATAAGTATCTGGATGCTCTTTCAAAAGCTGTTTCATAATCGTGCCCTTGCCGGCTCCTGAGAAGCCGGAAACCACCACCAAGACGCCTTTTTTATTCATCTGTATGCCTCCTTTCCACAATGTCATTCAATATTCTGAATCTGTTCGCGAATCTTTTCAATATCTGTCTTTAAATCAATAGCAATCTCTGAGACCTCTATGTCATTCGCCTTTGAAAGGATGGTATTCGCCTCCCGGTTCATTTCCTGAGCAATAAAGTCAAGCTTCCTTCCAATGCTCTCATCCTTTGTCAAGGTCTCTTTCATGCTGCTAATATGGGTCTTTAAGCGGACAATCTCTTCGTCTGTGCAGATCCTGTCTGCAAAAACGGTGACCTCTGTCAACAATCTGCCCTCGTCCAACTGCGTATTTTCTAAAAGTTCCTGGACCTTCTCTTTAAGCTTTGCCCTGTATTCTCTGACGATCTCTGGCGAACGCTCTTCAATCTGCTCTAGGTAGCCGGAAATCACGTCGAGCTTATGAAAAAGATCCTGCCTAAGCTCTTCTCCTTCCCGAATGCGGGCGTCCACAAACTTCTGCGCCGCACCCTGAACCGCCTGATCTAAAAGCCGCCACCATTCCTCCTCGTCCAAATCCTTTCCCTCCATTGTGAGGATCTCTGGATACTTGGACAAGTTATTGGCTGTCAAATCCATGGGAATCTGAAAATCGTCTGCCATCTGCCGTATATATCTCATGTATTCTTCTGCTAATCCTTTGTTGTAATTGAGTACCAGCTGCTTTTCTTTACAGTCTTCATAAGCAATGTAAATATCAACCTTCCCCCGCTGAATATAGCTTTTTAAACTTGTGCGGATTGCATTTTCAAAAAAATTCAGCTTTTTGGGCATCTTAATGCTAATGTCCAGATACCGGTGATTCACCGACTTGATCTCCGCTGTGACTTTTCTTGTCTCGTTAGCAGCCTCACAGCGCCCAAAGCCAGTCATGCTCTTTATCATACAGTTCCTCCTGTGTGCTGGTCTTCTGGAAACTCTTTCTTTTCTACATAGATGATTACATTATAGAACAGTTTATGAAATTAGTCAAATTTTCTTTTTTTTAATTTATGGTTTCCTAATTTCCATAGTTGGTATATACTAAACAATAGTTTGACATTGATTATTTTTTACCTAAAGGAGAACGACTTATGGCATTTGACGGCATTGTGATCGCAAATCTTGTAAAAGAACTAAATGACAATATTTTAAATGGAAGAATCAGTAAGATTGCCCAGCCGGAACGTGATGAACTCTTGCTGACCATCAAAGGAACCTGCGGACAGATTCGCTTGGTTTTGTCTGCCAGCGCTTCCCTGCCCTTAATTTACCTGACAGAGCAAAATAAGCCAAGCCCTATGACTGCGCCCAATTTCTGCATGCTGCTGCGAAAGCATATCGCAAACGGCAGGATAACTAAGATCTGCCAGCCTGGCATGGAACGCATCATCCATTTTGAAATCGAACATCTCAATGAGCTTGGGGATCTCTGCCACAAACAGTTGATTGTAGAAATCATGGGAAAACACAGCAATATCATTTTTTGTGATCAAAATCTTAAAATTATCGACAGCATCAAGCACATATCCGCCCAGGTGAGCTCCATCCGGGAAGTGCTTCCAGGAAGGACCTATTTCATCCCAAAGACACAGGAGAAATGCAATCCTCTGGAAACCTCTCAGGAAGAGTTTTTCGCTAACATTTTTTCTAAGCCGCAAAATTTGCAAAAAAGCATTTATACGACGTATACCGGAATCAGTCCAGTCATGGCTTCGGAATTATGCTTCCGTGCTCAGGCAGAAGGCGACCGTCCCGCTTGCGCGCTGTCCGAAGAAGAAAAGCTGCACCTTTACCACCATTTCTGCTGGATGATGGAGGACATAAAGGAGGGCAAGTTTACGCCTAATATCATAAAAAAAGGCAAAGAACCCATAGAATTTGCTTCCCTGTCTCTTTCTCAATATAGCGATTTGTCAGTCACCGAATATTCCGACATCTCACAAGTGTTGGAACGTTATTATGCAGATAAAAATATCTACACCCGCATCCGGCAGAAATCCGTAGATTTGAGAAAAGTAGTCGCCACTATATTGGAACGGGACCGCAAAAAATATGACCTGCAGCTAAAGCAACTAAATGATACCCACAAGCGGGAAAAGTACAAAGTATATGGCGAACTGATCCATGCCTATGGTTATGGCTTGGAAGAAGGCGCAAAGACTCTCAATGCCTTAAATTACTATACAAACGAAGCTATCGTCATTCCCTTAGATCCTCAGCTTACGCCCCAGGAAAACGCCCAAAAATATTTTGACAAATATAACAAATTAAAGCGCACGTTCGAAGCATTGACAGAACTGACCAAAGAGACTCAGGAAGAAATCGAGCACCTAGAGTCTATCTCCGCCTCCCTGGACATTGCCGTATCGGAAGACGACTTGGCTCAAATCAAAGAAGAGCTGGTTCAATATGGTTACATCAAGAAAAAACATACTGGAAAAAAAGTAAAAAGCAAGAGCAAGCCGTTCCATTATATTTCTTCGGATGGCTTCCATATTTATATCGGAAAAAATAATTTTCAAAATGACGAACTCACCTTTAAATTCGCCACTGGAAACGATTGGTGGTTTCACGCCAAAGGAATGCCAGGTTCCCATGTAATTGTAAAAACCAACGGCGAAGAACTGCCAGACCGCGCCTTTGAAGAAGCCGGATGCCTTGCCGCTTATTACTCCAAAGGCAGGGGAAACGACAAAGTGGAGATTGATTATTTAGAAAGAAAAAATGTAAAAAAGCCCAAGGGCGGCAAGCCAGGCTTCGTCGTTTACTACACCAATTACTCTCTGGTCGCCGCACCAGACATCAGCGGCTTAACCGTGGCATCCGATGAGACGTTATAAAATATTTCGTTAAAAAGTTAACATTATTTGTTAAAATCGGAAAGAACTGCATGTCTATTCCCAATGTCTTTGCATATACTATCACTGTAATCAAATGGTTACAAAACGCCGGAAAATTTTCGGCGCTAAATCCAACAAAAGACGACACAACAAAAGACAACGCAACAAAAGACAACAGGAGGGAAACGATATGTCAAATTCATCAAACAAAGCAGTAATACCGGAAGCAAAGAGTGCATTGGATAAGTTCAAATTCGAGGTTGCAAACGAGATTGGCGTGCCTTTAAAAAATGGCTATAACGGAGACTTGACCTCCAAGCAGAATGGTTCTGTCGGGGGCTATATGGTGAAGAAAATGATCGAGGCCCAGGAGAGACAGATGGCTGGCAAATAACAGCCAAAGCCCTTAACAGGAAAACAACCGGTATCAGAAGATGCAGCTTTTCGAAAGCTGCAATAGAAAGAAGATGTCAGTGATCTGGCATCTTCTTTCGCTGTGAGAGGGAACTTTGGACTAAGTTAGCGTATTTTGTTTTTTTATAACCTCAAAAGGGGGCTGTCGCACGAATGTATTTACCTATTCAAAAGGTTTGCATTACAAAGCAATGCAAACAAAATGCACAAAGATTATCTTGGGAAGCTAGCTTCCCAGAATAATTTTTTGCATTCTGTCTTTGCCGCATAAGCGGCAAGACCTTTTAAATAGGTAAATACATTCGTGCGACAGCCCCCTTTTGAGGTTATAAAAACAAAATACGCTAACTCAATAACTTTATAAATTGACGATTTCTGCCTGGCTGTCCATATAACTCAAAATATGCGCCCGGATTTTTTGATGTTCCAAAGCTTGCAGCTTACGATCTTCTTCCAGCAAAAGCTTCGCTTCCTCAGAAGCTTGTTTTAGGAGATCGGCATTCTGATAAATATCCCCCAAGCGGAATTCTAACAAGCCGCTTTGCCGGATACCGAAAAAATCTCCGGGACCGCGAAGCTTTAGATCTTCCGCGGCAATAAAGAAACCGTCATTGGATTGATTAAGGATTTCCAGACGCTTTTTCGCCTTTTCTGAATCCGTGGTATTGATCATAATGCAATAAGACTGGTCGCCGCCTCTTCCGACTCGTCCCCGGAGCTGGTGAAGCTGGGCAAGCCCGAACCGCTGGGCATCCTCGATCATCATCACTGTAGCATTTGGCACGTTGACGCCTACCTCAATGACCGTGGTGGACACTAATACCTGAATCTCGTTTTTGGCAAACTGCTCCATAATCAAATTTTTACGCCCAGATTTCATTTTTCCATGCAGGCTTTCCACCACGATTCCAGACGGTAGCTGCTGTGTGATCTGTTCTGCATAATCTGTGACATTTTCAGCCTCCAATCCCTCGCTTTCTTCTACCAGCGGACATATGACATAGGCCTGATGTCCCTTTGCAATCTCTTTTCTCAAGAAATCATAGGAAGTCTTTCTGGAATTTTTCCCCACGACGCAGCTTTTTATCGGCAAGCGCTTTGCCGGAACCTCGTCAATCACAGATATATCGAGATCCCCATACAAGATAATAGCGAGCGTTCTTGGAATCGGCGTCGCACTCATCACCAGCACATGAGGCTGCGCTCCCTTAAGAAACAAGGATTCCCTTTGCTTTACGCCAAACCTGTGCTGCTCGTCCGTCACTACCAGTGCAAGATTATCATAAACGGCACGCTCTTGTATCAATGCATGGGTTCCAACAATCATCGCATTGTGATATAGCTGCATCCGTTCATAGGCGCGCCGCTTTTCTTTGGCGGTCAAAGAACCTGTCAACAACACCACTGGTATATGTAAGCCATGTTTTTCACACAATTCCGTAAAGTTCTGGTAATGCTGCATCGCCAAGACTTCCGTGGGAGCCATCAGCGCAGACTGGTAGCCTGCCTGTGCCGCATCCAGCATCGACAAAAACGCTATGATTGTCTTGCCGGAGCCAACATCTCCCTGCACGAGGCGCTGCATGACCTTTTTCCCACGAAGGTCTTTGCGAATCTCTAAAAGCGTCCTTTTCTGCGCTCCGGTTAGCTCATAAGGCAGCTCTGTCATGACCTGGTCTGCCCAAAGCTCTTTTAAATCAAGTGATGGAAACGAAAAGTCATTGACCACCTCTTGCATCTGTTCTTTCTGCATTCCCGCCGATAAGATAAATTGGAAAAATTCATCAAAGATAAGCCGCCTCCTGGCTTGCTCTAACGCTGTCTCACTCTCTGGAAAATGTATATTTTGAATGGCATAATTATACTCTGCAAGCCCATGCCGCTGTCTAATGTCCTCTGACAGATAATCTATGGATAAATCCAGAACCTCCAATGCCTGCCGAATCGTTTGTGAGAGCTTATTCTTCCCAAGGCCCGCCGTCAGCGCATAGCAGGGCCAGAGACAGTTTTGCATTGACTGGTATTTTTCAGGGGTATAGACCTGGGGCTGCTCCATGTGATAAGCTTGCCCCTTCAAAGTTACCTTTCCCAAAAATACAAACCACTCCCCCGCCTTTAAAGTGCTTTTCAAATAGGGCATCCGAAACCAGACCAAGTCACCTTTGACGCCCTGTTGCTGCAGGGAAAGGGAAGTAACCTGCATATTCCTGGCTGTGCGCACATATGGGGCCTTCTCCACCCTTGCCGCCACCGCTGCTGTCACAGATTGCACTGTCGTTTTCTCTTCTTCGATTTGCATCAGGCTTCCTGCTTTTCTCTGTGTCTCTAGTAAAGATGGAAGCTCTGATAAAGGGGTTATCGGCGGCATCCTGTCATAATCTTTAGGATAATGAAGGAGTATATCACCTATGGTGTATACTCCTAAATTATGAAATAATTGTTCTGTTTTTGCGCCGATCCCCTTTAACGCTCCGATACCAGATGTTTGTTCCATGGGACCGCTCCTTTTATGCTTAAATTGCCTATTGATCCAAAAATAATAGGCGTATCTCTTGCTGCTATTCTACGGAAATTACATAATAGTAAATAGGCTGTCCGCCACAATGCACTTCCACTTCGCAATCTGAATACTGCTCCTGCAATTGTTCGCCCAGCTTCTGCGCCGCTTCCGCTGCTACTTCTTCTCCATAATAAATACTGATAATCGCCGATTCCTCATCGACCATCTGTGCCACCATCTCTTTGGTTACAGTCTCCATCTCCGTTCCGACCGATAAGATGGCGCTGTCGCCAATTCCCATATAATCTCCCTGCTTGATAGACTTATCGTCTATCAAGGTATCACGCACCGCATAAGTCACTTGTCCGCTCTTGACATTGGCAAGCTCTTCCGTCATGCGCGAAGCGTTCTCCTGAGGCGTACTGTCTGGCATATAATTGATGAGCGCCGTAATTCCCTGGGGCACGGTCTTACTGGGAATTACAAAAATATTCTTCTCCTCCATCAGGGAAGCCGCCTGATTTGCCGCTAAAATGATATTCTTATTATTGGGAAGAATAAATATGTTTTCCGCATTTACTTCTTCAATCGCATTGAGCATGTCTTCCGTACTTGGATTCATTGTCTGCCCGCCGGCAATAATGTAATCCACGCCCAGGCCTTTGAAAATCTCATTGATGCCTTCTCCGATTGAAACAGAAACAAATCCCATCTCTTTTTTGGGAACTTGGGCTTTCTGCACCATGGCATCCTGTTCCATCCGCCGCTTGGCGTCTTCTTCTTTCTGCTTTGCAGCCGCTTTTTCAGCATCTTTGATCAATTTCTCTTGATGCTCTTCACGCATATTATCAATCTTAATCTTACTCAAAGAACCAAAGGTCAGGGCACGTTGAATGGCAAGTCCAGGATCATTGGTATGTACATGGACTTTTGTAACCTCGTCGTCTGCAACTACCACGATCGAATCACCGATTGATTCCAGGAAAGCTTTAAAATCAAGCTCTTGCTTCTCCTCAAGAGGCTGGTTCAACACAATGATAAACTCCGTACAATAACCAAATTTAATATCCTGCTCCGTCTGTTGTGATATCTTTACCACGCCGCTGCCAGAACCAACGGATTCAATGGCATAATCAATTTCCTTGCCCATGAGCGCATCATAAGCGCCTTTCAAAATAGTGATAAGCCCCTGCCCGCCGGAATCTACCACGCCTGCCTGTTTTAACACGGGCAACATCTCCGGCGTCTGGCTCAGCACATAATCTGCATGCTTAATCACTTCATCTATAAACACATCCAGTTCGTCCGTCTCTCCAATCAGCTCCAGCGCCTTATCCGCGGCGCCTTTGGCAACGGTGAGAATCGTTCCTTCTTTTGGCTTCATAACTGCCTTGTAAGCAGTCTCCACCGCCTTTTGCAGCGCATCGCTCAAGATCACCACGTCAAGCGTGTCATATTTGCCAATCCCTTTGGTAAATCCACGGAACAACTGCGACAATATAACGCCCGAATTGCCCCGCGCCCCGCGCAGAGAGCCAGAGGATACCGCCTTCGCCAGAGAAGCCATCGTAAGATCCGCTCCAAGACTGCTTACTTCCGCTGCCGCAGACATAATCGTCATCGTCATATTCGTTCCCGTGTCTCCGTCCGGCACAGGGAATACGTTCAATTCATTAATCCACTCTTTTTTTGCTTCCAGATTCTTTGCCCCTGCCAAAAACATTTTCGCAAGCATTGGCGCATCTATTGTAGTAACTGCCACTTTCGCGTCCTCCTTAATCAATCACTCTGACACCTTCTACGAAGATGTTGATTTTTTTGATTTCCAAACCGGTAAATTCTTCCACCTGATACTTTACCGTGCTGATCAGGTTATCAGAAACCGTAGAAATACTCACTCCATAAGATACGATCACATGAAAATCCAAGGTGATCTTATTATCCTTAAGGGAAACGTTTATCCCATGATTCAGATAATCACGTTTTAACAGCCTTACCAGGCCATCTTTCATATTAACGGCAGCCATTCCCACAATTCCAAAACACTCCACTGCCACAGAGCCAGCATAAATTGCAATAACATCCGTATTGATCAACACTTTGCCGTACTGTGTATTCAATTGTCCTTTCATACTGCGACCTCCATTTTTTGGTTCAATACCTTCCTGATTGAAGCTGCAAAAAAGCTTCGAAGCTGCTATTATTATACCCTGTTTTTGGCAAAAAAGAAACATATAATTCTCTTTTTTATAAAAAATTCATTTTAGTCTTGCAATATGCACTCCTTTCTGATAAAATACTTTTGTTGTGAGCCTGTATCATTTAGGCTTAGTAAATTGCAAGGAGGTGCAATTATGGCAAAATGTAGCGTTTGTGGAAAAGCTGCACATTTCGGAAAAAATGTCAGCCATTCTCATAGAAAAACCAACAGAATGTGGAAATCTAATATTAAATCTGTAAGATGCAAAGTAAATGGAGCCGCTAAGAAGATGTATGTTTGTACTTCTTGCTTAAAGAGCGGCAAAGTTGAAAGAGCTTAGTCCACCCAGAGCAGTTCATTGGCATGCCGATGACTGCTCTCTTTTTTATCTTATAAGATTAGGGTGTCAAAAGGTCCATTTTCATTGCAGAGCAAATTTTTCAAAATTGTATTATCACATCTTGAATCGATGCGGCGGATGGGTAAAATGTCGCCGAAGCGACCCGCGGCAGGCGGAGGGGCTGTCGCACTAATATATTCACTTGTTCAAAAGGTCTTGGCGCTCATGCGGCAAAGACAGAATGCATAAAATCACTCTGGGAAGCTGGCTTCCCAAGATAATCTTTGTGCATTTTGTTTGTATTGCTTTGCAACGTAAGCCTTTTGAACAAATTTATGTCTTGTAATTTATGTTAGTGCGACAGCCCATTCCTAATCCTTAGCGCATACTCTAACAGCAAAACAAGTTATATCCAAGAAGCAGCAATATAAAAATGATCAAAATTCCAAGTAACACACTGGGAAGCATAATCATAATCGCCATTCCAACCGCAATCCAAAAAAGTATAAACCCGATCAAACGTTTCATGCCAACACCAGAAAACAGAGCGTATATTACTACTAATATATGCTCTGTCTCTTTTTTCATTCAAGATATTTCGCTGCATGTTGCCAATGAATCGATTATCTTTCGGAGTCCATATTTAGCTTCTGCGCCAATTCTTTTGCAGCGGCGCCTTTTGCAGCCCCATCCGTCTCTGCCTGTTCCTTTTCGGCATTGCGGTTCGTAAATTTATTAACTAAATCTGGCACCATGTCCAGAATTTTAGTAATGCTGTCCTGATTTTTGACATTTACCAGCTTGGTAGAGCCGTTTTGGATCACCAGCACGGCGCTAGGAGCAATCCTTCCTCCCATGCCGCCGGCCGCATTATTTTTCTTGTCCTGGCTAAATGCGCCTGCGCCGACGCCAAAAGAGACTTCAATCAATGGAAGGATGATCGTGTCGCCAATGTGCACTGCCTCGCCGACCACTGTTTTCGTGGTGATAAAGTTGTCCATGCCTTTAAACAAAGACTGAACGGTCGTGTTAAAATTATTCTCCTGCATCATAGTACCTCCTATTATGTTCTGAAACGCATCATCAATTTATTTATATTTTTATCCCGGAGCAACCGCAACGCCGATAATAGAAAATGGCATGCCCGGATATGCCCCTTGATCTCTAATTGTCCTTTCAAGTAAAAAACATCCGTTTCAAAGTCTGGCTCGATGCCGACCCTGTATCTTGCCCAAAACGGAAGCGTGCTGAGCATTCCCAGTACCTGCCCTGTTTGGGAAGGGTCTGCCATGCCAAATGAAAGACTGCCATCTACTTTTCTTGGGAAAATATGGCGCGCCAGCCATTTCAGTTCCCGAAATATGTGAAGGACGGCGTTCTTATTAGTTTCTTCTGAAAGTTGTTTTTTTATGTCTTCAATTTGTTCTTTCACCGTGGAAGTCTTGTCATGCACGTCTGAAATCCTCTGGCGCAGATTGTCACGCATCGCCTCAAGCCTCTGCAAAATCTGCCTGACGCCGCATGTTTTCCTGCGGGCATGGCGCTTTTTCTTCTCTATTCGAATCTCGTTCTCCTGCTCTTGTTTCTGGCTCTTTTGCCGAACGATCTCTGCTTTTTCCTGACTTTGGGAAACAGAATGACTTTTTTGTTCTATCTTAACTTCTTCCTCATGCTTCTCATCTTTCTCAATTTTTCGTATTTTAGAATTCTTTGTTTTCATTTTTTGGCGTTTTGCCTTTTTTGCTTTCGGAGCTTTCTGTCTGCCAAGACGAACAGGTATTCCTGCAATCCGAAGGCGGAATGCCGTTTTCTTCTCTCCATACATGACCCGAAAATGAATAAAATGAAAAAGCCATGAAAAACGCGCTGCGACTGTCCAATCATCCATCGCTTTTAAATCAATGCGGTAGCGGACCGGAACCGCTAGCATAGACAGCAGCAACAGCAAAATGAAAGCCAGCAGGATGCCGATAATTTTAAAAATCAAAATCAGGACTCCCATATGGTTGCTCTCTTAGTATTCTCTGCATGTTTTTGCAAAAAATAATCCCTGACCGCCAGATTTCCGGTTTTCTGGTACACTTCTTTTACAATTTCCCCCGCTAATTCTATCGCATTATCATATCCTTTATCAATTCCTATGACCATCATGTTGTGTTTGGAATAATGCTTCTGCATCAGTTCCCAGGCAGGAATGATATCGAGAAGGTTCGCCGGATTACTGCTCAGCGCTATCACATAAATGTCCAATTGGCCCGCATGATGAAGAATCTTCCATTTCACTCTTTCCTTTTTCCTTTCAATGCTCTCTCCCGCATAAAAATCCTTGTACCAGATCATCTAATTCTCCATTCAAAGATAACTTTCCCTGCAAAGGGAAAAGGCGCCCGCTTCCCGTGAGCACCTTTTCTTCTTGTAACGCTTGCCTGCATTTACAGACAGCATGTTAAAAATATTTTCTGTTGCCCCAAAGATTACTTTTTTTCAAATCAAGATATTCATTATATGCTTTTTCCAGTATCTGTTTTTCATTTGCAAAACGCAGTAAATGATATGCTTCGTGAAATTTGTAATATCCCGAATCAACAAAATATTCTTCTCGTTGTGGTTTGCTGTAATAACTGTCTGCCATCATCAGATACCAATGGACATCCTTTTCCACCGTATCGTCTGGAACAGTAAAAGAATACTGGCTCTTACCAACATACTTAATAATCAAGGCGTCTACTCCGGTTTCCTCCCGCACCTCCCGTGCGGCCGTATCCCTGTATTCCTCGCCCGGCTCCACTGTTCCCTTAGGAAGTACCCAGCCCTCATATTTGTTCTTGTAATTCTTATACAAAAGCAAAATTTTTCCGCGAAATATTACCACACCACCACAACTCGTTGCTTCAATCATTGCAATACCTCCTGATGTGGTCTGTTGACTTTAGGAATAGTATACCCCTTTTTCTGATATCTTGCAAGATTTTTCTTTATCTGGAAAAATATGTAGCAACAATTCAGCCACCTAAAAAGCAGAGGCGATATATGCTCGCATCAATGAACTCCGAATCTTGGCGATGGACTGAACGCCGCTTTAGTCTCAGACAACAGCTGCATAGCGGCGGTTCGCCTGCTTTTGCATACGGCCTGGGACTTGTTTAAGGGGCAAAATACCTGTCAAGCAACTGCTTTGCTATGGGAACCGCCACGGCGCTCCCTGAGCCGCCATTTTCCACGATCACCGTCACCACGATGCTTTCTCTTCCTTCCATGGATGCATATCCAGTAAACCAGGCATGGCTCTCTCCTTTGTTATTACTGAATTCTGCCGAGCCTGTCTTTCCGGCTGCCTGGTAAGGCTGTCCGCTTAACTTAGACCCCGTGCCTTCGCTGACCACCTTTGTCATTAAATCCTGGAGCTTTGCGGCTTCTTTCTCTGAGATCAATGTCCCATAGACGGAAGGCTTGTATTTCTTTACGGCAATCCCCTTGTCATTCTCTGTATGTTCCATAATGTAAGGACGCATCAGCGTGCCTTTGTTTGCAATGGCAGACGTGATCAAAGCCATATGCATAGGCGTTACCAAGGTCTCGCCCTGCCCAATCGCCATCTGGGTAACCTGATCTGTATTGGAAGACGGTCCAAGTGAAAAACTGCTTTGATTGGATGGATAAGAAACCGGCAAGTCTGTATGAAACAGCATGTCGTTACACAATGACGCAAATTTTTTCTTATCAAGCGTCAGACCGATATTCGCAAAAGAGGTATTGCAAGATTTTGCAAAGGAAAGCTCCAGATCTTCCATCCCATGAACACTGTTGTTATAACAGTGTATTTCCGTATGTTCCATGGTGATGCTTCCCGTACATTGATAAGAATACTCCTGATCATTCGAATGTTCCCGCAAATATTCCAAAGTAGTCAGGATCTTAAACGTAGATCCTGGGGGATATAGCCCCTGCGTGACACGGTTCACCAAAATCGAATTCTCGCTGTCCGTATTGGAAATGATGTTTTCCCATTCTGCTGCGATCGTATTGGGATCAAAGTCCGGCTTAGATACCATGGCAAGGATCTTGCCTGTAGCAGGTTCTAAGGCCACCACGGCGCCCCGGTTTTCTCCCAATGCCTGATAAGCAATCTCCTGCAGGTCGTAATTCAAGGTAGTGACAATATTATCTCCAGGATTCTTGACATCCTGAATGCCGTGAAATACTTGTTCCAGGAAAAATGCATGAGAACGCAGCAAGCTGAAATTGCCAAAGGACTCCACTCCCGATTTGCCATTGCTGTCATATCCCACCGCATGGGCAAACATAGCGCCATAGGGATAATACCTGGTTTCACTTCCATCTTCTCCCACGATGGTTTGTGCGAGCACTTTCCCATCAAAAGAGCGGATCTCGCCCCGTACCACATGCTCCGAAAAGGTATTCTGTCTCGAATTGTAGGGACTGTTGATAAAATCCTCGCTCTTAAAAATTTGAAAATAGGCAAAATACCCCATCATCATCATAAAAGCGCCCACAAATAAGTAGGTAATAATTGCGAACTCCCGGTTCTTAGCCGCTTTAGTCGAAGTCCTGGACCTTCGTTCCGTGGATGTCTTCTTCATTAGATTTTATCCTTCCTTTCCGCCCTGCCGGCTTCTTCGTTTCCTGTTTTCGTTCTGTCAGTTTCTTCTTATTATTTCTTCCTGACATCTTCCCTTGCCCAGTACGTTCCCGCAAAAGATACAGTCCCTGAATAATCGCAAAAATAATCAAGGTGCTCAGCAAAGAGCTTCCCCCATAGCTTACCAGCGGCAGCGTCACTCCTGTGGAAGGGATGAACTTGATATCCCCGCCGATGGAGAGCAAAATTTGAAATCCATATATCGTTCCCAGTCCCAACGCCACCAGTTTATAGAAGAAATCTTTCATCTGCATAGCAATATTTAAAAACATCAGAAGACAACTGACACATACTAAAATCAGGCAAATTGCAAAAATTCCTCCCAATTCTTCTGCGATCGCCGAGAAAATAAAATCCTGCTTCACTTCCGGTATTTTATTGGGCATCCCCTGATTAAGACCCATGCCGAACCATCCGCCTGTGCCAATGGCAAACAAGGAGTTTGCCACCTGGTTTCCCTCATTGGCAAACACCGCCAAAGGATCCTGCCATGCCACGACCCGGACCCGGACATGATGAAACAGATGATACGCCGCCACCGAAGCCAAGGCGCCACACAAAAGCCCTCCTGCAAAATAGTACAATTTCCTAGTCGCCACATAGAGCATCACCATATAAGCAATGAAAAAGATCAATCCTGCCCCCAAATCCTTGGACAATACTAAAATTATTACATGAAGCCCGGCAACTACCGTCGCTTTTACCACCTGAACAAACTCAGTAGATTCATAAAGCATGGAGGCGACAAAAAACACAAAAATTATTTTTATAAATTCCGAAGGCTGGATCGTGATCCCGGCAATGGAAAAAGAAAGCTTCGCCCCATGGGAGACTGCGCCCAAGACGGCGACGACCCCAAGCATGGTGATCCCAGCCAGGGCATAGAGCCAGGTAAGGCTTCTAAGATACTGAAAACGGCTGATAAAGAAAGGAATCAGCATCGTAAGAGCCATAGAAATCACTGCAATCTGAAATTGCTTCATGGCATGATCATAAGATAGGCGCGTCAGCATCACAAAGCCGATACACATCAGCATACACATATTATTGACAATTAACCTGGACACCCGTTTATAAAAAATGCCGTAACAAAGCTGTACTGCTGAGAAAAATACCGCCTGCATCAGATAAAACTTTAAAATATCGAGATTTCTTTCCATGGACAAATACAGCACTGCATAAGCGTTTAGATGAAACAAGTACATATAAACGACCTGGCTTCGGAATTTCTCTGCCTGCTCCGCTTTATCCACGCTGCGCTTCAATGACGAAAAGCACTGATATGTATACAGTGCGAACAGGATAATCATAGTATATTTCGATAGTTCTGTAATCAGATGAATCATATGCTATTCGACTCCTCGTTTATAATGCCCATTGGTAAACTCTTTGAAATAATGTCCTCTGTCCAAGCTTCCTTGTTGGGCCTGCCGTAAATATTCGAAAACCTTAAGAACTTCCCGGCGCTCTTCTAACGTGAAAGACAGGCGGATGCTCGCCGGATGCAGCGCCTTGATCTGTTGCAAATGAGAAAACAGCGCCAGAGGGCTGATATTGTAGATGACATTGTAACAGTCCTCGCAGCGGTTTTTTACGGGAAACAGCTTTCCATAACGGTCCTTAAGATAAGAGATCTCCTTTTTCTTGTCACAGCCTGTCAAATTCTTTCGCAGGCACTGGGCGCTGATCATCAGCGGCTGATAACCATATAGAAGAATCTCTGCGTTCCTAGCGTCAAGCTCCTGCCATTCTTTGTGATTCAGTTCTATTGGCATAGTATAATGCTCCAATGACAAGTCTTTCCATCCAAGCACAGCCTGATTAGAATCGGCATATAAGCCATAATCTCCCTGAATGCAAGAGCTTTGCACGCCCATTTCCAGTAGAAAAGAAAGTTCTTCCAAATTTCGCACAAGATAACCGTCCGCCTTTGCTTCTTGCAGCTTCTGCCAATTCTGCTCAAACCATTTTGCCGTCTTCCAGCGAAAGACATAGGGAAGCGCAAGGTAACATTCTTTCCTTGCCTTTTGCGCCATGGCAGTGTATTTTTGCAGCTCTTTGGGCATGTTTTTTCGTTCCATGGCAAAAGCTTCCAGATAAATCCGCTCTGGCTCTGGCTGTTCTAATGATATCTCAAACTGCTCTGTCGTTTCTGTCAGCACCGACAAAAATGTCTTATCAGTTGTCTTCTCTTTTTGCGACAACGCCTTTTTCTTAGCTGATTCTGAAATAGCCGCTTTGCTTCTACGGTATTTCTCTAATATGGCGTTTTGAAGCTTCTCAATCGCCACTCTCCGAAGCTGATTTAACGCCTGCACAGGAAGGAAAATCCCTTGCTCCATTTGAACCTCCAGTTCCTGAAATGTAAAAGGCGTGCTTCCAGTTTTATGCATCTTATCTAAAACTGTTTCCAATGACAGCGGCTGTTTCTTCGCAGGCTGCGCAACATCTCCTGATGCTTGTACTTGGAATTCTTTATATTGTAACACAAGGCTTGCCGGATTTCCTGCAGAAAGCCTTAAATTTCCTTTTATTTTTTCTTTATTTTCTGTATCTAGATACTTGCTCCTCACATGTTCGTGCAGCGAATCGTTTTGTTTCTGATGAGAAGGCTTCACAAAAGTAACCATGTCCCTTCCATTTTGTTTTTGGTAGTAACCATTCGTAAAACCACAGCGGTTTCCAAGATCCAGTAATAATTGACGATCCTGTTCTGTAACTTTGCAAAAGCCTCCAGATTCGTATAGATCTAAATACTTGCGATAAACACTGGTAACGCCAGCCGCATATTCCGCCTGTTTCATCCTGCCTTCAATCTTAAAAGAATGGACGCCGCTCTCAATCAATTCTGGTATCAGGTCTATGGCGCACAGATCTTTGGGGCTTAAAGGATACTGTTCCTTGTGCTTTTTTCTAGTCTCTGCTTCCTTTCTGCTCGCAAACATTTCATAAGAAAGCCGGCAAGGCTGAGCACACCTGCCACGGTTACCGCTTCTGCCTCCGATGATGCTGCTTAACAAGCATTGACCAGAATAGCAATAACACAGCGCGCCGTGGACAAAGCTTTCGATTTCAGCTCCTGTGGTCTGAAAAATGTGAGAAATTTCTTCTAATGACAACTCTCTTGCAGTCACAATACGGCTACATCCTGCATTGAGCAGCAATTTAGCCCCATAAGCCCCGGTCACTGTCGTCTGGGTGCTGGCATGAATCGCAAGTCCTGGGAATTGCTCCCGAATAAGCCGCATCACGCCGATATCCTGCACGATCACTGCATCCAGCCCCGCTTGATACAGGGGAAGAAGATATTCATATAATGATGCAATTTCCAATTCCTTTAGAACAGTATTCACCGTAAGGTAAAGCTTTTTCTCCTTCAAGTGCAGTTCATCAATCGCATCAAGCAACTCTTCTGTTGTAAAATTATCCGCATAGGCCCTGGCGCCAAATCTCGTCCCCGCTGCATAGACTGCATCTGCCCCGGCATTTACTACTGCTTTTAGAGTTTCATAGCAGCCTGCCGGCGCCAAAAGCTCGGTTTTTCTGTTCAAACCGCTGTTCCTCCTGTTTTCTGATTAGAAAAGTGACCCAAAATTATTTATTCTGAGTCACCTTTTCGTTTTCATCGTTTTTCTCAGGTTCCTGTATAATAGGAGCCTGTCCCTTTACTTTGCCTAGCAATGCATCCTCCAAAGATGCTTCTAGCTTAGATTTGTTCATTAAAAGAGCTTTATTCTCCTTTTCAAGCTCAGCTGCTGCTTTTTCGCCGCTTTCTATCCGTATCTTAGCGGAAATCAGGTCATGCTGAAGCTCGTAGATCTCTTTTTCTTTCTCTCTAAGGGTTTTTTCCAGTTTTTCCGCCTGTTCTTTCGCCTTAAAGTAATCGTCTGCGATATTCAGCTCCAACAGGGTAAACTTCATATCTGCTGAAAAACGCCGGAACTGTTCCATTTCCTCAAATTCATTGATTTTATTATTGATGTAATTTGCAACTTTCTGCAAATACTCCTCACCTTCATAACCGCTTAGCGTATAAATTTTACCGCCAATCAATACGTCGGCGCTGGTTTTTATCGACATAGATAGGAATCCTCCCTGAAATCAAACGCTTTTTATAATATCTTTCTTATTTTAACACTGAGACATGGCTTTTGCAATTCCAAAATGCTGATATGCGAAATCTGTAACAATCCTGCCCTTTGGCGTCCGGTTTATAAAGCCGTTTTTTACAAGGTAGGGCTCGTAAACATCCTCAATTGTGCCAGAATCCTCTCCCAAAGACGCCGCCAGGGTATCAAGCCCCACAGGACCTCCCTGAAACTTTTCAATCATCGTCAACAAAATATTGCGGTCATTTTGATCCAGGCCAAATTTGTCCACCTCCAGCAAATCCAATGCAAACACGGCAACTTCCTGGGTAATCTTGCCATCGTATTTCACTTGGGCAAAATCTCGGACTCGTTTGAGCAGGCGGTTGGCAAGCCGCGGCGTCCCTCTGGAACGTCTGGCAAGTTCAAAAGCTCCCTTGACATCAATCTCAACCTCCAGCTTTGTTGCTGAGTGAAGAATAATCGTCTTAAGTTCCTCTGGATTATAAAATTCCAGATGATGCACCACGCCAAAGCGGTCCCGCAGCGGCGCAGACAGCAGTCCGGCACGAGTGGTTGCGCCTACCAGCGTAAAATGCGGCAAATCCAGCCGGATTGAACGCGCCGTCGCACCTTTCCCAATCATAATGTCTATGACGTAATCCTCCATGGCAGGGTAAAGCACCTCCTCTACCTGTCGGTTTAGGCGATGAATTTCATCGACGAACAGAAGATCGCCCTCCTGAAGTCCACTCAAAATCGCTGCCATCTCTCCAGGCTTGCCGATGGCTGGTCCAGAAGTCACTTTCATATGTACGCCCATTTCGTTGGCAATAATCCCGGCAAGAGTAGTTTTACCCAACCCTGGAGGTCCGTAAAAAAGCACATGATCCAAAGATTCTCCCCTTTGCTTTGCCGCTTCAATATAAACCTTCAAGGTCTTTTTTGCTTTCTCCTGTCCAATATATTCTTCCAGATGCTGGGGACGAAGGCTTGTCTCTATTTTCTGGTCTTCCTCCTGAATCTGGGTCGAAATCACGCGTTTTTCCATGGAAACCTATGTCCTTTCTGAGTATTGTAGTCCCCCCTGACCGATGAAATACCCTTCTCTTTACAATTTCTTAATCATTTCCAAGTAAGGAAGCTCTTTAAAACCGCACTTTTGATAGACTTCGACTGCGCGGCCATTTCCTGGCTCCACTTCCAGCTTCATCAATACGGCTTTTCCTTTATATTGTTCTTCAAGATACTGCAAAAACTGCGTGCCAATTCCGCCGTTGCGGTATTCGGGCTTTATGTAAAGATCTTCAATCCAAACGCAAAGGCCTCCAAATTCTGTAGAAAAGCTCTTGGCAAGCATGGCATATCCTGCGACGCTTCCATGGGCACGGAAGACAAACCCCTCCATATAGGAATTATCACCAACGCAAGCTTCGATATCACGTCTTAGCACCTCTCCTGGCACTTCATGTAAAATGGCAGGCGAATCATAAAAGTCCCTCATCATTTCATATACGTCTTGCGTATCTTTCTCTTCCATCTTCTTTATCGTAATCATATCTTCCTCCATTTTGTGCATCTTGTAATTTATGTTCGTGCGACAGCCCCTTTTCTCTCTTCCCTAAGCCCGTTATAAAAACGCCATCTGTTTTAGCGCTGACTTTAAAACCTCTTCCACAGTAATCCCTTCCGTAAACGCAACGGCGCTCACTGCTTTCAAAGCTTCTGTTGCGGAATATCCAAGCGCTGTCAATGCCTGCACTGCTTCGCCTTGTATTTCAGAGGCAGACGACTCTTGCCCATTCTCTTCTGCAGCGTGTGCCAGCTTAACTTCAAATGCCTCCTCAAGGTCTAGCTTGTCCTTCAGTTCCAAAATCAGACGTTGTGCCGTCTTCGTTCCAATTCCAGGGGCTTTCGCTATGGTTTTTGCATCATCTGAAAGTATGGCAAACCTTAAATCATCTGGCGTCATAACAGTCAATACGGCAAGCGCTCCTTTCGGTCCAATGCCATTAACGCCAAGCAACATCTTAAAGATCTTTAAGTCGTCCCTGTTGAGAAACCCATACAGCTTCATGGAATCCTCCTTCACATGAAAGTAAGTATAAATCTTTAAGGTCTGTCCTGTACCGCTGAATTTGTCGATCATGCTGGCGGGAATGTAAATATGATAGCCAATGTGGTTTACTTCAAGTACAATGGCATCATCTAAAATCTCAACCAGCTCACCTTTCATATATGAAAACATATTTTTCCTTCCTGACACTCTGCCTGCAATAAGGTTATTTCTTGCTGGTTATGCCATTTCACCATAAAAATAGAACCCTTTGCATTCCTTTAACCTAACTGCAACAATCTTGCCGATCAATTCATTCGTTCCAGGAAAATGCACTATAAAATTATTGCTTAACCTTCCTGTAACAAGCGCTTCCTCTTGTTGATTCACCTCTTCCACTAGAACCTCTTCCACTCTTCCAGTCAGAGCTTGCGCCCGCTTTGCGGCTCCTTGCTGCACTTCCTTTAGCAAACGGTCAAAGCGGTCTTTTACAACTTCCTCGGGGACCTGCTGTTTAAGCTCTGCCGCCGGAGTTCCAGTACGCTTAGAATAGATAAAGGTAAATGCGCTGTCATACCCCACCTGTTTTACCACATCCATGGTTTCGTCAAAATCTTCCTCTGTCTCTCCCGGAAATCCGACAATAATATCGGTAGTTAATGCGATATTTGGAACTGCCTGGCGAATGTTCTTCACAAGGGCAAGATATTGTTCTTTATCATAACGGCGGTTCATCTCCTTTAAGATGCGGCTGCTTCCAGACTGCAGCGGCAAATGAAGATGCCTGCATATTTTATCGCAACGCGCCATGACGTCAATCAATTCATCTGAGAGGTCTTTGGGATGTGAAGTCATAAAGCGAATCCTTTGAATCCCTTCGATCTGCGTGATCCGCTCGAGCAATTCGGCAAAAGACACTGGCGTTTCTAAATTCTTGCCATAGGAATTTACATTCTGTCCCAGCAACATTACTTCAACTACGCCGTCAGCCGCCAACGCTTCCACTTCTCTTACAATGTCCTCCGGCTTTCTGCTGCGCTCCCGCCCTCTTACATAAGGCACGATACAGTAACTGCAGAAATTATTGCACCCGAACATAATATTGACCCCGGATTTAAATCGATATTTGCGCTCAATCGGCAAATCTTCTACAATCTGGTCGGTACTTTCCCAGATATCCGTCACCATTCGATCTTGTGCAAAGGACAAGGCGATAAGCTCGGCAAATTTATAAATATTATGCGTCCCAAATATCAAGTCCACAAAACGATAACTCTTTTTGAGTTTTTCAATTACCTCTGGTTCCTGCATCATGCAGCCACAGAGTGCAATTTTCATATGCGGATGCTGTTTCTTATACGTATTTAAATATCCCAGCCTGCCCCAAACTTTATTGTTGGCATTTTCCCTCACAGTGCAGGTATTATAAATCACAAAATCCGCTTCCTCGCTGTCTGCCGCCTGATATCCGATTTGTTCGAGAATCCCCGTAAGCTTTTCGGAATCTCTGGCATTCATCTGACAGCCAAACGTCTGAGTAAAAAAGCATGGGCGCCGTCCCAGCTTTCTTTCAAGAGCCTCCACATGCTCACGGCATTTCGCCATAAAATAATATTGTCTTTCTGGCTCCTCGACAGGCGGTTCTTGATTGATGTCTATCTGTTTTAAATCAATTTCATGATACATCTCTGATAACTTTTCCTTTCTGTCTTATCACATGTAGGTAATTGCAAAACTACCAAATGAACAAAACCATGGTTCTTTGAGTCTTTCTTCCATATCTTTTTCCAGAACCAACTCTATCAAATTTTTCAACTTTTCTTTGCTCATGTCCTATCACCAATCCTATACCCTCTGGGGCATCCCATTATGGTCATGTGGCCGTATCATAAGGCATACTCTAACTGACATTCATCTGGCTCCGACTCAGCAAGCTCCTTATGATATTCTTCTGCCTCCACACAACCCAGAGCATGGTAAAATGCCTGGGTTTCCTGTGCAGGATGCGCCGAGATATAAAGCTTCTGCGCCCCGAGGCTTCTTGCTCCCTTGACAGCACAGCTAAACAGCCCCCGCCCTAGCCCCCAGCCCCTGCTCTCACAGGAGACATGAATACAGGACAATTGAACATACTGACTCTTGCTTCCGAAATGATGATTCTCCACAGAGGCAAATCCGACGAGCCGTTCTTTTACAAATGCGCCGAACACGAATCCCCCAGTATCTACTGTGTTTTTGAGGCATTTCACCAAAAATTCATACTGTGCGTCGCTCCACTCTTCCACATAGAATTTATCTTCCAAGACCCAGCTCCTTTCTTCTTTGATCCAGCACTTTGTAACCACCTGATGACGGTCAAAGCTTCGGAATAACGCTTTCGTAATCTGGGTTCTTGATAGTATTTGATATGAAACGTACATATTACGGCCTCACCTGTCCATTTCCATAAACGATATACTTTGTGCTTGTCAATTCTTTTAAGCCCATAGGACCTCTGGCATGGAGTTTTTGGGTACTGATCCCGATTTCTGCTCCAAACCCAAATTCAAAGCCATCCGTAAAGCGTGTAGATGCATTTACATATACGGCGGCAGCATCAACCTCGTCTAAGAACTTCTGGGAGTTATGGTAATCATTGGTGATGATCGCCTCAGAATGACCAGTATTGTAACGGTTGATATGCGAGATTGCCTCCTCGATACCAGGCACCGTCTTCACAGATAATATATAATCCAGGTATTCCGTCCCCCAGTCCTCTTCTGTCGCAGGCAAAATATCTGCGCACGCACTTCTGCTGGCTTCGTCCCCTCTGAGTTCGACATTTTTTTCTTTTAATCTCTGCGCCAATGCTGGAAGAAGCGCATCCTTTATGTTCTGATGCACCACCAAGGATTCACAGGCATTGCACACGCCAATCCGTTGGGTTTTTGCATTAACGATAATATCCATCGCCATCGAAAGATCTGCACTCTGGTCCACATAGATATGACAATTCCCAGTTCCTGTCTCAATCACCGGAACCGTGGCATGTTCCACCACGGTACGGATCAGCCCTGCTCCGCCCCTGGGAATCAGAACATCCACATACTGATTGAGGCGCATAAACGTTTCTGCCGTCTCATGACTGGTATCTGTGATAAGCTGGATCGCATCTGCTGGAAGAGAACATTTTGCCAATGCATCCCGCAATACCGTCGTTATCGCACTATTAGAATGAATGGCATCTTTTCCGCCTCTTAGAATTACTACATTCCCAGCTTTAAAACAAAGACCGAAAGCATCTGCGGTCACGTTGGGACGGGACTCATAGATAATTCCAATCACGCCCAGGGGAACTCTTTTCTGACCGATCATCAATCCGTTTGGGCGCTGCTTCATAGACAATACCTCTCCTACCGGATCTTCCAAATCCGCAATCTGCCTCAGTCCTTCTGCCATCTGGGCAATCCTTGCCTCCGTCAGCTGCAGACGATCCACCAGAGCAGCAGCCATCTGATTTTTCCGTGCTTGTTCCACATCCAGTTTATTTTCTGCCAGCAACATTTCTATTTGGCTTATCAACGCATCTGCCGACGCCCGTAATACTTCATTCTTCTCGTTGGTTGACAGCGTACGAAGAACCTCCTTTGCTCTTCTCGCCTTTTTTCCGATTTCTTCTAATGTAAGATTTTTCATTTGACCCTCCAAATCTATATACTATCGCAGGATCTCCCCCCAAGTTTATGATTCTAGTATAACAATTCTTTTTTACTTTGTCATTCCTTATCATGATAATATAAAATTTCAGATACTGCAACTTTTTCTAATTTTGCCACGTCTAACGTTTGAATGGTAAAATAATCAGGCTGTGGCACTAACACATGGAACAAATCTATGCCTTGTAATTTATGTTAGTGCCACAAGCCCTAAAGGCAAAAGAATAGGGATTTGCGAAACTCATTAATTTTATGAACTTCATATACAATTCAAAAACTATGAAAAAATTTTAATGAAATTATAGTAATTGTATATGAAATTTTGATAATTTTTTAGTTTCACAATTTCCTAGGCAAAAGAAAAATGAAAGGAGCAAGTAATGTAATGAATATACCAACGATGCAGTCATTCGTAGAACAGGAGCTGCTTGCCAACTACGCTTCCATGTACCGTTTTGCCTACAGCTATGTAAAAAATGAAGCAGACGCCATGGATATCGTGCAAGAGAGCGCTTACCTTGCCATAAAAAACGCTTCCGCCATTCAGGACAAGCGCTATGTCAAATCATGGCTGTTCCGCATTGTAATCAATACCTCGATCTCCCTCCTACGCAAACAGAGACATGAGATATTTGAAGAACATGCATCAGAACAGGGAGCAGAAGACACGTATGCCGACTTTGATACCATGGAAGCTTTAGATATTTTGAACAAAAGAGAACGAACCGTAATCATTCTTCGCTTTTTTGAGGAATGGAAGCTTCAAGATATTGCCAATGCCCTGGATGAGAATCTAAATACCGTAAAAAGCATCTTATACCGCAGTCTCAAGAAACTCAAAACCGAATTAATGAAAGGGGAAGTTTGCCATGAAACATAACTTTACAGAAGCCAAAAAAAATTACCAAAAGATTCCTGTGCCACCAGAATTAGAATCAATGTTAAAGCAATCTATTGCACAGGCCAAAGCTGATATGGAACAGGAAAATCATACACCGGGAACGCATCAAAAAAAGGCGTCCACTAATCCTCGTTTCCGTCGTTATGCGCTGCGCGGGACCGGCACAGCCGCAGCCGCTGTCTTTGCCATTGCCTTACTGGCAAATTCCAGCGCTTCGATCTCACACGCCATGAAAGACATCCCGATCATAGGCGTGATAGCGCAGGTGGTTACTTTCCGGGAATATCAACACAAGGAAAACAACATGGAGGCGGATTTAAAAATTCCTGAAATTCAGGTCAAAGATAAGGACGGCATCATTTTAGAGGATTCCTCCAAAGAGCTTAACGACGCCATTCAATCCTATACCGATGAGATCATTGCAGCCTATGAGGCGGACGTCAAAGCTGCCGGAAGCGAAGGCCTCGAAAATATATCATTGGATTATGATGTCGTTACAGATAATCCGTCATTGTTTTCACTACGTTTTGAACAATGTATTACCATGGCTGGCGCAAGCCAGAGTCAGAAAATCTACCATATTGACAAAAACACTGGCAAAATGATTTCCTTAAAAGACCTATTTAAAGAAAATGCAGATTATCAGACAGTCATTTCCGACAATATCAAAACGCAGATGAAGCAGCAGATGACAGAGGATGAAAATAAAATTTACTGGCTTAACAGCGATACGCCAGAATGGGATTTCACCGCAATTCCCAGTGATGTCAATTTCTATGTCAATCAATCTGGGAAATTAAACATTGTATTTGACGAATACCAGGTCGCCCCCGGCTTTATGGGAATTGTCACTTTTGAAATTCCAACGGAAATTCTCAAACCCATCGTAAAAGAAGGGTATTTAGACTAGTGTCTTGTCTCGTTGACATTTAGTGAAATTGCGCAGGATATTTGTTCATCTGCAAGGCGGATTTTCGACGGCGTAGCGGTGGCTACGGCTAGAAAATCTAACACGGCAGATGGGCAAATAGACAAGTGAGTTTAGCTAATTATCAATGAGACAAGACACTAGCCCCTAGGAAAATAAAATCTTTGCTCTGTAACTATCATGTCCATAAAAATATCCTCCTTGCCGCAGGGCGCCTTAGGAATGATCTGCACCTCATAACAGATTCCAATTTTACGGCATTGAGGATATTTAACAAAATAGCGGTCATAATAGCCCTTTCCATATCCCATGCGCCCCCCTTGCTCATCAAAAACAAGTCCTGGAACCAGCACCAGTGGATCCGCTTTTTCAATCCGCTTCGTTCCCGTTGGTTCCATGACGCCAAAGGTTCCCTTTTTAAATTCTGTCAGCGCATCAATCTGGTAAAAATCCATATCATCACCGCAAACTCTCGGAAACGCCGCCCTTTTTCCCAATGACAATGCCTGCTCTGCCAAAGAAAGAAGATCCGCTTCACTTCCCAAAGGATAGTAAAAATATACTGTTTCCGCATTCAAAAAACATCGGTGGCTCCCAAGCGTCTCGCAGATTTTCCCAGACAGTGAAGAAATTTCTGCCTGACTAAGTGCATCACGCTTGTGTTTTGCCTCTGTTCGAAACAGGCTTTTGAGCTCCGCCATGGTAAGCCTCTGACATTCTGATCCTCCCCTGCCCCAGTTGATATTCCCGTTTTGCTTATGAGAGATCTTCTGCTTTCTTTCCATATTTTTCTCCCAAATTTTCCGTAGTGCCATCTAGATTTACCACGTCTATATTATCAAGCTGCGCACGCAGGTTCCGCCGTATCGTTGCAACATATTCTTTTCGCAGCAAATCCTGTTCCCTTTTTTCCTCCTCAGTAAGTCCTTCTGCCTTTGCCCTTCTGGCAAGCTCATTGATTCTGTCGATTTTAGTCTGATCCATTTTTACCTCCAAATTGCTTAATTTTGTTATTCGGTCAATCCATGCTCTCTTCAATAAAGTCCGCCACATAGAAATCTTCATCAAAATGCTGGCGGAATAAGGTGCCTACAAACTTCCCCTGGAAAATTTCATGCAAAATCCCCACATCTTTCCCATTGGCAATTACCATGTCTGCTCCTGACAATGTGGCGATGCGTGCCGCAGTCAGTTTCGTCTCCATGCCCCCTGTGCCTACGTCGCTCCCGGTACTGTCCTTAGCCATGGAAAGCACCGCCTCGTCCAATTCTTCCACCACGTCAATAAGCTTTGCCTTGGGATTTTCTCTGGGATCATCCGTAAACAACCCGTCAATATCCGAAAGAAGAATTAACAGATCCGCCCCCGTAAGCGCTGCCACAATCGCAGATAAGCTGTCATTGTCTCCAATCCGCATCTCATAAGTAGACACCGTGTCATTTTCATTGACAATCGGAATCACTCCCAGACGAAACAATTCCTCAAAGGTATTCTGCGCATTTTTCCGAGAAACATTATCCAACATGGTTCCCTTGGTCATTAAAACCTGCCCTACTGTCTGATGGTACTCGGCAAACATCTTCTGATATGTCATCATTAGCCTTGCCTGCCCTACCGCCGCACAAGCCTGTTTGGTAGAAATATTCTTGGGACGTTCCTGAAATCCCATCACCTGCCGCCCCACCGCAATAGCGCCGGAGCTTACCAGGCACACATCTATTCCCTGGTTGCGGATGTCACAGAGTTCCCGCACCAGCTTCTCCAATTTTGTAAAATTCAGCTTTCCCGTAGCCTCATGCTGTAAAGACGACGACCCGATTTTTACTACGACTCTTTTTTTATCTGCAAAGTATTCTTTTCTGTCCATGATAGATGAATTTCTCCTTCCTACTGGTGTACTGACATGTTGGTATTTAACAAAATTACGCAGGATATTTGTCTTTCTGCAAGGCAGATTTTCGACGGCGTAGCGGTGGCTACGGATAGAAAATATAACGCAGCAGATGAGCAAATAGGCAAGTAAGTTTGTCTATTTATCAGCATGTCAGTACACTAACGTGCTGTGATTTTAGCATTGGGGTAAATGCGCTCCATGCGCTGATCTGGAAATTGCTCGTCAATCCATGCGCCTAAGCCATGTTCTGCAGGAATGCCCTGCGCCCGCTCGCTGTAACGCCCCATCGCAAGCCCCGAGAGACAAACATTAAAGATCATAAACGCAAGCATCACATAACTGATCCAAGTTCCTGCCCTCTTGGGCACTTTTTCAATCCAGCAAGACACTCTGGGATAGCAAATCTTCATCCACACCAAAGCGGCAATTCCCCAGAAAAAGCAATAAAGCAGGTTGATGCGTCCTCCCAAGTTAAAAGGAATTGCGCTGTAATCCCAAAATATGGTTCCAAATACCAACTCCGTAAACACGCTGCAAATATATTCATACGCCCCGCCCAAAAGAGTTCCCGCAAGAAAAATATAGCGGTCCTCCCTATTTCGGTAACGATAAAGAAGAATAGTAGCGCCTGCAACTCCCAGTCCCCACACGAGGCTGAAAGGTCCGTAAACCACACTGCTGCGGCTCATCCAGCGCCCCATGGTCATACGGCAGAATACTGTCTCTGTCAAATCACCAAGAAACGCACCTAATAGGAAAATCCATAATACTTTGTGAAAGCTGCACCCATAGGCAAAGATATTCTGTTTCCGAAGAAGCTCCTTGTGCTCTTGCTCCTCCTCAAACTCCCGTTTTTCCAGTTTCGGAAATGCGCGGTTGATACGGCGGTGCACCACTTTTACGATAAATCCCTGCAAAGAACGTGATGCCTGGTTCAGCCCGTCTGCAATCTCCAAGAACGCAGGATTTTGATTCTTCAATTTCATCAACGCCGCAGTGGTCGTTCCTGTATCAATCACAAGCAGAGCTACTAAAATGATCAGAATCACCATGCCTGGGAGCCCCGGAGACTTTCGAATAACCATCAGAAGCAGCGGATTTATGAATTTCATTACAATGATCCCCAGAGTTCCCCAGGTAATCGCTGTCGCAGCACAGATATAGCCTCCTGCCTGAAACCGCCTGCCAGAATAATCCCATAGCCGCAGGTGAAACAGCTTTTCCATGGCAAGGCCTGTCATAAGTTCAGTCACAGTTCCCACGATTAGACATCCCAAAAACAGATAAAACCATCCTTCTTTCAAGGAATCCATAAAAATCAGCATAAATACCATAGAAAATCCATAAACCGGACAAATCATCCCATTCAAAAATCCCCGGTTTACAAAACGCTTCCGGTCTGCCGCTGCATAAACCACCTCCAGGCACCATCCTAGAAAACTATAAGCAAAAAACAGCCAAAACACCTCATAAGCAGTGTATATCATTTTCTGTCTCCTATTCATTGTCAATTTTTCATGATTTCTTAGGACAAGACTATGAAAAACCGTTTCTCCCTGGATCCACAAAATCATAAAAGGACCGCAAAGAAGAAACGGTTATTGATTAAATTTAGATTTTGGTAATAATCTTCTTAGGACATTTCTCTGCACAAGTGCCGCATCCAGTACATTTCTCATAATCAATATGAGCAATATTATCCGTGACAGTCACAGCGCCTTCTGGACAATTCTTCTCACACAGATGACAGCCGATACAGCCCACAGAACATGCAGCCATGACGTCCTTTCCTTTATCCTTGGAATTGCACTGCACTTTCTGCGCTGCATCATAAGGAATCAGCTCAATCAGATTCTTCGGACATGCTGCCACGCACTTCCCGCAAGCCTTGCAGGCATCCTTGTCTACCACCGCAATCCCGTTTACGATATGTACTGCGTCAAAAGGACATGCCTTGACGCAGCTCCCATAACCGAGACAGCCATAATTGCAGGCTTTTGGTCCGCCATTGGGAATAAAGGCCATAGCCGCACAGTCTTCGACGCCAGTATATTCATAATCTTGCTTCGCTTTCTCGCAATCTCCGGCACACTTCACAAAAGCAACCTGCTTTACGCCTTCTCCCGCTGCAACGCCCATGATCTCGCCAATCTGCGCTGCAATAGCAGCGCCGCCTACGGGACACTGGTTTACCGGAGCCTCGCCTTTTACGATCGCCGCTGCAAGGCCGGAACATCCGGCGTACCCGCATCCGCCACAGTTATTTCCCGGAAGGACGCCAGTGATAGCCTCTTCCCGCTCATCTACTTCCACCTTGAACTTTTCCCCGAAAATTCCCAGGAAAAAGCCAAGAAAAATACCAGTTCCGCCCACCACCAGGGCGGCAATGATAATTGCTGTTATATTCATGTTCTTTCCCTCCTATATCATGCCTGAGAATCCCATGAAGGCGATTGACATTAAGCTGGCTGTAATCAATACGATCGCTGTCCCCTGAAACCGCTTGGGAATATCATTATATTCAATCTTCTCACGGATTCCTGCCATAATCACGATGGCAATAAAAAATCCAATCGAGGTTGCCAGACCATTTACCACGCCTTCTAACAAGCCATATCCTTTGCTGACATTGTTCAAAGCAACACCCAGCACGGCACAGTTTGTCGTAATCAGTGGAAGAAACACTCCCAAAGATTCATATAAGGGGGGCATGTTCTTTTTCAGAAACATTTCCACAAACTGCACCAGGGACGCAATTACCAAAATAAATACAATCGTCTGTAAATATTCCACATGGAAAGGCGCCAAAATAAATTTATAAATCAGCCCCGTGACAAAGGAGGCCAAAGTGATAACAAATATAACTGCTCCACCCATGCCTGCCGCAGTTTCTGTCTTCTTGGAAACTCCCAGAAAAGGGCAAATTCCAAGGAACTGGCTTAATACTACGTTATTTACAATGGCAGAGCCGATTGCAATGATCAATAATTCTTTCATCTATTCTGCCTCCTATTCTTGTGCTTTTTTTCCAGTACACATGGAAGATTGTGAACAGCTTGCGCAATCTCCCGTCAGGCATCCAGAAGGAGCTGCCAGGGGCTTGCCTTTCTTTTCCATCTTGTCACGAATGACATTCATGCCTGCTACTAAGAAAGCAAGTACCAGGAATGCGCCCGGCGCCATAATGAAAACTGTGATTCCCAAAGAAGCGCCTAAGATCTGACGAATCAAGCCGATAAAAGTCAAACCTACCGTAAATCCAAGACCCATGCCAAGTCCGTCAAAAATAGAGGGGGCAATCGGATTCTTAGAAGCATAACTTTCCGCTCTTCCCAGGATAATGCAGTTTACCACGATCAACGGAATGTAAACGCCCAAAGATGCAGAAAGAGACGGCGTATATGCCTGCATGACAAACTGCACTATGGTAACAAGGGATGCAACCACCACGATATATGCTGGCATACGCACTCCATTGGGGATTACCTTTCGAAACATGGAAATCAACAAATTAGACATAACCAGCACTACCGTGGTAGAAAGCCCCATGCCAATGCCGTTTACTGCCGAAGAGGTAACTGCCAGCGTGGGACACATGCCCAGCATGAGTACAAACGTAGGATTTTCTTTGATAATGCCATTATATAAACGTTCTACATATTTATTCATAATTAATTCCCTCCCTGCAAAGCGTTTCTGAAATACTCAAGACACGCATTGACGCCATTTGTGACTGCCCTGGAAGAAATGGTAGCACCCGTGACCGCCTGAATCTCATTATCAGCAGAAGGCGCTGTCTTTACGACAGAATACGTTTCCTCTGTCTTGCCCTCAAACTGGGAATAAAAAGGCTCTTCCTGAACCAGCACGCCAAGGCCAGGCGTCTCGCTGATGGCTGTAATCGAATATCCATTCAAGGTCCCATCGTTTTGGATTCCAACGGAAAAAGAGATATCTGCCTGGCTTCCCTCATGGGAAGTGACATTGATCACATAGCCAAGCACGTTGCCAGAGCCATCCAACGCCTTATTTACCGCTGTAATTTCATCGTTGGAAAAAAGACTTGCAGACAAAATTTCTACAGCTTTTTCAGCGTCAAAATCAGCATCTTCTTCAAAAGAGGCCGCATCTGCAAACACGACTTTATACGCTTCATCCAACGCTGCTTTTTCCGCCTCCGCAATCGGTTCTTTGGTAATCTCATAAACAGCGCCGAGCAAAAATCCCAGCACCAGCGTAAAGGCGGTTAATATCAATGCGTCATGCACAATCTTCTTATTCATGCTGCTTTACCTCCTTTTTCTGTCCAAACGCTCTTGGAATCGTAAATTTCTCAATGATCGGCACCAGAAGGTTGCCTAATATAATGGCAAAGGACACGCCCTCTGCATTGGCCCCGAAAATACGGAATAATCCAGTAAGTATGCCAAGCAGGATGCCGAACACGATTCTTCCGGCAGGGGTAATCGGAGAAGTCACATAATCTGTCGCCATGAAAAAGGCTCCCAACATCAAACCGCCGCCGCAAAGCTGGGCTGTCAAATAATTGACGTCAAAGCCATGCCCGCCAAAGATCAGGATAAATGCGGCAAAGGAAATAATATAACTTGCCGGAATTCTAAGGTCAATCACTCCCATCATAATCAGGAAGATTGCCCCGATTAAAATAGCAATCACGCTGGTCTCGCCGATGGTTCCAGCAGTCGTTCCCAAAAGCATCTTCATGGTATCTACGCTTTCGCCGTTTCTTAAAAGCGCCAGCGGAGTCGCCCCAGTCACGCCGTCATAAGTAAAGCTTGTCATCGTGCCTGCAAACGACACTAGCAGGAAGCATCTTGCTCCCAGGGCAGGGTTCATAAAGTTCTGTCCCAGGCCGCCAAACAGCATTTTTACAATCACGATGGCAAAAACGCTGCCAAGCACGGACTGCCAGATGGGCAGCGTGTGGGGAAGGTTCAATGCCAGCAGCAAGCCTGTCACCACCGCGCTAAAATCATTAATCGTACTTTTTTTATGTATCAGCTTTTCATAAATCCATTCCGATGCCACGCAGGTTGCGATACAAGCTAAAATCTGCACCAGCGCCATCACGCCAAAATTTATCACGCCAAAAATGCTTGCAGGCGCCAAAGCGATCACTACATACAGCATAATTCTGGAGGATGTATCTTTTGCCCGGATATGTGATGAGGATGACACGTTATATAAATCACTCACTATAAGACACCTCTTTCTCTCTTTTTATTCGATGAAATTATTTTTTTCTTCTCTCAGCAAGAATCTGTTTTTTCATGGTTCGGATCGATTGTGCCAGAGGTATTTTCGCCGGACAGATGTAACTGCAGCTTCCGCATTCAATACACTCCATGCCGTTCCATTTCTCAAAGCCTGCCATGTCCCCATAACCTGCCATTTTTGCCAGCCGGGTGGGAATAATCTGTTCTGGACAGGCAGACACGCAGCGCCCACAGTTTATACACGCCGTCGTCTCGCTTGCCGCCACGTCATCCTTTAGCAAGCAGAGCAGCGAAGATGACGTTTTGGTGGTGGGAATATCCAGGCCGAACATGGAAAATCCCATCATTGGACCACCAGAAATAATCTTCTCTGGCTGCATCCGGAATCCTCCTGCCGCCTCCAATACTTCGGCATAGCTCATGCCGAGGCAGATATCAAAGTTCCCTGGTTCTGACACGGCATCCCCGGTAACTGTAAAAATACGGTTCATCACCGGCTTGCCCAGCTTCACAGCTTTATAGACAGAAATCAGCGTCTCCACATTATTTACAATACAGCCTGCATCTGCCGGAAGCATCGTGGAATTGATCTCACGCTTTGTAGTCGCATAAATCAACTGACGCTCGCCGCCCTGCGGGTACTTGGTCTTCAACGGACAAACCTCCATCCGAGGCTCATTCTTTGTCAGCTCCTGCATTTTGGCAATGCAGTCCGGTTTGTTATCCTCAATGCCGAACAATCCTTTGGCATTGTCAAAAAGCTGCAGTACGATCCTCATACCCTCGATCAATTCTTTGGGATTTTCCAGCATACGGCGGTAATCCGCTGTCAGATACGGTTCACATTCTGCGCAGTTTGCTATAATATATTCAATTTTGCCTGGTTCCTTAGGTGACAATTTTACATGAGTCGGAAAACCAGCTCCTCCCATTCCCACAACACCTGCTTCTTTGACCTTCGCAATAATTTCCTCTTTGGAAAGCGCAGTTACATCCTCAACCAGAGTAAATTCTACTTCTTTCATCTCCCCGTCATTCTCAATAATGATGGAATTCACCATATCTCCCACTGCGCCCCTGCGCGGCTGGATCGCTTTCACCTTGCCTGATACGGAAGAATAGATTGGCGCCGATACAAAGCCTCCCGCCTCTGCAATTTTTTGTCCACGCAGCACAAAATCTCCCACAGCCACAATCGGGCTTGCTGGCGCTCCGATATGTTGAGATACTGGAAATACCAGCTCGCCTTTGGGTAATAACTCACATATCGGCTTGTCTTTGGAAAATTCTTTTCCATCGTGCGGGTGAACGCCGCCCTTAAATGTCATGAAACCCATTTTTCGTGCCCCACTTTCTTTTTAATTTGTATTACAATTTATCCCTTGTCTTACTATGATATTAATGGAATAAATCACTTTTTCCATTATATCATATTTTATTTCCAATAGCACATACTTTTTGCATTTTTTCGACAAATAATGTATAATGATCTTGCTTTAAATAAACGAAAGCGCTGCCCATCCTAGTACCCCATCCGACCAGAAATTGGAGTGCCGGCAGCAAGTTTGATCAAAAAACATATGGAGGCATCTCATGGAAATCTGGCAGAAACAAATACCATTTACAGCAAGTTCTTCCATCACCAAGGAACTTTTGTCCAAGTCTTCTCTGCTTTTTGATATCGAGACCACGGGCTTTTCCGCGACAAATAACCATGTCTGCCTGATTGGCTGTGCGGCAAAGCAGGAAGATGCGCTGCAATTCACCCAGTTCTTTGCTAAAAACGCTCAGGAAGAAAAAGAAATTCTTTCTGCCTTTCTTCAGAAAGTTTCTCACTATAAAAGTCTGGTCTCATTCAATGGCCTTAGTTTCGACGTACCCTTTTTGCAAGGGCGGTGCGCCCGATACCAGCTAGAAGAAACCCTTGACGCATATCCTCATCTGGATATCTATAAGCAGCTTTCCGACTATAAAGATATTTTCAAATTGCCCAACATGAAGCAAAAAACTCTGGAATCTTTCATCGAAATCGAACGCAAAGATCTCTGCACCGGCGGCGATTTTATTAAAATTTATCAAGAATATGTAAAACATCCCTCCAAGGAGGGCTGCTCTCTGCTGCTGCTTCACAATTACGAAGATCTTCTCGGAATGACTGGGTTGATCTCCCTTCTTGCCTATCCCAGATTCTTCTCAGGACAGTTTCAAGCCATTACTTATGAAAAAAATCTATACACAGCTTATGACGGCGCACAGACGGCAGAATTGCTCCTTACGCTCTCTTTGGATCATGCCCTGCCCCAGCCGTTCTCCCTGGGCAAGGACGATATTTATCTCAAAGGCTTTCAAAATCAGGCAATATTAAAGATTCCAATCTATCAAGGAGAATTGAAATATTTTTATCCCAATTATAAGGATTATTACTATCTTCCAAAGGAAGACCGGGCAATCCACAAAAGCGTCGCTTTTTATGTAGACAAAGATTTTCGTACAAGCGCCAAAGCAGCTACCTGTTATAGCAAAAAAACTGGATGCTTCCTGCCCCAGCATAAAGAAATTGTTACTCCTTGCTTTAAAACAGACTATCATGACAAAGATGCCTGGTTTGAGATGACGGAAGATTTCTTGGAATCAGAAAAACAAATGAAAAAGTATATATTACATATCCTTACACATATCGCCGGAAGCAAATCCCTCTCCCAAATAAAGTAAAATCAAAAATCCAGCCTGTTCCAAAGTAAATGGAAAAGGCTGGATTCTTTTATCGCAAATTTGCAATGATCAATTCTTCTGAAAGAAGAAAGACTGCATTCTTTGATAATTCAGATCCTTGTAATTCATGATCTGCTCGGTGCTTCCAATAAACAGGATTCCCTGACTTACCAGGGCAGAATTAAATTTTTGGTAAATCTCTTCTTTGGCATCCTCTGTAAAATAAATCAATACATTTCTGCACACAATCAAATTACATCCCGTGATATAAGGATCTTTTAAAAGATTATGCTCCTTAAATTCCACCTGGCGCTTAATCTCATCGGAAATTTGATAAGAACTTCCAATCTGGGTAAAATATTTCTTCTTGAATTCCGGAGGAACGGCTGCGATGCTCTTCTCGTTATAAAGCCCCATACGCGCCTTATCCAACACCTGTTTATCAATATCCGTCGCAATGATCTTAATTTGCTTGATCGGAATATGCTTAGACAGCGCCATTACCAAAGAATATGGCTCATCCCCTGTAGAACATGCGGCACTCCAAATCTTTAGGTTCTTACCAAACTTCTTGATCAGGTCTGGGAACACCTCGCGGTCCAGAATGACCCACTGTTCTGGGTTGCGGTAAAATTCCGACACATTAATCGTCAGGAAATTCACAAACTGTTCAAACTTATCCTTGTCTTTCTTGATCAGTGCCACATAATCTTTATAGCTATTGATATGATTCTTGGTAATCAATGTCTCGATCCTGCGCTTCATCTGCTTCTCTTTGTATGAATTCAGATCAATCTTTGTCAATCCCCAAATGTCTTTTTTGAAATCTTCATACCCATCCATGGCATTTCCTCTATTCTTTATTCTTCTACATTTTCCTCTTCTTCAGAGGCGCTTTCTGCTGCTTCCATGTTCAGCAATGCCTTGATACTAAGGCTGATTTTCTTTTCTTCTTCATTGAAATCTACAATCTTTGCTTCAATTTCCTGACCAATGTTCAATACATCCGCCGGTTTCTCGACATGCTCTTTCGAAATCTGTGAAACATGCAGCAAAGCGTCCACGCCAGGAGCCAGCTCTACGAATGCGCCGAAATCTGTCATTCTGGCAACCACGCCGCTCACGACATTGCCTACGGCATATTTGCTTGCCGCATCTTTCCAGGGATTCTCATCTTCAAACTTCATGCTAAGAGCAATCTTCTTATCATTGATATCCTTGATAAACACTCTCGCCACTTCGCCGACTTTAAATACTTTCCTAGGATTTTCCACTCTTCCCCAGGACATCTCTGAAATATGCAAAAGCCCGTCTGCTCCGCCTAAGTCGATAAATGCGCCGAAATCTGTCACATTCTTGACAGTTCCTTCTAGTACGTCGCCCACATGAATTCTCTCAAATAACGCTTTTTGAAGCTCTGCTTTCTTAGCAAGCAAAAGCTGTTTGCGATCCCCGATAATTCTTCTTCTGCGGGGATTGAACTCTGTAATTACAAATTCAATTTCCTGGTCCTTATATTTTCCCAAGTCTTTCTCATATGTATCAGATACCAGACTTGCAGGAATAAAGATTCTCGCCTCGTCGATCACGACGCTTAATCCGCCTTCTAACACCTGAACCACTTTTGCGGTCAGCACTTCCTGCGTGTTAAACGCTTCTTCCAGCCGCTTGTTTCCCTTTTCAGCAGCTAGACGCTTGTAAGTCAGCATTACCTGACCCTCGCCGTCATTTACTTTCAGAACTTTCGCTTCCATGGTGTCTCCCACGGAGATTGCGGTAGTCAAATCAACGTTCGGTTCGTTCGTATACTCATTCCGGGTAATGATTCCATCGGATTTGTAACCAATATTCAAGATGATCTCGTCTGGTTTCACATCAATAACGGTACCTTCGACTACCTCTCCATTCCTTATTGTTTTAAATGATTCATCCAGCATTTGTTCAAAACTCATTTCTGACATTTTTTTGAACCTCCTCAATAATTTTGTTTGGGGTAGAAGCCCCTGCGGTAATACCTACGCTATTAATGGACTGTAATTTAGACAAATCCAAATCTCCCAGTGTCTGTATATAGCAAGTATTTTCACATTCATTTTTACATATTTCAAATAACTTTTGCGTGTTGGAACTATTCTTCCCGCCGACCACGATCATGGCTTCCACTTGCCTGGCAATTTTCTTTGCTTCCGCCTGCCGCTCTTGTGTGGCATTGCAAATCGTATTTAAAACAACTATATCATAACCCTTTTTTTTGAGAATTTCAACTAATTCTTGAAATTTCTTGTTGTTAAATGTCGTCTGAGACACAATACAAGCCTTTTTTTCCCTTTTCAGGACAAAATTCTGCGCTTCTTCTGCCGTGGAAATGACGCTTGTCTCCCTTTCATTGCTGCTCCAGCCCTTAATCCCTTCCACCTCGGGATGGTTCTCATTTCCTATTATTACCACATGAAAACCCTGATCACTGTATGATTCCACAATGCGGTGAATCTTGCGCACAAAGGGGCAAGTCGCATCTACGTATGCGATCCTTTCTTCCTTAAGCAGCTCATAGACTGCCTTGCCTACGCCATGTGAACGGATAATCACAGTCCCGTCTCCACATTCCCGAAGCCTTTCCGTGTTCTCCACTACCTGGACTCCCTTTTCCTCCAAATCTTTCACCACTTCTTCATTGTGTATGATAGGACCAAAGGTATATATTTTCCCAGCGCCATGCTGCGCCTGCTCATAGACTGTGTCCACTGCCCGTCTGACTCCGAAACAAAAGCCAGCGCTTCTTGCAAGAATAACTTCCATACATAAACTCCTCTCTGTTGCTATCGGCTATTTTAGGCGATTCCACAACCCCAAAACAGCAAATTTTCAAGATTGGCTGTTTCAAAATCAGCGAATAGACAAATTATTACTCTTTTTCTTCCACAATTTCCAAAATTCTTTCCACAACCTGCTCGATCGTTAGAAAAGAACTGTCCACAAGAACAGCATCCTCCGCCTGCCTTAACGGAGAAAGCTTTCGATTCATGTCCTGTTCGTCCCTGTTTTTTATATCTTGGCATATCGTTTCCAACCTGCAGCCTGTGCCCTTTTCTTGCAGTTCTAAAAATCTCCGCTTTCCCCTAGTCTCCACACTGGCAGTTAAATATATCTTCACTTGTGCCTGCGGCAGAACGCACGTCCCAATGTCTCTGCCATCCATAATCAAATCAGTTGTCTGTGCCATCTCCCGCTGAAGCTGTGTCAGCTTTTCCCTTACTTTCGCATAAGCGCTGACAATCGACGTCGCCTTGCCAACTTCCTCTGTGCGAATCAGGCCATTCACATTTTCACCGTTTAGATAAACCTGCTGTTCCCCGCTTTCGCAAGACAGAGTCACCGTAATTTCGTCACAGGCAGCGCTGACCGCTTTCTCATCTTGCGGCGCAATGCCCTTTCTCAAAAAATACAGTGCCATCGCACGGTACATAGCTCCAGTATCTACATAAATGTAAGACAACTTCTTTGCTACCAATTTGGCAATCGTGCTTTTTCCAGCGCCTGCCGGACCGTCAATTGCAATATTAAACGCCATATCTTTCCTCCAATGTACTATAAATTTTAATTTTCTCCGTCACGCAGCTAAGCATTCGCCAAAGCTATGCTATTCCCTGCAAGATAACCTGTTGACCATGCAATTTGCAGATTAAAGCCTCCGGTCAGCGCATCCAAGTCCAAAACTTCCCCAGCAAAATACAGCCCTTGCACCAGCCTGGATTCCATCGTGGACGGATTGACCTCTTTGACGCTTACGCCCCCTCTGGTGATGATCGCCTCGTTAAAGTCACGGAACCTAGTCAGCGTCAGCGGAAATGCCTTGATCAGCTCTAGCAACTCCTGCCGTCCTTGCTTGGTAATCTCATTGACTTTCCGTTCTGGCTCAATGTTACTTAAACGTATTATCACAGGGATCAATTTTGCCGGAAGCAGTTTCTGCAGCGCATTCTTAAAACAACGGTTCTGGTTTTCCTTAAAATCCCTCAATATGCGCTTGTCCAACTGTTCTTTAGATAACGCTGGTTTTAAGTCTATTGACAGAGACAACGGCATATGTTCCATCTGATCATTGATGATGCTGCTGGCGCTGAGCATCAGCGGACCGCTGACCCCGTAATGCGTAAAAAGCATCTCCCCAAAATCTTCGTAAAGCATTTTCCCATCCTTGCGTATGCTGGCTTTTACATTTCGCAAGGACAATCCTTGTAGCTCTTTTACCCATGCTTCCCCGGCTTCCAACGGAACCAGCGCTGGCTGGCGCTTGGTAACTGTATGTCCCAGGGCTTTTGCAAAGCCATAACCATCCCCAGTAGAGCCGGTGGAACAATAGGAACATCCCCCCGTGGCAAGAATCACGGCGTCAGCATCCAATACGCTGTTATCTTTTATGCGCACCCCTGTGATTTTCTTCCCGTCAGACAATAATTCGGTTACTTCTGTGTGAAGCCGTAGCTGCACCCGATGCTGTTTCAGCACTCTCTGCAAAGTTTGTATCACATCGGAAGCATGGTCAGACTGCGGAAACACACGCTCCCCGCGCTCTGTCTTAATGGCAAGCCCATGGTTTTGAAAAAAATCCATGACCTGCCAATTGCTGAAACTATAAAAGGCGCTGTAGAGAAACTTGCGGTTGCGTAAGACATGTTGAAACAATTCTTCTGTATCACAGGCATTTGTCAGGTTGCATCTGCCTTTTCCTGTAATATAAATCTTCTTGCCCAATTTCTCATTTTTCTCTAGCAACAGCACTTGATTGTTTCTGGAACTTGCCTGGACCGCCGCCATCATTCCAGCCGCTCCGCCGCCAATAACGATTATTCTTCCCATCTTCCGTCCTCTTTCTCTTCCTTTCCGCCATAACGCATTCGCACGGAATCGTCTATATAATCAATCTCATCTTTGCCGTACACTTGATATTCTTCCCAAACCTGTTCTAACAATTCCAGGTTTTCTATGACCTTTTTCTGACGCTTGATGCAGATTGCCATGATCAGCGCATTCACGACGCTCAAAGGCGCCACAAGCGAATCCACGATCGAGGACATATCGCTGCAAGCAATCAGATTGCAGGAAGAATATAGATTCATAGGCGAATGAACGCTGTCTGTCAAGGTAATCACTTTTGCTTTGCGACTGTTCGCAAATTCCATCGCTTTCAAAGTACGCATGGAATATCTCGGAAAGCTAATTCCGACAATTACATCCTCCTTGCCGATATGCAGCATTTGTTCAAATAATTCACTGGAACTGTTGGTATGCAAAAGCTGGACATGATCCAGCATCATATTGAGGTAAAACGCCAAAAACTCTGCAATCGGAGCACAGTTTCGAATTCCTATCACATAGATCTGTCTTGCATGCAGCATCGTTTCCACTGCCAGGTCAAAAGTGTGCGCGTCAATGCTCTCTAATGTTTGCTCAATACGCTTTGCATCAGACTGCAGTACCGTTGCCAAGATCTCTGACTGGGGTATTTTTCCATACACGTCTTCCATCCGCTGCACCGAGTCCAGCTTGCCAAGAACCAACTCCGCCAACGCCTGTTGAAATTGCGAATAGCCTTTGTAGCCTAAATGCATCGCAAAACGGACTGCCGTGGATTCGCTAACGCCCACTGTCTCCCCTAATTTCGCCGCTGTCAAGAAAACCGCTTTCTCATAGTGATCCATGATATAAGCCGCAAGCCGCTTTTGTCCTTTGCTTAAAGTTCCATACCGCTCATTAATTCGGCTCATTAAATCATTGGTGCCGCCCATGACCCGTCCTTTCCAAACTCTCATTATGCCACAAAAACCGCCGCTCCAATTCAGACAAACATGCCCAGAAATTTCTAGTCTAAAAAGATAAGTAGAAAAGATACTGTTCAAAAGAACAGTATCTTTTCTTATTGACCGAATGCAAGCGCTTGATCTTAAACCGGATAAGCTCCGTTCTTCGTATCCGCAATGGTAGCATCCACTTTTGTCTGCTGCGCTTCCCTGTATTTAAAGAATTCTGTTGCTACCTGCGGGAACAGCGCATAGGAAAGAACATCCTCGTCCTGCTGTTTCCACTGCTTCATCTCCGCTTCAATCTTATCTAATTCAGGTTCCAGCAAATCCGCATAACGGCAGGTAATCGCATTCTTCTTCTCTTCGCCCAACACCTTGTCAATCACTTCTGGATTAAAGGGCTTTACAGTCTGCCCGTATTTTCCAAGAAGCACGTCTTTGGTTTCCTTGGTGGCAACCTTATAGCGCTCGCCCATCAATACGTTAAAGACAGCCTGCGTACCGACAATCTGGGAAGACGGGGTAACCAGAGGCGGCTCGCCAAGATCTTTGCGGACACGCGGAATTTCCTCCAGCACTTCTATATACTTATCCTCCGCATTCTGCTCTTTTAACTGAGATACCATATTGCTGAGCATGCCGCCTGGCACCTGGTACAGTAATGTCTGGATATCCACGCCTAATACCTTTGGATTGAGCAATCCGCTCTTTAAAGCTTCCTCTCTCATAGGACGGAAGTAATCTGCAATCTCTTTTAACAGCATCTGGTCAAATCCCGGATCCATCTCTGTTCCCCGGAATGCTTCAGCCATAACTTCCGTAGCAGGCTGACTTGTTCCCAGTGCAAAAGGAGACATTGCCGTATCAATGATGTCACAGCCTGCCTCTACCGCTTTCAGGTAAGTCATAGAAGCCACGCCGGAAGTATAATGCGTATGAAGCTCAATCGGAAGCTTCGTCGCACTCTTTAAGGAGGTTACCAGCTCTTCCGCCTTATAAGGCGTCAAAAGACCTGCCATATCCTTGATACAAATGGAATTTGCACCCATATCCTCTATCTTCTTTGCCATATTGGTCCAGTATTTTAACGTATAGGCATCGCCAAGCGTATAGGAAAGGGCAACCTGTGCATGTCCTTTCTCCTTATTGGTAGCGGTTACTGCAGTCTGAAGATTCCTCAGGTCATTCAAGCAGTCAAAAATACGAATAATGTCAATTCCGTTCGCTATGGATTTCTGAACAAAATATTCTACTACGTCATCCGCATAAGGACGATAGCCCAAAATATTCTGTCCACGGAACAACATTTGCAGCTTGGTATTCTTAAATCCAGCTTTCAGCTTCCGCAGACGATCCCAAGGATCTTCTTTTAAGAAACGCAAAGATGCGTCAAAAGTAGCTCCGCCCCAGCACTCTACAGCGTGATATCCAACCTTATCCATCTTATCGATAATGGGCAGCATCTGCTCTGTCGTCATTCGCGTAGCTATCAGAGACTGATGCGCGTCACGCAGTATGGTTTCTGTAATCTTAACAGGTTTTCTTTTCTGTTTCGCCATAATATCCTCTCTTCTGCCGCTTCACGGCCTTTCTATTCTACGGAGTCTGCATCATCAAAAACAGACTCCGGTCTTCTCTTAAATTCCAAAGATTGCCATAAATACTCCGGCTGCAACCGCAGTGCCGATAACGCCTGCAACATTCGGTCCCATCGCATGCATCAGCAGGAAGTTGGTAGGATCTTCCTCTGCGCCTACTTTTTGAGATACGCGGGCCGCCATAGGCACGGCGGACACTCCTGCAGAACCGATCAGCGGGTTAATCTTGCCGCCAGTTACTTTGCACAAAATCTTGCCGAACAATACGCCGGCTGCCGTACCAAACATAAACGCAATCAGACCAAGCGCTACAATTTTTAAAGTCGTCACATTCAGAAATGCTTCCGCACTGGTGGTTGCGCCCACGGACGTTCCAAGCAGAATAACGACAATATACATCATGGCATTGGAAGCAGTTTCCGATAACTGACGAACGACGCCAGACTCGCGGAACAAATTGCCCAGCATCAACATGCCAACCAAAGGCGCCGTAGTCGGCAAAAGTATACACACTACTGCAGTAACCACGATCGGGAACAAAATCTTTTCTAATTTAGAGATTGGCCTTAAGTTCTGCATCTTTATGCTGCGCTCCGCTTTCGTAGTAAAAAGCTTCATAATCGGCGGCTGGATAATCGGCACCAGCGCCATATAGGAATATGCCGCAACTGCGATCGGCCCCATCAGTCCAGTCTGTCCCAGCTTCCCGGCAAGGAAAATGGAAGTAGGCCCGTCCGCTCCTCCGATGATAGATACAGCCGCTGCCGCTTTATCATTAAATCCTAAAAGAATTGCCATGAAATAAGCGCCAAAAATACCAAACTGCGCCGCTGCTCCCAGCAGGAAGCTGATTGGATTCGCAATCAGAGGACCAAAGTCCGTCATCGCTCCAACCCCCATAAAAATCAGGGAGGGCAAGATTGACCACTCGTCCAGGCTATAGAAATAATAAAGTAAACCACCTACGCCATTGCTGGTTTCTTCCGGTGACGCAATGATATCCGGATAGATATTTACCAGCAACATGCCAAACGCAATCGGAACCAGCAGCAGAGGCTCAAATCCTTTTTTGATTGCGAGAAAAAGGAAAATAAACGCAACCAAAATCATAACATAATTGCCCCAGGTCAGGTTAAAGAATGCCGTCTGATGCAGGAGGTTGGATAAAGTTTCTCCTACGTAACTCATATTTTACCTCCAAAAAATTAGTTGTTCATGGTTGCCAATACTGCGCCTGCTTCTACAGACTGTCCTACTGCCACATCAACGCTGGCCACGGTTCCATCTTCGGGCGCTACTACCGGGGTCTCCATCTTCATTACTTCCAGTACCAGAATCGTATCGCCACGCTTTACAGCATCTCCTGCCTTCTTATCAACACTGAATACTTTTCCTGCCGCGCCTGCTTCGATCTTAATGCTTCCAGCGCCGCCTGCTGCTGGCGCCGGAGCTGCCGCTGGCGCTGCCATGGGAGCCGCCGCCCTTACTGGAGCTGCCGCAGGTGCTGCGCCGCCTGCCCCATTTTCTTCTACAGTAACATCATAAACGTTGCCATTCACAGTAATTGTATAACTTTTCATTTTCGTTTCCTCCTAAATATTCTATTATCTTCTTTTGATGGAACGAACTACAAAGTCACTTGTAGAAGTTCCGGTAGACGCCGCTATTGCAGCCGAAATCACGGCCACCAGTTCCAAATCATCCTGTGCCTGCACAATAGGCGCTGGCACTGGTACTGGAGCCGGTGCTGGCACTGGCGCATCTGATACGACGCCTGCTTTTTTCTTATTCTCAAGATATGGGAAAATCTTAAATCCATAGATGATCAGGCTGATCAAAATCAAAACGGTAAACACGACTCCCATGCCCATCAGGGTATTTAAGCCGGCATTTGTCATTTTCTCGCCCAAAGTCTGTACGGCTTCCACGCCGATGTCCTCAACTTCCATGTTGTTGTACTTATAGACATAGCTAAGAAGAACCGGACGCTTCTCATACACGACTTCCTGTTCACAAGTCAATGTCTTACCAGATTTTGTAATGGAGAACTTGCCAAGCTCCACAAAGCTCCCGACATCCTTTACCGCCTCATCCCAGCGGACGATCATATTCACCTGCCGGATAATCTCCTCGATATCCTTCTCCGTGGCAGAAGGGGCGATAGACGTAATGTAAGAACTCTTCTGATTGTCCGGCAAATCTGCCATCACATAATATACCTGCTTCTGTTCATCAGACATGTCCTTTAAGGTCATAACGGTTTGCTCACATACATTCTTCAGTTCTTCATAAGTATGACCATTATAATCCACCGTGGTAGGATCCGCTTCTCCACATGCTGCCAGTCCAAGTACGATAAGGCACATACTGATCATCAGCAATATTTTCTTCTTCATAAACTTCACCTTTCTACTTTGCCATATGTTTTCTGACCGGCTCACCCGCTCCCTTCGTGTAGAGCATCTCAAATGCTGCCGCAGCATATTTCCTGGTGTCTTCCGGTTTAATGATCAAATCAACCTGCCCGCGCCTTGCCGCTGTCTGCACAGAAGACTGCAGCTGTTCATATGCCTTCGTCTTTGCGGCAATGACCTCCGCCGACTGGCCGTCATACATGATTTTTGCCGCCTGCGCCGCATCCATCATGCTGATTTTGCTGCCTTCCCAGGCATAGACAAGGTCTGCGCCGATAGACTTGCTGTTCATCATCACATAAGCGCTTCCATAGGCATTGCCTGTAATGATATTTACTTTTGGAACATTCGCTCCTGCAAATGCAGACGTCATGCGCGCCATCGCCTTGGCAAGATTTTTCTCGGAACACTCTGTCGCAGAAAATCCTTCCACATTCGTCAAAGATAATACGGGTATGTCGAAAGCGTCGCAGAAGTTAATAAATTCTGCCGCCTTGCTGCAGCCCCTTGCAGTCAGCACGGCGTCATAGCTTTCTGCTTTCTCGCCTTTCTCGTCAAAAACTGCTGCCGCATTGGCAACTGCTCCCACCGTGATGCCATTCAGCTTGATGAAGCCAGTGACCATATTCTTTGCATAGTCTTTCTTAGCTTCAATAAATAAATTGCCATCGGAAATGTGAGTCAGCAACAGCCTGGCATCTTCTTTGCATCCCGCCAAATTCTCACAGATCCGGTTCGGGTCATCGGCAGTCTCTTCTTTTCTGCCAAATTCTGCATTATTGCCGGGGATCACGCAAACCAGCTCACGAATCGCTGCCAAAATCTCCTCCGTGGTTCCCACGCCGTCAATGCAGCCATTGTTGCCTGCCTGATATTTTGCGCTTGCCGTATCGCATTTCCCTATATGGTTCCCTTTGATGGCGTTTGGAGAATTCACAAACATCCTGCCCTGGTCTTTCTCTAAGAAAGCAAAGTCACTCAGTGCCGGGACAACGGCAAGACCGCCGCCGCAAAAGCCAAAAATTGCGGAAATCTGCGGAATCACGCCGCTTGCCGCCGCTTGCTTAGCATAAATCTCTCCAACTCCCTGCAGGGCGTCTATGGATTCCTGGAGACGCATTCCTGCACAATCAATCAAGCCGATAACAGGTGCGCCCATTTTCATTGCCATGTCATAAACTGCGGCGATCTTTTTGCTGTGCATTTCGCCAATGGTCCCGCTTAATACGGCGGCATCCTGGCTATACACATAGACCAGATTTCCGTCAATTAAGCCATATCCGGTGATAACTCCGTCGGATGGCGTCTCAGACTGACTTAAATCAAAGTCTGTACTTCTTGCAGTTACCAGAGCGCCGATTTCCATAAAGCTTTTTTCATCGAGAAGACCGGTGATTCTCTGTCTTGCTGAGTTCGTAGAATTACTCATTACTTAAACCTCCATCATGTATTTTATAAAATTTTACAAAATTTTCTTCCAATTATAATTGTATCTCTTTTAAGATTTTTTTTCAATAGAAAGTTATATCAAATTGATATTTTTAGCTGTAATTCGACTGACACTGATGATCACATCTGCTCAGATTGCTGAAAATAAAATTCTTTATTCATAAAAAACAATTTCAAAAGGTAATCCCGATACCATGAAGGCTGCAATTTTTTTGCTGATTTCCCAGCACAAACTGGAAGTTCTGCAATCTGCTTTTCTCCGAGATAATACCTGACGCTTCCGATCTTCTGTCCCTTTTTCACCGGAGCTTCCAAAGTGTTTGGGATATCATAAATGACCTTGATTTCCTCATCCTGGCGTTTTAGCACCACTAGCTTTTCCTCTGCTATTTCTATGGGAACTTTTACCTCCTGATACAGCCTGCCGTTTTCTGGCTGTGCATCTTCCACTGTTAATGGAGAAAACTCCCTGTCATATTCGTAAACATCCACATTCTGATAACGCTCCAGCCCATAGGACATCAATGCCTGCGTGTCCGCCCACTTATATCCCTTATTATTCGGCCAGCCGCACGCCAAAAGCGCTACCACGAAAGTCCTGCCGTCTCGCCGCAACGCCCCCACGTAACAGTAGCCGGCATTGCCAGTAAACCCTGTTTTTCCAGACAATGCGCCCTCCATCATTTGCAGAAACGCATTGTGATTGTTACAGCTAAATGTCTTCGTTCCTGCAAGATTCGCAAACTGATAACTGGGCGTCCTGGTAATTTCTAAAAACGCTTCGTTTTTCAAACAATAACTCATGATCTTTGCCAAATCTTCCGCCGTCGTCCCATGAACTCCTGCCTCATTCTGTGCGTCAAGCCCGTTAGGCGTGATAAAATATGTATCTTTGCAGCCAAGTTCCTTTGCTTTTTGATTCATTTTTTCTGCAAACTGCTCCACGTTTCCTGCGATATGCTCTGCGATAGCCACTGCAGAATCATTATGGGACTCCAGCATCAACGAATACAAAAGATCCTTGAGCCGGAAAGTATCCTGGGTGCTCATTCCAAGCCGCACTTTGGGCATCGAAGCCGCATAACTGCTGACTTTTACCTCGTCTTCCAAATTTCCAAGCTCCAACGCTAAAATACAGGTCATAATCTTCGTCGTGCTGGCATTGGGCATATGCTGCGTACCATCTTTTTCATAGAGCACTCTCCCGCTTTCTGCGTCCATCAAGACGGCAGATTTTGCATACAAGGCGATATCTGGCTGTGCATCTGCCTGTGCTGGCGCCGTTTCCTGACCAGACGCATCCTCTTGCAAGTCTTCTTCCAAGCTTTCTGAAGCCCTTATCAAAATTGCCTCTGGAGTTACAAATTCCCTAGCCATAGACAGTACAAAAAGCAGGATGCCTAATTTGAATCCTGCTTTTTTCCCACTCTTGATCCTCTTTTGCTCTCTCTGTATCTTTTTTTCGTACTGTATGTTGTGCGCTTTTAAAAATCCCATCATGCTGCTCTTTCTCATCCAATTATTGATTTTGCTTCATTATATGAGAAAGCCTGTATATTCATGAGTAAAAGGTTTCTATAAATGATTCTTAAGCCGCTAATATCATACGTTTAATTGCAACTTCATTTCCTCCTCCGCCTGCTGGCGGAATTCTTCCATCTGATCTTGATTCAAAGCCGGAAGTTCCTCGAGAGAATGCACCCCGAAGCTGCGCAGAAATTCTTCCGTGGTCCCAAAAAGCAGCGGCCGTCCCGGCGCATCCAGGCGCCCCAGCTCACAAACCAGATTATATTCCACGAGCTTATTGACGGCGTGGGCACAGGATACGCCCCGGATTTTTTCCACTTCCAACCGGGTAATCGGCTGCTTATAAGCAATGATGGACAAGGTTTCCAACAAGACGTCTGTCAATACGTGACGTTTGGGCTGCTTTGCAACCCGGATAAGATATTCATACAACTCTTGCTTGGTACACATCTGGACAGCGCCATCCATCTCGATAAGCTGAATCCCCCGGTCATTTTTCTGATATTGCTTCATCATTTTATGTATAATTTCACACACTTCTTCTGTCTCAAGTTCCAGCGCTTCCGACAGCTTTGTCAGCTCTACGGACCCTCCCATGGCAAACAGAATCCCTTCTATAATGGCTTCATACTGTTCTGGCTTCATATCTTCTCCATCCTGTCTTTCCTCTCATCACGCAGCAACTTTGGATTCAATCAAAATATCGTCAAAAATATGCTCCTGAAAAATCTGTATCTTTCCAGTTTTCATCAATTCCAGGATTGACAAAAATGTCACAATCACCTCCATCTTAGTACTTTGCGCCTCCAAAATCCTGCGGAAGCTAAACTTTTTATGCCTCAAGGCATACTGCTCCAGATAATTCATGCGCTCCTCTAACGACACCTCTTCTTTCTCTATTCTGCCAAACTTGGAGCGGATCGGATCTATCTTGTCTTCTCTTTTGCGCATCATCGATTTAAAAATGGCATTTAGCTTCTTTAAGGTGACATTCGACAACAACTGCTCCAAATCCACAGGTTCCTCATATTTAAGTACCTCTGCTGGAATGGTTGGAATCTTAAACATCACCTTTTGCGCGTCGACCTGGAGATCTTTCAATTCATAAGACATGCATTTATACATCTTATATTCCAAAAGTTTCTGCACCAGCTCTGCCCTTGGATCTTGCTCCTCTTCTTCCTGTTCCTCTTTCGGCAGCAGCATACGGGACTTTATGTCCAGCAGAGTAGCCGCCATCACCAGAAATTCACTGACAACGTTCAAGTCCTGGCGCTTCATCTCGTTAATATATTCGATATACTGATTGGTAATTTCGACGATCGGAATATCATAGATACTCACTTTATTTTTTTCCAGCAAGTGCAAAAGAAGATCCAGCGGACCTTCGAACACCTGCAGCTTCACTTTTAACTCCATACCACACCTCTGTCTTGCTACATAAAGCGTCCTACAAACCCACGCTGCTCTCTATTCTACCCATCTTCAGATTGTTTTTCAAGAAAATTCCGGCAAAAACTTTATTTCCAATAATTCTGCACGGTTAAAAACACGCACATGGAACGTATGCGTTCCCAGCCCTCTGCTGATAATCACCTGACGGCCGCCGATCTGGAATTTTCCTGCGTCATACTTTGGAAACAAGGTAAGCTGAGGAGAAATCAGGCTCCCGATCCCGGGAATTCTCACAAGCCCCCCGTGATTATGTCCGCAAAATGTCACATCCGCCCCCCATCTTGCATATTGCTCTGCGTAAGCCGGATTATGGGCAAGCAAAATTTGAAACATCTCCGTCTTAGGGGTTCCCAAATGTTCCTGCATATAAGAATCTTCCATGGGCACGATCTTTCCCTTTTCATAATAGTCGATCTCCAACTCCAGCGCAGACAGCATCACTTGGCTTCCTCCCAGGGAAATTATTCTGCTTTCCGTTTCTAAAACGAAAACCCCTAGCGCTTTCACCTGCTCCATATATTGCAAAAACCGCATATGGTTGATCCGCTGCGGATCTCTGAGACGGGTTTCATGATTTCCATAACTGTAATACACGGGAGCAATTTTCACAAGCTCCCCCAGCATTTTTTGCGCTGTCTCATAAGTATCGGCATATTTCGACACCACCATATCCCCCGGAATCAAGATCGCCTGGGGATTTCTTGCCCGGATTTCTGCCAAAAGACGCTGATTTTCCATTCCATAAGCATATCCATGAAGATCCGCAATCACTAGCGCAGATGCTGGCTGTTGGATCTTAGAGGAACGAATCTGATAAGTGGTTACTTCAAATTGCGTCAGTTCCCATCTCTGCCAGATAAAATACATGGCTGCCGCAGCCAAAAAAACCATGAAAATTATAATTGTCATATTGTCCATGCCCTTTGCTTACATTATAGTATATTATTATGTACTGTCTATCTTTGACAGCCATCTTTTCCGGAGGTTATCATTATGCGTTGTATGTTATCTTTTGTGTTATCCGCCGCCCTGCTGCTTGCGCCACTCTTTTCCACCTCCCAGACAGAGCCGCAGGAGCCGCCTCCCCAGGAAGTCTCTGTTTCCGCCCCCTCTGTGGTATTGATGGAGGCTTCTACCGGGCAAATCGTCTACGACAAGGATCCTGACACGCTGCGGCACCCTGCCAGCATTACGAAAATCATGACCATGATCCTGATATTTGACGCCCTGGAAGCTGGCAAGATCTATTTGGAAGACACGGTAACGGTCTCCGAATATGCCGCAAGCATGGGCGGCTCACAAGTCTTTTTGGAGCCTGGTGAGACACAGACCGTAGAAACCATGTTAAAATGCATCTCAGTAGCCAGCGCTAACGACGCCTGCGTCGCCATGGCTGAGCATATATACGGAAGCGAGCAGGAATTCGTGGCAAACATGAATCAGCGAGCCAAAGACCTGGGCATGACCAATACCACCTTTGTCAACTGCTGCGGCCTGGACATCGAAGGTCATATGACGACGGCGCATGATGTTGCACTGATGTCCAGAGAACTGATTACCAAGTATCCCCAGATACATGACTACTGCACGATCTGGATGGAAAACATCACTCATGTCACCAGGAGGGGCTCCTCAGAATTCGGGCTCACAAACACCAACAAGCTAATCCGTCAATATCCTTATGCCACAGGGCTTAAAACTGGTTCCACCGACGACGCAAAATACTGCGTCTCCGCCACCGCTGAAAAAGACGGCTTAAAGCTGATCGCCGTAGTCATGGCCGCTCCCGACCACAAGATACGCTTTTTGGACGCCACCACGCTTCTCAATTATGGATTTTCAAAATGCCAAGTCTACACAGACAAGAACAAGGAAAAGCTCCCAAAGATTGCCGTTCAGGGAGGCGTCGCAGAACAGGCTTCCCTGGCTTACGAAGCCGATTTTTCCTATCTTGACGTAACAGGCGCAGACTTGTCAAAAATCATCAAGGAACTAAAGCTTCCAAAGCAGGCAAAAGCTCCTGTCAAAAAAGGGCAGGTTGCCGGGAAACTGGTATACAAGTTAAATAATCAGGAAATTGGCTCTGTCAATATATTATTTCAAGAATCCGTAAAAAAAGCAAAATTCAAGGACTATTTTTTTAAAGCCCTGGACTCCTTTTTCGTAACAGATTAAGTTGTCAAACTGTTTGCCCCTTACAAAAGCGGGGCAAACAGACGTACCACTCCCAAAAAAGTACGGATCGCAGCCGGACGCTTTTGGCAAAACTCTATATTGACCTCTTCGGATTGAGCCATGGTCCGCAGCATATCTTCCTTGACCATTCGTACCGCAGAAGATTGATGCAACAAGACGCCGCATTCAAAATGCAAGTACAGGCTGCGGTAATCCATGTTGATACTGCCCACGGTTGCCAGCGTATCGTCGCTGACGAAGCATTTTGCATGGAGAAATCCTGGCTTATACTGGTAGATGCGCACGCCGCATTCAATCAGTGGTTCATAATATGACTGGCTCATCCAATACACCACTTTTTTATCAGGAATCCCTGGCATGATAATCCTCACGTCCACGCCGCTTTTTGCAGCATTCTGCAATGTCTTGATCATCTCATTGTCTGGAATCAGATAGGGCGTGAAAATATAGACATAATCTTTTGCTTTGGCAATCATGTTCATATAAATATTTTCCCCAGTAGTCTCAGCATCCAGCGGACTGTCCGCATAAGGCTGGACATAACCGTCACTGACAAAAGGCTTGGCCTGATAACGTTCTGGGCGAAACTGCCCAAGATCACGTTCTGCCGTATGCGTGATATAGCTCCACATCTCCAAAAACATAATCGTAAAGCTCCAGACTGCCTCCCCTTCCAGGCGAAGTCCCGTGTCTTTCCAATATCCAAACCGCTCAATCTCATTGATGTATTCATCCGCCAGATTTATTCCTCCCGTAAAGGCGACCTTGCCATCTGCCACCAGGATCTTCCTGTGGTCCCGGTTGTTCATAATCACAGACATCACCGGATAAAGCGGATTGAAACGCACGCACCTAATGCCCCAGGATTGCATGGTCAGATAATACTTCTGTGGGAGCGTAGTCACACAGCCGAAATCATCATAAATAAATCTTACATCGACGCCCTCAGACACTTTGCGCTTTAAGATGTCGAGGATCTTGCCAAACATGACTCCCTCTTCCACAATAAAAAATTCCATGAAAATAAAATGTCTCGCTTCCTCCAAAGCTTGTAGAATTTCTGGAAACATGCTTTCTCCAGACGAATAATACTTTGTCGAAGTATTGTTATAAACTGGAAATTTCGCCCAATCCCGAATGTACTTCGCCTGACGGTACACGGTCTTATCCGCTTCCTCAAGCTCCTTTAGAATATTTAGATTTTCCGGCAACGCCTCTTCGAGCTCCCTGTTGATCACCTCCATTCGCTTCCGGGTGGGACGGGTCAATTCCGAACGCCCAAAAATAAAATATACCACAAGGCCTACAATGGGAATTGCCAAAATCACCACCATCCACGCAATTTTATAGGAAGGATTGCTTTTCTTGTTGACAATCACAAGTACCACAAAAATTGCAACAATGTCAATCAGTGAATTCAAAAAGGAATACCTGACACGGAACCCCTGTAAGAATGACAGAATCCAAACTAATTGAAGCAGAATTGCAAATGCCACGATAGTAGCCCTTCCCAATAAAAATTTTTTGATCTTCTTCATGTAATTCATCCTCTCGTATAGGAGACATTCTATCACAACAATTTGCCAATGTCCACCATTCCCCAGCCCTGTTTTGAAGAAGGAAGTCCTAAGTCAACGGTTCTCTGGTAGAGCCGGAGTTTTACTTCTGCCGGAGCAAAGCAAGGATATTTGCTTAACAACAGCGCAATGCTGCCGCTTACCATGGGAGCCGCCATGGAAGTTCCGCTCTTCCTTGTATACATGCCTGGCTGGTTGGCACAACTCGTCACGTTAGTCCCGGGCACCACTAATTCCGGCTTTACCACGCAATGCTCTGTGGGACCCCGCCCAGAATATTCCGGCTTTAACATCGATCTTCCAATCTGATCCTTGGTATCGTCAAAACATCCCACAGTGATAATTTTGCGGCTGATGCCAGGCACAGTCACGCTATTCTCCCCAGGTCCGTTATTCCCTGCCGCCGCAACCACCACCAGGTTATGATCCCAGGCATATTCTACTGCTTTAAGCATCCGCATTCGTTCCTGGCTTTCCGCCTGCAGCACCATGCCGATGGAAATATTGACAATCCTAAGCCGGTATCTCTCCTTATGCCGTACCAGCCAGTCAATTGCCTGTACCACGTTTTCCGTATTTCCATTTCCTTTCTTATCTAAAATTTTCATTATGATAAAGTGGCAGCGTGGAGCAATCCCCATAAATCTTCCATTGGATGATCTTCCGCTGCCGCCGATAATTCCTGCTATATGGGTGCCATGTCCATTGTCATCATAAACCCTTCTTCTGCCATTTATAAAATCCTGAAAACAGATGATCCGTTCTCCAAAGTCCGGATGTGGAAAGATTCCTGTGTCCAGAATCGCTACGCCAATATTTTCCCCATAATACCCTCTGTCATACGCAGCCTTGGCATTAATTATTTGTCTGACTCTGTCCATATGGATTCCTTTTTTTATTAATATATGCATAGACGTGCCGTCCTGACGATCTATTAATGTCATTTTTAGCAGTTTACTTGTATTTCTCTACATTCGTGCCGTCCACTTTCTCAAAGGGTACCCAGACATATTTGCCATCCTTTGACAACCCCTCGATCTCTTTCGCAGAGCCGCCGGAACCGAGAGCGATCGCCGCTTTCACTGCGGCCTCTCCCTGCCCGGTTGCTGACTGGTAGACAGTAAATGCCATATCCCCTTTGATAATTGCGTCACATCCATCCGCTGTCGCATCAATCCCTAATATGACCGCATCCGAAATCCCATTTTTTTTACATGCGTCAACTACGCCAAGAGCCATGGCGTCATTGTTGCACGCCACGACATCAAATTCCTTGCCTGTGCTAAGAAATATGCTAAAATATTTCTCTGCTTTCGCCCGGTCCCAGTCCGCCTGGTCTTGGAATACATAATTAATTTTTTTGCCAGAGTCGCTCAGAGTATTTTTCAGCTGGCTTGTCCTTCCTTCTGTTGCAGAATGGGTGTTTGGTCCTGTGAGCATTGCCACATTGATTTCATTCTTCCCAGCCATTGCGTCTAAAATATATTCTGCCTGATATTGTCCGGCGACACTCTCGTCAGACCCTACATACATATATTTGTCTGCCTCCAGCCGGGATTCATCAGGACAGCTATTAAAAAATATGATTGGCAAATCCCCGGCGATTGCCTCTAATTCCAGTGTCGTATCTGTATCGACCGGAGAGCATATAATGACGTCATAGCCCTCTTCCACTGCCTGTTTGATTTGTCCTACCTGAATCTCAATGGAATCATTTGCTTCATACACATCCAAGACTGCTCCATGGTCTTTCGCTGTTTCCTTTGCACTGTTCACCAATACCGTACGGAACGTATCTGCAGAGGAAAGAGACAGATAAATTTTAACGTTTCCTCCTGCCTTCAAATCTCCTTTCGCTGCACATCCACATAGACAGACCATAACCCATATCACGAACAGCATCCCTGCTCTCTTTCTCATCACAATCCCTCCTTATATCCGAAATAATCTCACCTGTTCTGCCAACTCCTCTGAGGAAGCTGTCAAGCTCTTTGATTCCTCTGCTGCCTGCGCACTGTTTTGGGCGATCCCCTTTGCCTGTTCCAGCATGTTTTCTGAAGTGGCAAGAATTTCATCGGAGCTTGCCGCCTGCTCTTGCGAAATGGCAGCCACATTTGCCGCAACCTCGTCTACCTGGTTGATTTTCTCAACCATATGCCCTAACATCTCACTGGTTTCCTGTATATTTTCAAAAATCTTCTCAAACGTATTGATTGCCGTATGGATTAGCTTGCTACTCTTTTCGATATCACCCGCGCTGTCCCCTGTCTGGCGCACGACGTCTGCCACGAGTGCATTTACTTCCTCAATCAATTTAGAAATATGTTCCACAGAAGCTGTGCTGTTGTTTGCCAGGTTGCCGATTTCTGAAGCAACCACGGCAAATCCCCGGCCTGCCTCCCCGGCCCGTGCCGCCTCTATAGAGGCATTCAATGACAGCAAGTTTGTCTCCTCTGCAATATTTCCAATCAACTGGACAATCGCCACGATCTCCCCAGACGCAGTTCCCACCTTGCCCACTGCCTGTTCAAGATTCTTTATGGAATTTCGGATGTTTTCCAATTCCTTCCCGACAAGCTCCATATCCCTTCTTCCTCTCTGGGATACCTCCACAGTCTCACTCATTTTTTGTTCCACATTGTCACTGTCGGCTTTGGTATCTGCCACCACCCCGGCAAGCTTTGTCGCATTTTCTGCAACCTCATACACGGACATCGAAAGCTGGTCCACCGTCGAATTCAACTCTCCCATGGATTCTGACTGGATAGCCGCTGCTGACTGCATCTGCCTGGACATGTTATCGCTAGTATCTGCCTGCGCCCCCAGTTTGCCCGAAATTCCCTCCATAGAAGAGATCATTTTCTTCATGGAATGGATGAACCGTTCGACACTGCGGCTCATTACGGCGATTTCATCTTTTCCTTTACTGGTCACGTTGATCGTAAAGTCACCGTCTGTCATGGCGGTAATTACTTTTGTGAGCCTCTTTACCGGATTTACCACGAAATGAGTCACGCGTTCAATCACCAGGCACAAGAGCAAAATAGAAATCACGCTGATGACAATCATAATGCTGCGCAGCCGAATTAAGTCTTCCATAACAATCTCTCTTGGAATATAAGAAATCAAGATCCAGTCGGTTCCGGCTACTTTCTCAAACACCGTCATATTGCCTTCCAGAACACTAAAGTCATAATCACGGCTTGTGATTTTTTCTCCCACTTTTTGCTGGAATGCATTGCTGTCGTCACTGCCAATCTTCTTTGAAATCAGCGCACTGTCACGATTTGCGAGAATTGTTCCATCTCTGCCGTCTACCAGGAATGATTCTGCATTTTTCATTCCAATAAAGCCATTTACTATAATCGAAATACGGTCTAATGTCATATCTGCAGAAATCACCTTGATTTTCCCAGATCCGTCATTTAAAATGCCAGAAGCGCTAATGACATTTTCCCCTTGTGCGTTTATATAAGCAGATCCTACTCCCATATTGACCCTGGTAAGCCCTTCCAAGTACCATGTGCTTCCTGTGGGGTCTGTTTCATTTACTGAAGATTCTGAAGCCTTAAACAGCTTCCCATCTTCGTCTGCTATGTAGATCCCTTGAGGGTAGTTGGAATTATAATTATAATAGCCATCCAAAATAGCCTGGAGCTGCTTATCGTTGAGCTTGGTATTCTCCACTGCGGCCTTTACCGCCTGGAACGCTTCAATATTCTCATTGAGCCACCCTTCTATCTGGGAAGACTGGTTTCCCACCGATGACTCTAAAAGATTTTTAGAATAATTCTCAATAATTCTTGCCGATGTGCGGTAAGCAATCAGCACCAATGCAACGATTAGCAAAATCACGATCGGCACAATGGTAGCCAAGAGCTTCATTCTGATGGATATCATTCCCTTTCGTTCTCTGTCCTGTTTCTCTTTTTTCATAAACACCCTCCCTTTTCTTGTATTCTCGGATTCTCTGCGAAATCTAACTTCATGTCCCATGCTCCTATTTTAGTATATTTGGGAACATTATACAAGAAAACTAAGCATTTTGAAATCCTGATCTTAAAAAAAAAGAACAGAGTGCAATTTCTGCGCTCTGCTCTTTCTTTATCGTATCTATATATTTTATCGGAAAAACGCTACTTCTTCTGCGCTTCTTTGGGCAAATCTTTGATAGAAAAGCTGAATCTTCCCATCTTGTCCTTGCCAACGCAGACTACTTTCACAATATCTCCCAAAGTCAATACGTCTTCCACTCGGTCGATATGCTCTTTTGCTATCTTGGAAATATGAACCATACCTTCTTTTCCTGGCGCAAACTCCAAAAATGCGCCGAATTCCTTAATGCTGATTACTTTCCCAGTAAATATCTGACCAGCTTCGAAGTCTGTCGTAATAATTTCAATCATTCTGACAGCCTTATCTATCATTCCTTTGTCTGTTCCACAGATAGAGACAGCTCCCTCGTCGCTGATATCAATCTTGACGCCAGTCTGTTCAATGATGGCATTGATAGTCTTTCCTCTCTGCCCAACCACGTCTCCGATCTTTGCAGGATCAATCTGAATCTGCAAAATCCTTGGCGCAAACTCGCCCACTTCTTTGCGGGGCTCTGCAATCGCCTTAGACATTACTTCGTCCATGATATAAAGCCTTGCTTCCCTGGTCCTGCGGATCGCTTCCTCAACAATGGGACGGGTAAGGCCATGAATCTTGATGTCCATCTGAATTGCCGTAATGCCGTCATGAGTGCCAGTCACTTTGAAATCCATGTCCCCAAAGAAATCTTCAAGCCCCTGGATGTCGGTAAGCACCAGATAATCATCATCGGTATCTCCTGTCACCAGCCCGCAGGAAATACCTGCTACCATCTTGCGAATTGGCACCCCTGCAGCCATCAGCGCCATGCAAGAAGCGCAGGTAGAGGCCATGGAAGTCGAGCCGTTGGATTCAAAGGTCTCTGAAACAGCGCGAATCGCATAAGGAAACTCTTCCTCTGTGGGAAGCACTGGCATCAATGCCCGCTCCGCAAGCGCGCCATGTCCAATTTCACGCCGTCCTGGTCCTCTGCTGGGCTTTGTCTCTCCCACGGAATAAGACGGGAAATTATAATGATGCATATAACGCTTATTGACTTCGTTTTCATCTAAGCCGTCAATCCTTTGAACTTCCGATAAAGGCGCCAGCGTTACCACGTCGCAGATCTGCGTCTGTCCCCTGGTAAACATGGCGGAACCATGCACTCTTGGAATCAGGTCTATCTCTGCCGCAAGAGGGCGTATTTGATCAATGGCACGTCCATCTGGCCTCTTATGATCTTTTAAGATCATCTTGCGCACCGTCTTTTTCTGATACTGGTAAATCGCCTCTCCCAATACTTCGATCCATGCTTCGTTTTCTGCAAACGCTTCTTCCAAGCGCTCGGTAATCTTTCTGATATTTTCTTCACGCACCTGCTTTACATCTGTAAATACTGCTTCTTCCATTTCCTCTGGGGGAACGATCTCTTTGATCGCAGCAAACAATTCTTCCGGAACGGCGCAGCTTGTGTACGCATGCTTCTCTTTTCCGACTTCTGCCACTATCTCGTTGATGAATGCTATAATCGCCTGATTGACATCATGAGCCATATAAATAGCTTCAAGCATCTTATCTTCTGGGATCTCGTTCGCACCCGCTTCAATCATGATGACTTTCTCGCTGGTAGAAGCTACCGTGAGATTTAAGTCGCCATTTTTCCACTGCTCTTGCGAGGGATTCAACACAAATGCTCCGTCGATCATTCCCACCTGCGTGGTCGCACAAGGCCCGGCAAAGGGAATATCTGAAATACTGGTTGCAATTGCAGAGCCAATCATCGCTACCAGCTCTGGACGGCAGGACGGATCGACGCTCATAACCAAGTTATTTAATGTCACGTCATTACGGTAATCTTTGGGAAACAGCGGGCGCATGGGACGGTCAATCACCCGTGAGGTTAAAATCGCATTTTCTGAAGCCTTGCCTTCCCTCTTGTTAAATCCACCTGGAATTTTCCCTACGGAATATAACTTTTCTTCATATTCCACGCTTAAAGGAAAGAAATCAATCCCTTCCCTGGGCTTGTCCGATGCCGTAGCCGTGCACAATACGACCGTGTCGCCATATTGCATAAATGCAGCGCCGTTTGCCTGTGCCGCCACTCTTCCGATATCGACTCTCAGCGTCCTGCCCGCCAGTTCCATAGTAAACTGTTTATACATAAGCTTTCTCCTTCTAAGAAAATAGAGCGGTAAACCGCTCTATTCTGGGCACGCAAAAATTATTTTCTCAGCCCTAAACGTTCAATTAATGTACGATATCTTTCAATATCCACCTTCTTTAAATAAGCCAGCAGACCACGTCTCTGACCTACCATTTTCAAAAGCCCGCGTCTGGAATGATGGTCCTTGGGATTCTCTTTCAAATGATCTGTTAATTCTTGAATTCTAGCTGTCAATATGGCGATTTGAACCTCTGGGGAACCTGTGTCTCCTGGCGTTCTTCCATACTCAGCGATAATTGACTGTTTCTTTTCCTTCGCTATCATAGATGATAACCTCCTTAAAATAATAGTATCGCCCTTTGCGCTTTCCTTATCCGAAAAACTTTGAGATATTAAGCAACGGTTGGAGTGTCCGGTTACTGAATACGGGCTGTCTCAAAAGTTCTGGCGAGCATCTTTGGGACGCTCACCAGATAGCATTATATCATATGGTTTTTTGCTTGTAAAGAAATAAATTCTTTTTGAATTTCCCCATTTTGCGATTCAGAGTGCCAAAAGGTTTCCATCACAAAGTGATGGAAACACTTTGCACATAAAAGCGCTCTGGAAAGCTAGCTTTTCAGAGCGCTTTTTGTGCAAGATGTCTATGCTGCCAAAGGCAGCAAGACCTTTTGGCGCTATAATATCGGCTATTATAAAAAATAGGGAAACTCAAAATAAATTCTTATTCGCTGATCAACCTTGTCACGCAAACAGGCGTGCGATAAAATGCATTGGATATCTTGATGCCTGTCTTTGCAGAGCTTGCATGGACGATCTGACCGTTTCCTATATACATCGCAACATGATTGATACCGCTGCCGTTTCCATAGAAGAAGAGATCTCCCGGCTTTGCCTGCGAAGGATCAATCTTCGTGCCGTAGCCAGACTGCGCCCTAGAAGAATGAGGCAGATAGACGCCATACTTCTCATAGATCCGCATCGTAAATCCAGAACAGTCAACGCCATTGGAAAGACTTGTTCCGCCCCAGACATAACGATTTCCCACGAACTGGCAAGCATACTGCACCATGTCCACCCGGACGTCCGAAATGCCTTCGCCATAACGGATCTCTGTCATGGTCATCGCTTTAGGAAGCTGCTCAGACAGCTCTACGAACTCGCTTGCCACATAACATGGATCGCCGTCTATATCCACCTTGATCCAGCCGCCGAGGTTGTCCAGCATCTGCATCTCTTCACCCTCTGCGATAGTCACCCAAATGCTGCTGTCGGTATTCGGCTCCACTCTGGCATTCAAAGTCTGGGTTTTAGAAACCGCAACAATGGACTTTACTTCTTTCGCCCGTTGAACAGCCTCTTTGCCTGTAAGCAGATATTCGCCTTTTACATATCCAGTCACTTCTCCAGACTGGATATGGTACCACTCGCCTTCTTGAGACATAATCTCGCAGCCTGCATCTTTGGGAAGCTTTCCTACAAGATCCGTGTCCTCGCCGGCGCCTTCCCGGATATTTAAATGATTCTCGACATTGGCAATCCCAAGAACCGTGTATCCACATATATTCTGCAAATCTGAAGCTGTAGTGACGTCTGCCTTTGAAGCAGATTTGGCAGCGGTGGCATCGCCCGTCAAAGAACTACTGAAAATGGCGGAAATACCTGCGTTCACTTCTCTTGCTGCATCTGCTGGAAGCTTTGCCATGCCCATCATGGTTATACCTGCCAAACATCCTGCAACTATTCTTCTCATCGTATGGTTTCTCATCTGTTTACCTCCAAGAAAACTGTATTATGTTCAAAATATTATATATTTCCTTTTCTTCTTCGCTTGCGCCCATTATATCAATCATCTATTACACTGTCAAGATGATTTGTAACAATTTTGTAATAGTTTAATTGGCTGTTTTCTTGGACTGTAACACAGAAATATCACATAGCCTCCTCTGGATCATTTTCAAGAATCGAAAATGCAATATTTGTCGCATGATCTGCGACACGTTCTAAACTAGTCACCAAATCTGTAAACAAAATCCCTGTCATTGGAGAACATTTTCCTTTTGCCATGCGCTTAACATGATTTTGCTGAAGTTCCCGCTCCATAAGGTCGATGCTGTTTTCCAATTCCATAATATATGAAAGATTTTTCTTATCCATCGTGGTAAACATTTCCATGGACTTTTCGAAAATGGACATCGTCTTATGATGCATTTCCTTGATCTCTTTTTGCCCTTTCTTGGTAAACTCCAGGCTTTCCTCCGCACTTTTGACCGCAGCGTCCGCAATGTTCTCCGCATGGTCTCCAATGCGCTCAATATCACTGACGACGTGAAACAAGCCGCCAATACGTTTTGCATCCACCACGGGAAGCTGCAACTGGTTGATCTTTACCAAATAATCTGTAATCTCTTTGCTAAGGAAGTCAATCTGCTTTTCCGTTTCATAAACCCTTGAGATTTTCTCCTGATCGCCATCAAAAAACGCCTCCATGGCAAGAGTCATGTTCTCACGGGCGAGCCCTCCCATGCGCTCGATTTCCTGGGTAGTCTCTACCACTGCCGTGGAAGGAGAAAATATCGTCTGCTTTCCAATATATTGGAACTGATATTCCTTTTGCTGCTGATCCTCTCCTGGAATTATCCGCCTGGTCAAAAGCACGAACTGCGCAGATAATGGCAAAAAGATCAGTGTCTGGAAAATCTTAAAGAATGTATCTGCATTTGCCACGCACCGTCCCACGTCAGAACCAGAAATATGTAAGATAAAGTTTTCAAAATATTCCATGCCAAAAGCCAGTAAAATCCCAATAACGACCATTCCCAGCACATTAAACATCACATGGATCATCGCTGCCCGCTTCGCCTCTTTCTTGGCGTCCAAACTCGCCAATACTGCCGGAGTGCAAGAACCGATGTTACAGCCCAGGATCACATAAAAACAGACGGATAAGTCAATCAGTCCCTGGCTTGCCATGAGCAAAAGGATGCTGACAGTTACAGAAGAGCTCTGAACAATCACCGTAATGGCCGTTCCAAATAAAATGCCGACCACAGGATTATCCATGCTGCCCAATACGTCCAGAACTGCCTGATAGTCTCTTAAGTCCGTCATGGCGTCTTTCATCATGCTGATTCCCATAAACAGCGCTCCAAATCCCAGGATCACCTCCCCGATCTTCTTCACCATTGGCTTTTTTCCAAACATGATGAACACTGCTCCCACAAATAAAATAAAGGGGGCGACGCCTGTCAGGTTAAACGCCACAAGCTGGGAGGTAATGGTAGTCCCGATATTCGCGCCAAAAATAATTCCCACTGACTGAGCCAGAGTCATAATCTCTGCATTTACAAAACTTACCACCATTACCGTGGTCGCCCCCGAGGATTGTATGATGGCGGTGAATAACGCCCCGAAAAGGACCGCCACGATTTTATTTTTGGTCATCGCTTCCAATATGGAGCGAAGCCTTGCGCCCGCCGCTTTCTGCAAACCCTGGCTCATAAAATTCATGCCAAATAAAAATAATCCCAGACCACCCAGTAAATTTAATATTAATTCCATGCCATTCACCCTCTAGTTCTTGCGAACTCCTTTTCCTGCGTTAAAATACATTTTTGCATACTGAATATCCTGCTCCATCTGTGCTTTTAATGCCTCAAGAGACTCAAATTTCTGTTCTGGACGGACGCATTTCAAAAAACTCACGCGGATCTCTTCCCCATACATATCCTCTGACACGCCAAATAAGTGGGTCTCCACGCCCACAGGATGCTCTCCCTTGACGCTAGGCTTTACGCCAACATTGGTGATCCCTTGATAACGCCTCCCGTTCCATGTTGTCTCAGAAATGTATACGCCAAAAGGGGGCAGCAATTTCTCAGGCGGTGGCAAGAGATTGACCGTCGGTATTCCAAGGACTGCTTTGCCCATCTTTTTCCCATGGAGCACGTTCCCTGACACAAAAAAAGCATAACCTAGTAATTGATTTGCTTTTCCTATGTTCCCTGCGGCAATTTCATCGCGAACATAAGTGCTGCTTATATCCTTTCCATCTTCGCGAATCTTGTCCACTATCTTTGCTTGATATCCAAATAGCGGCGCATACGCTTCTAGCATCCGGTAATCACCCCTGCGCTGATGCCCAAAATGAAAATCCGTTCCCACTACCATATATTTTACATGAAGATTTTCAGAAATTCTTCGTATAAATTCCTCAGGCTCCATGCACATCACTTCCCGGGTAAAGGGGCACTCGATCACATAGTCAATGCCTCTTTCCCGAAATAGAGACTCTTTTTCCTGACTGGTGGTAAGCACCTGGGCAGAAATATTTTGAACCTGCTCCCTAGGCGGAACGTCAAATGTAAAGATAGCCGCCTTTAACTCTTTGTGTTCCTGTTTCTTTTTTGCCATATACTGCAACAACAATTCATGGCCCCGGTGAAGCCCGTCAAATTTGCCAAGGGACAGCACGGTAGGCTCCTGTATTTCAAATGTCATGCTCTGCTTTATGTATTCCATAGCTTCTGTCCTATTCCATAAAAATCTTTATGGGACGAATGTCCCCGCTGGATTCCTTCCACTGATAAATTCCTGCAAACGCCTGCTTTTCATCATAAATGCGCAGCACAGTGTTTTCATAGGCGTTCTTCCACTCGTCGGTCCATTCTCTCCTGAGCGGGTTTCCATTATGCAGCAGCCTGGAAAACTCTTTCTTGACAGTTAACATCGGATACTGCAAAAACACGCTGTCGGTATCCTTTATCAAATCTTTAAAATCTTCTTTTGCAAGTTCTCTGCCTGGATTTCGTTTGTAAAATTCTCTAACTCGTTCTTGCAGTTCCGAAAGCTTATGCGCATCCTGCAGTAGAAATTGCGATACCCTGGTACGCACTAAAGACTTCATGCAGCCCCCGCATCCTGCGGCAGCTCCAATGTCATGACAAAGCGTGCGAATGTAAGTCCCTTTGGAACAATGTACCCGCATGCGAACCTCTGGCAGGGCGACATTTATAACATCAATGTCATATATCTGTATCCTGCGGGGCTTCCGCTCAACGGTGACGCCTGCCCTTGCCAAGTCACAAAGCTTTCTGCCATTCACTTTCAAGGCAGAGTACATTGGCGGCATCTGTTCGCAATCTCCTATGAAGCCCTGGATGATCTTTCGAATCTGATCTTCGCCAACGTCCGCTTTTGTCTTTTGCATGATAGTTCCTGTGATATCCTGGGTATCTGTGACTGTCCCCAGCAACAAGACTGTCTCATATTCCTTGTCTTTATCTGCAAGGAGGTCACAGGCTTTGGTCGCCTTGCCCAGACATACCGGAAGCACTCCCTCTGCATCTGGATCTAGCGTACCAGTATGCCCGATTTTTTTCTGCCCGAAAATGCCTCTTAACTTTGCCACCACGTCATGGGAAGTATAGCCCTTTTCTTTATATACGTTAATAATTCCATTTATCATCAAGCTGTTCCTTTACTTCCATAGATATTTTTTCAATGATCTTTAAGGGTTCTCCCTCCATGGTGGCTCCGGCAGCTCTCACATGCCCGCCTCCCTGATATTTCATGGCAATCGACGCAACATCCACTTTTCCATTTGAACGCATACTCACTTTCCAGGTATGATCTTCATTCTCATAAAGAAAGACTGCGGCTTCCACGCCTTTGGTCACCCGAAGCTGACTGACAATCCCGTCCAAATGCTTTGGCATCACCTGAAACTTTTTCATTTCCTCCTGGCTGACTGCAGTGCCGATGACCGCTCCGTCCAAAAAAAGACGGCTGTTTAACAGAGCCTGCCCAAGAATCTGATTTTGGCAAAACGTCTTTGTATAAAAGGTGTCGTCAATGATTTTAGAAAAATTAATTCCTTTTTCCATCAGCACGCCCGCCGCATTCATAGTCTTTGCAGAAGTGCAAGAATATTGGAATACTCCTGTATCGTGCACCATTCCCACATAAATGCACTCCGCAATCTCTTTTGTAATCTTCTCAACCTCCAGAAGTTCAAAAATCAGCTCTGACGTGGAACTTGCATTAGGAAATATATAATTTTCATCTGCGAAGCTGCCGTTGCTTACATGGTGATCAACGCAAATGGTCTTTGCAGCAGTCTCAAAGTACTTGACTGCCTCTCCCAGCCGCCCCGTGTCTCCACAATCCAATACGATGCAAAGATCATAAGTCTTATCCAAATCAAATGAGTGACAAATCTTTTCCGCATTTTTCAAAAACTTAAAGATGTTGGGAATAGGCTCCAAATACACGTCAGCCTCTATCTGCGGGTACCACGTTGAAATGTAGTTATATACAGCCAAGCAGGAACCCACGCAGTCGCCATCGGGCCTTACATGGCCAGCCACGGCAACTGTTTTTGCCTGCGCCAGTCGGGATGCTAAATCTTTCATGCAAAACACTTCCTTTTCCTATCAGCTCTGCTGATGATTTACTTCATCAATGAGCTTTGACATGTTGACGCCATATTCGATCGATTGATCTAATACAAACCGAATCTCTGGCGTATTCCTTAAATTAATATTCTTTGCCAGCTTGCTGCGTATATAGCCTTCCGCACTTTTCAGCCCCGCAAGGGTGTCCTGCTGGGACGCCTCGTCCCCTAGCACGCTGATATACGCCTTACAAGTTTTTAAATCAGCAGCTACCTCCACGGCAACCACGGAAGTCATAGGGTTAATCCTGGGATCTTTGATCTCTCCGCGGATAATATTGCTCAATTCCCTCAAAACTTCGCCGTTAATTCTTGTATTCTTAATGCTGTTTTTTTTCATATATTCTGCTATGCTCCTCATTCACTGCTGGCTCTCTCCGCCTTAAGGCTGCGATTGCCCAAAGCAGAGTTGCCAGATCTCACACTGTTAACGCGGCACTTCCACCATAGTATAGGACTCTACCACGTCAAGCTCTTGTATATCGTTAAAACCGTCAAATACCAGGCCGCATTCATAGCCTGCCTTGACCTCTTTCACATCATCTTTAAAACGTTTCAGGGACGCCAGGTCACCTTCGAAAATCTGCTCGCCCTCTCTGGAAATCCGAACTTTGCATCCTCTCTGGAACATGCCGTCTAGCACATAGGAACCAGCAATATTCCCGACTCCGGAAGCCTTGAAGATCTGACGGATCTCCGCATGACCCAATATTTTTTCCTCAAAAATCGGATCCAACATGCCTTTCATGGCAGCCTGCACATCCTCAATCGCATTGTAGATTACCTTGTAAAGCCTCATATCTACGCCCTCCCGCTCGGCAGTTGCCTTTGCCGTCGCATCTGGACGTACGTTAAATCCGATGATAATGGCGTTGGAAGCTGAAGCAAGGCTGACATCTGACTCATTGATAGCGCCCACGCCTCCGTGAATCACCTTTACAACCACCTCTTCATCCGACAGCTTGATCAAGCTCTGTTTTACTGCTTCCACGGAACCTTGGACGTCCGCCTTTACGATAATCGGCAGCTCCTTGATGTTTCCAGACTGAATCTGAGAGAACAAGTCGTCTAAAGACATTCTGGATTTCGTATCTTCCAGCATTTTCTCACGCCCCTCGGAGATGAATGTATCTGCAAAACTCTTTGCCTCTTTCTCCGAATCCATACATACAAAGATTTCCCCTGCATTGGGCACATTATTCAATCCTAATATTTCCACTGGCGTAGAAGGGCCTGCTTCCTTGACTCTTCTGCCCTTATCATCTATCATCGCCCTTACTTTGCCATAGCAGCTTCCACAAGCGACAGGCTGGCCTACCTTCAAGGTTCCCTTCTGTACGAGAATGGTCGCCACCGATCCGCGTCCTTTATCAAGCTGCGCCTCAATGACAAGCCCTCTTGCATTGCGCTTGGGATTTGCCTTTAATTCACTGATCTCCGCAGTCAGCAATACCATTTCCAGCAAATTGTCAATTCCCTCATGCGTATGTGCGGACACTGGCACAAAAATCGTACTTCCGCCCCAGTCTTCAGGGATCAGTTCATACTCTGCAAGTTCCTGTTTGACACGCTCAATATTTGCGCTGGGCTTATCAATTTTATTGATTGCAACAATAATTTCCACCTCTGCCGCTTTTGCATGGCTGATAGCCTCTACTGTCTGAGGCATCACGCCGTCATCAGCCGCTACTACCAGGATTGCGATATCCGTAGCGTTTGCCCCGCGCATACGCATAGCGGTAAACGCCTCATGACCTGGCGTATCAAGAAACGTGATCTTTTCTCCATTGCATTCGACCATATATGCGCCAATGTGCTGAGTAATGCCTCCCGCTTCCTTGTCGATCACATGCGTGTCACGGATGGCGTCTAACAAAGAAGTCTTACCATGATCGACATGCCCCATGACGCAAACGACTGGAGGGCGTTTCACCTGAATTGCAGCATCCTCTTCCTCTTCTTTCAAAAGCTCCGCAATAACATCCACTTTCTCTTCCATCTCGCAGATGCAGTTGAATTCCAGAGCAATTTCTTCTGCTGTTGCAAAATCAATCTCACTGTTTACTGTCACCATGGTTCCCTGCAAAAAGAGCTTTTTAATGATGGCCGACGCCTGCACTTTCATACGGTCCGCCAGCTCCTTAATGGTCATTTTTTCTGGAAGGATAATGTTCTTTATCGTTTCTTCTTCTTTCTTATGCGGCTGAGGCTGAGGCTGCTGGTTTTTCTTACCCCTGGTTTTCTTCTCCAGGTTGTCGAAACGCTCTTTTTTCTTGCCCATCAAGTCTTTTTCATGACGCTGGCTGTTTCCTTTGCGATTGTCACGTTCTCTGCTTTCCTTGCCCCTGGTCTCATCCATAGAAGAAGTGGCGCTGTTTTGATTCAGCTTATTGATTTCTTGTTCAAAACGATTTCTCTGACCGCCTCTGCTGTTTTGACCATTTCGATTGTTACGGTCTCCCTGCGGCCTGCCATTTCGGTCTCCTTGTGGTCTCCCGTTTCGATCTCCCTGTGGTCTTCCATTGCGGTCCCCCTGTGGTCTCCCGTTTCGGTCCCCCTGCGGCCTGCCATTTCGGTCTCCTTGCGGTCTCCCGTTTCGGTCCCCCTGCGGTCTTGCGCTTCTTTCTTCCTGCGGCCTGCTGTTTCGATCTCCTTGCGGCCTTGTTGCGCCTTCTGCCTGTGCTCTTGCATTGCCTCCCTGAGCTTTCGGAGAGTGTTCTGTCTGTGCCTTGTCTGCCTGCGGCCTTGCCGTATTCTCTGCCTGCATTTTTACTTCCTGGGTTTTCACTGCCGGATATCCGCTTTGCATCTTTTCACCGCCACTCCTTGCAGAACGATCCACTTGCGGCTTATCTGACTGTGGCCTTGCAGAACGTTCTGCCTGTGGTCTTGAGGGACGTCTTTTCGCCGTTTTGCTATTCTGTGGGTTATACACTGCCGTGATACTTGATTTTTTCTTGGGACGCTCCTGGACTTTTACCGTTGCCTCTTTTGCATCCTGCATTTCTCCTGCCGTCTTTCCCTCACTCTCCTTCTTTGCCGCTTCTTTGACGGGCGCTTTTGCCACCGCCTCTGTTGCTGGAGCTTTTGCCGGCGCCTCTTTGGATCCTTCCTTTTGAGGAGCTGACTCAGATTTTCCAGTTCCAAATCTAGCCCTCACCATGTCTATCGCTTCATCCTCAATGGAGCTGCTTGCCACTTTCTTTGAAATGTTTTTACTTTCCAGAAATTTAATAACTTCCTTGGGCTGTATATTTAATTCTTTTGCAAGTTCATACACTCTGATTTTCGCCATACTTTTACTACCTCCGCTCTTCCGTTTGTTCTGTTAATTTTAATTTTTCCTCAAGGCTCTTGGCAAAGCCCTCGTCCAATACCGCCAATGAAGCACGGAACTGGTAGCCAATGGCTTTTCCCAACGCCTCTTTGGAAGCATATAAATACATGGGAACCTGATAAAAAGAACACATATTCCGAAATTTCTTTTTCGTATTGTCTGAGGCTTCCTCAGACACAACTACAAGATATGCACCTTTTGACTTCACTGCCTTTTCGGTAGAGAATTCGCCACTGGCTACTTTCCCTGCTTTTTTCGCAAGCCCCAGCATGGATAATATTCTATCGCTCTGCAACCGTATCGATCTCCTTTTCCAAATTCTCAATCACTTCTCTGGGCATGGCAGTTTTCAAGGAACGCTCTAACCCTTTGCTCTTAACAGCCTGTGCCAGGCATTCTACATTGGGACATAAATATGCGCCTCTGCCATTCTTTTTTCCAGTTACATCTAGTAAGATTTCATTTTCTGCCGTCTTAATGATGCGAAGCAGCTCTTTCTTGCTTTTCATCTCTTTGCATCCGACACACTGGCGCATAGGCACCTTCTTATTCATAGGATTCTCCCTCGCTTTCGAAAGCTTCCATCTTTAGATCGTTGTTTGCAGAGCTATCTTTTGGGAGCTCCTCATCGCTCTCTAAATCATGATCCCCCGGCAGTACTTCGCTTTGCTCTAAAGCATAATCCTCTGGCAATTGCTCACTTTCCTCTAAAGCGTAATCCGTTGGCAGCTCCTCGTTCTGCTCCAGATAATCGTCTTCGTCATACTCTTCGTAATCATTCTCATAATCCATGAAGTCTCCGGCTTCCCTCGCCTGAGTCTCGCTCTTGATATCAATCTTAAATCCGGTAAGCCTGGCGGCAAGTCTGGCGTTTTGACCCTCTTTCCCTATCGCAAGAGAAAGCTGATAGTCAGGAACCACCACTTTTGCAGTCTTTTCTTCTGCATCAGCAATCACGGAAATTACTTTGGCAGGGCTTAATGCGTTTTCAATCAACATGGCTGCATTATCACTCCAATTGATAATGTCAATTTTCTCTCCGCGCAGTTCGTTGACAATCATATTTACCCGGGCTCCGTTCAGCCCCACGCAGGCGCCGACTGGATCCACATTAGGATCATTGCTCCAAACCGCAATCTTAGTTCTGCTTCCTGGCTCTCTGGAAATGCTCTTAATTTCCACGATCCCCTCCCGCACTTCTGTCACTTCTGATTCAAATAGGCGCTTTACCAGCTCTGGATGGGTTCTAGATACCAGGATCTTTGGACCTTTTGAGGTAGATTTGACTTCCAGAATATAGAGCTTTATACGCTCAGTAGGTTGGAATATCTCGCCTTTCACCTGCTCGTTTTCACTTAGCACGGCATCCACCTTGCCCAGATTAATGCTGATATTCTTACCTACATAACGCTGCACGATTCCTGTCACCACGTCCTTTTCTTTTCCATAATATTGGTCAAACAAGACCTTTCTTTCTTCCTCGCGGATCTTCTGAAGTATCACGTTCTTGGCATTCTGGGTGGTGATTCGTCCAAATTCTTTTGATTTGACTTCAACATTTACGACATCTCCGACGCAATACTTGGAATCAATCATCCTAGCATTGCCCAAACTGATCTCCAGTACCGGATCTTCCACCTCTTCCACGACGGTCTTTTCCGCATATACATGAAACTCACAAGTCTTGGGGTTCATATCTATTTTAATGTTATCCGATTTTCCGAAATGGTTCTTGCAGGCAGTAATCAGTGAATTTTCAATGGCCTCTAATAAAGTATCTTTGCTGATATCCTTTTCTTTTTCCAGTATATTTAACGCTTCTAATAACTCATTGTTCATTTTTTTATCCTCCTGAATAGTTTTTCTGTTATTTTGCGCATTCTAAAAATCAAAAGCCAGACGAATCAATGCAATCTCTGATTTCGCAAAGGTCATCTCTGTCCCATCATCCAGTACTATCATTACTGTCGCCGCATCGAAAGACTTTAAAATTCCATAAAATTCTTTTTGTTTATTAATGGCACGGTAAGTGCGGATTTCCAATCTTTCTCCCATGCTGCGCTGATAATCTTTCTCTTTCTTCAAAGGTCTGCCTAACCCTGGAGAACTTACTTCAAATATATAAGATTCCTCGATAAAATCCTTTTCATCCAGTAAATCGCTCATCCTGCGGCTCACAAGCTCACAATCATCCACTGTAATTCCGCCTTCTTTATCTATATAGGCCCGCAGATACCAGTTGCCTCCTTCTTTCACATATTCTACATCCACCAGCTCAAATTGATATTCTTCTATGATCGGAGCAAGGAGTTCCTCTGTTTTCTGCTCATATGCCTCTCTTCTTGACATTGCTACACCTTCTTTCCTCTTATCTGCTTTTTCATCTTCCAGACAAGCACCTGCCTGCACATAAAATTGAGAGTGGGCAAATACCCACTCTCAAGTCTAAGTTTATATAGTTATCATATATATGATAGCACTTAGCATTCCAAAATGCAAGGAGAATTTATATTTCCTGACGCTTTGCTGCGCCAGGCGCAGTCGCTTAGCGACTCTTCCACTCGCACGAGCGCGCATGCCCCATGGAAGAGTTTTATCTTATGGGATAAAACAAAAACACTGAAGTATCATATTACAGATTCCTTCAGCGTCTTGCGGGTTGGGCTATTCTATTAATAGCTAACAGCTCGTAGGGGAATCGAACCCCTGTTTCCGCCGTGAGAGGGCGGCGTCTTGACCGCTTGACCAACGAGCCATGTTATCTTATTCTCTCGAACTCAACAAGCTTATTATACATGCTGATTTCGAATATGTCAAGTACTTTTTTCAACTTTTTTTTACAAATTTATAACAGTTCAGCTCACCATCGCTCAAGCAAACACAAACCGCCTGCCGGGCAAACGATCTGCTGCTTTGCAGCTCCTGTCTCAGGCTTATGAAACGTTCTGTTCATCGCCAATATCAGGGATGGCTGAACTGTTACTACATTAACCTTCCAGCTTTACCTGCGCCAACTTCGCCAAAGTCGCAAAGCCTTCTGCGTCATTTACTGCCATCTCTGCCAGCATCTTGCGGTTCACTTCCACCCCTGCCAGCTTCAATCCATGCATAAACTTGCTGTAGGACAGTCCATTCATTCTCGCTGCCGCATTGATACGTGCAATCCAGAGCTGACGGAACTGTCTCTTTCTCTGCTTTCTGCCTGCATAAGAAGTAGCCAACGCCCTCATGACAGACTGTTTTGCCACTCTGTACTGCTTGCTGCGCGCTCCTCTGTATCCCTTTGCCAGCTTTAACACTCTATTATGCTTCTTTCTCGCATTTAAACCGCCTTTAATTCTTGCCATAACTTCTATTCCTCCTTAACTCGTTCTTACAAATACGGTAAAATCCTCTTCATATTCTTAACGTTTGTAGCGTCCGTGACCGTTGACTTTCTAAGATTCCTCTTTCTCTTTGCAGACTTCTTTGTCAAGATATGGCTCTTATAAGCTTTATTTCTTTTTAACTTTCCAGTTCCAGTCTTTTTAAAACGTTTTGCTGCTGATTTGCTTGTTTTCATTTTTGGCATTTTAAATTCCTCCTTAATGTCCGTTATTTCTTTTCCGTCAGCACAATGCTCATACTGCGCCCTTCCAATTTCGGTGCCTTTTCCACTGTGGCAATCTCTGCCAGCTCCTGGGCAAAGTCATCCAGAATATGTTTACTGTTCTGTATGTGCGCCATTTCCCTGCCGCGAAAACGTAAAGTAATCTTTACCTTATTGCCTTTCAAAATAAATTTCTTTGCTGCATTAATTTTGGTATTGAGATCATTGCTCTCAATATTCGGTGACAAACGGATCTCTTTGATCTCAACAGTTTTCTGCTTCTTCTTGGCTTCTTTCTCTTTTCTGACAAGCTCATATCTGTATTTTCCATAATCAATAATCTTGCACACTGGCGGCTTCGCCCCCGGGGCAATCTTCACCAGATCAAGCTCCGCATCCAGCGCAAGCTTCATCGCTTCCCGCACAGGCATAATGCCAAGCTGTTCACCGTCCTGGCCAATCAGACGAACTTCCTTATCCTTGATTTGTTCATTAATCATTAACTCGCTAATGGTCGTACACCTCCAAAAATTAATTTAACACTGTATGTATCTTCCTGTCCTCCATTCAGATACTGCAAAAAAAGTGGATAGGCAGACTATCCACTTTATATTCTAAATGTACTTACAGCTAAAGCGAGCCGTAAACAGAATATGAACCATAGACACGCATTCGTGCTAAGGTGAGAGCGGATACCCTACTTCTTTCTTCTTACAACTCTGTTACTTTATCACGTTTGAAAGCACATGTCAAGTTTTTTCTGCTTGATTATTCTGGGAAGCTAGCTTCCCAAGATAATCTTTGTGCCTTTTGAGGCTGTCGCAGGCATATACTCGCTTGTTCAAAAGGTCTTGCCGCTCATGCGGCAAAGACAGAATGCACAAAAATCACTCTGGAAAGCTAGCTTTCCAAGATGACTTTTGTGCATTTTGTTTACATTGCAAAGCAATGCAAACCTCTTGAACAAGCGAGTATATGCCTGCGACAGCCTCATTTCAATGCTATAAAATACAAAATGCGGAAACTCAAATTTTTCCGAATCCCAAAATAGGGAACTAAAAATTTTTCAAGCTCTTCCCTTTTCAAACAACATCACTTCTGCTAAACTATATAATCAGTACACGTTTATAACATTTTTAGAAAGGAAATCACATGACAGAATTAGCAAACAAGCAGATTGACCTGCACACCCATTCTACAGAATCAGACGGCACCCTGACCCCGGAAGCATTGATGCGCCACGCCAAGGAAATCGGATTGTCCGCCATTTCCCTAACAGATCACGACACTATCGGCGGTATTGCCAAAGCACGTCCCATCGCCGAACAACTGGGGCTGGAACTGGTGCCCGGCGTCGAGCTGTCCACCGATTACCAGGAACAGGAAGTGCATATCTTAGGCTACTACTTTGATGAGAGCAACCCCGAATTTCTGGCAAAGCTAACGGAATTTGTAGACGGCAGGGACAAGCGCAATGAAAAAATGATACGTCTGCTTCAGCAAGAGGGCTTTGACATCACCATGGAAGCCTTATATGCTGAAAACCCTGACAGCGTAATTACACGAGCGCATTTTGGAAAATACCTGGTGGAACACGGCTTTGTCAAAGACCGCAAAACCGTGTTCGCCAAGTATCTGGGAGACGACTGCCGCTGCTATGTCCCCCGTGAAAAGATTACGCCCTTTGAAGCGATCAAGCTGATCCAAATGGGCGGGGGCCTTGCATTTTTCGCCCATCCCGTCCTATGTCATATGAATCACGACAGGCTGCGCGACTTTACCAGGCGCTTAAAAGACGCCGGGCTTGTGGGATTGGAGGCCCTCTATTCTAAAAATTCGCCTGCAGATGAAAAAAACATGCAAGCCCTTGCACAGGAATTTGATCTTTTAATCAGCGGCGGCTCCGACTTCCATGGCGCCAACAAGCCTGAAATCCATTTAGGAACAGGAAAGGGCAATCTCAACATTCCTTATCATATTCTGGAAGAGATAAAAGAATATCACTCCACTGGCTCCGCTGGGACAAAAACCCGGTCCTGATAAGCATTCACTTTCTTGGGCACTGCATCCTTTGCCTCCTGGCAAAACTGTTCCTGGGAATTGACCAGCTTCTTTCCCCGTTTGTCTATTTTATCATATTTGCCGTCAGGCTTTAGGATATGTGCCTTCGTATTATCAGCAAGCTGCGTTCCCAGTACATGACGTACCTGATCCATTAGCTTCTCGTCTTCTACTGGGAACATAATCTCCACACGCCGATCCAAGTTTCTAGGCATCCAGTCTGCGCTTCCCATATAAATTTCTTCCTGTCCGTCATTGTGAAACCAGAAAATCCGACTGTGTTCCAAGAAATTGCCTACGATGGAATGCACGGTGATATTCTCGCTAATTTCGGGAATTCCTGTCTTCAAACAGCAGATCCCGCGGATTACCAATTCAATCTTTACGCCTGCCGCAGAAGCCTCATACAGCGCCGCTATCACATCTCTGTCACAGAGGGAATTCATTTTTGCCTTGATATACGCTTCCCTTCCTTCCTGGGCGTGTTTCATTTCCCTGCGGATCAGTTTCAGGAAACGTTTTCGCAGCCAGATAGGAGCTACTACCAGCTTGTTCCAGGAAAGGGGCTCTGAATAACCCGAAAGCATATTGAACACTGCCGTCGCATCTTCCCCAATGGCTTCGGAACAAGTGAAAATGCCAAGGTCTGTATATAATTTTGCCGTGGAATCGTTATAATTTCCGGTTCCCAGATGCACATACCTGCGAATGCCATCCTCTTCCTTGCGGACTACCAGCGCAATCTTGCTGTGGGTCTTTAATCCCACCAATCCATAAATTACATGGCATCCTGCTTTTTCCAGCTTTTTCGCCCAGACAATGTTATTCTCCTCATCAAAGCGCGCTTTCAATTCTACCAGCACCGATACTTGTTTTCCATTCTCCGCCGCTTGCGCCAGTGACGCAATAATCGGGGAATTGCCGCTGACCCGGTACAAAGTCTGCTTGATGGCAAGCACATCTGGATCCATAGAAGCCTGGCGGATAAAATCTACCACCGGGTCGAAGGTCTGGTAAGGGTGATGCAACAGAATATCCCCCTTGCGGATCGCTGCAAAGATATCCTCTCCTGGCACGATCTGCGGCACTCGCTGCGGCTTATAGGGCGGATAGCGCAGTTCATCCTTGCCTTCAATCCCATACATTTTCATCAGGAATGTCAAATCTAGCGGGCCTGCGATTTTATAGATGTCTTCAGATGCAATATGTAAATCCTGCTCCAGAATTTTCAGCAGTCGCTTATCAATCTTTTCTTCCACTTCCAGACGGATGACCTCTCCCCACTGCCGCTTCTTTAACTGTTTTTGGATTTCCTGTAGCAAATCTTCTGCTTCATCTTCGTCAATGCTTAGATCCGCATTCCGCATAATTCGGTATGGATAAGCGCAGAGCACATGGTAATTCAAAAAAAGCTGATGAATGTTCCGCTCTATCACCTGCTCTAGCAAAAGAAACGTTTGCATGCCATCTGCCGTGGACGGTATCTGGATGATCCGCGGCAGCACGGAAGGAACCTGGACTGTCGCAAACTCTGTCTCTGCCTTTTTCTCATCTTTTTTAGAAAGAAGAGCCGCAATGTTCAAAGACTTATTGCGAATCAAAGGAAACGGCCGGGAAGCGTCAACAGCCATAGGCGTAAGGACTGGATAGACATTTTCCTGAAAATAATGATCCACATACGCTGCCTGCTCTGGCGTCAGCTCTTCATGCGCATTGACAATTTCAATTCCCTGGCTGTGAAGCAGCGGCACTAAAGAACGGCTATAAGTGGAGTACTGCAGTTCTACCAGCGCGCGGGTGTCCTGATTGATGGCATCCAATTGCTCTTGCGCTGTCATGCCTGCAATGTCTTTCTTCTTGTAACCTGCGTGAACCATGTCTTTCAAAGATGCGACCCTGACCATAAAAAATTCATCGAGGTTTGACGATGTGATACTTACAAACTTAAGTCTCTCTAACAAAGGAATCGACTTATCTCTCGCTTCATTCAACACCCGGTGATTAAATTTCAGCCAGCTCAATTCCCGGTTCTCATAATATTCTGGTTTCAGATAATCCTTTTCTTTTTCCATTTGCTACCTCCTGCTAAAATACTCTTTTCTCTTTTATCTTAGGCATAACGCTGAATACTTCCTCGAAAGAATCCGCATAGGAGGAAAATAAACCTTTCTCCAGTATCATGCTTTCCTCTGTCTCGATGGTAATCAGCAGTTCTTTATCTTTGAGCGCCGCTTTGATGTTCTTAAATTTCTGTTTATGGCTTCGGTCCATGGCATTGGCAATCTTTAAAATTGCCATCAGCTTTGCGACAATCATATAGCTTTTCTGATCCATTTTGCTGCTGAGGCTTTCATAGGGCAGCATCGGCAGAGCGCTGTATTTTACGGCGCTTGCCACAATCTCCCGCTCCAAATGCGTCATCCCGATGATCTCAGACGCCATGATGATGCGATAGGAGCATTCCGACTGGTTCACCAGGCTTACATACCTGCCACAGTCATGCAAAATCGCCGCTACCTGCAGCAGCAGGCGTTCTCTTTTTCCCATGCCGTGCACTTTCTTCATAGCGTCGAAAATCACAGTGCTCATGAAGAGGACTGCTTTTGTGTGACTGGAATAACTTTGATACCGCTCGGCAAGATTCCTGGAAGCCGCAAGAATATCTTCCTTGAAATCATGCGCAAAACGGATCATGCGATTCTGTTCTGCATAATCACAGACAATGCCGTCATTGATCCCCACGCCTGGAACCCAGATATAATCAGCGTTCATCTCTTCTGTCAGCCGTTTATATAACACCACGGAGGGCAAGATCAAAGGATCATGGTCATTGGCAAGATTGAGCTCTCTGGACAGCTCTTCTGGTGATTTCTTATGCCATTTGTTCAGCAATTTCAAAAAACGCTCGCTCTCGATGGTTCCGTCCTCCTCTTTTTTGGAAAATCCTTTTACCATCTCGCCAATATAATCCCCCATCAAAATCACATATTTTATTTCCTGGTCCGACAGGTACAGCCGTTTGAAAATCTCCAGCTCTTTATCAATCAGCTCCTGAATCTGCGGCTCATAGTGCGAAACCATATTCCGAATCTGAGCCAGTTTTTCCCAGATCCGCATGATCCCCAGCTCAATATGCTGCGTTGTCACCGCCGTCCCTTCCCGAAACAGCGTAATCTGCATGCTGCCGCCGCCTACATCCACGACGACAGTGCCTTTCTGAATCATTTTTTCAAAACCTGGATCTGCCGCCAACGACTTATAACTTAAAAAACGATGTTCCGAGTTGCTGATTACCGTGACGTCGATATGGGTACGGAGCCGAATCTGGTCTAGGATGAACAGTTCGTTGCTTACTGCCCGCAACACATTGCCTGCATATGCCCTGTAATCACCTACCTTATATCCTTCCATAATCAAATGAAATTCTTTTAAAATCTGGCAAAGCTCCTCTACCAGCTGATATCCGATGATTCCTTTGTTATAGGCGTCCCGCCCCAATTCCAGGCGACTGCGCAGATAGTCCACCGCGTGGATTTTTCGTCTGCCGCTGATTTCGAAAATCTTCATGCTCACTTCATAAGAACCGATATAAATTGCTGCAAATGTTGTAATTTTCATAGCCTCTCCTTCCCAAATTTACTGTTTTCCCAGCAGATAATTGATAAATTGCTGCGCACATCTTCCAGATAAGCCGCCATGGTTTAACTCCCATCTGTCCGCTTCCAAAAGAAGCTCCTCCTCTTGCATTTTAATCTGATGTTTCTTTGCCAGGCTGCGCACAATCTCATGGAATTCCTTTTTATCGGGCGAGCCAAAATAAACCGTAACCCCAAACCTGGATACCAAAGACAGCTTTTCTTGCACAGTGTCCCTGGTATGCAGATCGTCATCCCGCTCCTCTTTATCGCTGAACTTTTCGCGCACCAGATGGCGTCTGTTAGAGGTTGCATAGATGAGCACGTTTTCGGGCTTCTTCTCCAGTCCGCCTTCAATCACTGCTTTCAAATACTTATATTCTACCTCAAATTCCTCAAAAGAAAGATCATCCATATATATGATAAATTTATAATTGCGATTCTTAATCTGGGCAATTACGGCATTCAAATCCTGGAACTGATGCTTATAGACCTCAATCATCCGAAGCCCTTGCGAATAATATTGATTGATGATCGCTTTTATGCTAGTGGATTTGCCTGTTCCAGCGTCCCCAAACAACAGGCAGTTGTTTGCCTGTCTTCCACACACAAAAGCCTCTGTATTGTCAATCAGTTTCTTTTTTGCATTCTCATACCCTACCAGGTCGGAAAGATGGATATGCGTAATATTGGTGATCGGGACAATCCGTACTTGCTGCTGGCAACGCTCAATGCGAAACGCTTTATGCAGTCCGAGCTTCCCTACGCCAAATTCCTTGTAAAACTCCGTCACTTCTTCCTGAAATTCTTCCACCGTAAGCGTGCCTGCCAGCTGAATGCTCAAACCGCAGATCCGGTCCCTGATACGGTGATTAAAGACAATGCCGCCTAGTCCGCTGCGCTGATAGTTGACAAGCAAGATAAGTTGTGGCATATCCAGCTCTGTGGCAAGCGCTTGAAAATCAAACTCAAACAGCTCCCGAAACACTGAAAAATCATGGTATGCCAACTCATTTATGCTGCCAGAAACACTGCCTCGCTTCTCACATGCCCTGCTGTACGCATTTTCATGATTAATAATTAAAAACGTCAGATAATTATGCCACAAGTTTCCTTCAAACCCATGGTCTGCAGCCAGTTCAATCAGATTATGGAAAACCGCAAAGCACAGGGAACGAATCTCCTCCCTGTTATAATGATTAATGCCATAATGTTCCATGACCGAAGTCATATCTTGAAAGATCTGTCCTGGCTTCATGTCCCTATATAATATCATATCTGATACATTGCCCATCTGCCCTACCTCGCTTTAATAATTTCCCAGCACTTTCACATAAAGAGCTTCCTCTAGCAGTCCCTTTAATGCGTTCTGCATGGCGCCATCATCCAAGCTTCCTTCCAGATCCACAAAAAAGCGGTACTCAAAGCTCCTGTCCTTAATGGGGCGTGATTCAATTTTTACCATGTTCAAGTTGTTAAAGATGAAGTGTGATAGCAACCGGTATAAGGAACCGCTTTCATGAGCAGCCTCAAAACAGATGCTAACCTTCCCCGCCCCCTTCCTCCTTAACTTTTCGCCTCCTACAATAATAAAACGGGTGCTGTTGTCTTCACTGTAGTTAATGTGATCCTTTAAGATCTTAAGGCCATATAAATCTGCCGTCAAAGAACTGGCAATGGCAGCCTGCTCCTTGCGGTTATCCGCAAGGACCTGCTTTGCAGCAACAGCGGTGTTTGCCACAGGCTCTTTCTGCCACGTTTTATGCTGCTCTAGAAAATCCATGCTCTGCATCAGCGCCTGGGGATGGGAACAGACAACTTGAATATCAGAGATTTCTGATTCTGGCAGGCCCAGCAAAGCATGTTCTACCTTAATCGTCTGTTCTGCCACGATATAATTGTCATATTCCACTAAAAGGTCAAAATTTTCTCCTACAACTCCGGCTGAAGAATTTTCAATGGGAAGCACTGCGTAATCGGCCTCTCCTCTTTGTATGGATTCCATCGCCTCACGCCAGGAATCCACATGAAAGCTGAGAGTATGCTCTCCAAAATAGGCGTTCATGGCAATCTGGCTGTAGGCGCCTTCCACCCCCTGATAGACCACCTTGCCTGTATGAAATGGAAGACAGTCTACCTGTATAAATCCAAGTTCCTGCATCTGTCCATGCTGATTTAAAAGCTGATACTGGCGTTTACGGCTCATAGCCATAATCTGCTCAAACAGTTCCCCCACCCCGTATCGGTTCTCCTCCTCTTGAACCAGCGCCTTAAGCTTTTCCAGTTTTTGCGCCTCTCTCTGCTTGTCCAGCACCTGTTTTCCCATAGAGAGCTTGTACTTTGCCACCTCTGCGGCACGCCGCATCCGCTCCTCGTACAGCGCCACGATCTGGCTGTCTATCTGATCAATTTCTTCCCGGATTTCATTTAAGTCTTTCATGTGTCACATCCTTAAAATATTTTCTTTTATCATATACCAATTGGCGCCTAAAGGCAAGTTTCTCAAGAAAGAATCCTGTCTGAAAGGCTTTTTATCCTAAGTATTAAGACGTTAAAGACAGGGGCTGTCACACGAATACATTCACTTGTTTAAAAAGCTTACATTGCAAAGCAATGCAAACAAAATACACAAAATCACTCTGGGAAGCTAGCTTCCCAGAGTGATTTTGTGCATTCTGTCTTTGCCGCATAAGCGGCAAGACCTTTTGAATAAGTGAATGTATTCGTGCGACAGCCCCATGCTTTTTCAAATATTGCCGCTTACGGAAGATAAATGTAATTACACCTTAACACATCTGAACGCATGCCATATTGATCTACTAAGACTAAAGACAAGATATTATTTCCCTCTGGTATAGCCATTGGCTGGAGATACTGTTCTGAAGACATGGTTGGTTCCGTGCCATCCCAAGTATAATAAACTTTACATCCCTCTGGCACCACGACATGAATGCTCTGCGGAGCATAAAAATTTCCTCCGTCTGGATTTACATTAGGAACTTCCGGTTTCTCAAGTTCCACTTGAAACATGCCTTCTATCTCTTGGCTAAATACGCCGTAGGGACTGCAAGTTATGGCACGGATCAGCATTTTGTCTCCTGGACTTACTGCAATTGGCTCCTGATACTCGATTCCCTGCCTGGGATCCGAACCGTTGACTGTATAGTAAATGCTGCAATCTCCCTCCTTGAGAATTTCTACCGAAATTGGCTCCGTATAAACCCCCTCTTCCAGGTCAAATTTCGGCATATCAGGAATATACGAAGATAACAGTTCCAAAACTTCCTCGTCATCTGTCGCCTCGATCAGCCCGCAAATAAGCTCGTAATCTCCCTGCTCCTCATACAGGTCAATCAGCTTCTGATAAATCTCCAGAGAATCCTGATGTTCTTTCAGAAGCTTCTCCAACAATGCAACGGCTTTCTTATCTTCTCCTCTAAGCACATAGATATCTGCAAGAAAAAGCTGCGCCTCCAGGCTGTCGGAATTTAATTCAAGCGCGCGCAGCACATGACGTTCCGCTTCCCTGTAATTTCTCTGCTGCTGATATTCCCTCGCCCGTTGCATCTGATAATCATAGGAATTTTCCCTGCCATGATTTACGAGTAGGAAAATCGCTGTGATCAGGATAATCAAGAGAATCATAGAAGCAACTGCAAAAACCACGCGTTTCTTAATTCTGCGGTTTCCTTTTGCCTTCTTTGCCGGCTGATCACCCAAAGCTTTGGAAACTTTTTTCCCTGACTGTTCGCCGCCAGCTTTAGAGGATTTTTTCCCTGGTTGTTCACTGCCAGCTTTGGCAGCTTTATCCTGTCTCTTGATAATCTCCTCGGCTGTCTGCTCGGCAATTTTCTTTTCTTTTTCCTTTAGTACGTCACGCAGGAAATCATCTTCCAGCAAATTGTAATCGGATACAATCTGGGCTTCTTTTCCACAGACATAACAGTAAATGGACCCCACTTTCAACTCTGCTCCACAATTTGCACACTTCATTCCTAGCCCTCTTCTATACTCTGCACACAGTTACTCATCAGCATTGCGATCGTCATCGGTCCGACGCCGCCTGGAACCGGGGTAATCGCAGACGCTATAGGCTCTGCTTCTTCAAATATTACGTCTCCGCACAACTTATTGTTCTCATCCCTGTGTATCCCTACGTCGATGATCACCGCTTTTTCTTTCACATACTCTGCGCCGATAAACCGTGGCTTTCCCATAGCCACGATTAATATATCCGCCTGCTTGCACAATTCGGGAAGATTCTTAGTCTTGGAATGCGTAATTGTCACGGTGGCGTTTTCCCGGAGCATTAAAAGCGCCATTGGCTTGCCGACAATATTGCTCCTTCCAATTATTACGCAATGCTTTCCTGCAATCTCTATCCCAGAACGCTTTATAAGCTCAATAATCCCAGCCGGCGTACAAGGCAAAAATCCCGGCTCTCCAATAGTCATTGCCCCTACGCTTTGGGGATGGAATCCGTCCACGTCTTTCTTAGGACTGATGGCTTGAATAACCTTGTCTTCGCAGATATGTTTTGGAAGCGGCAGCTGCACCAAAATTCCTTTCACCTGTTCTTTTTGGTTCAATTCTTCAATCAGCTTAAGCAATTCCTCTTCCTTGGTATCTTCAGGCAATTCATAGGCAAGTGATTCAATGCCAATATAGGCACATGCGTTTTTCTTATTGCGCACATATACGCAAGATGCCGGGTCCGCCCCAACCTGGATTACCGCCAAGGCTCCTGTCTTGCCTTGCGCCCGAAGAACTGCCGCCCTCTCTTTCAATTCATCTTTAATCTGCTGTGAAATCTTTTTTCCATCAATGATTTCTGCCATTGCTTATCTTCCTTTCTTGCATAAACACTTAAAACAATCCGGTAATCACGCCTTCATCGCTGACATCAATCCCATATGCCGCCGGAGTCTTTCCCAATCCAGGCATCGTCATAATCGCTCCGGTAACCGCCACTACAAAGCCTGCTCCCGCAGAGACATACACTTCCCGGACATTCACAGTAAAGCCTTGGGGGCGCCCAAGCTTCGCCTGATCATCCGACAGCGAGTACTGCGTTTTCGCCATACAAACCGGAAATTCTCTCATCCCCAGTTCTTCTATCCTCTTTAATTCCTTTAAGGCAGCCGGAGCATAGCTCACGCCGTCTGCACCATAAATTTCCTTTGCCACGGTCTCAATCTTCTCTGTCAAGGACAAGCCGTCTTCGTAAAGGGGCTTAAAATGACACTCTTTTTGCTCTAAAGTCTTTAAGACCTTTTCAGCAAGGGCGATCCCGCCTTCTCCGCCTTTCTCCCACACTTCTGACAGCGCAAATTCACATCCCCTGTCTTTGCAGAATTGCTCCACATAATCTGTCTCAGCCTTCGTGTCTGAGAGAAAAGAATTCAATGTAACGACGACCGGAACCTTGTACTTTTGAAGATTTTCAATATGTTTTTCCAAGTTTACAATCCCGCGCTTTAATGCGTCGATATTTTCCTGAGACAACTCTGCCTTCGCCACTCCTCCGTTATATTTCAGCGCGCGCACCGTTGCCACTAAGACCACGGCATCCGGCTTTAAGCCTGCCATGCGGCACTTGATATCCAAAAATTTCTCCGCCCCCAGATCTGCGCCAAAACCTGCCTCTGTAACCACATAATCTGCAAGCTTCAATGCCGTCTTAGTAGCACGGACGCTATTGCAGCCATGTGCGATATTGGCAAACGGTCCCCCATGCACGATGGCAGGCGTATGTTCCAAGGTCTGTATCAAATTCGGCTTCATGGCGTCTTTTAGCAGGGCAGCCATCGCCCCTGTCGCTTTGAGATCATTTGCGGTCACTGGCTTTCCCTCAAAATCATATGCCACAATCATTCTGCCAAGCCGCTTTTTCAAATCCGCCATATCATCTGCAAGACATAACACCGCCATGATCTCTGAGGCAACGGTTATCACAAAGTGATCCTCGCGCACCATTCCGTCCATCTTGCTCCCAAGCCCCACTACCACATTGCGCAGCACCCGGTCGTTCATGTCAAGACATCGTTTCCATACTACCTGACGGGGATCGATACGCAGCTCATTGCCCTGCTGAATATGATTGTCCAATAAGGCGGCAAGCAAGTTGTTTGCAGAGGTAATTGCATGAAAGTCCCCGGTAAAATGCAGATTTAAATCCTCCATGGGCACTACCTGGGCATATCCGCCACCCGCCGCTCCGCCTTTGATTCCAAAACAGGGGCCAAGCGATGGTTCCCGAAGCGCCAGAACCGCCTTTTTCCCAAGCCTTCCAAACGCTTCCCCCAGTCCTACGCTAGTCGTAGTCTTCCCTTCTCCTGCAGGGGTAGGATTAATCGCCGTTACTAAGATGAGTTTGCCATCCTGGTTGCCTTTTACCTTTTCCATCAATTGATCCGAGAGCTTCGCCTTATACTTTCCATAAAGCTCCAATTCATCTTCCTGGATTCCTAGCTGCGCCGCCACTTCACGGATGTGCGTCATTTCCGCTTCCTGTGCAATTTGAATATCAGTCTTCATCTTCTTCCTCCCGTTTTCAAATTGTTAACATTGGTAACTCACTCTCTTTGTCTTGCATGACTGATGATACCATACTCTACACATACTCGTCCACATATTCTTGAAACTGTTCCTGGGACATGAGGATTTTTCTCGCTTTCGTCCCCTCCTCCGGTCCTACCACCCCTGCTTCTTCTAACTGGTCCATAATCCTTGCCGCCCGGTTAAAACCAATTTTAAACATGCGCTGCAACATGCCGATTGAGCCTTTTTGCTTCTCAATCACGAATTTTCCCGCTTCTACAAAATAGGCGTCCCGTTCATTGCCGCCTAAAGCGCCAGAACCCCCGGAAGAAATGGAGACCGTATTCATCTTCTCTTCAATTTCCTCATTGTATATCACGGTGCTCTGTTTTTTAAGAAAATCGACCACTGCCTCTACCTCTGAGTCAGAAACAAAAGGACCTTGGACACGCAGGGGTTTCTGATATCCTTGTGGGTAAAACAGCATATCTCCATTTCCAAGCAATTTCTCGGCGCCGTTCATATCCAGTATCGTTCTGGAATCCACGCCGGAAGATACGGAAAATGCAATCCTCGAGGGCATATTCGCCTTAATCAGGCCAGTGATGACATCCACAGACGGACGCTGCGTGGCAATAATCAGATGGATCCCTGCAGCCCTGGCAAGCTGTGCCAGACGGCAGATGGCATCTTCGACGTCCCCTGGCGCCACCATCATAAGGTCCGCCAGCTCGTCCACCACGATTACAATCTGTGGCAGCTTCGTAGGCTTGGAGTCATCCTCCACATCCTTGATGGCTTCGACTTTTTGGTTATAGCCTTTTAAGTCACGCACTTGATAATCTGCAAACTTCTGATAACGGTCTGTCATTTCCGCCACTGCCCAATGCAGTGCCCCAGCCGCCTTTTTAGGATCCGTCACGACCGGAATAAACAAATGGGGAATCCCATTGTATACGCTAAGCTCCACTACTTTAGGGTCAATCAGGATCAGCTTTACGTCCTCTGGGTTCGCTTTATACAAAATGCTCATGATGATCGTATTGATGCATACCGATTTTCCAGACCCGGTGGCTCCTGCGATGAGAAGATGAGGCATTTTTGCTATGTCTGCAACGATCACCTGCCCGCCAATGTCCTTGCCTGCCGTGAAACAAATGCTGGAACCATGATCCTGAAATTCTTGCGCCTCGATCAGTTCCCGGAAACGTACCATGACTGTTTTTTTATTGGGAACCTCGATACCCACCGCCGCTTTGCCAGGAATCGGCGCCTCTATCCTGATATCGGCCGCTGCAAGATTTAGCTTGATATCATCGGAAAGATTTACGATTTTGCTGACCTTGACTCCAAGTTCTGGCTGAAGCTCATAGCGAGTAACGCTTGGACCGCAACTAACGTCAGTGACGATTACGTTAACCCCGAAATTTTTCAAGATTTGCTGAAGCTGCAAAGCTGTTTCCTGAAGCTGCTGCCGATTGTCTTTTTGCGCCGCATTCCCCTTTGTCAGCAACGCAATGGGCGGCTTTACATACTGTCCTCCCATGGAATGTTCACCCTCTGCTGGAGCTTGATGTTCCACTACAACTTGATCTTTTACTGGAATCTGATCTTCCACTGCAATTTGTTGCTCTGCCAGAACTTGATCTTCCACAGAAATTTGCTCTTGCGTTGCCGCTATGTCGAAAGCCTCTTCTTTGCCCTGCATTGTGGAAAACTCCAAGACTGCTTCGCCAAGATTATCTGAGATTTCCTGAAGTTCCCGTTCTAGCAATGCTGGTTCTTCCTGTTTGGGAACAAAAATTTCCTGTTCTTCATAATATGGAACTTCTGATTCCAAAGCCATTTCTTGTGATTCTGCGCTCTGTGGGCTTGTGCCATTGCTTTTTGGTTTCCTATGTACTTTTTCTACTACCACTGGTTCCCCAGATATTTCTGTTTTCTCTCTCTTTTTTCTCTCGAAAATCTTGCTGTTTCTCGCCGCAGGCTTCTTTTCATCAAGTTCCTCTGCTTCTATAGGAATTTTCAATTCGCTGAGATTATCAGAATGTTTTGAAGACGACGGGCTGATCTTGGTGTTCAAAGCCACCCCTTCCACCTTTTTATCGATGCGCCTCTGTGCCAATTGCTCTCGCTGCTGCGCTATTTCTTCTCTGCGAAGCGCCAATTCCTCTCTTTGCAGTTCACGGGCTTCTCTGCGTCTTGCCGCATCTTTGACCGCAGTATGATAAACTTTGCGTCCGCCCTTTTTCACCTCTCCGAAAAAGGACCGCTCTGTCAAAAGAACCATCGAAATGATTAGCGTGATCACATCTACGACATAAGTTCCGACCTTTCCAATCGCAGGGCACAGCGCACTAGCAAGAAGCCCTCCCAACGCGCCGCCGCCACTTTTATGTCCTGCAGCATATAGAAAAGATTTCTTCACCGAAAAACCGCCGCCCCCGCTTATCACCAATTCCACAAATAAGCACAAAAAGGACACAAATAAAATTCCCGCAACCAGCTTGATCACGGCAATGCCATTATTCTGATTTGAAATCACAAACGCCGTCCCTATAAAGATACCGACAGGCACTAGATATGCCATCAATCCAAACAGTCCAAAGTTGACCATGCTGATTTTTTCCCCGATAAACCCTCCAATTCCAAAGTTGCTGATAAACAGCAAAATACACGCTGCCAGAACTGCAAGGAGAATCACTTCGCTGCGGAACGATACCGCTTGTCCTTCGGAAGGATTCTTGCTGTTTCCCCTTGCGCCTCCCCCTCTTGCTGTCGAACTATTTCTGCCATTTTTATTCTGAGGCTTTGCCGCCATAACATTTCCTCCTAAATATCGAATCCCATTAAGCAAGCACACAATTTATAGTGTAGCACAATTGAGAGAAAATGTCATTACAACTTTTTTAAAGTTTCCCCATTTTGCAATTCATAGCGCCAAAAGGTCTTGCTGCCTTTGGCAGCATAGACATC
>CAJTJY010000013.1 GCA_910576975.1 uncultured Lachnospiraceae bacterium
GTTCATCCTGTATGGCATTGCAAAGTTCTATATCATCTTCAAGCAATAGTATTTTCATGATATCAAATCCTCTTTCCATGGTGTCACTCCAGATGTTTCTGGAAAGACATTTTTCCATTTGCGGGTTACTCTTTTCCATTTAGTATAGCAGATAATTCTATAAAAATCCTATAAAAAGTGACGCTTAAATCGATTCCGGTTACAAGATTTTTTTAGGGCTTTGCAGTTAAAATGAAAAAACAGAAAGGAAGTTTTAACAATGAAAAAACAGAAAGGAAGCTTTATTATGAAAAAACAAAAAATGTGGCAAGGCTTAGCAATTGGATTGTGCATGTTAGCTCTTACAGGATGTGGCACTGGAACAATTGAAGAGACAAGGGGCGAGGATATGGGTGTAACAAAGTATCAAGGAAGCCAGGAAAACAAAGACGATTCCCTGCCCGATGGGAACGGAACAAGCGGAGTGGACGCCTCGCAGGAGAATCAGAATAATGCTACGGATAATGATACAGATGAGAAAGTGGATGCAGGCAGTCTGTATACGTCAGCGGCTATGAAGGGGAGCGTTGTGGAATTTTCAGATGACAGTTGCTCAGTAAGTGCTGCCATGACTGAAGATGATGGAAAAACTGGCGTAATTGCTGCGCCTGGGTATGAAAGCGAGGATGAAAATGTAATGGTGACATATCAAGAGGGCTGCGTGGTCCAGATTGCAACTATCAATACTTCGACCGGGATTGCAGCATTGGAGCAGGCGTCTGTATCTGACATTAAGAAACAGGCAAGTGTCATTATCTATGGAAGTTTTAAGGATATGCATCATGTATCAGCAAACAAAATTATCATATGTCATTGGACATCCTGAACAGGAGGTATTGATTTTGAAATTTTATCAGCTTGCATTCCGGTATTTATGCCGAAAGAAATCTAAGACATTTACTTTGCTTTTAGTATTGCTATTTATTAACAGCATGATTTTGAGTTCCTACATGATTTTGCATGCCACTGAAAATTCCCGGATTACCATGCAGGAAAAGATGGGAACCAAGGTAGTCATCGAAGTGAAGGAGGGCAGTCAGGTTATTACAGAAAATGAGATTAGAACAATTCGAGATCTGGATGGAGTGATGTTTGTCAACCGCCTGACCAGCAACGCTGTTGATCCTGCTAATTTTAATCCTATTACAAAAAGCGACTCTGGCAAAGAAAATAACTGCAAAGTAACCTTGCTCTCCTGTGATGATCTGGAGCGTGACAGTGCCTTTAGTGATTTAAGATATCGCTTAATGAAAGGAAATATGATTACGGAGGATTCTCAAAAAGGGGCTGTGATCAATTATGTGTTGGGGGATGCGAATGGTCTTGAAATAGGGGATGAGATAAAAGTCAAGATAGAAACTGGCGGTGTAATCAGCGTAAAGATTATAGGTGTCTTCATTGCGGGAAGTGAGAGAAGCCAGATGGATACCCTGCCGGCAGTCAACCGTATTGAAAACCAGATTTTTATTGACAATCAATCCCGCATGGGGGTGTTTGATAATGTGGGGTACCATAAGATAGCGGTATATGCCAAAAATCCGGATCAGATGGATGTTCTGGTACGGCAATTAGAAGAATTTTTAGGCAACAGGGTGGAAATCACAACTTCTGACATGTTATATCGTCAGTTGGAGGTACCGTTGAACAGAATAGTTCGCGTGATGAAACTTATGCTGATATTCACATTGGCTGCAGGGGTAACAATTACTTCACTATTACTCTGTATGTGGATGCGGTCTAGAAAAAAAGAAATTGCTGTCTTTATCAGTATGGGAAAAAGAAAGACAGATATTTTTATGCAGGTTTTTATGGAAACAGCAGTTGTCTTTTGTTTGTCTTTATTTGGTGCCTGTGTGATAGGAAATGCAATGGCAGGAACTATGAAAAAACTGCTCATGGAAGAAAATGCGGCAGTTCCATTGTCAGTTTCCTTACAAGCAAGAGACATGGCAACAATGTTCTTTGCAGGAGGCTGTGTGGCAGTTGTTGCTGTCTGTATTTCGTTGCTGCCCATTTTAAGGACGAATCCAAAAGACGTTTTATCAAAAATGGAGGGATAGCAAATGAATGGTTTTAGTTTAGCGTGGCGTTCGGTTATTAGAAAGCCTGTAAAAAGTGTCCTGTTATTTGTAACGGTATGTATCATCAGCCTGTTACTATTGTCTGCAATGAGTAGCGGCAAGGCAACTATTCAAATGCAGGATAATGCAAGGCAGGCAATCGGGGCAGGGCTTCTGCTGGAGGAAAATGAGGCAGACCGGCACCGAAGGATTGATGAGTTATCAAGGCAGCTTGACCATGAGCAAGGCAGCTTAGGCGGATACCATCAGGAAATAGTAACAATAAACGGAGTAGAAAGCTGGAGAACGTGGACGGATAATTCTTTTGAAACTCTGTTAATGGAGGATATTGAAACAATAGCGGCTACAGAAGGGATTGCTGATTACAATGTTACAACAGTTACAACTGCTGCCAGACCAGTGGATTTTATCCGCATTGAGGATGAGGATGTGGACCAGCATAGTGATCTTGGAGGCGTGTCGCTGATTGGAAACAAAGATATGTCTATGGACTCTAACTTTCTTTCGGGCAATGCCTTTATCACAGACGGCAGAATGATTAAAGAGAGTGAAAAGGATGTCTGTGTCATTTCCTCAGAGCTTGCGGACAAAAATCAATTACAAATTGGATGCAAAATAAGATTTGGAAATTGTCGTGATAAAGAGGATTCTGTGACTTATGAAGCTCAAGTTGTTGGTATTTATCAAGTGAATCAGCCAATAACCCCTTATATGTTTGGAGATACTTACCGATCTGAAAATATTATTTTTACGGATTTGAATTTTCCTGAAAAGGCGGATGGAAAAGCAGGTGATCCATTATATGAGAAAGCATATTTTAAGCTGGCAAATGTGAATGATTATGAAATTGTAAAGAAAAATGTCATGAGGGCAGATATAGCATGGGAACGCTATGATTTGATTGACAATAACGGAAATATGAATACCCTGTCCGCAAATTTTAATGAAATGGAGAAGTACAGCAGAGTTTTAGTCTGGGTAATTTCAGGAGCAAGCCTGGTTATCTTGTTTCTTATTTTTCAGTTTTGGATCAAGAGCCGGAATAGGGAAATTGGAATTATGTTGTCGATGGGAACTTCTAAAATTCAGATTTTAGCTCAGGTTATGACAGAAGCACTTATGATTGCAGTAGTGGCTGTGTTGATTTCTTTTTTGATGGCGCCCAAAGTGTCAGGTCTGACGGCGGATTATCTGGTAGAACAACAGATACAGAGTGTGGAAGAACAGGAGTTATTGGATCAGGGAAAAGTGGCGTTTTCATACGAAAAATCAGAGCAGAACGTGATGGGTGTGCATGTAGAAATTACTTCCAGGATATTAATGCAGGATGCTGCGGGAATTGCCTTGCTTATTACAATATCTGTATGTGTATCAGGTATTGCGATATTGAAAAGGAATCCCAAGGAAATCTTGCAGGATCTATGAACAATTTATATGCGCAGGTATTTGAATATAAGTTAAGGAGGACGGTTGAAATGACATTAGAAGCAAAAAATGTGGAATATACATATAAATCTCAAAAGGAAAGGAAAGTTTTAGACAATATTTCCGTCTGGTTTGAAGAAAAAAAGTTTTATACTATCATTGGAGCTAGCGGAGCCGGAAAAACAACTTTTTTGTCTTTACTGGCAGGGCTTGACAGTCCGACAGGAGGAACTGTACTATATGAAGGAGAAGATATTCTTACAAAAGGTTTGAATAATCACAGAAAGAATCATGTATCTTTAGTATTTCAAGAATATAATCTGATTGATTATCTTACTACGGAGGAAAATGTAAAATTGGGAGGAACGGATAAGCCAGAGGAATTGCTTTCAAAAGTGAATATTCCCAAGGAGGCATGGAAAAGAAATGTAATGAAGCTCTCTGGCGGGCAGCAGCAGCGGGTAGCGATTGCAAGAGCGCTGGCAAGCGATGCAAAAGTTTTATTGGCGGATGAGCCAACTGGGAATCTGGATGAACAGACCGCAGCGGGGATTATTGAGCTATTAAAGCGGACTGCGCACGAGCTGGGGAAATGTGTAATTGTGGTTACGCATAGTAAATATTTAGCAAATGAGGCGGATGAGATTGTGCAGATTACCAATGGAATGATTGATTCATAATATTATAAAATATGTTTAAATTCAAGGCTTGCATCGCTTGTAGAGCGTGCAAGTGTGCGTAACGTAAATTTGGAGGAATAATTAGATGGAAAAAAGGAAGTTGGTAACGCCAGATGACATTACGACTGCTTTAAAGGAAATTGGCGTCCAAAAAGGGCAGGCAATTATGGTGCATACATCATTGAGCAGTCTTGGATATGTGTGTGGTGGCGCACAGTCAGTGATTGAAGCATTGATTGAGAGCGTAGGTCAAGAAGGCACGATTATGATGCCGACACAGTCATGGAAGAATTTAGATCCGTCGGCAGGCGTTTACTGGCAGGAACCGCAGCAATGGTGGCCTGTCATACGTGAATACATACCTGCTTATGACAAACGGATTACGCCGACAAATACAATGGGCGCCGTATCAGAAATGTTCCGGCAGTGGCCGGGGACGCTTAGAAGTGATCATCCTGCAAGGTCGGTAGCGGCATGGGGACATTATGCACGGTATCTTACAGAAAATCATGACCTGTCTGATATTTTTGGGGACAATTCGCCCATTGGCAGGCTGTATGAGCTTGATGGATATGTTTTGTTGGTTGGAGTTGGTTATGACAAGAACACGTCCCTTCATTTGGCAGATGTAAGAGCTGAATATCCAGGCAAGCATATGACTATAGAAAGTAGTGCGATATGGCTTGACGGACAGCGGATATGGAAATCATATCAGACATTAGCTGTAGATGGAGAAGATTTTTCGGCAATTGGAGAGGCGTTTGAACAGACAGGCAAAGTGCGCCATGTACCGCTAGGAAATGCTATTCTTTCGATGATGAGCCAGCGGGCGCTGGTAGATTTTGCTGTGAAATGGATCGGAGAAAACAGAAAATGATCGAAGCATGTGATTGATGAACGTGTTGCCCTTTACAGTAAAGCCAATGAAGCATCGCTAAAAACCATTGGGAATTGATGGGGAGGAAATATCTTCTGGCTATTTATTCCGCCCCATTCACTCCAAGTTTATAATTCCTAGTTGTTCCCCTCGATGCTTATTTTCTTATGCTTTTGCTTTTTTTCGGCTTGCTCCATGCAGAGTAGAGATTTTGTGTCTTGCCGTTTGCTTTTGTCTTTTTGTAGGAGCGAGCCCTGACATAGTAATTCTTTCCATTCTTTAGTTTGGAGAACGTTCCTGATGCAATGTTGTTTTTGGTTATATTTAACGTCTTTACGCCTTTCTTAAAACTCCTGTCCAAGCAGCATTGGATCTGATAACCAGTAGCATTGGCGTCCTTTTTCCATTGGACAGCGAGTTTCTTTCCTTTTACTGTTTTTATAGATTTCACAGTCTGCAAGGCAGGTTTGACTTTTATGGTAATCTTAACGCTTGCGGCTTTGTATTTTGCTGTCGCTTCTGCCTGCACGGTAATCGTTGCAATTCCCGTTCCTTTCACTGTTATCGTTCCATTTGCATTGACAGTGGCGATTTTTGGGGCAGAGCTTTTATAGCTAAGCTTTCCGCTGTCTTTTGCTGTCTGCACTTTCAAAGCAAAGGGAGTGTCGCCGAATGTCTTATTGAAAGTTTTGGTGCATCCGATGATCTGCTCGGCTTTATCATTGGATGGATTTTGTGTTTCGGATTTTTTAATGAGAAACGGCAGTCTTATGGTTCCACGGTATTTTCCAATGCCTGTGATATATACGGTTGCCTTTCCTACAGCGATATTATTTCCGTAGCTTACCTGGTAATCTGTATTTTCTGTTAATGTCACCTTTTGGTCTTTGACGGTAACAGATGGCGTCTTTGCTGTTCCGTCATAAATATAGGAAGCCTGGCTTAACACTGCCGAGCACTGGGTAATGTCTTTTGTGGATTGACCGACAGACTGGAACGGAATGGCGTGTTCCCTTGCGTAAATTTCAGCATAAGAACCTGACTTTCCATAAATGACAAGGGTGTTGGAATGTCCGTAAAACGCCTCTTTTCCAATGCTTGTGATGATTTCTGGGATAGTAATTTTTGTGATATTTTTACAGTTTCGGAAAGCATCTTCCCCAATGCTTGTCGCAGTGGAGGCTATCTCTGCTTCCGTTTTTCCCTGGGGGCAGCAAAAGAGGTTCGTGTCGAGTCTGTTATATAGGATTCCTTCATAAGAACGGAAATAGGCATTATATTTTGACGCGTAGATATCCGTTAAGTTCGTGCAGCCGTCGAACGCCTGGCTGCCAATGGTGTGTACCTTTCTGGGAAGGGTAATGCTTTCAAGTCCCGTACAGTTGCGGAAAGCATAGTTCGCTATCTCATTAAGCCCTCTGACGCCATCGGGAAAAGTAATGCTTTTGAGCCCTGTGCAGCCCTCGAAGGCGGATTGCAATATTTTCATGACGCTATCGGGAAGCGTAATTTCTGAAAGGCTGGTGCAGTTCTTAAATGCATATTTATTTATATATGTAAGTTCTTTTGCAAGATGGATGCTGCTTAGGCTGGTGCAATCTTTAAAGACGGATTCCCCTATAAAGTAGACACTGTCAGGTAGCGTAATATGGGTCAGGCTGGTACAATTCTCAAATGCATAATTCTGAATCAGTTCCGCACTGTCAGGGAGCGTAATGCTTTCCAGACTGGTGCAGTTGTGAAATAAACTACCTCCGATTTCTGTTATCCCCTCGGGAAGTCTGACGTCCGTCAGGCTTGTGCAGCCATAGAAGACGCCCCAGCCTAGTTCTGTGACGCTATCTGGTATGCTGATTTCGGTCAGACTGGTACAGCCAGAAAATACATCATCTTCAATAAGCTCAATCTCAGGTGGAAGTATAATATTGTTGAGGCTGACACAGTCAGTAAAAGCTCCATTCCCTAACACGTAAAGCTCGTCAGGAAGATTGATCTTTTTGAGGTTTTTACAGTCTTCGAATGCATATTCTCCAATCGAGTGACAGCTATTTGGAACGTTGACGCTTGTAATGCTTTGACATCCTGCGAAAGCCCGTTCTTCGATGCTTATTACGCCCTCTGGAATTTCGATATCCCCTCCTGTCCCAGTGTACTTCTGTAGAAATCCATCGTATGTAATTTTAAAATCACTATCGGAATCAAAATCTTTTGTCTCTTTCACATTGGCATCCTGTGCCTGCATCGTCTGCACAGGCAGGCTTAACCCGATAAGCGAAGTTGCCATGAGAATAGAGATCCATTTTTTTGCTTTCATAAAGATAAACCGCCTTTCTGCGTTGTGAGAGACGCCAAGAGAGGGCGTCTGGTTCTTCACTTTGCTTGTTTCATTTTTCATTGTCACATTTTTGAAATCTGGATAGGAATGATGGATGTATTTCATATGTTTTGCAGTAAGCCCAAAGATCGGATAAAAAAATAGCCATAACAAAAATAACATTATTGTTGAAAAAAGTCAACAATATGATATACTTTTAAAGTATGCAACTGCAATCTGTCTTAGAACAGCCGTAAAGATGGAACAGGGGAGAGGATGCTTAGGAGAGACAGAATAAGGGATAGAACTTTTATTCAAAAAATATTTTAAAAAAGTTATAAAAAATAAAACTTTTCTTAAGCGGTTCTCGTTGTAGAAGTGAAAAGCCTGGAAAGGAGATGGATCAAGAGGGATGGAAAAAATAGAAGAAATGCTTCAGGCTGCTAAGGATGGAAGTGCAGAGGCGTTCGGCTGGCTTTATAAAGCAACTTATGACAGAAACTATTATATTGTACTGAAAATGGTAAAGCAGGAGCAGGACGCAATGGATATTTTGCAAGACACTTATGTGAAAGTGTTCCAGAATCTGTCTTCGTTCCGCTACACAGGCAGCAAGAGCTTTGGATCATGGACGGCGAAGATTGCTTCCAACACGGCGCTGGATTTTCTCCGCAGAAGACAGCCGCTCTTATTTTCTGATTGGCAGGCGGATGAGGCAGAAGACGGGATGGAACTGGAATTTATCGATGCGTCAGTTGAGAACCAGCCGGCGCTGGCATTAGATCAGAAGGAAACGTCACGGATTTTGCAGGAGTTGCTGCAATGCCTGTCTGAGGAGCAGAGAATTTGCGTGATATTCCGCTATATCAGGCAGATGAAGATCTCGGAGATTGCCCAGGAATGCAGATGTTCCGAAAATACGGTCAAGAGCCGTTTGAATTATGCGAAAAAGCGGCTGTTTGGCGAGCGGGAAGCTTTGGAACGAAAGGGAATTTGCCTATACAATATGGCGCCGTTCACACTGCTTGTCTATCTGTTGCAGGAAGACATCCAAGCGGTTGCAGCGCCCTTGGAAGCAATAGGGGCGCTTGATGTGATTTTAAATAAGGCGTTTGGCGGGCAGGAGCTCTTTTCAGTTTTGCAACATGGAGCCGGAAAAGTCCCTGCGGGAGTAAAAACAGCGGCGGGACATGGCGTTGGAAAGATTGCGGCTGTGGTTACGGCGTCACTGGTTACAGCGGGGACGGGAGGCTTTCTAATGCATTCTCTAGCAGAGAAAGAAACATTGCAGCCGTATTCTGTGGTGGCAGAAGATGCGGATAGTGAGAAAGAAGCAGCTCAAACGCAGGAAGCTTCCCCAAAAGCGCCAGAATCCAAAGTGCAGCAAGAACCAGGACAGGAAAAAGAGCCGCAGAAAAAGTCGGAAGGAGAGATGTATTATGAATATGTAAATCAGGTTTTGGTTCCCAAATACGGATTGGCTGATTTGCGCCAGGAAGGGACGATGACGATGGATTTTAACAATCCAGATTCACGCATGTCAAAGGAGAATGATTGGTTTGAACCAAAAGGCATCGTGTCGGCGTACATAGACGACCTGGATATGGATGGGCAGAAGGAATTGTTTGTGATTTACTGGGAAAAAAATGCGTCCGAGTGGGAGCATGGGGCGTCTTATGGACTGACAGGAGCAGTCTATGGGATAGAAGGAGAGAGGGTGGCGTTTAAAGATCAAATGAGGCTTTCTGACAGCAGGCATGACTGGGAAAGGCGCCGTGAGTCCACAGGGAATTTCTGTGTTGTCATGATGGAATCAAGAGGAAGCAAATACCTGGTGGTCTATAAGAACCATCTGGTAGGGGGAGTATTTTCCGATGGTTCCGTGGATCAGGCAATGTGGATGGCAGAGTATAAGGATGGAAACATAACAACATTGCAGGAGGCGCGTGTCTCTGAAATTACGAATAATTCCGGGGATGTCCCATATATCGGCATCAGCTATGAAGGAGGAGAGGAAAAAGAAGAATTGCTGTATGCCGGATGGGCGCAGCCGGATCAGGGTCCATATCCAACCCTTGCAGAAGCCTTTTGTGCATTTTTCAAGAGAAAGGGATTGGATGTCAGCGAGATCGTGGAACATCTTGAGGATATGGGAAATCAAGCCATGGGGGAACTGACGCATACCGAGAATGCGGCGACAATCTGTACGCTGAACAGTTTCGTGACAGATGTCAGCAATGATGCAGCAAAGAGCACGGCACGTCTTTTGTTCGAGGGAACAGACTGGACGAATTTGGCAGAACATGTCACGGAGGTTTTTAGGCAATAAAGCTTGTCTTGGTGAAGCGGCTCTTGGAGCAGGCGTTACCAATATCAGTGAAAACGCATTCAAAAATGAAAAGGAGGAACACAAAATGAAAAAAAATATTAGTAAATTAGTTCCGTTTCTGGCAACGGTTCTGGCAATTGCCTTGACGTATTTCCTGCCAGTGCAGGGGACTTTGGCACATGCAGAGGAGGCAGATGCAGGCGGCACAAGGGAAGAGGCAAAAGTGATTGAGTTGGGTAAGACATATTCGGAAACAATAGCCGATGGCGATGATCAAGACTTCTTTCAATTTGTAACTACGGAGCGTGGATATTTTCAAGTAACGCTTGCACACAATGATGCGGACGAAACATCCCTTGGCGATGGCTGGAATATCAATGTGCTCAATAAAGATGGGGAAGTGCTTCTGTCAAGTTCCGACATTCAGGAAAGCTGGACAAGCGTTGCCATGCCTTATAAAAAAGGAACAACTTTTTACATTCAGGTCTCGTCTGATAATGGGTGGTGGGGAGCAGTAGGCTGCATCTATGACCTGACCGTCAGTCAGACGGTGACAGAAGATTGGGAAGTGGAGTCAAATGACACGGAAGTTACAGCAACTGAGATTGCGGTAGATTCTACTTATCATGGCATGCTTTTAAACGGGATAGACACGGATTATTTTCAGTTTACGACGACGACGCATGGATGCTTTCAGATTCAGTTTGCACAGAATGCAGCAGACGATTTAGGCGTTGGCGATGGCTGGAATGTCTCTGTGCTCAATGACAAGGGGGAGACAATTATTTCTGGAAAAGGAATTGTAAAGAACTGGACAAGCGTTACGCTCCCCTATGCAGAAGCTGGCAGGAAATTTTATGTTCAGGTTTCGTCCAATAATGGGAATTGGGGGGCAGTGCATTGTACATATGATCTGACCGTCAATCAGACGCCGGCGTCAGATTGGGAAAACGAACCAAATGAGACGCTTTCTGAGGCGAATCTGATTGCGACAAACAAGACGTTCCATGGCATGCTTATAAACGGACAAGATACAGATTGTTTCCAGTTTACAACGTCTGTCGGCGGATATTTTCAGGTTCAGTTTGCGCACAATGCGGCAGACAATTCAGGCGTCGGCGATGGCTGGAATGTCTCTGTGCTCAATGACAAGGGGGAGACAATTATTTCTGAAGAACGAATTAAAAAGAACTGGACAAGCGTTACGCTCCCCTATGCAGAAGCTGGCAGGAAATTTTATGTTCAAGTTTCGCCCAATAATGGGAATTGGGGGGCGGTATATTGTACATATGACTTGACTGTCAGCCAGACGAAGACATCCATATGGGAATCAGAGCCCAATGATACAAGAAAAGAAGCGACTGCCATCAAAGCAGGAAAGACATATCATGGCATTACTGGAACAAGCAATGACGAGGATTTTTACAAATTGAGCGTGCCTGCATCTGGGAAATTAAAATTCAGGCTCAGTTCTCATAATGCAAATCCATTAGACAGCGTTGGTTATGGATGGGATCTTGTGGTATATGACAAGAAATCCAATTGGATCGCCGAGAAAAGAGGAATAAAGACGGAGGATTCTGTGACTCTTGAGGTGAAAAAGGGGACTTATTATGTAAAGATTACGAGAAGTTATTCCTGGGCGGCGCCGGTAGGATGCAGATACACCTTGTTAGCAGACTATGTAAAAGCGCCTTCTGCGCCCAAGATTTCCGCTGTAAAAGCGGAGAAAAAATCAGCGCTCATAAAATGGAAAAAAGTATCTGGGGCAGATGGTTATTATGTATACCGCAGCACATCCCCAAAGAGCGGATTCCAAAAAGTGCAGACTCTGAAAAAAGCTTCCGCCCTTTCCTGGAAGAACAAGAAGCTGAAATCCGGCAGGAAGTATTATTATAAAGTTGCCTCATATAAGAAAGTCAAGGGGATGATCGCTGTATCTTCTTATTCAGCGGTAAAACCCGTGAAAGTGAAATAGAATATATTTTTGACAAAAAACTTCTCGCAAAGTCAGGAGCAAAGAGGACTCGAGAGATTATAAAAGAATTAAGGAGGACAAAAGAAGTTGAAGATTTTAGGAATTATTGTGAAAGTTATTTTATCAATCATGTTAGGCATGTATATGTTATCTGATAGCGGCGTGATTTATTCCCTTGTCTGGGGAGGAATTATCTATGGAATGTTGTCATTTTGGGCATGGTATCTAAAAAAGAGAGGTTTCTCTTTTCGCATCTGGGTTGGGGAAAAAGGACTGCTTATGACATTGCTTTCAGTGGCGCTTGCCTTGTTTGCCCCATTGATTGTGCTTTCTCTTTTTGCAACAGCATTAAATTCCATCCTGCCAGGAATTGGGATGAACATTGCAGGAATCGTTATAATTATTATATGCATGATATTTATTTTAAAAGACGCAGAAACAATCATTCAGATATTTAACCCCTCGTTTAAAATTTTTAAATCAGAGGATAAATCGGATTTTGAGGAGTAAGGAAGATGAAGAAGAAAATTTATCAAAAATGTAGCATGAAACAGAAATGGATCAAATTAGCAGTGATAACATTCGTGCTTGCTTTGTCATTTGTAAATATGAGCAGTATGCAAGCGAAAGCAGCCAATAATGATTTTACCATTAAAAATGGCGTTTTGGTTTCATACAATGGGAACGGCAAAGATGTTAAAATTCCCAATGGAGTAAAAGAAATTGGGAAGAAGGCTTTTTTCTGCAATAACAAAATAGAAAAGGTGACAATTCCAAAAGGAGTTACAAAAATTGGAGATAGCGCCTTTACCAATTGTTCAAAGCTACATACTGTCACCGTGCCAAAAGGATTGAAAAAGATTGAGGACAGCGCTTTTTGGAATTGTACAAAATTGAAGAATATAACGATTCCAAAAGGGATAAAGGAAATTGGCAAAGGAACTTTTGCTTTTTGCGGATTTAAGAAAATCACTTTGCCAGAAGGGATAAAAAAGATTGGAGATATGGTTTTCTATGGTAGCAAATTGGAAAGTATAACAATTCCCAAGAGCATAAAGAAAATACCTGAAGGTGCATTCAGAGCAGGGAAGCTAAAAAAAATAGTAATAAAAGAAGGATGTACGAAAATTGAACACTGGGCGTTTTATTACTGTCAAAGCCTTACAAGCGTTACCCTCCCCAGCACCCTGAAAATAATAGAAGATGCTGCATTTTATGGCGCCGGAATCAAACAGATCACGATTCCTAAAAATGTCGAAATCATCATGGAGGATGCATTTGGACAATCCCCTCTGGAGAAAATAACGATCCCTAAAAAGACAAAAAGCGCTGATTATGCATTACAGTACTGCTTTGAATTAAAAGAGGTAACAATTCTCAATCCCGACTTAAAAATGACATATCTTTTTGGAAAGCCTGGGCAAAAAATAATTTTTAATAATACATTTGTAGAGTACAGAAAATTATACAATCCTTCTGTAATAAAAGGATATAAGGGCTCAACAGCAGAGAAGTTTGTCAAATATATTAATAATCATAAAAATTATTTTAATCATGAGACAACATTTAAAAAGATATCATAGGTTCTGTTGTTTTAGTATTTTATGGCAATGGGAGCAAAAAAGAAGAAAGAACCATCCATATTAGAGCATAAAGGAGGAAGCGAGAGAATGAGGAAACGAATCATGGCAGTTCTGCTTGCCGTATGCGTGATGGCGGGCGCTGCGCCCTGTGTGGAAGCAGATGTGCAGGCAGAGGAAATGGATACATATGTTGGGCTGGATGCGGAGTACCATACCCAGGATGAAATCAAAGAGTATTACAAAAATCATCCAATTAAAAATATGGAGGCAGAATTTGTCACAGAGCCTTCGGTGACAGCTCCCTATGCTTTGGGGGAACTGACAGAGGAGGCAAAGCAGGACGCCTTGAATGCGCTGAATTTTTATCGGTATATTGCAGGGGTTCCTCTTGTTTCGATTACCGAGGAAGCACAGAATTATGCACAGGCGGCAGCTCTGGTATCTGCAATCAATAGGAACTTACAACATCATCCAGACCGTCCCGAAGGGATGGAGGACGCAATGTTCAGTCAGGCATTTCACGGCGCTGCTTACTCGAATCTGACAAGCATAGACAATATATTGAGCCATTCGATGCTCGGCTGTATGCTGGAAGTAAACGGGAGCCCTACATTTGGTCATAGACGCAAGCTTCTGGATTATTATAATACAGAAGCCGGATTCGGCATGGTAAAGTCTTTTTCTGCAATTTTTGTGGATGCGAATCTTACAGAAGATAAAGCGATCTCTTATCCCGGGCAAAACCAGCCTTTGGAATTTTTTGCGCCAGCGTATGCATGGACGGTAATCATTCCTGAGAGGGTAGATGAGTCAGCGGTAAATATCAGCGTCTCAAATGTGAAGACAGGAGAGGAATGGAATTTTAACAAAAGCGCCAAAAACCTCCGTCTGGCTGCTAGTACCAAAGGTACATGTGCAATATTTGCTCCGTCTACCGATTATCGGGAAGGAGATCAGTACAAGGTTGAGATTACAGGAATTACAAAACCCATTTCTTATGAGGTAAATATGTTTTGGGCGGGTGATCCCGTGCCGCTGGAATCAATCGCTTTTTCTACAGAGACCATTTCTTTCACTGAGGGGGGAACGTCTACTGGGCTAAGAGTAAAATATACGCCAGAAAATGCGTCGAATCAAGTTGTGACATGGACTTCCTCAAATCCAGATGTTGCAGAACCGCTGCGGACAGGCACGGGTATGTGCGACGTAATTGCAAAAAAGCCGGGGACAACGGTTTTTACGGCGACTTCTGATGAAGGCGGGCATACGGCAGAGATTACGGTTGAGGTAATACCAAAGCCGGCAAGCGTAGTGTTGAATGAGACGGAGCTGACAATCGGCGTCGGGCAGTCTTTCATACTAACGGGGACGACATTGCCGGAGGAATCGAACGACAGGTTATCTTTTTATACTGGCGAGAATGATTATGATGGAAATATTATTTCTATTTCTGCTGGATCTTACGGAAATGGGAAGAAGATAACAGGAAAGGCATTGGGCGAGACTTCCATTACAGCCTATGCGTCATATAACAAAGATGCCACGGCCGTTTGCAAGATTCGCGTGGTGGAACCTGTCGACATAACAGATCTATATTTTAAGGAAACAGAAATTGAGCTTATGGTAGGCGATGTGTTTCCACTGAACTTAGTGGCAGAACCAGAGAATACCACATGCCGGGGGTTTGATTGGGTATTAAGTCCGAGCGCTATTGCCGGACTAAAGGATGGAGTAGTAACTGCGGAAAAGAGAGGGGAAGCAAAGATTAAGGTTAAGGCTTTGGATGGCAGTGGCAAAGAAGCGCAGTGTACCGTAAAAGTATATGAGAAATATGAAAAGGCAGATGCGCCCGAGCTAGACTATGCCCTTACCCATGCAATAGCATTGAAAAAAGTCTGGGGATACGAATATTCCATGGACTTAGAAAACTGGCAGAATTTACCAGAATTTACAAATCTTGAGCCAGGCCATGCATATACCTTTTATGCCCGCAAGCAAGACTCGGATAGATATTACTTCAAAGCGGGTGATCCAAGCGAAGGCGTAGTCTTTTGGACAAAGGAGGAAGAGGCCTGCCTGCACACGGACACAGAGATCAGGAATGTGATCCAAGCGTCTTGCCTCGAAGGCGGGTATAGCGGAGATACTTACTGTAAAAACTGCGGAGCCAAGCTGTCTGAGGGAGAAGATACAAAGGCGGAAGGTCATTTGTATGTCGGCGAGGTAACCAAGGAACCGACAGTTACAGAGGAAGGGGTCAAGACTTATACTTGTGCCAAATGTCAGGATTCTTATACAGAGTCTATAAAAAAGCTGCCGTCTTCTGATGTTACTGCAGAAAATATAAGCGGGGCGGTGGTTACGCTTTCTAAGGGCATATGTAATTACACTGGCAAGGCACAAGAGCCAAGAGTAAAAATGGTAAAATTAGGACAGCAGATCTTAGATCCGGACATAGATTATACCGTGATCTATCAGAATAACGTGAATATTGGAACAGCGTCCGTCATCATAACAGGAAAAGGGCATTATACCGGAAGCGTAACAAAGAACTTTTCAATTACTGCAAAAAAGGGCAGCCGTTTTGCCGCAGGCGCCTATAAGTATCAGATTACGGGTGCTTCGGAGGCGGCGTTTGCGGGTTTGAGCAGCGCTAAGACTGCCAAGGTCGCCATTCCTAAGACGGTAAAAATCGGAGGCAGGATATTTAAAGTGACGTCTGTTGCCAAGAACGCTTTAAAGAAAACCAAAATAATCAGCGTGTCGATCGGAGACAATGTAAAGGTCATTGGCGTATCTGCATTTGAAGGCTGTGCGAAGCTTGGCAAGGCAACGCTTGGGAAAGGCGTTACAGAGATCGGAGGATCAGCATTTAAAAACTGTGACAAGCTGAGAACCATAACCATAAAATCCACGAAATTGAGAAAAGTCGGCAAGAATGCTCTCAAAGGGGTAAAGCCCGCGGCAAAGATCAAGGTTCCGGCAAGCAAACTGCCTGCATATAAAAAACTGTTCAAAAACAAAGGGAAAGTGAAATTTTAATTACGAATTGCAAAATAGGGAAACTCAAAGTTTCATGAGACATCTTGACAAACATACCAACAGTATGGTATGGTAAATACATACTATTGGTATGTTGAGGAGGTGAGGAAGCATGGCGCGAAACAAGCATCCAGAAGAAACGGTTCAGTTAATTTTGGACGTTGCTTTTCGCTTATTTATAGAAAAGGGATATGAGCATACGTCCATTCAGGACATTATCGATCATTTAGGCGGTCTTAGCAAAGGCGCCATCTATCATCATTTTAAGTCAAAGGAAGATATTTTAGTTGCTGTTACAGACATGATGACATCTGAATCGAATCAGATGCTTGCAGTTATTCGTGACCGTTCTGACCTTAGCGGCAAAGAGAAGTTGAAGACCATTTTTAGAGAATCAATCATCCGACCGGTTCAGAACGATATTTTTACGGTAGCTCCAGATTTTCACAATAACCCAAAGCTTCTATTCAGCCTTTTGCATGATACCATAGAAAACGTGGCGCCAAACTATATTTTGCCGATCATAGAGCAGGGTATCTCAGACGGTTCGATACAAACGGATTATCCAGAGCAATTGGCGGAGCTGATTTTACTTGCGGCAAATGTCTGGATGAATCCTATGATATTTGATAGTTCCGAGGAAGATTCCTACGGTAAGTTCATGGTGTTCAGACAGATGCTGCAAGGCTTTGGACTGGATATTGTAGATAGCGAAATATTAGAGCGACTGCAGGAGCTGACATCCATTTATCAGAAAAACAAGCGATAGAAAGCGCAATTTGCGAGATGCTAATGCGATCAGTCAAATTCTGCCCTGTAACAGGGGCAGATATATTTTGACACCATACATACCAACGTGCGGTACTGAAAGAAGACCTTAGGAAGACGATTGCAGATAGATCAGAGGCATTGCTTTTGATTGGATTTGTAAATTTTGATAAAAAACATACTTTATAGTATTCTCTTGAAATGGAGCAAATATAGAAAAATGGAGGTTTAAAATATGAATCAAAAACTATTTTCAAAAGATTTTACGTTAGTTGTCATTGGTCAGATTATCTCTTTGTTTGGCAATGCGACGATAAGATTTGCTTTGCCGCTCTATTTATTAAATTTGACAGGCTCATCTGCACTTTACGGAACGGTTACTGCGTGTGCCTTTATTCCGGCTATTTTGCTGTCGCCCGTTGGCGGCATTGTTGCAGACAGGATTAATAAGAGAAATATCATGGTAATCCTGGATTTTTTTACGGCGGCAGTAATCTTAGCGTTTACCCTGCTCATGAATGGAGCGAACCTGATTCTTCTGCTGACGGTTACGCTGATGCTTCTATATGGTATTGCGGGCGCATATCAGCCGTCTGTGCAGGCAAGCATTCCTGCGCTTGCCGATCAAGATAATTTTATGGCGGCAAATTCTATTATCAATACGATCAGCTCGTTTGCATCTTTGATAGGTCCTGTGCTGGGAGGCGTTTTATACAGTGCATATGGTTTAAAGCCTGTCTTGTGGGTTTGCATGGTTTGCTTTTTGATGTCGGCAGTTATGGAAATTTTCATTAAGATACCATTCCAGAAACAAGCTTCAGATGGCGGCATACTAAAGACAGCGAGAACCGATTTTGCGGAGAGCATCCACTTTATCCGAAAGGAGAAGCCTGTGATCGGAAAAGCCGTTCTCGTAATCTGTGGAATTAATTTGTTCCTTGCTGCAATGATTATCGTCGCACTTCCATATCTGGTAACGGAGGTACTAGATATAGAGCCTTCACAGGCAAATAGATTGTATGGATTTGCACAGGGGGCATTGGCGGCAGGAGGATTGGCAGGAGGGATCGGAGCAGGAGTTTTTGCAAGCAAACTGGCGATTCATAAGTCGGGCAATCTGGTAATCGCCTGTGCGGCATGTGTGTTTCCTATTGGCGTTTCATTGATCCTGTTCTCATCTGCAATCATAAATTATATCGTCGTAACCGTATGCTGCTTTTTGATCATGGTATGTTCAACGCTTTTCACCGTGCAGATGATGTCCTTTATTCAAACAGAAACCCCGCAAAATTTAATTGGAAAGGTGATTGCAGTGATTTTTACGGTTTCCATGTGTGCGCAGCCATTGGGCAATGCATTCTATGGCGTCCTGTTTGAAATTTGTAAAGGATGTGAGTTTGTGCCTGTGTTATTTTCGGGCGTGGTATCGCTTATAATTGCCATTAACGCAAGAAATATCTTTCAAAGATTTTCGGCGCAATGATCATCAAAGGCGGCAATGAAATGAGCTTGTGGCGTAAATTACAGTGTTTTATACATAACTAGATTCTTTTTTATAAAGCCTATTCCCTCTGAAAACTTATTGCGCTATAATGGATCCAGTAACGAATCGGGAGTTGTGCGCCTGTCATTGACAAGGCGTACGAAAGGAGATACGCATAATGAGTGAGATGATGGAATTTTCTAACAGAGAAGAATTCAGGAAATGGCTTTGTGAGCATTGCTTGTCTGAGGACGGCGTTTGGCTTTTGTTTGGCAAAAGTGGCGGACCCAAAACAATAAAAGCAGCAGATGCCCTTGAGGAAGCCCTTTGCTTTGGATGGATCGACGGGCAAATGAAGAGCATTGATGATAAAGCATATAAAAAATATTTTTCTATGCGTAGAGCAAAGAGCAAATGGTCAGAGAAAAATAAGACCTTGGTAAAAAGTCTTGAAGAACGAGGACTTATGACGGAGCATGGCAGAAAGAAAATAGAGGAAGCTAAAAAAAATGGGCAGTGGGACGCTCCAAAACCCATGCCCGTTACAGAGGAACAAATCGCCTGCCTGTCCTCATTGCTCGAAGGTTATGAGCCTGCTTTTACAAATTTCGAGGCTATGTCCCTCTCTGTAAAGAAAACCTACGCACGGGCATATTTTGACGCAAAGACAGAATCTGGACGGGAAAAGAGAATCGCCTGGATGGTCGGCAGGCTCAATCAAAATCTAAAGCCGATGTAGGTCAATGGAGTAGCAGGAAACCAGAAAAGGCATCCTGCTTTTTCTATGTCAGAAATTCGAAGAGAAGAGGACGAGCACTAGTGTACTGACACGAGACTTCCCAACGAATGGTTGAATTGTTAAAATTCAACTGTTGGTTCGTGTGAAAAACCTATGATTGCGTGTATCATCTAAGACGAAAGGAGAGAACGTTATGAACCAAATAGAAATTGGAAAATTTATTGCCAAATGCCGAAAAGAGAAAAAATTAACCCAAGCGCAGTTGGCGGAAAAACTGAATATTACAGATAGAGCCGTATCTAAATGGGAAACAGGAAAGAGCATGCCAGACTCATCTATCATGTTAGAACTTTGTGAGATATTGGGAATCACAGTAAACGAGCTGTTAAGCGGAGAGGAAATCAATATGGAAAACTTAAAAAAGAAAGCGGACGAAAATTTGATTGCTTTGAAAAGAAAAGAGGAAAATTACATAGCAAAGAATGTAGTGATTTCCATTCTTTTTTCGGCAACGCTTTTCATAGGAATAATGGTGTGTCTTATTTGTAATATCGCAATATCGGGTGATTTTACTTGGTCACTGCTTCCGGTCAGTTCTATTGTTTTTGCATGGGTTATTATTTTTCCAAGCATTATATTGGGAAAGAGGGGAATCATCATAAGCTTCCTATCGCTGAGTGTCTTCCTTGTTCCATATCTGTTTTTGCTGAGTAATCTCATAAATGTAAAAGAAGTATTTTCAGTTGGAGCAGTACTTGCAGTGGCTGCGATCGTTTTCATGTGGATCATGGTAGCAGTTTATCATCGTTTCAGAAAAACAAGCAAATTGGTTGCATTAGCAATTATTTTTTTATTGACAATTCCATTTATGTTTCTTATCAATATAATGTTATCAAAAATGATAGCAGAGCCTATTCTTGATATATGGGATATCTTGTCTGCCTTTATACTGATCATATTGGCATTTGCTTCCTTTGTTTGTGATTATGCAAAGAAAAAGGGAGTAATAAAATAGTGACGTGAAACAGATCAGAAAATCAGGATTTGGAGATGAATTTCTTGAACTTTCCTTATTTTTCAAGGCTTTTAGAGCCTTATATAGTGAATTGATATGTATTTTCCCTTGTTTTTGCCCTTATGGGTATTTTACAAGGGAAAGTTTGTGTGAAATGTACTTAATCGTTGCCTGCCACTTTATCCAAAAGCCTTGCGGAAGTCCGCTTCGCTTCCCTTGTGGCATGGGCATACACATTCATTGTGGTACTCACGTCACAGTTTATATTGATTTGAGATAATAATTCTGCTTCATATCCCATGTTAAACACCTCCTCGATAATCTATTATAATATTACCAATCACCCCAAAGAACGGATTTTCCATCTGTCAATTTCCATCCCCTTAATATTTTGTCATATTCAATCCATTCTCCCGCCGCCGTTAATGTTGCAATATAGCGTTGAACGGAACGCTGCGAAATATCCAGTTCTTCGGATAACTGAACTGTTGTAATGCCGGGGCAACAGCGGATTTTGCTTAATATCACAATCGCATTTGCCAGTGTGGCACTGAAATTTACTGTTTTCTTATGGCTACAGTAAGCCGATAAAAGAATATACTTTAAATCCTGACAGAGTTCCTCAAAACCGAAATATACTTTTATTCGTTTTTTTAGCTGTTTTGGAACGTCTGTATTTCCCACAACAATAATTGCTTCCAAAGCATTTGTACCTACTTCAAGATAATAATTCCACAGCATTTTAAAATCCTCATCTGCTACAGAAGCAGCATGAATTAAAATTGCATATGAGTTACAAGCTACCAAATCTGTAAAGCACTCTGTTGATACCAAAACGCTTTTCTTATCAGGCAGCATTTTCCCTATGATATTTTCCTCTATGGCAGTAAATCCATAGGTGAAAATATAGTATGTCCGAAGCACTCTTTCACCTCCACTATCCAAATTATACCACAACATCACGCCAACAGTATTGCGTAATGCCAAAAAATTATTTTCTAGGCATTTATTTTAAATTTTGAAAAATGATTGACTATTTTCAGAAATATGGTATTATACTATCAGTGGTGAGTCCTACCGCAAAGTGGACTGCTAAAAGCGTTAGCAACTCTAATGGAGTTACTACACAAATGGCTATGTGGAAACGCATAGCCATTTTTAACGAGGAGATATATGCAGACAGATTTTAAATTATACAAGGTGGATATGAAATATATCCGTAATCTACATAATATAGATGATAAAGTGTTTTCTGTTTCGCCACAGGCAGGAAAAGATAACAGGGTTTTCATCGGGATTGTTGTTATTTGTGGCGTTCACAAATATTGCATACCACTTTCATCGCCAAAGGAAAAACATAAGAACATGAAAAATTCTATGGACTTTTCCAAAATTGAAGTAAATGGAAAATTATTAGGTGTTCTAAATTTTAATCTGATGATACCTATTGAAGAAGAGCAATTACAACTTGTTGATACCACCATTTTTAAGAGAGATAGGGAAAATATCAGATATTATAAGAAGTTATGTACTTTGGAACTGGAATGGTGTCAGACGAATAATGAGGTAATCTGCAATAAAGCCAATGTCCTGTATAAGAAATACCTATCCAATGAGTCATTTGCAGGCAGGAATCGCTGCCTGAATTTTCCCAAATTAGAGGCAGAGTGTGAAAAATATAATTTAAAGATCAAGAAAGGCACAAACTGAACCTCTTTTGATACACATTACCACAGTTCCAGTGAATCTGGGAAAAAATTTTAGAAACAACACATTTCTATTGATAGGGGAGGATGGAAAAGTTATTATGTTAGTAAATCAAAATAAAGATACTTATGACAGAGAAACAGATGAATATATTGTTGCGTATATTGACCTTTTAGGTGTTACAAATAAGATTAAATCAAAGGATAGCCAATTGGCAATGAACAAACTACATAATCTTTATACATTTTCGGTAAAATTAACACGAAATGTTCAAATTGAGGAAAATCAGGACATACAATTCAAAATCTTTTCGGATAATATTATAATAGCTAAAAAATTGTCAAATCAGATACCCCAACGTTCTCAAGAGATTCGAAGCCTTCTAATGTGTGCTGGACACTTCCAAGAACTTTCTGCTAGCGATAGTGTGGGGTGGCTTTTACGTGGAGGCATTTCTATAGGACAATTATTTATAGATGATGTAATGGTTTGGGGTGAGGCACTTTTGAAATCATATTATTTAGAAGATAAAGTTGCAAATTATCCAAGAATAATTATTGATAAAGATATTGTGAACGAAATTATTCAAAACAATGTACTATGCGAATATTTAAGAAAAGATTTTGATGATTTATATTTTTTAAACTTTCTGAATGATTGTCATTTTTGTGGCGAAATGTTAATGAATGGATTTCAAATCATGCAAGAAGAAGCTGGTATAAAAATAGATGAGAAATTGTATCAAAAATTTAGTTGGCATATGAATTTTGTAAATGCTGAATTAGATAGAAAAAATGAAAAGAAAGATAGAAAGTTTCGCTTATCAATGCTTTAATACAATTATATGCGAATAGCTTATCAAACATATGTTAGCATGGATGAATAAGATACAATTTTAAAAAGGAAAATCTTAAAGGAAAAAGTCGGAAACACTTTAAGATTTTCCTTTTTAAATTTACAAAAATTCCAATGAATCTTCTGCATCCACCCACATCTGCATATTTCCCTCAAGATACAATCTTGCGTATTCAAGAGGTTCGTCTATTGCCAGAGCATTTAAGGCGCATTCGGGGCAGGGAGTAGTTTTCAATCCTTCTTCCGCCTTGTTGCAGTCTATCCGTAAAAAGTAACCTGAATAGGTATATACGTCAATGCTGTTATGGTGGATATTGTATGTTGCATAGATAATATTCATTTTTTATCATTCCTCTTTTCATTGAATTATTGAAAGCATTTCAATCAGTTTGCCAATTCCCATATATTTTGTGTTATAATGTTTTATGTGATTTTGTTTCCCTTATTTTTTCACTTATCAGGGTTCGTAATGCCCTATGGAAAGATATAACACAAGGGAAACTTTAAGGGAAAGCCCACCTGCGATAAACTTAGTATTTTCAAGGGGTAGCCGAGATTTTAATAACAAAATATAACAGCTAATATTTCCCTTAAAGCATCAAATCACAATCGGAATTTGGAGATGAAAACATGGTACGAAAAAAGAAGAAAGCAATCTTTAGGATTTTCATGGGCGCAGGAATTGCTTTGTTGATTATTATAATCACAGTGCTGATGTTGTTTTGGAAGGAGCTTCGCTCTCTTATGTCATTGCGAAAGATCGATGATTATGGAATGTATCAAATGACCTATTATGGCGATTATGGCTTTGATGCGTTTCTAAAAGTTGGCGCAAGCGATGATGCAGATATCGAGGCTTTTGTAACAAAGCGTCTGTTGAAAGGATTGCCAATCGATTTGGGGGTTACAGGGGATGGATGTACTGCTTTTGCCGTGCGAAACCATGATGGCGACATTCTGTTTGCAAGGAATTTTGATTTTACCTATGCCCCGTCCTTACAGCTCTACACTGCCCCTGATAATGGCTATGCCTCGGTTTCCACAGTCAATCTTGCTTTTGCGGGATATTCAGAGGACAATTTGCCTGAAGGTTCTCTCGTTGATTCTTTCTTAGCCTTGGCTGCGCCATTTCTTCCTTTTGACGGAATGAATGAGAGAGGTCTTGCAATTGCCCTGCTTGCAGTTCCAGAGGCGCAAGCGCCTTATCGTGCTGATAAAATAACGCTCAATACCACCACTGCAATTCGCCTCGTGCTTGATAAGGCGGCTACCATAGAAGAAGCGATTGCATTGTTAAAGCAATACAATATCTATTTTTCAGGGGATATCAAATGCCATTATTTGATTGCCGATGCCAGCGGACATTCTGTAATCGTGGAATATGTCAATCAGAAACTTTGTGTTGTTGAAACAGAGAAAGAATATCAAGTCGCTTCGAATTTCATTGCCTATCAAGGATTAAATATTGGGGAAGGCTTTACAGAATTTGAACGCTATGAGAAAGTGCAAGACGAGATTGAAGCAAATCAAGGCATGCTTGAGGAGCATCAGGCAATTCAGTTGCTAGCTGATGTCGGCGTGTTTGACGGTGATACGGACAAACTGCAATGGAGCGTTCTTTATAATCTCACAACCGGCGCTGGAGAGATTTTTGCAAATCGCAAAGCAGATCACACGGTAGAATTTCACTTGAATACAGATAGGTAATCAGGTGAAAAAGAGTTTGAGTTATTTCGTTTTGCCATCATAGATTTTTGATCAAGTAAATACTTTCGTGCAACAGCCTCATAATGACAGAAAAGATTTAAAAACTTCCGTATTAATCACTTGACACCCAAGTATTACTATCGTACTATCTATAATAGTGTTTAAAAGAGAGATGGAAACTATTAAAAAATGTTGCTATTTCGGATCGAAAGGATGATCGCCATAGATGAAATATATTAGAAAGATTAGAAAAATTATATTGGCGTGCTGCGCTGCGTGTTTCGTAGTGGGAATACAGCCTATGTGCCTTATGGCTGTTGAGAATGACAATCACCCGTCAGAGTTGCCTGTTTGGGGGGATGGTCTTTCTATTACAGGTGAATCGGGCATTGTAATGGAGGCGTCTACAGGAATTGTTCTCTATGAGAAAAATATCAATGACGTCCATTATCCGGCAAGCATTACAAAAATTATGACAGCGCTGTTAGCGATAGAAAACTGTGAAATGGACGAAATTGTAACCATTCCGCATGAGGCTGTTTATATGGAAGATAAAGGGACGCATATTGCATTAGACGAAGGTGAGCAACTGACGGTGGAGCAATGCCTTTATGCAGTCCTGTTGGCATCGGCAAATGATGCTGCGTATGCATTGGCGGAGCACGTGGGCGGTACTTATGAAAACTTTATTCGCATGATGAATCAAAAGGCGAAAGAAATAGGCTGCCAAAATACTAATTTTACAAATCCACACGGGCTTCCAGATGAAAGCCATGTAACCAGTGCGTATGATATGGCGTTGATCACCAAAGCGGCTTTAGAATACGATATGTTTCAGACAATTTCTGGAACTTCTTATTATGAGATTCCTCCCACGGAACATCAAAAAGATTTAATCCCCATGTATAATCATCACAAAATGATCGGAAAAACAGAGTTTCAAAATGAGGAAGTTTTTGCTGGAAAGAATGGTTATACAAATGCCGCAGCGCATACCTTGGTTACTTGTGCCAAAAGGGATGACATGGTTCTTATTTGCGTAGTTATGAAAGAACAGAGAGAGTCTTTATATCAAGATACATTAGAGTTATTGAATGATAGTTTCGATCGTTTTACAAAAGTAAAAATTAGTGAGGATAAAGCCTATTTTGAAGAAATGTTAAAAAAAGAAGATCCGATCTTTGAAAATTGCGTGATTTCGAAACTGGATACAGATCAAGCATATGTAATGGTGCCCAAAGGGTTAAACAGTTCCGATTTGAACATAAAACTTGACTATCAAGAGCCAGAAACGGTTACGGCTCAATATTTTTATGAAGATCATTTGGCTGGACAAGTTGATTTTATAGTAGAGAATGTTCAAGAAGAAAGTGATCAACTGGAACATACAGTCAAAGAGCCGTTAAGCGAGGAAAAAAAGAGTGGAGGAAGTTCTTTTAACTGGAAGCTTTTCCTTTTTATAACTTTAATTGGGGTTCTTGTCATGGGAGTTTTAATCAAGGTTTTATTAGACTGCTACCATAGCCGGAATAGGAAAATCAGATTGGGAAGCAAATCAAAAAGGAAAGAGTGAAAGAATGAAAAAGGGCAACAATTATTTTAAACTGGCATCTTTGCTATTCGCATGTGCCTTAACGCTGACGGGTTGTGGGGATCGTCGCAGTAGCGAAGAAAAGATTTTTGAAGAAAGAATAGAAGAACCAGAAGAAGAAAACGAAGAATTAAATGGACAATCCGTTGAGACAGAGACAGAAGATTCTGCAAAAGCTCTCCCGGCGGAACCTGAGATTGTTGAAACAGATTGGTCAGAGTACTTTAACGGCTTGCATGGAGCCGCAGTCGTATATGATGTAACTGACAGACAATATACAATCTATAATGGCGACCTTGCCTTGACCAGAAGGTCGCCATGTTCCACTTTTAAGATTATTTCTTCTCTGATTGCTTTAGAAAATGGAATTTTAGAGCCGGAAGATTCCATACGGACGTGGAGCGGTGAATCATTCTGGAATGAGGATTGGAATAGAGATCTTGATTTTAGCGAAGCATTTCGTACGTCCTGTGTATGGTATTATAGACAGGTCATAGATGATATTGGAAAGGATATGATGCAAAAGGAATTGCAAAAATTGCAGTATGGCAACTGTGATATTTCTGATTGGGAGGGTGGCTCGAATACAAATAATAATAACCGGGCATTAACAGGTTTTTGGATTGAATCGTCATTAATGATCTCTCCGAAAGAACAGGTGGAGGTAATGGAGCGTATTTTTGGCGATGATTCAGATTATTCACAAGAAACACGAGATCAATTGAAACAAGTGATGCAGGTATCGCAACAAGAGCAGACGGAGATTTCTATATTTGGGAAGACAGGAATGGGCAAAGCTGAGGGCATTGTTGTTGACGCGTGGCTTACTGGATTTGCAGAAAGTCCAAAAGGGAACATATATTATTGTGTCTATCTTGGAAGAACAGACGGCATGGAGGTATCTAGTTCTAGGGCAAAGGAAATTGCAATCCAAATCGTGTCTGATTATTATGCGTTGTCACTGTAATCAATTTGCACCACGCATTTTCTTTGACTTCGATATCTTCAAAAGCGTGTCCATATGATGGTATTTACTTCTGGAGTCACAATAAATGCACCCGTGAGAGCATCCGCGATATAAATTCATTCCATTTTTAGCAGACAATATTTCTTTCGCTTTCACGAAGTGCATCGTGTGTCCTCCTTATATCTTGACGCAATTTTTCCTATGTGTTTTGAATTGTTTCATTGTCTGGTGATAATGACTTGTGGTAACTCTGGCAAAATAAGAGCCCAAATTACGCTGTTTTCCACCGTTTGAGCGTGGGAAAAAATTTTTTCATCATCGTGCGGGCTTCGTTTTCTGTCATCTCAGAATGAGCCTCGACCATATGGGGAATGCAAAATTCAATCATTTCCTCCATTGTGCAATCGCTCGTAAAAGCGCCATTTTCAAAACAATACTTGCAGTAGTCCTCGTTTTTGCTTCCATCCTTGTTTTTTCCATGCATTTCATCGGCATTGCCGATTGGCATGCCACAGCATTGACAAAATTTTTCGTTCATTTTCAATCCTCCTGAATATAAAATTTGTTTGGTTACAAGAATATCATAGCACGCAAAAACTGACACCCTATGTCAAGTTTTATAATTTCTTGGGCATACCAATATGACCATGCTACAAGGTATATTTTTCATAAATTTTCTTTGCTTGTCGTGCCATAATGTCTTTGAGACATGCAGGCTCTATAATGTCTACTTGTGCTGCGAATGATAATAGATACCCTGTGAGCCATTCGTCATCTGGCATTTCAGCAGATACGATTAAATCCCCGTTTTCTTTTTTGCTTATTTGTGTTTGATCAAATTCATCATAAACACGATAAGACATATGCTTTGGAAAACGCAATACGATGGTACGGCAGACCGGACTTGGTGTTTCATTTGATTCTGGAAATGAACGTTTGCAAAAACTGTCTCTGAGAACTTCTAAATCTATGATGCGGGTTAGTTTAAAGATCCGAAAATCTTGCTTTTCCTCGCAATATGCTTTTAAGTACCATGACGTAGACTTGAAGGACAATTTTAATGGTTCGATAATCCTTTCGTTTACTATTCCGTAGGAATTTGCATAGGTTATCTTGACGCATGTTTGATGAATGATTGCTGCTTTTAGTAATTCAAATTTCTTATTGTCAGTTCCCTTGTTTCCCCATCTGGAAAAATCCACTTCAAGCCAATTTTCCGCACTCATATGAAATATTGCAGAAAGTTTTTGCAATGTTTGGCGGCTGCTAATAGATTTCTTGGAATTTGCAGCTTGTGATGCCTCAGATGGCATGCCCTCTAGATCATGGTCATAATGGGATGCCCCAGGGGGTATGCTTTGTAAGGCTGTAAGAATTTCCTGCTTTTCTTCTTCTGACAATACGACACTGTCTAAAACAAAGCCATTCATCAAATGAATGCCGCCGTTTCGCCCTGCTTCTGTGTAAACAGGAATGCCTGCGCCGCTTAGAGCGTCAATATCTCTGTAAATCGTCCTTACAGATACTTCGAATTTTTCTGCTAATTCTGGAGCAGTAGCCTGTCCTTTGTCGAGTAGGTGATACATAATCTTAAATAATCTGCTTTCCTGCATTGCCAGTCCCTCCTCTGAGAATAGAGCGCCATCAAAATCCTGACATGATATGTCAACCTTTATTATAATTATTTTTGTATCAATTATCAACTAAGGAAGCGTAAATGGATGTTTTTTTGAACTTTTGCCTCAAAATTCTATTCATGTCTCGTGAAAGGGTCGCAGGGCTATAATGGGGCTGTCGCACTAAGATATTCGCTTGTTCAAAAGGTCTTGCCGCTGATGCGACCCCCCCCTTTTGCTCTGTCTTTGGAGTGAATTTTTGACAGAAATGCAAAAACGCAAAAGTTACATATTATAGTAAAAACTAATTCTATCATAAAGGAAAAATGACATGATAAAACGATGTGTTCCATTGGAAGCCGCTGCAGAAGCCGTCTGCAATCAAAGCTCTGTGCCCCCGTTGATTTTTCAGTTGCCGCCCAAGCAAGGCAGAAGAGTGTTGGAGGAGGCGCAGGATACGCCAGTATATAAATATCCCGCCGATATATCCTCGGTTTGCATCAATACTGGCAAGTGGGGCAGTATTCCAGTATACTTCATTATGCCCAAAGGTAAAAGGATCAAAGATATTATATTCTATATTCATGGAGCAGGCTGGGTGTTCGGCAGCTTTCATACACATGAAAAGTTAGTCAGAGAGCTTTCGGCAAGGACGAATTCATTGGTAATATTCCCAGAATACAGCCGGGCGCCAGAAGCAAAATATCCGACTGCGATCGAACAGTGCTACTTTATCCTTTCGCACATTAAGGAAGTCATCGGGGATTGTTTTTCGTTGGTCAACGATACTACGCTCACGGTAGCGGGCGACAGCGTTGGCGGTAATATGGCGATCGCCATGGTTCTGATGTCAGCGATGCGGCATGGTCCGTGCATTCACAAGCTGCTCTTATATTACCCAGTAACCAACGCCTGTTTTGACACGCCAAGTTACCGCCAATTCGCAGTGGACTATTATCTGTATCGGGAAGGAATGAAATGGTTCTGGCGGCAATATACAGATTCTATGGAAGATAGAAGCCAAATAACAGCATCCCCTCTTCGGGCGGGCATAGATTGTCTGAAATGCTTTCCGCAGACAATGATTATAAATGGTCAGGCGGATGTTTTACGCAGCGAAGGAGAAGCCTTTGGCGAAAAGCTTCGATCTGCAGGCGTAAAAGTAACAGCTTTGCGGGTGCAGGGGACGATTCATGACTTTGTGATGCTCCATGCGCTGGATCAGACGAATGCCTGCCGCACGGCGATGGATGCGTCAACTGCATGGGTGAACCGTCCTTAATTCAAAACGGATATCGTCGTATCCTTGAGGATGCCAGGGTACGGCGATATCGGCTTGCTTCTAGTAAGAAATTTCATAAGTTGATGGATTGATGCAATAAATACTATTTTAGAACGCAGATGGTTGTTGACAAGCAGGAATTGTAACTTTTATAATAATTAAGAACGGTCGAATATGTTAATTTGGATATTCTGTATATCAGCTATGTGAGTAGGAGGTAAGATTGAAATGAAAAGCATTCGAATTAAAATTACATTATGTCTTATTTTGACTGTTATAGTTGGTCTGGTCGCTTCTGGAACGTCGAGCATCATGCTAAATTACAACAATACCATGTCCACGGTAGAAAAGATGATGAGTCAGATGGCCGTGCTGGCGGCGGGACGTGTGCAGCAGGAACTTGAGGCATATAAAAACGTCGTCATGGAAGTTGGGGGCATTCCGTAGTTGTCGGATCCGCAAGTGCCAGTGGAGGAAAAGCAGGCGATCATCGACGAGCGTGTTTCCATGCATGGCTTTCAGAGGGGAAATATTGTCGCTGCGGATGGCATCAGTGTTTTTGATGGAAATGACTATTCAGACCGTGAATATGTACGTCAGGCGATGCAGGGCAATGTTTTTGTGTCGGAGCCGTTGATCAGCAAGATTACTGGGGAATTATCGATTATGGTAGCGGCGCCTTTATATGAGGAAGGGAATTATGAGAAATCAATTGTCGGCGTCGTATATTTTGTTCCTCATGAGACCTTTTTGAATGATATTGTATCGTCTATTGAGATTGGTGAAAACAGCAGGGCATACATGATTAATAAGTCTGGCGGCACGATAGCCGATGTCACGCTTGATACAATAACGGTTCAAAATATAGAAGCGGAGGCGCAGAGCGACGCCTCGCTCAAGGATCTGGCGGCGATTCATGCGAAGATGCGTCAGGGGGACAATGGGTTTGGAAGTTATACAAGCGGAGAAGTTAAAATGTTTGCGGCATATGCTCCCGTGTTAGATACAGACGGCTGGAGTATCGCAGTGACTGCGCCGCAGATTAATTATCTGGCTTCTACGCGGGACGCAATGGTGATCAATATTGCAGTGATCGTGGTTTCCATATTGATATCAGTCGTGGTAGCCCTGATGCTGGCGTTGAATATCGGCAAGCCAATGAAAGCCTGCGTAAATCGCATGAAGCTGCTGGTGGAGGGAGATTTAGAGACGCCGATGCCAACGATTAAGAACAAGGATGAGACGGGCGTGCTTGTGAGCTCGACGGAATCTTTAGTGCAGGGATTGCGTATTGTTATCAGCGACATTAGTTATCTGCTTAACGAGATGGCAAGTCAGAATCTTGACGTCCATACACAACATGAGGAGGTATATGTTGGCAGTTATCAGGATATCTTGCATTCGATGCGCAATATGAGGCTTAAACTTTCTAGCGCCATGCATCAGGTCAATCAATCTGCAGAGGGAGTGGCGAACGCCAGCAGCCAGTTGTCATCAAGCGCGCAGACGCTTAGCCAGGGTACCGCAGAACAAGCGGGTTCCGTACAGGAATTAGCGGCAAGGATCAGCGCAATTTCTGAGGAAGTTAAGAGCACGGCAGGAGGGGCTTTGAACGTCAGGAGCCAGACGCATCAAGCAGGTAAGGAGGTTTCCCTGTGCAACCAGAAGATGCAGAACCTGGTACAGGCTATGGAGAAGATCCAGGCCAGCTCTGAGGAAATTGAAAAGATTCTTAAGACAATAGACGATATCGCATTTCAAACAAATATCCTTTCTTTGAATGCGGCAGTGGAGGCTGCCAGGGCCGGAAGTGCAGGGAAAGGGTTTGCTGTCGTTGCGGAGGAGGTCCGCAGTTTGGCCGCTAAATCTGCGCAGGCTGCACAAAATACATCAGAGTTAATTGCCAATTCTACAGAGGCAGTACATACCGGCATGGAAATTGCGCAAAATACAGCAAACGTCCTCTTTGAGGTCGTCAATAGCATTCAGTCTGTTGTGGAAGCTATTGACCATATTGCAGTGGTGTCTAATGAGCAGTCAGAATCGGTGGAGCAAGTTTCGGAGGGCATTAATCAGATTTCTGTCGTTGTGCAGAGCAATAGCGCTACTGCAGAGCAAGGAGCAGCTGCAAGCGAGCAGCTTTCTGCTGAGGCTTCCTGCTTGAAGCAATTGGTGAATCAGTTTACGCTTGCTTCAAAATGATGCTCATGGATCGGTGTGTTTTCTTGCAAACATAAGGGTGATTTGTAACTAAATGGTATCAAGGAATCTTCCTTGCCCTTGGATTTTTCAAATGTAAGATTGTGAAAATAAAAATCAAATTTCTATCAATAATTAATAAAAAATTTTTCTTAAAATTTTTATTTTTATACACTAAATATTTGAAGATATGATATAATGATGCTTAGTGCACCGATTCATACATGTGTCAACTGATTATGGAGCTTGCGATGCGCTGGTCATTTGTAGGAGAGGACAGAGAGGTAATGAAAGTAAATATTCGCAAAATCAGTGAGGATACCGGATTTTCGATGTCTACGGTATCCAATGCGCTGAACCGAAAAAAAGGAGTAAATAAAGAGACTGCCCAAAAGATTCTCAACGCTGCGCAAAAGCTTGGCTATCGTGTCGAAGAGGGAATTACGAAGATCCGCTTTGTGATATTTCGCAGAAATGGACTGATTATTGATGAAAGTTTTTTTCATCCAGCGGTAATTGAAGGAGTGGAGCATCAGGCAAAGCTTTTGGGGTATGAGATGATATTTTGTTATGTGGACATTCATGATTCAAATTACCAGGAGCAGCTTGCCGACATTTTGACGGATATGCAGAGTGCGATAATACTCTTGGGGACGGAAATGCTTGAAGAAGATTACCAATTCTATGTCAGTGCGAAAAACCGCATCATACTGTTGGATGGGCGAAGTGATAAGTATAGATTCAATAGCGTGTTGATCAATGATACGGAGGCAGTCGTTGAAGCCATGGAATATCTGGTTAGAAAGGGGCATGTAAGAATCGGATATTTACAAGGGGAATTTCGGATTCAGGCGTTTCGTTCCCGTGAAAAGGGATACTATCAGGTGATGAATCAATATGGCTATCCAGTCAGACCAGAATATATTGCGACGGTTGGAACCAAGATTGAAACGGCATATCAGAAGATGAAAGAGTATCTTGGCAGAGTAAAAGAGGTGCCGACGGCTTTTTTTGCAGATAATGACATGATTGCGATTGGATGTATGCAGGCAATAAAGGAATGCGGCTATCGGATTCCGGAAGATATTTCCGTGATTGGCTTTGACGATGTTTCTTATGGCGCGGTGTTGGATCCGCCGTTGTCCACCGTTCATGTATATAAGCAGGAGCTGGGAGCGAGAGCAGTTCGTGAACTTTTGGATGAGGACAGCAGGAATGGGCAGGCAAAGATAGAAATTCAAGTTTGTGCCGAATTTGTAGAACGCGGGAGCGTAAAAGAGATCAAAGAGGGCGGCGGTATTTAGCGCCAGTTCGTTTTCGATGGCAGAAAACGTTACCGTGCAAGCGGCACAGGCAATAATTATATTGTGACATAGGACTGATGCATGATGAATGCGGAGGTTCTATTTTTTTGCGATTACCATATTATCTTTTTGTTTTGGAAAACATAAAAAAACATAAAATATTTTTTTGGAAAAAATATAATTGTAATAATGGAATGGAAAAGATTCGGTTAAAATATACAAAAATAAACATATAAAACTATATAATATATACAAAGTGTAGTCTAAAAGTGAAAAATATCGAAAAAAGTATTGAAAATTTTATATAAATGTTTATAATGTGAATCATAAGATCGTAAAGGAGATGAAGCGCATGGGTAAAATTGGGGTAGTTGGAAGCATCAATATGGATATGACGGTAAAGGCAGAACGGATTCCTCTCAAAGGCGAGACGGTAAAGGGTGGAGATTTAAAGTATATCCCAGGTGGGAAAGGAGCCAATCAAGCCGTTGCCATGGCAAAGCTTGGGGCAGAGGTCGAGATGTTCGGATGCGTTGGAGATGATGCTGCAGGAATAAGCCTCGTAAAAAATCTGCAGCAAACAGGCGTTGAGACAAAATGCATTAAGACGGTGGCAGGGACGTCTACGGGATTGGCAATGATTACAGTAGGGGAAAATGATAATACGATCGTCGTTGTCGCAGGGACAAACGATTGTGTGGACATCGCATATGTGGATCAGGTCAAGGATTCCCTTTTAGAATGTGAAATTGTCCTGCTACAGCATGAAATACCACAGGAGACGATCGAGCATGTGGTGGAATTGTGCGCAGAAAACGGTGTCAAGGTAGTCTTAAACCCAGGACCAGCACGGCCAGTAAAACAGGAAATCCTGGAAAAAGTGACATACCTAACGCCCAATGAACATGAAGCCGTGATTCTGTTTGGAGAAGATGTTTCTTTTGATGAGATGATGAAAAAATATCCTGAAAAACTGGTGATTACGCAAGGTTCCCGCGGGGTTAGCACGTGTCTTAAAAATGGAGAGGTGATCCTGGTGCCCGCAAAAAAAGCAAATGTCGTGGATACCACCGGAGCAGGAGACACCTTAAACGGAGCGTTTACGGTAGCTGTCACCGAAGGGATGGACATTGCAAAAGCCCTGGCATTTGCAAATACGGCGGCAGGACTGTCCACGGAAAAATTCGGGGCGCAGGGAGGAATGCCGTCCCGGGATCAAGTAAAAAAAGCAATGGAGGAATAAGAACATGAAGAGCAATGGCATCCTTAACGCAGACATTTCAAGAGTATTGTCTTACATGGGGCACACCGACACGCTGGCGGTGGCAGACTGCGGCCTTCCGATTCCAGATGAGACGGAGCGGATCGACTTGGCGCTTAAATTAGGAGTTCCATCTTTTATGGAAGTGCTTCGGGAAGTCGTCAAAGAGATGAAGATTGAAAAGATTGTTCTTGCCGAGGAGATTCGAGAACAAAATCCTGATATTCTGGAAGAAGTTCTGGCGCTTGTAAACGAGATGGGAAGAGAATGCAAGATTTCATATATACCCCATGCCAAGCTAAAAGAAGAGACGAAAACATGCAAGGCGGTGATCAGGACAGGGGAGACCACGCCATATGCAAATATTATTCTGCAGTCAGCATGTTTGTTCTGATATGCTTCCATAGAGATACTAGGAAACGATCAAGTACCCAACATCAAATGGATGGGATATCAAAATAAAAGGGAGGAATAGAGATGCAGATTGAGATGAAGGGAATCCATAAATCCTTCGGAACGAATCAGGTGCTGAAAGATGCAGGCTTTGTTCTAGGACATGGGGAAGTACATGCACTCATGGGAGAAAATGGAGCTGGGAAAAGCACTCTGATGAAGATTTTGACAGGCGTCTACACCAAAGACAAGGGTACGGTTCTGGTAGACGGTCAGGAAGTGAATTATAAAAATCCCCAAGAAGCGGAAAAGGCGGGGATTGTGTTTATCCATCAGGAGCTGAACGTGCTGTTTGACTTGACGGTGGAAGAGAATTTGTTTATGGGCAAAGAGATTAAGAACCGTTTTGGATTCTGTAATCAGAAAGCCATGAGGCAAAAAGCGAAAGATGCGCTTGGAAAGCTGGGAGTGCAGATTGATCCAGGAGAGGTGATGTCTAATCTGTCCGTGGGACAGCAGCAGATGATTGAAATTTGTAAAGCCCTGATGGTCGATGCGAAAGTCATCATCATGGATGAGCCTACGGCCGCCCTGACGCAAAGCGAGACAGTAGTGCTCTTTGAAGTGATTCAGTCCCTGCGCAAGTCAGGAGTTTCCATCGTGTATATTTCACACCGCATGGAAGAAATATTTGAACTGTGCGACAGGATTAGCGTGCTGCGCGACGGAACATATGTAGGAACCAGGAACATTCCAGAAACCAATATGAATGAAATTGTCAAGCTGATGATCGGGCGTGAAATCGGGGAACGTTATCCAGAACGGAAATGCAAGATTGGAAATACGGTTCTCAAGGTCAGCGGACTGACGAAAAAAGGCGTGTTTCAGGATGTATCGTTCGAGGTCAAAGCCGGGGAAGTCTTAGGCGTGTCAGGACTTATGGGCGCAGGCAGAACAGAGGTTATGCAAGCTATTTTTGGCAACTTGCCCTATGAATCAGGGAAAATTGAGATTAATGGCAAAGAAGTGTCAATCAAGTCTCCGATCCAGGCGATGAAAAACGGCATTGGCTTTATTACGGAGGACCGAAAAGTGGAAGGGTTGATGTTGGAGGAAAGCATTGAAAAAAATATTGCGCTCGCCAACCTGCCGATCATTTCCAAGAGCCATGTGATAGACCGCAAGAAAGAAAGGAACCTTGTCACAAAGGGAATCAAGGAGCTACATATTCGGTGCTTTGGTCCTTTCCATGAGTGCAGCAACTTAAGCGGCGGCAATCAGCAGAAAGTAGTATTTGCAAAATGGGTATACACAGATCCTAAAATTCTGATTCTCGATGAACCGACCAGAGGCGTGGATATCGGGGCGAAAAAAGAAATTTACAGCATCATCAATGACTTGGCGCAAAAAGGGGTTGCCATTATCATGGTATCCTCCGAGCTGCCCGAGGTGCTTGGCATGAGCGACCGCGTGATGGTTGTCCGTGAAGGCGTGGTGACAGGAATTATTTACAAGGGAGAAGCAAACCAGGAAAATATCATGACATTAGCGACAGGAGGTATGATTTAATGGAAGCAAATAAGAAAAAAATTATGGATCATATACAGGATCTGGGCGCCCTTATCGCGCTGTTACTGCTGGTTGTAGGCATTAGTATCATAAGTCCTGAATTCAGGACGGGAAGCAACTTTTTATCACTGCTGCGTCAGTCGTCAATTAACGGGTTGATTGCATTTGGAATGACCTGCGTGATCCTCACAGACGCTATTGACCTGTCTGTTGGTTCTGTTCTGGCATTGAGCACGGTGCTCTGTGCAGGCATGATATCATCCGGAGTTCCGGCAGGGCTTGCAATGATTCTGGCTTTGGTAATCGGAACTGCGCTTGGAGCTGTCAGCGGATTTCTGGTAACCAAAGGAAGGCTTCAGGCTTTCATTGCAACGTTGATCACGATGACGGTTTACCGTGGAGCAACGATGATCTTTACAGGTGGAAAGCCGATTTCTAACTTGGGAGACAGCTTTGTGCTGAAATTGGTGGGAAGAGGAAACCTTTTCAATATTCCGATTCCGGTCATCCTGTTGGTTTTGATCTTTGTCGGATTTTATTTCTTGCTGAACAAGACTACTTTTGGACGCGCAGTCTATGCAACTGGAAGCAATTGGAAGTGTGCGAAGCTTGCTGGCATCAATATTGACCGCACAAAAATCATCGTATATGCGATTTCTGGATTTATGTCTGCGTTAGCTGGACTAATCCTGCTGTCTAGGCTTGGTTCTGCACAGCCCACGCTTGGAGATGGATACGAGCTTGACGCAATCGCAGCCGTAGCCTTGGGCGGAACAAGCATGAGCGGCGGTCGCGGAAAGATTTATGGAACGTTGATCGGCGTATTGATTATCGCGGTATTAAATAACGGACTTAACATCCTTGGCGTATCTTCTTACTATCAGGATGTGATTAAAGGATTCGTAATCCTGGTTGCCGTATTATCAGATCGCAAGAGATAATCTGCGTTGCAATTTGGGATGGATTAAGGAAAGGAGAAAATGGATGATGAAAAGAATAGCAAGTATTCTGCTGGTATTGTGTATGGTATTTGGCATGACAGGGTGCAACGCAATCACGATTGACGGCGAGGGCGAAGCGCTCGAAGGCGCTGGAAACGGTTCGATTGGACTTTCTGTCTCAACGTTAAATAATCCCTTTTTTGTCTCTCTTGCGGAGGGAGCGAAATCCGCAGCCGAAAAAGAGGGCGTAAGTTTGTCGGTCGCAGACGCTGGGGACGATAGTGCGAAACAGCAAAATGACATTGAGGATTTAATTTCCAAGAACGTCAGCGTATTGATTGTAAATCCGGTGGACTCTGACGCAGTGGCGCCCGCAGTGCAGAATGCGATTTCCAAAGGGATCAAAGTGATTTCTGTCGACCGCGTGGTAAATGGCGTTGACGTGGACTGCCAGATTGCGTCTGACAATGTGGCTGGTGCGAAAATGGCTACCGAATATTTGATTGAACAGATTGGCGAAGGCGCAAAGGTAGCCGAGCTGCAAGGAGTGCCTGGAGCCTCTGCCACCATCGATCGTGGCGCAGGATTCCATGAAGCAGCAGATCAGGCCTTGGATGTAGTGGCGAGCCAGAGCGCTAACTTCGACCGTGCAGAAGGCATGACAGTTATGGAGAATGTGCTGCAGTCAGATGGTTCGATCAAAGGCGTATTTGCTCACAATGATGAGATGGCATTGGGTGCGCTGCAGGCAATTGCGGCAACTGGAAAGGATATCAAGGTCGTTGGCTTTGACGCTACTGATGATGCGGTAAGCGAAGTCAAAGCAGGAAGAATGATAGCGACCGTTGCCCAGAAGCCGGAATTGATGGGTGAAACGGCAATTCTTACGGCAATTCGCCTAATCGCCGGGGAGGAAGTAGAGAAATCCCTGCCTGTAGAAGTGGAATTGATTACAAAATAATAAAGCATAGATAGGATATATCAAAGGGGCGCCGCAAACTGTCTTTCTGACAAAGCGGCGTCCTCGTTTTATCTTAAGATTAGAGTGTCAAAATGTATGGATGCGTGGCGCCTGATACACAGATTGCTATGGCGCAGCTGTCAGCAAAGTATTATTATGGGCTGCCCCCTGGCAAAGAGCAGCCAAGAGTACAGCTTCCGGTTACTTGATGCCTTGCATGGAGACGGTAGATTTGCAGGGAAGACCGAAATCCTTTATTGAGAACTTGACAGATAATCTTTATCAGTGGTATCGGGATATGCAGCCGTTAACCAATGCATGCGGGCTTCTTTTTGACATTAAAATTTATCAGAACAATAATCAAAAGCTTTTAATGCATTTTTCCTGTTTGAAAGTTAGCATAGAGCTCATTTAGGTGCATCGGCGCATAAGCCTGCGCTTTATTTTTCTTGCTGTTGGCCTGTCTTGTCCCCATTCTGGCACTGATTCCGGTAAGCCATGGGGCTTAAGCCTTTGATGCGGCGGAAGCTCTGAGAGAAATAACTTGGCGAGGAAAAGCCAAGTATGCCGGCAATCTGAGAGAGCGACATGTGGGTCTCCGAGAGAAGGCGCAAGCTTTCCTGAATCCGGCAGGATAAAACGTAATTGATAGGAGAGGTGCCATATTCCCGGCTGAAAGCATGAGCCAGATAGTATTTGCTGACATGGGCAACGGCCGCAAGGTTGTCAAGCGTCAGGGTTTCCTTGAAATGAGTTTCAATATAGCGGCGCACAACGGCGCATTCTTTGCTTGGCTTTTGGATGGCTGGCGTAAAAGTAACCGTAAACTGGCTGCGGCGCACTAGAAGCAGCAAGACGATTTCTAGAAGATTCTGGCAGATCGTGCCATAGCCTGGAAGCCGGGTCTCGATTTCCTTGAGAAGGAAGCGCAAATAATGCAGTATTTGTTCTCCTCCAGACTGAAAATGGATCACGGAATAGCCGTCGCCTTCATCATCTCCGGAGATGGTCTCAAGACCGTCTATTCCCATGACGATGTATTCCAGAGGATGTTCGTCAGAGCTAAGTTCTGTATGTTCCGTGCCAGGATTGACGATAATGACGTCGCTTACGCCGATGGGAATCGTTTTCCCGGTAAGACTTAAGAAACCAGAGCCGCCGGTGACAAAAAACATTTCGGTGCTGGGATGGGTATGAGGAATGGAATGCCACTCCGGGCTATAGCGCGTAACGCTGATATAAAGCAGCTTGGTGACGGAGCGGTCTATAGGGTCGGCTGGCAGTGGATCAAGGACATAATGGTTCGTGCTCATAAAAACAGGTCTCCTTTGGCGAGGGGCGGCAATTTGAAACAATAACAAATTTGCCGTTGTAAGTCTGTGCAGAATTCTGCCAGATGACGGACAATAGGGCAGCAATAACAATAAAATCAAGACAATAAAGATAAAAAGCTTTTTTCGTATTGCTTCCATTATAATGCCTTTGCATGAAAATAACAAGAGAAATTCGAGAAATATACCAGTTAAGGACTCGAAATTGCAGGAGCGAAAAGGAAGAAATTCGTCAACCTGTATAGATAAACGGGAAATTATGCAAATAAATATATTAAAATATCCAAAATAGACAAGATATATAAAGAAGTGAGCAATATTGATATTGGAAAGATAATAGGTGATTGCTATACTAAAACAGACAGTTGGGAGTTACATAAAAACCAAATGATCACACATTTTTAGTCAGGAGGTAGAAGATTAATGAAAAGGAAAATGCTCAGTATTCTTTTAGTGGCTGCGCTTGCCACGTCTGCATTGACAGGATGCGGTAAGAAGAGCGAGGAGCCAGCGACGGACACACCTAGCACGACAGAGCAGGATGAGCCCACGAACGAAGAGCAGGGTGAGGAGCCCACAGACACAACGGAGGAGCCCGAAGAAGAGGCGGATAACCAGACAGCCGGCGGAAAAATTGAAGTAGCAGCGCTTGAGGGCGGTTATGGCAAGACGATCTGGGAAGACGTATGCAAGGCTTTTACAGAGGAAACAGGCATCGAAGTGGAGCTGCTCACAAGCAAGGTGTTGGAAGATGAGATTGGACCATCTATGCAGGCAGGAGATTATCCTGACGTGATTCATCTTGCAACTGGTCGTGAGAAAGGGTTGACAGAGACCTTTATCAAGGATAAGAACATTGTTGACATTACTGATGTTCTGTCCATGACAGTACCTGGAGAGGACGCTGTAGTGAGCGATAAGATTGCTGGCGGCTTTACCGAGACCAGTCTGACCAATCCTTATGGAGATGGCAAGACTTATCTGGCACCGATGTTCTATTCTCCCTGCGGCTTGTTCTACAACGCAGGCCTGATGGAAGAGAAAGGTTGGGAAGTGCCTACCACATGGGATGAGATGTGGGAATTGGGCGACAAGGCGAAAGCAGAGGGCATTTCTCTGTTTACCTATCCGACCACTGGTTACTTTGATGCATTTTTCTATGCGCTGATGTATTCCGCAGGCGGTCCTGAGTTCTTTGACAAGGCTACCAAATATGAGGAAGGCATCTGGGATTCCGAAGAGGCAAAGACTTGCTTCGACATCGTGGCAAAATTGGCAACTTATACAGAACCTAGCACACCTGCTCAGGCAAATGACCAGGACTTCACAAAGAATCAGCAGCTGGTTCTTGACAACAAGGCTCTGTTTATGCCGAATGGTACTTGGATTGTAGGCGAGATGGCAAATGCTCCTAGAGAAGACGGTTTCAAATGGGGCATGACTGCATTGCCAGCAGTAAAAGAAGGCGGCGATGGATACAGCTATACCTGGTTTGAGCAGGCATGGATTCCAGGCGGCGCTGAGAATCCGGATGGAGCAAAACAGTTTATCGCATTCCTTTACAGTGACAAAGCATGTGAGATTTTTGCAAGCGCTGTAGATGCAGATGGAAATCCTGTACCAGCAGTTCAGCCTGTTATCGGTATTGCTGATATGCTCGAAGGCGATAATAAGATGTTCTATTCCATCTATGATGACGGAGCAAAGGCTGCTATGGGTAACTTTGCTGCATACGATTCTGTTGTAGGCGTTACCAACCGTGAGGTATGGTTTGATCCAGTAAACTCTCTGGTATCTGGTGACAAGACACAAGAGGATTGGGTTAACGGAATTAAGGAGATGAACGATCAGATGCGTGAGAATCTGGTTCAGTAGTTAAGATTCGTAGAATGCGGATAATATTGCCGATGTAAGCTTATTGTTTCGGCGATGGAAAAGTGAATGAAGAAACGGCGGTGGCAGGCTGTTCACCGCCGTTTTTTTAAAGGAAATACCATAATTCCGAAAGGGGAAAGGAGTTCTGAGATATGAAAAAACGTTCAGGACGCAGTGCATTTGTCTTTTTATGTGCGGCACCCGCAGTTATACTGTTCATAATTTTTATGATTATTCCTACAATTAATGTCTTTAGAATGTCTCTCTTTAGGAGAAGCGCATATTCTCCCACTGAACAATTTATAGGGCTGGATAACTTTACGACATTGATGAATGATGCAAAATTCATCCGCTCCATGCAAAATACAATTCTTTTGATTGTGGTGGTAACCATTGTTACTTTTGCGTTTGCGCTGGTGTTTGCAGCCATTTTGACTAGGGAGAAAATTAAAGGTCAAAATTTCTTCCGTATTATATTTTACATACCAAATATTTTATCCGTTGTGGTAATTTCAGCTATTTTCAGTGCTATTTATGATACGAATCACGGTACGCTGAACAGCCTTTTGTCTTTGTTTTCCGGAAAGACGGTGACGATCTTATGGAAAGGAGAGAGCATGGTAATGACCAGTTTGATTATCGCCATGGTTTGGCAGGCGATTGGTTATTACATGGTTATGTATATGGCTTCTATGGCTAGTGTTCCCCAGAGCTTGTATGAGAGTGCAGGACTTGACGGAGCAGGCAAGATCACTCAGTTCTTCCAAGTTACACTGCCATTGATTTGGACCAATATTCGTACAACGCTGACTTTCTTTATCATCAGTACGATTAACATGGCGTTTTTGTTCGTGAAAGCCATGACCTCCGGTGGCCCCAACGGCGCTTCCGAGGTGGCGTTATCCTATATGTATAAGCAGGCCTACACCAATTCTTCTTATGGCTATGGAATGGCTATAGGTGCGCTGGTCTTTCTGTTTTCCTTCGGATTGTCGGCGTTGGTGAATGTGGTTACCAAGCGTGAACCGTTGGAATTTTAAGGAGGGCAGTCAATGGAACAGAGGAAAAAATCATCAGCCGAATGGCTGTATAAAATATTTATTTATGTGGCGCTGATTACTCTGGTTATCTGTATCTTTGTGCCAGTGGCTTGGGTATTCATGGCATCCATAAAGGAAAACAGTGAATTTTATGGAAATCCATGGGCTATGCCTGCCGGATTTTATTTCCAGAACTTCGTTGATGCCTGGGGAAAAGCCAGGATGGGCGAATATCTGTTGAATTCTGTCATAGTAACAGTATTAGCGTTGCTGATCTTGTTGGTAGTGGCGCTCCCAGCGGCTTATGTATTGTCTCGTTTTGAATTTAAAGGACGGAAATTTTGGAATGCGGCTTTTATGGGAGGCCTTTTTATCAATGTAAATTATATCGTAGTGCCTATTTTTCTTATGTTAGTGGACGGAGATAAATTTTTCCTGAATAATTTTGGCAAAGGCTTTTTGCTGAATAATATTTTTGTTCTGGCTGTGGTGTATGCCGCTACAGCGTTGCCTTTTACAATTTATCTCTTGTCAGGATACTTTTCCACATTGGCTCATGATTATGAAGAAGCGGCCTATATCGATGGGGCGGGCTATGGAAGAACCATGATAAAGATTATTTTTCCTATGGCGCAGCCTTCTATCATTACAATAATTCTGTTTAACTTCTTGTCTTTCTGGAATGAATATATTATAGCGATGACTCTTTTGTCAGATCCAAAAGGCGGAAGGACCTTGCCAGTAGGGTTGATGCAGCTGACGCAGGCGCAGCAGTCAGCGGCTCAGTACGGTCAGCTTTATGCAGGTTTGGTACTGGTAATGCTGCCTACTCTGATTCTTTACATCTGCGTACAGAAGAAGCTGACACAGGGAATGACCTTGGGCGGTCTGAAAGGGTAAGGTGAGAGTATGAAATTCTGGAAAGAGCACGCAAGTTTACGGCTTATCATTATTGCGGTATTTTTTGTACTAGGCTTAGGTTTAGTTTTTGGAGGCTTTGGCATGCCAGGAAAGCTATCAGGCTTAGGGATTATGATTGTGGGAGTGATTTTTCTCCTTGCAGCGCTTATGATTTATAATAAGCCATTTGAAGATCCGAAACGTTAATTTTGGATGTTATAACGGGATGGGCAGGGCTTTGTGGGCTCTGCCCAAAATATTTGCTAGCTTCAATGACTACAAGAAAGTAAGAATTTATATTCAAAATTCGATAGTTGAAAAGCTTCTAGGGCTGCCGCACGATTCCATGGTGCGGCAGCCTGATGTTTTCTATAAAAAGTACTTGAAAATATGATTGAAATTTACTATAATGAACATAGTTCATATTGAGGTGATTGAATGAATACAGTTGTAACATCAAAAGAGGATATTTTGAAAACCAGCCGGAAGCTAATTCAGCAGCAGGGATGGTCTGCGATCAACATTCGTTCTGTCGCAGCGGCCTGCGGAGTGTCAGTGGGATCAATTTATAATTATTTTGATTCTAAAGCTGCGTTGATGGGCGCTGCGGTAGAAAGCGTCTGGCATGAGATTTTTCATCGTCCCAAGGATGAAGCTGTGTTTCAAGACACGCAAGCTTGTATTGCCTGGATCTATCAAAAGATGGAGCATGGATGCAAACAGTACCCTGGATTTTTTACGTTGCACTCCTTGGGCTTTATGCAGGAGGAAAAATCCGACGGCAAGAGGAGAATGCTGCAGACCTGGAATCATATTCTAGATGGTCTGTGTTCCGTTTTAAAGCGGGATGCCAGAGTCAGGGCTGATGCGTTTACGGAGCAGCTTACAGTGGAAAGATTCGCAGACGTATTATTTTCTCTGATGTTGTCCGCATTACTGCGTCAGGACTATGATCCAACCGCTGTATTGGAGATTGTTCGCAGGACTCTTTATTAAAATTGTACTGAATCAATGTGCAATCTTTTCAAGATCGAGCGACAAGGAAGTTAAAGCGGGCTTGCCCGCTTTGTCGTTCCATAAATTGAACAATGTTCATCATAGAAGGCAGATTATGAAAATGTAAAGGAGAATGAACTATGCAAGCAATTGTAGAAACTCTGTTTGATGCTGTTTATCTGATTTTTGTCATTACCATCGGTATTTTGATGATTCGGGGAAGCAAAGGAAACCGCCAATTCCAGTTGTTCGGATCGATGGCTGTAGTGCTGGGGGCAGGAGACTCGTTCCATCTAGTTCCCCGCGCCCTTGCCTTGTGCACCATCGGTTTGGAGAATTTCATTGTTCCATTGGGCATTGGAAAGTGGATTACGTCGGTTACGATGACTATCTTCTATGTGCTGTTATATTATGTTTGGCGGCAGCGATATAAAGTCGAGGGCAAGGGCTGGCTTACCGCCATCGTATATGGTTTGGCGAGTGTGAGGATCGTGCTGTGCATGATGCCTCAAAATCAGTGGCTTAGTGCCAAGGCGCCGCTTTCCTGGGGCATCTACCGAAACATCCCATTTGCACTGATGGGCTTTCTGATGATCGTGTTGTTTTATCGTAGTGCCAAGGAGCATCGGGATCAGGCGTTTCGTTGGATGTGGATCACCATCGTGCTGAGCTTTGGGTTCTACATCCCGGTGGTATTGTGGGCAGACGTGATTCCGCTAATTGGAATGCTGATGATTCCCAAAACCTGTGCGTATGTGTGGTCGGTGCTTATTGGATATTTTGCTATGAAACAAGAATCTAAGTAAGGGAGGAATAATCTATGAAGCGCTATATCAATGCAGCTTTGCTGTACGCCGTTCTTGCGATGGCTGGCGGCGTGTTTTACCGGGAGTTTACCAAATTTAACGCATTTACCGCAAAAACCACACTCTCAGTTGTGCATACCCATTATTTACTGCTGGGAATGGTATTTTTCCTATTGCTTCTGTTGTTGGAAAAGAGTTTTTCTTTTACCAGCACAAAAACTCAAAATGTGTGTGATCTTGCAGACGCTATGTCAATGTGTTAAACTAAGCACAGTGGTCAAACGGTGCATGTAGGAGGATATGTACGGTCAAACGGAGCATGATCACAATACAGTGGTCGCTTCTGAACGGCATGGGAAGCGGCTTCCCAGCAATTATTGAAGAGAGGAAATGACAATGACTGAAAATGATATCAAATCCAAAGAAAAAACGGTTCACGATGGCGTTTCACTTATTAATTTCCCAGATGAGGAAAATGAGGATCAGGCGTTCCAAATGCTTTGGGATTACCTTGTTCCTTCATATGGAAAAGCGCAGACAGCACAGGGAGAATTGATCCGAATAGCTGGCAGAGTACGACATGAGTTTTTAGACAATGGCTGTATCAACTGGGATGAGGATTTTCAAAAAATGCTGGATGCTTTTTTGGAATATCTACAACTGGGCAATGGATTTAACGAAGAAGATTTGCAAACAGCAGGAGTTTTGGTAACAATTCTAAAGGAGAATGGAGAGAAGGGATTTATAGATGACCGATTGACATCGATTCTGTGCAGCTGCGCTATGACTTGGGTGAAACAGAATCCAGAGGTCATGGCTCCTTTGAAAGCAGAATATGCAAGATAAAGCGAAACCACCTGAATCAGGTGGAGCTTTGCTTTTGTTCGTGAGAGCTGAAGCATCAAGAAGAACTGCCGATTGTAAGCCACTTCCTGATGTTGCACCTCTTTTAATGATAGAAAGTTATCAAATATGTGTTAGAAATTTATGTGGGAACTTGATGAAAATCAGGTTCTTTTTTTATACGATGATTAATTTTTAGGATATGTCATATCTTGTACTTGCATATGATTTTATCACATATGACGTCATGCACCCGATTGCTGCGACTTGCAAAGCCCTCTCTCAGCTTGACCTTGGCGCTCTGAAGAAAAAGAGCTATTAGTGGAGAACGTGATGCCTGGAAATCAGTCGGATGATTCCATGGCATTGGCATCAAGACCTTTTGGCACTATGAATTGCAAAGTGGGGAAACTCAAAAGGGAAAAAGTATTGACAACTTCCATTCCAAATGTTATATTATAGATACAAGGCAGTTAGTTACTCAACTAACAAACACACACACATATATACATACATGGAAAATAAAGGGGTGATACGGTTGAATATAAACACGAACATAGATAAACCGATATTCATTCAGATAGCTGAGCAATTAGAGGACTCCATATTTACCGGGATATTTCCAGAGGAAACGAAAATACCCTCGACAAATGAATTATCCGCCTTGCTAAATATCAATCCTCACACGGTGTTGAAAGGAATGAATCTGCTGGTCGATGAAGAGGTTATCTATAAGAAAAGAGGTTTGGGAATGTTTGTTAAAAAAGGAGCTGTCGAAAAGATACGTCTAAAAAGGCAAAGTCAATTCTACAATCAATATGTTGCTGCATTGATTGAGGAAGCGTCAAAACTTAAAATGACAAAAGAAGAAATTATCTCATTGATAGAAAGGGGTTATCACGATGAACGCAATTAGTATTCAGAACATTACCAAAACGTATAAAAATGTAACAGCATTAGACAATGTGTCGTTCTCTTTTGAGTTTGGAAAAATCTATGGTTTTTTGGGAAGAAACGGCGCTGGAAAATCAACACTTATCAATATCATTGCAAACCGCATTTTTACAGATAAAGGGGAAGTTTTTGTTGACGGTTTATCTGTAAAGGAAAATATGGAAGTACATGAAAAAATTTTCTGTATGAGCGAGGAAGATTTATATGAGACAAACTTGAAAATCAAAGATCAATTCAAATGGATTAACCGTTTTTATGACAGTTTTGATACAGAGAAAGCTTTTGAAATCGCAGAGAAATTTAATCTTAATACAAACATGAAGTTCAAAGCATTGTCAAAAGGTTATCAATCCATTTTCAAGCTGACAGTTGCTTTGGCACTTCGTGTACCATACGTCATTTTTGACGAGCCAGTTTTGGGATTGGATGCGAACCACAGAGAGTTGTTCTACAATCTGCTCTTAAAAGAATATGAGAATGAGGAGCGCACGTTCATCATAGCAACACATTTGATTGAAGAGGTTGCTAATATCATTGAGGAAGTTGTTTTGCTTGATAAAGGCAAAGTTTTATTACAAGAAGATGTCGCAACATTATTGGAAAAGGGTTACAGCATATCTGGTTTAGCAAAAGATGTGGAAAGCTACTGTGAAGACAAAAATGTCATTGGATATGATGAATTGGGAGGCTTGAAAATCGCTTATATCTTAGGGGCAAAATCGGCGGTTCCACAAGGTAGTAATTTGCAGATTTCAGCCATGAATTTACAAAAGCTCTTCGTCAAACTCACAGAGAAAGGTGGTAACTAACATGAAAAATTTAAAATCAGTGATTCAGTATGAATGCATGACGTCCTTTAAATATATTTGGGTTTTCTACGCCATACAGTATGCTTGTGTCGGTCTTATCTATATTCTTACAGGACTGGTCATGGGTACTTATGAAGATATGGGAGTATCCGCATTAGAAATGAATTCCATAGTTTTTGTTAGCATTTTAGGTGTGTTAGGATTTAAGGAAGATTTTAAAATGCTGATACAAAATGGATTTACGCGCAAGTATATATTTATGGCAACGCTTTCTTTGTTCTGCTTTATTTCAGGAATAATGGCGCTTGTTGATACAGTCGTAGGAAATGTCATTCATTATGTTAGCAGCAATTATTCTTCCATGTATGGTGCAATATATGGATATGGTAATCTGTTTATGAACTGGTTATGGTTGTTTTTGCTTTATGTATTGGTATGCAGCTTGCTGTATTTAGGAATACTTATCATCAATAAGGTTGGAAAAAAGGTATCTATTTATTTAGGTGTTTGTTTGAGCGGTATTGTATTGTTGATTGTTGCATTATTCAGATATGTTTTTTCAGCCGAAGTTGTAGCCGATATGTTAGAGTTTTTGATGAAAGCAATGGGATTTATGACTGACGGAACCATCAATTATTTATTCCCGGCACTATCCTTGCTTTTCATTGTAATAGTCTTGGGGATCGGTTCTTATGTTATTATCCGGCGTACAGAATTGAACTGAATGAAAACGAGAAATCGCCGCATGGATAACGCCACAAGCTGACAAAACCTAGAAATTTCACAATTACCCATGTCAGAATATATATAGAAAGGAATCTCATAATGAATACTTTAAAACATCCAGTCCTTGCAGATAATGTCTATATTGCTCCCGGAGCGATCGTCCGTGGAAATGTCACCCTGATGGAACATGCGAATATTTGGTTCCACGCTGTCCTTCGTGCCGAAACCGGAACCATAACCGTCGGCTGTGGCTCCAACATTCAGGACGGCTGTGTCGTACATGTAGATGAAGGCGCCAATGTCGCCATTGGAAATCATGTCACCATCGGGCACAACTCCACGATCCATGGTTGTTCCATTGGAGACAACACGCTTATCGGCATGGGGGCAATTGTCATGAACCACGCCGTCATCGGAAACAACTGCATTGTCGCCGCCGGAGCCTTGGTCACCCAGAACACAGTGATACCCGACAACTCCCTGGTTCTTGGAAATCCTGCCAAAATTAAACGCTCTGTCACGACAGAAGAAATTGCCCATAACCGGCAAAATGCCGACCACTATATCGCAGAAGCTGCACTTTATGCCCAGGCAGACTGAATGCCCTGCCCATCATCCATCTATAACCAGGCACATGAAATGGTTTGCTTATCATAAAAATTTTCCCAGCTGTTGCAGGTATGCCAGGAATCCCTGGCATCCTGCCAACACATCTTCATACGTCTTTTCGAAATCTCCGGTATACCAAGGATCTGCTACATCTCTGGGATGATCTGTATGGTCAAGCAGGAGACTGATTTTCTTCTTCTGGTCCTTGCCTACGATCCGAAGCATGTTTCGGTAATTCCAGCTGTCCATGCCAATGATATAATCGTATTCCTGATAATCGCTGCGCTTCATCTGGACTGCGTACTTTCCTGCCGTGGAGATCCCGACCTGCGCCAACTTATTCCTTGTGCCATGATGAACCGGGTTGCCGATTTCTTCTGTGCTGGTAGCGGCGCTGGCAATGTAAAATTGATCTGCAATGCCCTCTTTCTTTACAATATCTTTCATAACAAATTCTGCCATTGGGGAACGGCAGATGTTGCCGTGGCAGACGAAAAGTATTTTAATCATAATAAAAATTCCTCCTAAAACGCGATGATTTGCTTATGTTTGGCGCGATTTGCGTGGTTTATTTTTTCAAAAAAAATTATTAAAAAAATCATAGAATAAGCAAAACGGGGCGAAATGTGGCAAGTTGAAGCTGTCAATCGTAGTAAAAACGTAGTAGAAATTGGGGGGTTCTTATTACTCCTCTCTATAAACGTGCAATCATACATATAATAATATTTTTTATTATTAATTGTTTATAGTTTCTTTTATCATTCTGAATCTTTGACATAAATACTTTTTGTGTTTTTCAGCGATATTCTGCTCATAAACAAGCAATTTCGCATCTCTATTTGACATAATTTCAGTATCATTATTAAAATCCCAAAAGGAGTGATTTGCCTGCTTATGGATTAAAACCCTGCTATCACAAAATTTTATGTATGATGGGTGGCTATTAAAAATTGTAAAATTACACCCACCTGGAGATAAAAAACTTCTATATTTAATTCCGTCCACACCCGTTTTCCTCAAATAGTCAGAAATAATCTGCGTTGCACGATAAGCATTTTCACACCTAACTGGTTCAAAAAATCTTAACATTAATTCCGAAAAAAACACTCCCATGCTCATCCCATATAATTCTGTATCCTTTCTTTGAAATGTTTTATCTGAAGCAAAATCAATAATACTTAAAGGTTTTGTTAATTCAAATTCTGCAAGAGAAATTAAATCACCAAATTGTGATTTTATTTCCATGCAAGCTGTTTCCGGATTTGACGCAACATACAAATAGGAAGCACCCACTATATTATTTCGTCCTTCTCCACTTATCCCTAAAACTGGTTCCCTTGAATTAACATCATTGTATCCTGAGAATTTACCATCCAAGGTCTTTCCTATACCTCTTTCCAAACCATTATCATCTATCGGATCAATAACTCTTGCCCGGTAATATTTTGTTCCAATTTGAAGATTTGTTTTAAATTGTGAAGCTTCCTTTTCCAATACAATATCATCAATAATTTGATATATCTTTTGAACTGCTGAAATTAGCCCATCCTCGGTTTCTACCGCACTGATAAAATTATTAAAATTTATCCTTGCATTTACAGAAAAACCCCAATCATTCATCATTTCAATAAAATCTTGTTTTTCGCTCATATCTTCCAATCCTTTTATAAATATGATAGCTTCTATTTTAACAAATCTCTTTTTCTTTTACAATTACCACTCAATTAATTTTCCATTAAAAACGCCCTGCCGAAGCAGAGCGCCTTACCATTTCCTTATCAAATTGCCTGGAACATTTTTTGCGATACAGGCTTTTTCGTGTTCAATGATTTATCTCTGCAAATGATAATTTTTTCACTTCCTGTTCAAACTCCTGCTCTGTATCTACAAATCGGTACGGTTCATATTCTCCATATGCGGAAGGTCGGCTGATGGTAACTAACTGGACTTCCTCTGTTCCTATCTCTGCAATCAGCGTTCTTTTAAAATCTGCCAAATGCCGACCGTGGGTAGTCTGCAATGCGATACAGCCGACATCATTAAATTTCTTTGCTATCAGATAACACATGGTTTTGCACCTCCAAAAAATCTTTTTCTGTTCTGATTTTACCACCCTCATATTCTTTTCGCAAGATACAGCCAATCTCGTTACTGTAGTTACGTTTATATATATATTTGTGCAGCCAGTTGTTTAATTGCCTGTCATAGTAGGTGTTATATTGAATTTCTATCGGATAATGGTAACTGCTCAACTGATAATATACATGTATGCCCCGATAGCCATCATCATATGCTTTTCCCGTTGACATATCAGCAACACGGATATTTTCACATTCTGATAAACGCAATACATCCTCGTAATTATCGCAAAGCGCACGGAATCCCAACATATCATTGAATACTTTTCCCATCTGGTGGTTTGGATAATAACGCTCATATTTTAACCGGGCGGATTGTATGCTTTTTATCCGGTAGTCAGTCACAATATCATGCAAACCATCACAGCAATCATACCATGCGTTCACTTCATCCAATTCTTTAAATAATGAATCTTTATCAAAGTAATGCAGGTTCTTTTTTAGCCGGATGCCTAAATTAGAATGGTACGATAAGCCCTTTAATTTTTCTAGCGATAATCCATCTTTTTTCAAAATATCTTCCAAAGTGTCCGTTACCTCTGTATATTTTTCTGGTTTGTTCATAAATTTTCCTGCTTTTACATTTATGCAATTATTATATTTCTATTTTATGCATATCATTAAATTTCTTAAAAACGAGTTTGGGTCTAAAAATGGTAATTTCATGGTAAAATTAGTTCTAATAAGGTCGCTATGCCTTTATTTTACAGGATAGGAGAGTGTGATTAGCATACTGCCATGACAGACAAAAAGTATTTTAATCATAATAAAAATTCCTCCTAAATTGCGTTGATTTGCCGTATTTTGGAACGTTTGGCAAGGTTTATTTTCTCAATGAAAATCGTTAAAAAATCACAGAATAAGCACAACGGGGAAAAATGTGGCAAGTTGAAATCGTCAATTGTAGTTAAATCGTAGTAGGAATTGAGGGGGCTTACCACTGTGGTTATTTTAACACATGGAACGATATCTGTGTCAACATATAATTATAATAAATAGTCATGGCCAATGTAAACGATGAACGGTTCTTATCTGTTTTGCAAGAATTTTGCAAGCAAATTACCGAACACTCTTTATAAGAATTTTAAATGAAAAACAGATACCAGCAAAAAACAGGAATGCTCTTGCTATTTTTTTGCAGGCTTCGTATAATAGGCTGAGAAAATGAAGCGCATAGAGACAGAGGAGAAACCGTATGGAGCAAAAGATCAATCATCCAAAGATGGAGCGTCAGGAAATGAGAACGGAGACAGAGGCAAGGGAACGCACAGCGGCAGCAATGAGAACGGAGGCAGAAGCGGGAGAACGCACAGCGGCAGATATTGAAAAGAGCATCCGCAAAAAATTTCATAAACAGTTGTTTTCGCGGTTTGCAAAAGCAGTCCGGGATTATCAGCTTGTGCAGGAGAATGACCGCATTGCTGTCTGCATTTCCGGCGGCAAGGATTCCATGTTGCTGGCAAAGTTATTTCAGGAGCTGCAAAAGCACCGCAAAGTTCCCTTTGAATTGCAATTTCTGGTAATGGATCCAGGCTATCTTAAAGCAAACAGGACTTTGATTGAGGAAAATGCAAAGAGAATGGGCATTCCAGTGACTATTTTTGAAACGGAGATTTTTGACGCAGTGTACGAAATCGAGAAATCTCCCTGTTATCTATGCGCCAGAATGCGCAGAGGTCATCTTTACCATCAGGCAAGAGAGCTAGGCTGTAACAAGATTGCGCTTGGACACCATTACGATGACGTGATAGAGACAATCTTGATGGGAATGCTCTACGGCGGACAGATCCAGACGATGATGCCGAAGCTGCACAGTACGAATTTTCAGGGCATGGAGCTGATTCGCCCGATGTATTACATTCGAGAGGAAGACATCAAGCATTGGCGGGACTACAATGGGCTGTATTTTCTGCAGTGTGCATGTCGCTTTACGGAGAGCTGTGCTGCCAGAGAATCAGAAAGTGAGAACCTATCAAAACGTATGGAAATCAAAACATTGATTGCAAAGATGAAAGAAACAAATCCCTTTGTAGAGGCAAACATTTTTAAAAGTGTGGAAAATGTCAACCTGAGCACGGTGATTGCTTATAAGCAGCAGGGGAAGCGTTGTCATTTTCTGGACACTTATAACAAAGACGAAAGAGGGGAGGAGTGAAGAGGATGAGCAGTTTGACAAGGGAGCAAAGAGAGCGTTATGCCAGGCAGATTGCCTTGCAGGAGGCGGGAGAAGCAGGACAGGAAACGCTGTTAAAGAGCAAAGTGCTGGTTATCGGAGCGGGAGGATTAGGGTCCCCGGCGTCTATGTATCTTGCCGCCGCCGGAGTGGGAACGCTTGGCATTGCGGATGCAGATCAGGTGGATTTGTCCAACCTCCAACGGCAGATTGCCCATGGAACTGGGGATCTTGGAAAGGGAAAGTCGCAATCTGTCAAGGAGACGATTCAGGCAATGAATCCAGATGTGAAAGTACATGTCATACCAGAATTTGTGAAAGAAGATAATATCCTGCAGCTGATCAAAGAATATCATTTTGTGATTGACGCAACAGATAATTTTACAGCAAAGTTTTTGATCAATGACGCCTGCGTGGCGGCTAGAATTCCATTTGTCCATGCAGGGATTCTCCGGTTTCAGGGGCAGCTTATGACATATGTTCCAGGACAAGGGCCGTGCTATCGGTGCATTTTTAAAGAGCCGCCATCGAAAGACGCAGTCCCTGACTGCAGGCAGCTTGGGATCATCGGCGCTATGGCGGGGGTAATTGGGAGCCTGCAGGCGATGGAGGCTGTAAAATATCTTTTGGGGGCGGGGGAGCTTCTTACAGGAAGGCTTCTGACATATGACGCTCTGAAAATGGAGTTTCGCACTGTGAAATTTCCAAAACCTGCGCCAGATTGCATTGCCTGCAAGGGGGACCAGGACGGTTAAAAGCAAATCATCAAAATAGGAAGAGCGTCATGATATATATAAGAAACAAAGAGTACGAGGCGATTTTGGGATATTGCAAACAGCAGCTTCCAGAGGAATCATGCGGGCTTTTGGGAGGCAGGAAAGAGGGGAAGCGCTGCTGGGTGGAAAAAATTTATTATCTTACGAATACAGAGCACAGTTGCGAGCATTTTTTTATGGATCCCAGAGAACAACTGCAAGCTGTCAAAGATATGCGTTCTTTGGGATATCTGTTGCTGGGGAATTTTCATTCTCATCCCAATAGCCCGGCGATTCCTTCCAAGGAGGATGCGCGGCTGGCGTATGACAGCAAGCTTCACTACTTGATTGTCTCTCTTGAGAGAGAACCTCTGCTGAAATCATTTGTGCTGGAGGATGGGGCGCTGCGAGAAGAGGAGATCAGTATTTTGCAATAGACGTTCGTTCTTTCACATGATGCTGTTTTGCTGCAAGCAATGAGGCTGCCGCATCCAGTAACTGAAAGCGACAACCTCATTGCTTATCATGCTTATTAATTCTATTCTTGGGATAAATTGATATTTCTCACAGTTTCCCTGACTTTGAGTACGAAAGACGGCGATACCGATAATTCGTCGATGCCCATTCTCAAAAATTTTTCAGTTAGTTTGGTATCTGCGCCCAATTCTCCGCAGATTCCGATCCATGCGCCATGTTTATGGGCGTTTGTGGCGCTCATTTCGATGAGCCGCAGAACTGCCTCGTGGTGAGTGTCTACAAACTGCTCGATGTCGGGATTTTGTCTATCGCAGGCAAGCGTGTACTGGGTAAGGTCGTTGGTGCCTACGCTGAAAAAATCCACCAGCGGGGCAAGCTTGTCACTGATCACGGCGGCTGCGGGAGTCTCTATCATAATCCCAAGCTCGATATTTTCAGAGTACGCCATGCCCTCGCTGTCAAGTTCCGCTTTTACAGAGTTGCAGATATCAAGAACTTTCTCTGTCTCCAAGACGCTTGTGATCATCGGGAACATGATTCCCAGGTTTCCATAAACGGAGGCTCTATACAGCGCCCGCAACTGGGTCTTGAAAATGTCGGGACGTGTCAGGCAGATCCTTATTGCGCGATAACCAAGCGCAGGATTTTCTTCTTTTTTTAATTGGAAATAATCGCACTGCTTATCTGCGCCAATGTCAAGGGTGCGGATGATCACTTTTTTTCCAGCCATGCTTTCAAGGACCTTTTTATATGCGGCAAACTGTTCTTCTTCGGTGGGAAAATCGCTATTTTCAAGATAGAGGAATTCGCTGCGGAAAAGTCCTATGCCTCCTGCGTCGTTCGCAAGGACTTTTCCTATGTCCCCGACGCTTCCGATGTTAGCGTAAATGTTGACCTTATGTCCGTCGATGGTTATGTTTTCCTTGCCTTTGAGCTCCTGTAAAAGACGTTTTTTCTCTTCGTCCTGAGCCTGTTTTTTCAACATTTTTTCGGATGTCTCGCTGTCGGGGCTGACAAATACTTCTCCTGTAAAGCCGTCCACGATAGCTTGGTCGCCGTCTTTGATGTTTTTAAGAAACTCGTCCCCTGCGCCGATTATTGCAGGGATGTTCATATTTCTTGCAAGGATGGCAGTGTGAGAGTTGGAGGAACCGTGCGCCGTCACAAACGCTAGAACCTTGTCTTTGTCAAGTGCGACGGTCTCGCTGGGCGCAAGATCGTAAGCGCAGATGATGACTTTTTCGTCAGAGGAATTTTCCTCTGAAGTTTCTCCGCTGAGGTTGCCGATAATTCTGTTTGAGATATCTTGTATGTCAGCGGCACGGGCTTTCATGTAAGCGTCGTCCATGGAACGGAACATTTCGGCAAAATTGTCTGCCGTTACCGCAACGGCATATTCTGCATTGATGTGCTGAGTCTCAATGATGTTGGTTATGGAGTCGTTGTAGTCTTCGTCGTCTAGCATCATCTGATGTATTTCGAAAATAGCGGCGTTCGCCTCGCCGACTTCTTTTAATGCCTTTTGATATATTTCGCTAAGTTGCTTCACGGAAGCTGTTTTTGCCTCTTCAAAGCGGCGTTTTTCGTTTTCTGTGTCATCAACATGCATACGTTTGACTTCTGCGTCCTGCTGTTTGAAAACGGAAATTTTTCCAATCGCTATAGCTCCGTAAACGCCCTTTCCAGTATATTTATCCATACTGTATACCTCCGTATTTTATGAGTGCTTTTATTCTCCGAAGCCGTTTTCAAACATTGCTGCGATCTCGTCTAACACAGCCTGCTCGTCTGCGCCGTTGCATACGATCTCAACTTCGTTGCCGCACTTTATGCAGGCGGACATGATCTGCATCGGGGCTTTTGCCTTGACAGTCTTGCCATTTGCGTTAAGCGTTACCTCGCAATCAGGGTGCGCTTTCACTGCCTTTGCAAGATCTCCTGCGGGGCGCATATGCATTCCTTGTTCATTTACTACCTTTACTGTTTTTGATACCATGATAATCTCTCCTTTTATAATATAATTTTTAATTTTAAGCTTGTGATTGGCTCGACAGCTTTGCGGGGAAGTTGAAGCGGGATTGCTTGCTGTTTATGCGTCGGCTTTCTTCTTTTTCAAAAGTGCAAGCATAAGCATTCCGATAATAGAACCTGCTGCAAGTGAAACCAGATACATTGCCCAGTTGCCAACAACTGCGAATACGAAGATGCCGCCATGAGGAGCCATCAGCGTACATCCGAACGCCATGGAAAGTCCGCCTGCAGTAGCTGCGCCGATCATGCAAGAGGGGATAACTCTTAGTGGGTCGGAAGCTGCGTATGGGATCGCTCCTTCGGTGATAAAGCTAAGTCCCATGATGTAGTTTACCACTCCGCTCTTACGCTCGTCGGCGCTCCATTTGTTCTTGAAAAATGTCGTGGAAAGGGCGATCGCAATCGGAGGCACCATGCCGCCAATCATTACGGCCGCCATAATGTCATAGTTGCCAGAAGCAATAGCAGCCGTGCCGAACACATATGCCGCTTTGTTGAATGGGCCTCCCATGTCGATGGACATCATTCCGCCTAGAATACAGCCCAGCAGAATTTTGCTGCTGCCGCCCATGCTGTTTAGGAGATCGGAAAGACCTGTGTTTATCATGCCCATAAACGGGTTAACGGCACACATGATTACGGCGACGATTCCAAGGCCGGCAAGCGGATAGATCAATACGGGCTTGATGCCGTTTAATGCTTTTGGCATATTGTCGCAAAGCTTTTCGATGCCGAGCATCAAAAAGCCTCCGGCAAAGCCTGCAAATAGCGCGCCTAAAAACCCTGAGGGAACGTCCCCTGCAACGCTTGCAAACGTGGAGCCTGTCGTTGCAAGATAGCCGCCCACAAGACCTACCAAAAAGCCAGGACGGTCTGCAATGCTCTTTCCAATGTAACCTGCAAGGACGGGAACCATAAAGTTGAACGCAAAGCCTCCGATCGTTTTAAAGAATGACGCGGCAGCCGTATGCGTGCCAAAATTGCCGTCTTGGGGAGCGCCTGCAATGGTATCAATAAGGAATGCCAGGGCGATGAAGATGCCGCCTGCAACTGTAAAAGGCAGCATGTTTGAAACGCCGTTCATCAGATGCTTGTAAATTTTTCTGCCGAAGCTTTCAGCTTCCTGGGAGGAATCTTCGGTGTTTGCGCCTGTATGGTGATAAACGGGAGCGTTTCCTGCTTCAATGCGTTTTATAAGCTCTTCAGGAATCTTGATGCCGTCTGAAACTTTTGTGATTATCACTTTCTTGCCGTCAAAACGGCCCATTTCTACGTTTTTATCAGCAGCAATGATAATGCCGTCACAATGTTCGATTTCTTCCTTTGTAAGTATGTTCTTTGCGCCGCCGGAACCGTTTGTCTCTACTTTTATTGAGACGCCAAGTTTTTTTCCAGCTTTTTCAAGAGCCTCGGCAGCCATGTATGTATGTGCGATGCCGGTAGGGCAAGCTGTGACAGCGAGCACTCTTATTCTATTGTCTGAACCGTTAGCGGCAGTGCTTTCTTGTGGCTTGTCGGGATACTTTTCCGTTTCCATGTCGTCAATGATCTTCAGAAATGAGTCCTGATCTTTTGCGGCAAGAAGCCTTGCGCGAAAATCCTCGTCCATGAGAATGGTCATTAATTTCGACAAGACGTCAAGGTGTACGTCTCCGCCGCCTTCGGGAGCAGCGATCATAAAGAAAAGGTTTGACGGCTCATCGTCCAAAGCTTCATAATCCACGCCGTTTGGAACGGTCATTGCCGCAAGCGAAGCAGCCTTTACGCCTTTGTTTTTCGCATGCGGGATGGCGATTCCCTCGCCTACAGCCGTTGAACCATGTTCCTCACGGGCGATGATGCCTTTTTTGTATTCCTCCCGGTCGGAAATGTTTCCGCTTTTTACCTGCAAGTCCACGAGCATGTCGATAGCTTCGGATTTGCTCTTAGGAGCTGCATTTAATTGGATGCTTTTGCGGTTCAGTAAATCAACGATTCGCATAAAAATTACCTCCTGTTAAATTTTTATAGTGAAAGCTGTGTAAGAAGTTCGTCTATCAGCGCTTTTTTGGCAAGGCCGTCTGAGAATGCCGTTGCGCCCCCGGCGGCAGTGCCAAGCTTCAAAGCGTATTCGTAATCGCCCTGCGCAGAACCTGCAATAAATCCCGCAACCATGGAATCTCCTGCGCCAACGGAATTTTTCACAGTGCCCTTGCATACGCCGCAGATGTGTGTCTTGCCGTTCTCGTCAAGCAGCAGCGCGCCGTCCCCTGCCATTGAAACCAGTACGTTTTGTGCGCCCATTTCCTTTAATTTCCTGGCATATTTTTCAATTTCTTCGTTGGTTTCCAGTGTCTTTCCAAATATTTCTCCGAGCTCATGATTGTTGGGCTTAATCAGGAACGGCTTGTATTTGAGCACGTTCATCAACAAGTCTTTTGTGGCGTCGACGACGGCTTTTATGTTTTTGTTTTGCAGACGTTCAAGGATTTTCTCGTAAATATCCGCAGGCATGCTGTCGGGTATGCTGCCTGCAAGGACTATGGTGCTGCCGTCGGAAAGTTTGTCAAGCTTTTCAAAAAGCAGGTTGAGATCTTTGTCATCGATGTTCGGGCCCTGACCGTTTAGCTCAGTCTCAGTTTTTGACTTTATCTTTACGTTTATGCGGGAAAAGCCGTTTTCAAGGTGCACGAAGTCTGTTTCCACGCCCTTTTGGGTCACGCCCTTTTCAATTGCGTCCCCCGTAAAGCCTGCTACAAATCCCAGTGCGCGGGATTTTACGCCAAGCTCGCTTAGAACGATGGAAACGTTGATGCCTTTTCCGCCGAAATAAATTTCCTCGCTTTTGGTGCGGTTGACGCCGCCCACGGCAATTTCGTCGGTGTGTACGACGTAATCCACGGCAGGATTGAATGTTATTGTGTAAACCATTATAAAACCTCCTTTACAGACGCTTCCGAAAGATATTTTTTATCGGGAACTTTGTCTGTGATTATTTTTCCACGGTTTATCTCGGCAAATTTTACAGATGTTATTTTGCCGAATTTAGAGTGATCTCCAAGTATGAATATTTCTCTGCTTCGTAAGACAGCCATAGCCTTTACGCATGCTTCGCTTTTATCTGGCGTGGAAAAGCCGCCTCGTATTGAGATGCCGTTTACGCCCATGAAGCATTTGGTGAAATTATAGTTCATAAGGCTTGAGATCGCTTCCGAACCTATCACCGCTTCTGTCGACGCCTTGATTTCTCCAGCAAGAATGATTACCTTAAAGCCTCTTTGCGCAAGCTTTTTGGCGTTTATGAAAGCATTTGTGACAAATGTGACAGATTTTGACGGAATGAACTGTATGATTTTTTCGGTCGTCGTCCCTGCGTCGATGTAGACGAAATCACCATCCTCGATCAAAGAAGCCGCATACCTTGCGATCGCCTCTTTCTCCGCCGTGAAAAGCTCGGCTTTTTCTTCCACGTTCGGTTCAAAGGAAGCAAAGTTCTCATCGGCGGAGAGTGCGATTGCGCCGCCACGGACCTTTGTAAGCAATCCTTTTTCATTTAGCAAGCTAAGATCTCTTCGTATTGTTGATTCGGAAGTGCTCAACAGCCCGCAAAGCTCACTCAGTCCAACGCTTTTCCTTTTATTGACGGCATCCAGTATTATGGAATGCCTTTCTTCTGTAAGCATGACCTCCTCCTTTCTTTTGATAGATTCTGAAATATTTTGATTGAATTTAATGATATTATATCATATATTTTTAAAATATCAATAGGTTTCGGTCAATTTCTTTCAAAATATTTCGTTTTTTTTGCTGATGTTAATGTCGTTACCTTGAAAGGCATTTTGCTGTCCAAATCTTATTGACATCCCAAAAGAAAAGGAGTATAGTGTACCTAAAATAGCCTAGTAAGTTAGTAGGAATAATAGGAAAAGGAGAAAGTTAATGAGCAGGAAACCATATGCGGAACGAAATTTAAAATTTGAAACATTGCAGTTGCATGTTGGACAGGAAGAGCCAGATCCGGCTACAGATGCCAGGGCAGTCCCGATTTATGCCACGTCTTCCTATGTGTTCCATAATTGCGACCATGCGGCGGCAAGGTTTGGGTTAGAGGACGCCGGGAATATTTATGGAAGGCTGACAAATCCCACCCAGGATATTTTTGAAAGGCGGATTGCGGCACTCGAGAAAGGCACAGCGGCGCTTGCGGTTGCCTCTGGCGCAGCAGCGGTCACTTATACGATTTTGAACCTTTCGAAAAATGGCGATCATATCGTGGCTGCCAACAATATTTATGGCGGGAGCTACAACTTGCTGGAACATACGCTTCCAGAATATGGCGTTTCCACGACTTTCGTCGAACCCTCAGATCCTGCGAATTTCGAACGTGCAATCAAAGAGCATACCAAGGCGATTTATATTGAGACTCTTGGCAATCCCCATTCCGATGTCAGCGATATCGAAGCTATCGCAAAGATTGCGCATCAGCATCAGATTCCCCTGGTGGTCGACAATACCTTTGCAACTCCATATCTGGTAAGACCTATCGAGCATGGAGCAGACATTGTGATTCATTCTGCCACGAAGTTTATCGGCGGGCATGGAGTCGCCATCGGCGGGGTGATCGTAGACGGCGGAACGTTTGACTGGGAAGCCTCGGGAAAATTTAAAGCGCTCACGGAACCAAATCCCAGTTATCACGGAGTGAGCTTTACCAAGGCGGCGGGAGCGGCGGCGTTTGTGACCAAGATCCGCGCCACTTTGTTAAGAGATACCGGAGCGACGCTTTCCCCGTTCCATGCGTTTCTCTTTCTGCAGGGCCTGGAGACCTTGTCCTTAAGAGTGGAACGCCATGTGGAGAACGCCTTGAAAGTGGCAAAATATTTAAATCGTCATCCGAAAGTGGAACGGGTGCATCATCCCTCCGTCAGCGCTGATTGCAGACAGCAGGAATTATATCGAAAATATTTTCCAAACGGAGGAGGTTCCATTTTCACTTTTGAAATCAAAGGGGATGACCGGACGGCGAAAGATTTCATTGACAATCTTGAAGTATTTTCGCTGCTGGCGAATGTGGCAGATGTGAAATCGCTTGCCATCCATCCGGCGTCCACCACTCATGCCCAGCTCAATGAAGCGGAAGCAAAAGAGCAGGGCATTGCCCCAAATACCATTCGTCTGTCGATTGGGACAGAACATGTCGACGATATCATCGAGGATTTGGAAGAGGCATTTCGGGCAATAACTTAAATTGAGAAAATTAAGGAGGAAGCTATTTATGTCAGGTATTTATCAGGGAATGCTGGACTTGATTGGAAGCACCCCTTTGGTGGAACTAAAAAATATAGAGAAAAAGTTTGATTTGAAAGCCAGGGTGCTGGCGAAGCTGGAATATTTTAATCCGGCGGGAAGCGTGAAAGACCGCATCGCCAAAGCGATGATAGAAGATGCTGAGAAAAAGGGGCTCTTAGGGGAAGGTTCCGTGATTATAGAGCCGACGTCGGGGAATACCGGGATCGGCCTTGCAGCCATTGCGGCGGTAAAAGGCTACCGGGTCATACTGACGATGCCTGAAACCATGAGCGTGGAACGCAGGAACATCTTAAAAGCATATGGCGCAGAGCTGGTGCTCACGGATGGGGCAAAAGGCATGAAAGGAGCCATTGACCGGGCGCAAGAGCTGGCAAAGGAGATTCCAGGAAGCTTTCTTGCGGGGCAGTTTGAGAATCCTTCCAATCCCGAGATGCACAGAAAGACCACCGGACCGGAAATCTGGGAAGACACCGAAGGGACAGTGGATATGTTTATCGCAGGCGTGGGAACCGGAGGGACCATCACCGGGGTCGGGGAATATTTAAAGTCCCAGAAGCCAGAAGTGAAAGTGGTGGCGGTGGAACCGGACGCCTCCCCGGTGCTTTCCCAGGGAAAGAGCGGTCCTCATAAGATCCAGGGGATCGGGGCTGGATTTGTGCCAGGCACCTTGAATACTCAGGTGTATGATGAGATCTTTGCGGTTGCAAATGAAGCAGCTTTTGAGATCGGCAGAGAGCTTGCCAAGACAGAAGGCGTGCTGGTGGGCATTTCCTCTGGAGCTTGTTTGCATGCCGCCATAGAGCTTGCGAAACGCACCGAAAATCAAGGCAAGACCATCGTGGCGCTGCTGCCGGACAGCGGAGACAGATATTATTCAACGCCGTTGTTTGTAGAATAGGCGAAAAAGAGACTGTTACAAAATGGCTGCTATATATAGGGTGTGGTATTTAGACCACGGGAATTTCATCCGTGTCTTGTATGGAAGCTGCATTTTGCAACAGTCCTTTTAAATTGGTTTTGATCACATCATTAATTTGTCAAAAATATTTGAGTTTCTTCGTTTTGCAATTCATAGTGCCAAAAGGATTCCATCACAAAGTGGGGCTGTCGCACGAAGATATTCACTTGGTCAAAAGGTTTCCATTGCAAAGCAATGCAAACAAAATGCACAAAAGTCATCTTGGAAAGCTAGCTTTCCAGAGTGATTTTTGTGCATTCTGTCTTTGCCGCATGAGCGGCAAGACCTTTTGACCAAGTGAATATCTTCGTGTGACAGCCCTCTTTTGGCACTATGAATTGCAAAATGGGGAATCTCGAAGTCAAAATAGATGGAGAAATTTGTAAAAATATGGTATAATGAAAAAAGTCGTGACGCCGTATGAAACCAAGCGGCGGAATGTGTCTGTATGTGCAAAAATGCGCACATCATACGAGCAAATTGTCAAAGGGCATTGATAGATATCAGTATAGAATATATGGAGGGGGAGTTTTCATTTGTTTGCAAAATTACAGCTTGAGCTGAAAACCGCTGAGTGTGACATGTTGCATTGGCAGAAGGCAGTTCTCTTACAAAGCGTTCTTATGGAGCAGATCTCGCAGGAATATGCAAAAGAGCTTCATAAGTCTCAGCTGCATCCTTACCGCCAGTCGGTGGAACATCAAAATGGAAAAAATATATGGACAGTCTGCACTTTCAATGAGGAAGCTTATCAGCAGGTGATCCTGCCGCTGCAAAGCAGCCAATTCAAAGAGTTTGAGATCGCGCACAATGGGTGGAAGCTATCTGTTGGAAAAAAAGAACTAGTGCAGATGGACGTCGGTGAATTTATGGAGCAGTATTATTTTACAGCTGCAGAGCGTTATCTTAAGATTCAATTCCAGACGCCTGCGGCATTTAAGCGGCAGGGGAATTATGTATTTTTTCCAGAACTGCAGCTAATTTATCAAAGTCTGATGAATAAATATGATGCGGCTTCAAAAGAGGAAACTGTGGCGAGCCAGGAAGTGCTGCAAGAGCTCGTGCAGAGCAGCCAGATTGCCGGGTATCGTCTCAGAAGCTGCAGCTATTCGGTTCATGGGTCAAAGGTGCCTGCATTTTTCGGAGAGATTAAAATTCGTATCAATGCGCCCCAGGCTTTGGTTAACTTTGCAAATATGCTGTTTCACTTTGGAGAATATTCTGGCATAGGGATAAAGACCGCTATGGGGATGGGGAGCATTAAAGTGTTAGGAGGAGATTATGACAACAGAGAAAATGCAGTTAATTGTCGGCGGACTGCTCCATGATGTGGGCAAAGTGGTTTATCGGCAGGGAGATCAAAGAAATCACAGTGTCAGCGGATATGAGTTTCTAAGCCAGGAAATTCAATTAGAAGAGAAACATGTGTTGGAGTCTGTGAGGTATCATCATGGCGCAGAGTTGGAAAACGCTGATATTTCCTCTGGGTCTTTTGCATATATTACCTATTTTGCGGATAATATTGCGGCGGCAGCGGATCACAGGAAGAAGCAAGAGAAAGACAGCGGATTTGATCAAACAATGCCTTTGCAATCGGTGTTTAATATTTTAAACGGCAACCGGGGAACAAGGCATTATCGTCCGGAAATGCTAGGGGAGTGCACGGATATTAATTTTCCAACGGAGGAGGAAATTACATTAGACGAGCATTTTTATCTCGCTGTTAAGCAGAATCTGACAGATAACTTTCGGAGAATTGTCTGGGAAGAAGAATATTTGAATTCTCTTCTGGGGATTTTGGAGGAGAATTTAAGCTTCATACCATCTTCCACGGCAAAGGATGAAATGGCGGATATTTCTTTGTATGATCATTTGAAACTGACAGCGGCGCTTTGCGCCTGCATTTATGATTACTTGGAGGAGAAACAAGTGAGTGATTATAAGGACAGGCTGTTGGAGCATGGGCGGGAGTTCTGCAAAGAAAAGGTGTTTGCCTTGTTTTCCATGGATATATCAGGAATTCAGAATTTTATTTATACCATACACAGCGAAGGGGCTTTGCGTAATCTTAGGGCGCGTTCTTTTTATCTGGAAATCATGATGGAGCATGTGGTGGATACTTTGTTGGAGCGAATAGAGCTGTCAAGGACAAATCTGATTTATTCCGGAGGAGGCCATTGCTATATCCTGATGCCGAATACAAGGAGAACCTGGCAGGTGGTGCAGCAGTTTGAGAAGCAGTTAAATGACTGGCTGACGGAGCAGTTTGACATCTCCCTCTATATGGCTGCAGGGCTGGCGGAATGTTCTGCATTGGATCTGCAAAATGAGCCCAGGGGCAGCTATTCTGATATTTTTCGGAGGGTGAGCGCTGCCATTGGAGAGAAAAAGTCTTCCCGCTACACGGCGGCGCAGATTCGCAAGCTAAACGAGAGAAGCTACAACGATTATGCCAGGGAATGCAAGGTGTGCAAAAAACTTGACCGTTTGACAGAGGAGGGGCTTTGCAAAAGCTGTGCCTTAATCCTTCAGTTTTCGAAAGACATTTTATATCGTGATTTTTTTGTGATTTTTTGCAGTCCCCGCAAGCAAGGCGTGCCCTTGCCTTTTGGAGCATGTCTGGCGTCAAGGCAGGAAGAGGGGATTGAGGAATGCATGAAGCAGGACGCTTATATTCGCACATATGGCAAGAACCAATTCAGTTCTGGGAGGCATATTGCATCCAGGATGTGGGTGGGAAGCTACACTACGGGAGATACCATGGAAGAGCTGGCGCAGCAGGCAAAGGGAATCCGGCGGGTCGGAATTCTCCGGGCGGACGTCGATAATTTGGGAACAGCCTTTGTGTCAGGATTTGAAAATCAGGACAACGGGGACAAATATGTGACCTTGTCCAGGACGGCGGCACTTTCGAGACAGCTCTCGATGTTTTTTAAATACTATATAAACGGAATATTGGAACATCCGCAATATAGGATGGGACAGAAAGAGGAGTCGCGGCGAAAAGCAACAGTGGTGTATTCCGGCGGCGACGATTTGTTTATCGTGGGCGCTTGGGATGACATACTGGAACTGTCGCTAGACATTCAACAGGCATTTCAGAAATACACGGAAGCAACATTGACCATTTCAGCAGGGATCGGCGTTTACCAGCCCAAGTTCCCGATCCATGTCAGCGCTTACGAGGTAGCGGATTTGGAAGAGGAATCCAAAATGCGTCCGGGGAAGAATGCGGTTACGATTTTGCCGGACGGAAACTCTCATCAGGAACTGGACAAAGAGAGCGGCGTTGCCTTTGAAATCAGCGATGGAACGTATTCTTGGGAAGCATTAAAAGAAGAAGTCATTGGGGAAAAATTGCGGGTTCTTTGGGGTTTCTTTCAGTATTCGGAGGACAGGGGGAAAAGCTTTCTGTATCATCTGCTGCAGCTGGTACGGGGACAGGAAGATAAGATTAATCTGGCAAGGTATGTGTACCTTTTGGCACGGATGGAGCCTGGAGAACAGGCAAGCCAAGAGGAGAAAGATCGCTACCAGCTGTTTTCCAGGGAGATGTATAAATGGATCCACAGCGAGGAGGATTGCAGGCAGCTTAAGACGGCTATCAATTTGTATGCATATCAGATCAGGGATAAGGAGGAAGACGAATGGCGATAACGGAGAGCGATTATGTGGAAAAAGCGGAACATGCGGTTTTAGAGCATAAGAAAGAAATGGTTGATAATAATCAACGAAGCAAAAAGCCTATTGGAATGGTTACCACCTCGAAGATAAGAAATCTGCTTGCAATGTCTGCGGACATTTATAACGAGGTGATCAATTGCCGCAGTGAAGCGTTGAGTGAAGAGATCCGCGGGAGGATCAGTTATTTAAAAATCCGCTTTATCTATGAGGCAGGAAGAGAACCGTCTGTCAAGAGTTTTATCGAAAAGGCATGTATTTTGAATTACATAAAAGAAATCAATGGCTCCAAGAAAAAGTATCTGCTGTTTCACAAGTATATGGAAGCGCTGGTGGCATATCACAGGTACTATGGCGGAAAAGATAATTAGGGGGAAGGATTATGTACGCAAAAATACGGGTTACAGGGAAAATAGAAGTGTTGACAGGGATGCATATCGGCGGCTCTTCTGTCTTTGCAGCCATTGGAGCAGTGGATGCCCCAGTGATCAAGGATGTGAGGACCAATGAGCCTATGATTCCAGGAAGCTCTTTAAAAGGAAAGATCAGGAGCCTGCTGGCTAAGTCCTATAATGAAAAACCAGTCGTAAAGCCGGACGAAGATCATGAACGTCTAGTGAGGCTGTTCGGCTCAGCGAAAAAGGGGGCGGTCAAGACTAGCCGCATCATGATTTCGGATATGATGTTGGAGAACGCCCGCAAATTGCGGGAGCATGGACTGCAGAGCCTTACAGAGATAAAGTTTGAGAATACGATTGACCGTATTACGGCAGTGGCAAATCCCAGGCAGATAGAACGGGTGATTAGAGGGTCGCAGTTTGATCTGGATATTATGTATGAATTCTACGAAGAGGGAGAGAAGGAGCAGGAGATTGCAGAGGATTTTGAGGTTCTGGCGCAGGGGATGAAGCTGCTGCAGTATGATTACTTGGGTGGAAATGGTTCCAGGGGATATGGAAAGATCAAATTCTGTGATTTGATGGCAAAGACGGCAGTGGGCGAGATTTCTCAGGAAATTCTGGAGACGTGCAACAGACTGTTAAAGGATGTGTAAAACATGGAGTATAAAATTTTGAAATTTGCGTTTACCACAGGCGTTCATTTTGGAAAAAGAACTTTGGACGACACGGAGTTTGCTTTGGGAGCGGACACGATTTTTTCTGCGCTTTGCCAGGAGTATTTAAAGCAAGGAGAACAAGAGCTGAAAAGTTTTGTTGAGAAAGCGGCGGCAGGAGCGATTCGCATTTCAGATGCTTTGCCGTATATTGGCGATACCTTTTATCTGCCGAAGCCGATGCTCAGAATTGAAACTGAGCAAAAAGATGGGGATTCTGGGATCAAGAAGGCTTATAAGAAACTGAGCTATGTTCCGGCGCAGAAGCTGCAGCAGTACTTAGACGGCACGTTAGACGTCAAACAGGAAAGCGATCGGTTTAAAAAGGGGCTTGGGAACAAAGTGATAAAGGTCAGTGCGGCAGTAAGGGGAGAGGAGGAGACGCTTCCCTACCGGGTGGGCGCTTATTATTTTAAGCCCCAAAGCGGACTGTATCTGATATTGGGATATGAAAGAAATGAGGATGCAATAGAGGTGGAAGACAGCCTGTCGGCGTTGGGCTTATCTGGAATCGGGGGTAAAAAGACGGCGGGATTGGGTCGTTTTGAATTGAAATATGGAACCTTTTCAGAGGATATGATCAAACGGCTCAAGTCGGAACACGGCTCTGTGTATATGTCGCTGTCTTTGAGCCTGCCTGCTCTGGAAGAACTGGAGGAGGCGTTGCAAGAGGCGCGTTATCTGTTGGTCAAGCGCAGTGGATTTGTGATGTCGGAAAATTATGCTACGGAACAGTCCAGAAAACGGGATCTGTATGTATTTCAGTCGGGCGCCTGTTTCCATAGAAAATTTGAGGGGGATATTTATGATGTGGGCGACCGCGGCGCACATCCGGTATACCGTTATGCGAAACCCCTCTTTTTGGAGGTGAGGTCTTGAAACATGTATTAAAAGTATATGATGCGGAGCTGACGGCGGAGGGTCCGGTATTTATTGGAAATGGAAAAAAAATTGGCAAAAAAGAGTATGCGTTTTCCCCTTGGAAGAAGCAGATTTCCGTGCTTGATCCATCTAAGCTGAGCGATCTTTTGTCCAAGAAGAATCTGATATCAAAATATGGCGCCTTTATGCTGGGAAGCAGCAGGGAAGATTTAGGAAAATGGCTGATAAACAATCAAGTTGCAGAAGAGGAGTACATGCCATGTGTGCGATATCATCTGGACTGTCAGGATGCGGTCATTGATACCAACAGCAAATTGACTGTGTTGGAATTCGTAAAGGATGCTTATGGACTGCCATATGTTCCAGGGAGCTCTATAAAGGGCATGCTGCGCACGGTTCTGCTGGCATATGATATCAGAAAACATTCGCAGAAATATAAAGAGCTGAAAGAGAATATTGAAACAAATATCAGAAGCAACCGTGGAAAACGGCGGAATATCTGTAAGAGAGAATCAGGCGAGATAGAGTCATGCTGTTTTCGGACATTAGAAAGGCCTGGAACAAGAAAACACGATGCTGTGAATGACCAGATGGCGGGAATCATTGTCAGCGATAGTGAACCTTTGTCGGTGGATGATCTGGTGCTTTGCCAAAGGGTGGAACTTCACACGGATGGGAAAGAGCGGAAGCTGAATATGCTCAGGGAAATGCTTCGTCCAGGCACAAAAATTCGTTTCCAGGTTACGATTGACGCTAGCATTTGCGATATGACAGAGAAAGACATCAATCAGGCGGTTTCTTATTTTGGAAAAAATTATTTTGAGTGTTTTTTGCAAAAATATCCGGGCATGGATGCGCCTTCCGAACAATCTGTCTGGCTGGGAGGCGGAGCCGGGTTTGTTACGAAGACGGAAGTTTATCCGTTATTTGGTACAAGTCCTGGAGTGGAGTTGACGGCTAGGATTTTTAAGGCAGTCGGTGTTCCAGACAAACATGGACACGGCAAGGATAAAGGTCTGGGCGTCTCTCCTCATATTTGCAAAGTGGCAGATTATCATGGAACCAGGCATCCGGTGGGGCAATGCCGGCTCCGGCTTTTTACGCATCCTTGAGATGGCGCCGCTAGCTGCTGACGAAAAAAGATTTTTCTGGAACTTGAAAATATAAGGTATGGGGAAATGGTGAGCTGTTTCCCCCGAGGCTTGATTTTGCTAGATTTGTAATGATTATTAATTACCATCTTGCCATTGGTTTAATGAGAACAAAGTTCCCCCCGTAAAATGCATTGCCAAGCGTGAAATTTACTGGGGTGCAGAAGGTGGGATTTAGAAAAGGAAGACCCCGAGAGGGGACGGAAACAAAAAGTAAACCGCTTCAATCGCGTCGTCCTCAAAAATTTAGAAAAGGAAGACCCCGAGAGGGGACGGAAACCGTTCTCAAAGCGTGTGGATGGAACACGCTTTAAAAATTTAGAAAAGGAAGACCCCGAGAGGGGACGGAAACGACTTCAAATCAGTTGCAAAGCGTTCTGCAAGTAACATTTAGAAAAGGAAGACCCCGAGAGGGGACGGAAACCCTCCTGTTTGGTTTGTTGTTTGCTTGTTTCTGTAATTATTTAGAAAAGGAAGACCCCGAGAGGGGACGGAAACTGGTAATCTCTTTGCCTAATATCACAAAGCACCTCATATTTAGAAAAGGAAGACCCCGAGAGGGGACGGAAACTCAAAAACAGGAGCCATTCCGCAATCATCAAATCCAATTTAGAAAAGGAAGACCCCGAGAGGGGACGGAAACTGTTTCCCTTTGCGTATCCAAGGCCAACATCATCATTTAGAAAAGGAAGACCCCGAGAGGGGACGGAAACCTTCTTGCTCATAACGAATACCTCTTCTTTCTTATTATTTAGAAAAGGAAGACCCCGAGAGGGGACGGAAACTGTTCCCTCAAAAAACTTTTGAATACTGGCATATCATTTAGAAAAGGAAGACCCCGAGAGGGGACGGAAACTTTATATTATCTTTAAGCATGAACCTATAGTTACTAATTTAGAAAAGGAAGACCCCGAGAGGGGACGGAAACTTTCTGTTCAAAACAGCGGTAATGGAAAGCATTTTAATTTAGAAAAGGAAGACCCCGAGAGGGGACGGAAACTATTTCATCCAGGTAGTAATCATAAAGCTCTGTGAATTTAGAAAAGGAAGACCCCGAGAGGGGACGGAAACAAGCTTCTCTGAATACTGGAACTCAATATAATCAATTTAGAAAAGGAAGACCCCGAGAGGGGACGGAAACTCATTTGATATGGTTACAAATATACACTCATCTTCTGTAATTTAGAAAAGGAAGACCCCGAAAGGGGACGGAAACTTCAATTGATATGCTTGTTAATCTTTTCTTTTGTATTTAGAAAAGGAAGACCCCGAAAGGGGACGGAAACGCAATTACTCCGCACCAAAATTCTGGTATATACATTTAGAAAAGGAAGACCCCGAAAGGGGACGGAAACTATTTTCCTGTTTATTTTTCATTTCTGTTGTATGCATTTAGAAAAGGAAGACCCCGAAAGGGGACGGAAACATCATCAATATCTTTGCCCTCTAGTCGTTTGACATGTATTTAGAAAAGGAAGACCCCGAAAGGGGACGGAAACTTTTTCGAAAAATATCCAACTATTTCTTTATCAGTATTTAGAAAAGGAACCCCATTTTTACACTAATTTTCTAAAAACTCAGAAAAGCAGTTTTAAGCAGAGCAAAAGATACCGTTGTTTCCTGAATTTCGCAAAAATGCCAAGATCAATTTCATATATCTCATTTATAAACTGCTAAGTGAAAAAGGGAAATCATATAAAAATTTAGAAAGGAGAAAGCCATGAGTTATCTATTTGTAAATGCTAATGGAGCATATGTGAATTATGATGCTAATTATGTTGTAGTCAAATATGGAGAGGATTCTTCCAAGAAAATACCGGTTGAGAATTTGGAAGCAATTTATATATTTACCAGTGCACAGATTACTTCCCAATGTGTGGTACAATGTCTGAAACGCGGTATCAATATATCTTATTATTCTAAAAGCGGAGCTTATTTTGGGCGGCTGCAGTCTACAAATCATGTAAATGTATTTAGACAGAGAAAACAAGCAGCATTGTCAGAAACAGAGTTTTCTTTGGAATTAGCAAAAAATATCATTTGCGGGAAAATCCATAACCAGACAATAGTCTTGAAAAGGTATGCCCGCAGCGAAGGAAAGGAACTGCGTGACCTTCAGGTTAAGATGCAACAGTCATTAAATAAAATTATAAATTGTAAAAAAATTAGTGAGATTATGGGGTATGAGGGGAATGCGGCAAGAATTTATTTTGAGGGGTTGAGTCGACTCGTACATCAAGAGTTTGCTTTTCAGGGAAGAAGCAGGAGACCGCCAAGAGATGAGTTTAACTCCATGTTAAGCCTTGGCTATTCGATCCTTATGAATGAGATATATGGGAGATTAGAGAATAAAGGGCTGCACCCATATTTTGGTTTTATTCATAGTGACAGGGAGAAACATCCTACTTTGGCGAGCGATATGATGGAAGAGTGGAGGGCAACGATTGTAGATTCCATGGTGATGAGTATGATAAATGGAAATGAAATACATACAGAGCATTTCTCACATGACGATGGCAACCCTGGGTATTATCTTACCAGAGAAGGTTTGAACATATTTTTAAAGAAATTTGAGCGAAAAATGCAAACTCCTATAAAATATCTAGACTATATTGACTATCCAGCCACCTTTCGTCAATCCATTGACTTGCAGATAAATGAGTTGGTAAAAGCAATTGAGAAAGAAGATGCCTCTCTTTATCATCCAATTTGGCTGAGGTGAACATATGGAAAACTATTTTTTTGATACAGAATCTAAAATATATGCAGACAAAGTATTTGTACTTATCATATACGATGTTGTAGACAATAAAAGAAGAAATCAGTTGGCAAAATATCTTCAGGGTTATGGATTCCGGGTGCAGAAATCCGCATTTGAGGCGATCATTCATCAAAAAAAATACCATAAGCTTCTTCGTGAACTTCCAGGATATGTCGCAAAGGAGGATAGCGTAAAGGTATATCGGATCGTTGGCAGCGGTCAGGTCACATCATTCGGAAAAGCAGTGGTTATTGACAATGAAGATATTATTATCATATAGTGATGGTAGCCATGTAATGGAACATGCACAGAATGGAGGAAAAATGAAAGTACTATTTAGCGCAATAGGGGGAACGGATCCGATTTCTAATGAGAGAGACGGCAGTATGCTTCATATCTGCAGGGTATATCGCCCAGATAAAGTATACCTGTATTTGTCTAAAGAAATGTGTCAATATCATGACAAGGACGATCGTTATCAGAGAGCCCTAACGTTGTTGGGGCAAGAGCTGGGATGTTCTTTCCAGGTAGAAATCATCAAGGACGACAAGATGGAAGAAGTGCAGATATTCGATGCATTTATTGATCCGTTTGAAAAAATGCTGCGGGATATTCGCCAAAAAGATCAGCCCACAGAACTTTTGGTAAATGTTTCATCTGGAACGCCGGCAATGAAAAGCTCTCTGCAGATGTTGTCGATGTTGTGGAACAACATAGGGGCGATACAGGTGTCTACGCCACGAAAGGCGCTGAATAAGCATCATGAGGACAAGGATGATTATGATGTTGAAATTCAGTGGATGTGTGACAAAGACAGGACAGAAGAGTTTGAAAACCGCTGTATCCGCTCAGATGCAAAGCTGCTGTTAGACCGCATACGCATTGAAAATATTCAAAAGTTTATCATGGAATATGATTATGAAGCTGCAAAAATGATGGCAAAAACCTTGTCAGTGGAGCCTTCTGAGAAGTTTCAGGATTGTCTTGACATTGCTGTTGCCCGCAGCCGCCTTGACATAAAATATATTAATGGCAACCGCAAAAAGTATCAGCTTCAAGAGTGGTTTCCCATCGTCCAGGACCGTGAAATGAAAGAATACGAATATCTTCTGGTCATGCAGACCAAATTACTAAAGAAACGGTATGCAGATTTTATCCGGGATGTGACGCCGATCTTTTATTCCTTGTCAGAAAAAGTTCTCGAAAAATCCTGCGGACTGCGTTTTTCAGATATCGGAGAGGAGAAGGAAAACGGGGGATGGTATCTTTCCCTGGATAAATTGCAAAAGCAGGGAATTCAAATACCAGCAAGATGGACAAGTCATACCAATATTTCTTCCTATGTGATACTGGAGATTTTAAGTGAAAAGTGCCAGGAGTCCGATTTGCTGAATCTAATGGAAAATATCCGCAAGGTGGAACGCAAGGTGCGCAATCTGGCAGCGCATCAGATCATTGGCGTGACCGCAGAGTGGATCGAGAAGCGAACCGGATTTGCGCCGCTACAGATTATGAATATGATGTTTGAACTGGCTGCTCATGCCGGAGTAAACATTTCTAAAAAGTCCCGTGACATATATCAAGTAATGAACCAAGACTTGATTTCCATGTTGTAAATTGTGTCATATGAGTGCAAGCTGGTTTTGCCGTTCACTTAAAAACGCTTGCCAAAAGGCAAAAACCGTGCTATGATGTTCAACAACCAAAATAAGCAAGGCAAAGCGTTGAAGGAGACTCTTCTTTTCAGAGACCGACAGGAATACGACGTCACCGACTGAGAGCGCCGTTGGGAGGAGAAAAGAAAGGGAACACTCTGGAGCAGACTGGTTGAGGTTTCGCTGGTCCAAGAAGAGCGGCGGAAAGTAGGTCAGTACGTCAATGCACGTTACGCATAAGAGTGGGGAAAGGATTCCTGATGGCAAGCAGCAGGTAGCCCGGATGGATGCAATGCTTTCTCAAGGCGGGTGGTTCTGCAGATAATCAGTTTATTCGGGGCTGTCGCACGAATGTATTTACTTGTTCAAAAGGTCTTGCCGCTGATGCGGCAAAGACAGAATCCTTTTGAACAAGTAAATATCCTAGTGCGACAGCCCCCTTTTTCTGACAAAAAATCTTCTCGCAAACTCAGGCACAAAGAGAATCCGAGAGTACATTATCAGGAAAAGGAGCGACCATTATCAGCAGCAGTTACAGAGAGGTTGCATTAAGACAATGAGGTGAAAGAGACATCGGCAAGACCGCATGGAAGTGGTGATCAGCCGAGAAGTGCATAGTAAGGTGCGTGACTGACGAAGACAAGGAGGAGTTGGACATGGAAAAGAAACAGACAGAGGCAGGTAAAAATGTGATTACGGACGAAATCATGGAATATGTGGGCATTCTTGCAAAGCTGGAGCTGTCCGTGGAAGAAAAACAGGCGGCAAAAAAAGACATGGAGCGCATCTTGGATTATGTCGGCAAATTAAATCAGCTGGACACTTCGGGGGTCGAGCCGATGTCCGATATTTTTTCAGTAAGCAATGTGTTCCGTGAGGATCAAGTGGAACACAAAGACGGCGCAGAGGATGCGCTTGCCAATGCGCCCAAGCGCAGAGGACAGGCGTTTGTGGTTCCAAGAACCGTGGATCTGTAAGGAGGTGCAGGATGAAGCTTTTATCATTGACAGCGGTAGAGCTGGGGAAGAAAATCAAGGCCAGGCAAGTCACGGCGGAAGAAGCGGTACGAGAAGCGCTTTGCGCCATTGAGCAAAAAGAGGCGCAGGTACACAGTTTTGTGACGGTTGACCAAGAAGGAGCCATAAAACGTGCCAGAGAGGTTCAAAAAGGGATTGCAAACGGCAGCCTTACAAGCCCGCTGGCAGGCGTGCCAGTGGCAATCAAGGATAATTTATGCACCCAAGGAATGCTTACTACTTGCGGCTCGAACATGCTACATAACTTTATCCCCACATATACGGCGCAGGCGGTGCGAAATCTGGAACGGGCAGGCGCCGTGATCCTCGGAAAAACTAATATGGATGAGTTTGCCATGGGAAGCACAACAGAGACCTCTGCCTTTGGAGCTACCAAAAATCCCTGGAATCTGGATCATGTTCCAGGAGGATCTTCTGGAGGAAGCTGTGCGGCGGTGGCGGCAGAGGAAGTGCCTTATGCGCTCGGTTCAGATACGGGAGGCTCCATCCGTCAGCCTAGTGCGTTCTGTGGCGTCACCGGGTTAAAGCCCACCTATGGAACCGTCTCCCGCTACGGGCTGATTGCCTATGGCTCCTCTTTGGACCAGGTTGGCCCTATTGCAAAGGATGTGACGGATTGTGCCGCTGTTTTGGAAGTCCTTGCTTCTCATGACCAGAAGGATTCCACTTCCATGAAGCGAGAAGATACCGATTTTACAGCTGCATTGAAAGACGATGTCAGGGGCATGAGAATCGGCATTCCCAGAGATTATCTGGGCGACGGCCTGGAAGATGATGTAAAAACAGCCGTTCTTGCGGCGGCTGACGCCTTAAAGCAGCAAGGGGCCATGGTGGAGCAATTTGACTTACGCCTGGTGGAATATGCCATTCCTGCTTATTATGTGATTGCAGCGGCAGAGGCAAGCTCCAACTTGGAACGATATGACGGCGTCAAATACGGCTACCGCGCACAAGATGATCAAGGGCTTCATCAGATGTATAAAAAAACTCGTTCCCAAGGCTTTGGGGCAGAGGTGAAACGACGGATTATGCTTGGCTCTTTCGTGTTAAGCTCCGGGTATTACGATGCATATTATCTGAAAGCTTTGCGCACAAAAGCTCTGATCAAACAGGCATTTGACGAGGCGTTTGAGAAATATGACCTGATTTTAGGTCCTGTCGCTCCGGCTCCGGCTCCCAAATTAGGAGAATCTCTGTGCGATCCGCTGAAAATGTACTTGGGAGACATCTATACGGTTTCCGTAAATCTTGCAGGGCTTCCGGCAATCAGCGTTCCCTGCGGCGTGGACGCCAAAGGATTGCCCATCGGCTTGCAGCTGATTGGCGATTGCTTTCAAGAGAAGAAAATCATTCAGGCGGCGTATGCGTATCAGCAAATCAGGCGATACCAGCGCAGCCCTCTGGCGCAGAGAGGAGAGATCATATGAGTAAAAAATACGAGACAGTCATAGGATTGGAAGTCCATGTGGAGCTTGCAACAAAATCGAAAATTTTCTGCTCCTGTTCTACGGCGTTTGGAAGTGCGCCAAATACCCATACTTGTCCGGTGTGTACTGGCATGCCAGGCTCTCTTCCCGTATTAAATAAGAAAGTCGTGGAGTATGCGATGGCAGTGGGGCTGGCGGCAAATTGTAAGATCAACCAATATTGTAGATTTGACCGTAAGAATTATTTTTATCCAGATAATCCGCAGAATTACCAGATCTCCCAGCTCTATCTGCCCATCTGTCACCATGGAGGCATTGAGATTGAGACGGAAGACGGCGTCAAAACGATCGGGATTCATGAGATTCATATGGAGGAAGACGCTGGGAAACTAGTGCATGACGACTGGGAACCAGTATCTTTGGTGGATTATAACCGTTCTGGGGTACCCTTGATTGAGATTGTATCGGAACCAGATATGCGCTCAGCAAAAGAGGTGATTGCCTATCTCGATAAACTGCGGATGATGATCCAGTATCTTGGGGCTTCCGATTGTAAGATGCAGGAAGGCTCTATGCGTGTAGACGTCAATCTGTCTGTGCGTCAACAAGGAAGCAAGGCGTACGGTACCCGGACGGAGATGAAAAATATTGGTTCATTCAAGGCAATTGCCAGAGCCATCGAGGCAGAAACCGTCCGTCAGATTGATTTGCTGGAATCTGGGGGGCGAGTCGTGCAAGAGACCAGGCACTGGAACGATGAAGAGGGATATTCCTATGCGATGCGTTCCAAAGAGGACGCCCAGGATTACCGTTATTTTCCAGAGCCAGATTTGGTTCCCATTGTTATCAGTGACGAGTGGCTGCAGCAGATCAAGGACAGGCAACCAGAGTTTAGGGAAGCAAAGCAGGCAAGGTATGTCTCGGCATTTGGACTGCCAGAATATGATGCCAAAATCTTGACTTCTTCCAAGAAGCTGGCAGATCTGTTTGAGGAGACTGCAGCTTTGTGCAAAAAGCCAAAAAAAGCTTCCAACTGGCTGATGGGCGAGACGATGCGCCTGCTCAAAGAACATGAGATGGATCCCGAGGAACTGTCCTTTTCGCCGCAAAACCTTGCCAGGCTGATTGCGCTCGCAGATGCGGGCACGATCAATGGAACAGTGGCAAAGGAAGTGTTTGAAAAAGTGTTTGCAGAGGATATCGCGCCTGAGCAGTATGTGCAAGAGCATCAGCTACAAATGGTTGATGACGAGGACGCCCTGAAAGAAACCATAGCCAAAGTAATCGAGGAAAATCCACAGTCTGTGGCGGATTATCAGGGCGGGAAGGAAAAAGCATTGGGATTTTTGGTGGGACAGACCATGAAAGCCCTGAAAGGCAAGGCAAATCCCGGAATGGTCAATCAGATGCTAAAAGAGATGTTGTAAAAACGAAGGATTCTTTCTAACAGCAAAAAATAGTTGCAAATTCTTGAAAAACGCTAGGGATTATGATAGCATAATGCTGAAAGATTACCATAAAGATCAAAGGAGAACAGAAATGGATGGAAAGAATATGGCTTACAACAGAGACAAAGCAGTAAACCAATTTTTACTTATCATTATCACGATCATGGATTTATTCCTGTTTTTCGGGTATTTCGGCGATTATAGCAAAGGAAATATCGGGCTGGCGTTTCTACTGACAGTGGAATTGACGGTTTTGGCTTCCATGGTGGCAGATTATGCGGTGTTTATACATAAGAAAGACAGCAAGATGTTTAAGCATGTATCGATGGCGGGGTATATCGTCGTCTATACGATCGCATTGCTGGGGGCGCAAAATGACTTGGTATTTGCAATGGTATTTCCGCTGACGGTAATTTATATTCTTTATTTTGATTATCAGTTTGTGTTACGGATTGCTGCGGCTTATAGCTTGGTGAACGTGGCGGATATTATTTATATTGCAGCGATCAAGAAGCAGCTTCATTCTGGCGCAGAATTAAACAGTACTTCCTTGCTGATCCAGGGTGCGACGGTGATTGTATATCTGATCGTGCTCTGCGGTACCACGAGGATATCAAACCGCAACAATGAGATGCGGATTGCAAGCCTCAATGAGGAAAAAGAACATAGCGCAAGGCTTTTGGAGGATGTGTTAAAAGTCGCTCAGGCGGTAAAGGACAATTCTGCCAAAGCAGGGGAATATATCAAGATCCTGGGGCGTGACGTGGAATCCACGGCCCAGGCGCTTTCCGGGATTTCCGACGGCAATTCCAATAGTGCGGAGAGCATCGAAAAGCAGACGGTTATGACAGAGAATATTCAGGGGATGATTCAGGGCGCCAAAGAGATGTTTGATGAAATGGTTGCGTTGGCGCAGCAATCCAAGGAGGCTGTCGACGGCGGGCAAAAGACCATGGATGAACTGCAAAAACAGTCAGATCACATGCAGAAGGCAAATCAGCAGGTGGTGGCTTCCGTGACTAGCCTGATTGAGAATGCAGGCACTGTGGGCGAGATTACGGAAGAGATTTTTGCGATTTCCAGTCAGACCAATCTCTTGGCGTTGAACGCTTCCATAGAGAGTGCGAGAGCAGGAGAAGCCGGGCGTGGATTTGCCGTGGTGGCCGAAGAGATCCGGGTATTGGCGGATGAGACCAGGAACCTGACAGAAAATATTCAAAACATTGTCCAAAAGCTGCAGCAGAATGCTGACATGGCAAAGGCCACGGTGGACAATGTATTGCAAACATCCCATATGGAGCATGAGCTTATCAAAAATGCAGATCAGCAGTTTTCGGGCATCGGCGGCAGTATGGGAGCGTTGAACCAGAATGTGACGGAAATCTATCAGAAAATCGAGGAAATCTTAGAGTCCAATAATGTGATCGTCGACAGCATTAATCAGATATCTGCCGTGAGCCAGGAGGTATCAGCGAATACCCAGCAGGCAGTAGAATTGGGAGAAGACGCCAGCAGGCAGGCCCGGCAGGTGCAGGAGAGCATGGATCAGCTGCTTGAGACAGCGGGCGCTATTGATAAATATATTTAACATATAGCTGGCTCATTTTGGGAGGAAGAAATGCTAATTTCCAGGAAACAGGACTAACGAGGGACTGAGGCTTATTACATTTATTTTACAAATTGCTGCATATTTACCGATACTTTCTATGGCATGGCTTTTATCAAACATTATAGAACGCTGTAAGTGCCTGTTTATGGGCATTTCCAGCGTTTTTTCTTTTTATCCTGTCGCACCAAAAACCGTAAAATCCCGGAAAAACGGTGTCAAAAATGGTGTCTGTTTATGGGATGTGTGTCAGAAGTTTAGCAAGAATAAATTCGCCGGATTCTAAAAAAAGCAGTTGAATTTCAGATACAGAAATGTTATATTATAGAAAAGGAGCAACCGCCCACAAGCGTGGTTAGCCTCCCAGAATAGCTGTATAAGCCTACCTAGACAGCCAAGTACAAGGTAGGCTTATAATTATTTGCGCTTGTTATTCCTATTATCCAAATAGGCAAGCAATGCAATCAGGAAGTTACCGCCTAAAAATAACAGGCTTAAAATATCATATGTATATTCCATCTGCACCACCTCCCATCTTCCGTGAAGTTTGGGAGGCTCACCACCTTGTAACGCGTTTGCTCCTATGGAAGATTATAGCACACCAGCCATTATCCGGCAATCTGTTTTTCCAGCCCAGCCAGACGCAAAAAGCCAATGAGCCTGTCAACCCCTTTACCGTAGGCACTTGCAGAGCAAGTGGGGGTTTACAGAGCGGATTTCCGGCAGAAATGCCCCTATCATGGAAAAAGGGATGTTCCAATGCACTTTATTGGAATATCCCTTGGCTGTAATAAATATTTTCTGTTTATTGTTTCCTTGCTGAAAGAGGAAAGCTGTCTGCTTATGTGGGCTTTTATAGCTGTTATGCAAAAAATACCCTGTTGGTTTTCCATGTCTGCATAAGATAATATTGCGACAGCTTGTAAAAAATAGAACAGGGTATGCATAAACCGGGACAGTCCTGCATACCCTAGAGTAAAGAGAGCCAACCTAAACCGTTTAACCTATATACTACTAGTTACTAGCTGACCCACCAACAGTCCAATTTTCATACGAACCATGAAATTGCTGATTAGAGATGTCTTCTAAAGATATTTTCCCACTCGTAGAAGATGGCTCTTTAGCCTCCTCCTCTTTACAATGCGCATCAAATAAAGCTAAAAGCTCATCATAGCCGTTATGACCGCTCCAAGTCTTACCACAACAACACCGCACATAATAGGTTATAGGGGTATAATTAACATTACCCTTTACTTTCACCAGCTTAGACCAGTTTGTCTTGCCATCAAACCTAACCGTTAAGTAAGCATTTTTGCGAAACCGAAGTTTCATGTTATTAATCGTAAAGGTATACTGATTCTTCCCCTTCTTGGTGACCTTCGCCTGAGCCTTCACCGCCTCGAACTTCTTGCTGTTCTTGGTAGTTCCGTAAGCTACGGTGATTTTCTTAACCTTACCCAGTTTTTTTACTTTGTTAGCCGGAACGCTGACTGTTACGTTTACCTTGCAGGGTGACCACTTAGCGGACTTAACAGTCGGCGTTACCTTGCTGGTTTTCTTGTTGATAAAAGCTGTTCCCTTAGCCTCTACCTTGACGCTGGCTGTCTGGATGCCCCCGAACACGACTGCAACCGCAATGGCTGTTACTGCAATTCTTTTGGCAATCCCTTTCATTTTCGTTTTCACATAAATCCCTCCATCCTTTTTCATCTGTGCCATGCCGGATACCCACTCATATCTTTTATCATATGCGCCCGGCATTTTCTGTGCCTACTTCTATGCCTAAAATTATAAGACTTTAGTGAATGGTTTGTCAATTTATAGACTTTATCTGCCAACGTCTGGGGGGATGTATTACGCCGTGCGCCCTCCGTCCACAGGCGCGGAACTGGCAGGGGCGCATGAAGGCGCACTGCGCCGGAATGCGTTCATGCCAGCGGAGCGGATGGGGATGGAGGGGAACACCGCCATGCGCTTTCCGGGTATAGTATTACCCCGGAAAATGAACAAAACAAAAAACAACCACAAAAGCCCGGAAAACAGCGGTTTCCAGCCTGCAAGACCTGTGTACCCCAGACTGCACAAAACGCACATACTGACACTGTTTGGAAAATCAAGGAATACAGGCACATATATTATGGCATAGCAGAAACCAGTAAGGTTTTAGATAACATTTCAATCCTGACATTAGTGCTGACACCAAAGCTGACACCAAAGCTGACACCAATCTGACACCAATCCTGACACCATTTTGACACCAACTTGACACCAATCCCTGTCCGTTTCTGGTGTCAAAATTCCCAACCGCTGACACCATTTTTTGTGTCAAATTAATTTACATTTCCCCGGCTCTGTGGTATAATTGGCATATACAAAAGCCATGCCATAAAAGACCGGGGAATTAAGAAAGGATGGTATTTTATGGCAAACAGGAAAGACAGCAAAAACAGGGTATTGAGGAATGGGGAAACAGAACGGAAAGACGGTCGCTATATGTACCGCTCCACATGGAAGAACAACGTGGAGGATTCCATAGGGCGGTACAAGGTCGTGCAGGTTCTTCCGTCCGACATTAAAAAACTCTATTCCGGCTTATCACAGAGGGGCTTGCAAAAGCAGTATCAAGCGCGTACACAACCTCCTTCACCCGGTTCTTGAAATGGCTGTTGACGACGACATCATACGCCGTAACCCGGTAAAATCCGTATGGGGCGATTATGGGCGCGAACCGGAGGAAAAGAAAGCCTTAACGGTTGCATAGCAGAAACGGCTCATGGAATTTGTAAAATCAGACACCACATACAACGCCTACTGCCCTATGCTTACGGTAATGCTCGGCACTGGCGCAAGGTGTGGCGAACTGGTAGGGCTTACATGGGACGACGTAGACATGGAAAAGAAAGAAATCCATATCCGGCGGACACTGGTCTACAAAGACTATGGGGACGGTTTAAAGCTCCATGTAAGCACCCCCAAGACAAAATCCGGCATACGGACAATCCCAATGTCTGACGGCGTATATAACGCCTTTGCACAGCAGAAAGAACTTAACTCCCTGCTGGGGAAAGACAAAAACAGATTTGAAGTTGAGGGATTGCAGGACTTCGTTTTCATCACAAGGAACGGCAGACCGCTTTTAATGTGTTCCGTCAACAAAATCCTGTCCAATATCGCAAAGGCGGTAAACGCACAGGGGCAGGAAGAAACATTCCCGGACATTTCAGCGCACACCATGAGGCACACGTTCTGTACCCGGATGGCGGAAAATGGGATGGACATAAAGGTACTGCAATACCTGATGGGACACGCGAACATTAACATCACTATGCAGGTGTATAACCATATCGCCGATTCTTCCAGAATTGAAAAAGAACTTGCCCGGATAAATGCTTTAGCGGTGGATTTCTGATATTATACAAAGAAATGAAAACGGTGTCAATCGTGTGTCAAACCACAAAAACCCTGACACCGGAAAACCCCGAAAGTCCAGTAGACAAAGGCTTTCACGAACTTAATAACACTAAAATGTATAACTCCCGATACAAAAAATGATAAAATCCTAGACAGCGTGGAAGGAAGGACAGGAATGATAAAGATTTTAATTGTAGAGGACGATCCGAACATTGCAAAGCTGATGGAGGCGACGGTTGCCATCGGCGGTTATGATAGTGAGATATGCGGCAACGGGGCGGAAGCGTTTGCGAAGATGGAGGGGGCGAATTATGACCTGATTTTGCTGGATGTGATGTTGCCGGACATGAGCGGCTTTGAGATTATGCAAAAGCGCGCCAACACAGAATCGCCGGTGATATTTATCACTGCAAAGCAGGAATTGACTGATAAGGTACGGGGGTTGCGCCTTGGCGCAGAGGATTATATTGTAAAGCCGTTTGAAGCTATGGAGCTTCTGGCGAGGATCGAGGTGATCCTGCGCCGGGTGAAACGGACGGAACGGGTGTATCATTATGGCGATATCTCCGTGAACGTCGAAGAACATACATGTAAAAATGGCGGCGAAGATGTTTATCTGACGCCCAAGGAATTTGAGGTGCTGGTTTTTTTCATCCAGCACAAAGACGTTGCGATATCCAGAGACCGCCTGCTTGCGGCAGTCTGGGGCTTTGAGTACGAGGGAGAGAGCAGGACGATTGACATTCATATTCAGCAGCTTCGTAAAAAGCTGAACTTAAAGGACAAGCTGGTGACGATTCCGAAGCTGGGCTATCGTCTAGAGAGCGCAAAGGAGTAACTACATGAAGCTTTGGCAGAAAATATTCTTATATACTATGATACTGGTAATGCTGGCGGTGAGCATTACCAGTATTTTGCTGTTGAAAAATAGTTTTTCCCTGGCAATGGAGCAGCGCAAGCAGAGCGTTTACAGTGAACATGAATTTTTGCTGACCAGCTTTCGGAGCCTGATGCTGACAGAGCGTCTACGGGCAAATGCCGTCGTGCTGGATGAAGAGGCTTTACGGAGCAATATGGCAGACACTTTTGGAGATAGTAAGAGTGGAATCGCCTTTTTTGACAGAGACAACAAGCAGGTTTATGCAAATAAGCGCATGAAGATTCCGAAAGTGCTCATTGATGCGGTGAAAACCAGCAGCATTCCTCATATGCAGGTGCAAAACCACCGGCTTTACACTGCGTCAGTGGAGAGCATCGAGGGGAAAAATTATTACGTGATTACGGAAAATGATATCAAAGACGTGATGGGGACCTATGAGGACATGCTGCATCAGATCCAGGTGATCAGCATGTCCTGCGCCATGGGGATGTCGCTGATTTTGATCGTCGTGGTAAAGCTGCTATTGATGCCATTAAAGAGGGTGAACGAGGGAACGAGGGAGATTGCCCAGGGCAATTACCACAAGCGTATCCGGGAGCGGGGAAACGATGAATTGTCAGAGCTTGCAAGGAATATGAATATCATGGCAGAAGCGGTGGAACGCAATGTGCGGGCGTTGGAGGATGTGGCGGAGGACCGGAAGCATTTTATAGACAATCTGTCACATGAAATGAAGACGCCTCTCACCTCAATTTTGGGATTTTCTGATTTGCTGCAGATAAAGAAGGAAATCTCAGATGAGAGCCGCATTGAGTATGCTGGAATCATCAAAGAGGAGGCGACCAGGATGCGGGCGCTGTCAGGAAAGCTGATGGAGCTGATAACCGTAGGAGAAGCCAAGTTGGACTGGAAGCAGGAAGATATGGCCGAGCTGTTTGCAGAGATTGGAGCTTCTCTAAAAGTGATTGCTGACAAACACCATTTGCACTTCTCCTGCGAGGCAGAAGCAGGGATGCTTTGGGTGGACCGGGAATTATTTAAATCCCTGCTCTATAACCTGGTGGATAATGCCGTAAAGGCTTCCAGCGAAGGGGGAAGCATATGGGTTCTTGGTCAATTTGAAGACGGACAGTTCTGTATCGAGGTGGCAGACGAGGGAGTTGGAATTCCAAAAGAAGAGATTGATAAGATTACTCAGGCGTTTTATATGGTGGACAAGGTGAGAAGCCGGGCCAGCGGCGGCGCAGGACTGGGGCTTGCGCTGTGTTTAGAGATCGTGTCTGCGCACCGGGGCGTGATGCGCTTTGAAAGCGAAGCGCAGCAAGGCACTCATGTCCTAATCCGCATGAAAGGGGGCAAAGCAAGTGCGTAGTTTGATGTCCATGCTGCTGACTTTGTTTATGGCAGTGGTAATATTGGCATTGGGGTATCTTGGAATTGTGGAGACTGGGAAAAAGATTTTGAAGAGCGAGGAGACGCCAGAGCAGGCGGCGTATGAAAATGCAGGCTCTAATATTTTCTATGGGAAGATTGAGGATGACATTCGTATTTTTCCCTGGAATTATTATACTGGAAGAGGCAAAAACTTGGAAAAAGGCGTTCCAGAATTTTTACTAGATGCATTGCTTACAGAGCAGAATTACTACGATGCAAAATATCAGGAAGGCATGTCAGAGGAGGCGCTGGTGTTTGCCACGGATTGGTATTTTGGCCAGCTCATTGCCTATGAGGCAGGCGTGGATACGATAGATGTCTGCGACTGGCTCGATAGAAACGAGAAACATATCTATTACAATATGAGGGAAGTGCGAGACACGCCTCATGGAAACATATTCTTTTTCCAGGAAAACTTGGAATTAGGAGGCAGGAAATATCAGGTCAGAATTGCCTGCGGTGAGTGGAGCGTCATTAGCTTTAGCTGCGCTCTGTATGATCCGTCGGATCGCAGGGAGCAGGAGCAATGGAAACGGGGAAAGGAACATCTGGTGGCAGCGCTGGAGAAGACGGAGAATCATCTGGAAGATTATGTCATCTTTATGACGCAGGTGGAATATATGTCGGCGCCTTCCTTTTATATGGATGAAGGGGGGTATGAGAACGCTTATCTGCGCAGCTTCCAATTGCTGGATTATGTGATGCAGGGAAAAGGGGATCAGTCGCAATTGGTTGAAGAAATGAGAGAAATACGGCGGAACATTAAGAAAGAAACAATCGCTATGGCGAAAGAGCAGGGAGTGGGAGCCGATCTGCACTATTCATATCAGGTCGTGGAACTAAAGGATATGATCTTGCTGCTGGTCCAGGGCGAGCTTACGATCGGCATCTATTACGATCCAGTGAACCAGGCATTCTGCGGTTATAATTATTTCTCCGAATATTAAATTTTTCGAAACTCTTTCAAAAAGCAGTTGTGCAATGCAAGGCCTTGAATTATAATAAAACCAGATTTCGGCGTGATACTGTTTGTGCTGAAATACGCACAGAATGGAGGAAAAGATGAGCGATATAGATAAATATGAGGATGCTGAATTACAGGAGGGACAGCAAGAACGGCAGGAGGACGAATATGAAGATATCTGTTATATCTGCCGCAGGCCAGAGAGCAAGGCTGGGAAGATGATTCGGATTCCCAATGCCATTTGCATCTGCGCAGATTGTATGCAGAAGACGTTTGACAGCATGAATCAGCCAGGATTTCCCATGGGGGATATGGGGAATTTGGGAAATATGCCCAATATCAGCATGATCAACCTGTCTGACCTGCAAAACATGATGCCAAAGACCCAGAAGCTGAAAAAGAAAAAGCCTAAAGCAAAACAAAAAGAAGAGAAGAAATCAGAGCCAGTACTGGATATCAAATCGATTCCCGCGCCTCATAAGATTAAGGCAAGCATGGATGAATACGTGGTGGGTCAGGAATATGCTAAGAAAGTAATGTCTGTGGCGGTATATAATCATTATAAGCGAGTGACTTGCGACAGTCAGGACGGCGTTGAGATTGAGAAATCAAATATGCTGATGTTAGGACCTACGGGAAGCGGTAAGACCTATATGGTCAAGACGCTGGCAAAGCTTCTGGACGTGCCTCTGGCTATTGCTGACGCCACCTCCTTGACGGAAGCAGGGTATATCGGAGACGATATAGAAAGCGTAGTCTCCAAGCTTCTTGCGGCTGCGGACAATGATGTGGAACGGGCAGAGCATGGCATTATTTTCATCGACGAGATTGATAAGATTGCCAAGAAGAGGACGACCAACCAGCGGGACGTCAGCGGCGAAAGCGTCCAGCAGGGAATGCTCAAGCTGCTAGAAGGCGCACAGATTGAAGTGCCAGTGGGAGCGAACAGCAAGAACGCCATGGTTCCCCTGGCAACCGTGGATACCAGGAATATCCTGTTCATTTGCGGAGGGGCTTTTCCAGATTTAGAGGACGTGATCAAGGAGCGTTTGAATAAGCAGTCTTCCATGGGATTCCACGCAGACTTGAAAGACAAATACGATAAAGAAGAGAATCTTTTGCAGAGGGTAGAGGTGGAAGATGTACGCAAGTATGGGATGATACCGGAATTTCTGGGCAGGCTCCCGGTGATTTTTGCGCTCGACGCCTTGACAGAGGATATGCTGGTGCGGATTCTGACAGAGCCAAAAAGCGCTATTGTAAAACAATATCAGAAGCTGCTTTCTATGGACGAAGTGAAGTTGGAATTTGAGCAAGGCGCACTTCATGCGATTGCCCGCAAAGCGAAAAAGAAGGATGTCGGAGCCCGGGCGTTGCGTGCAATCATCGAAGAGTTTATGCTGGACATTATGTACGAGATCCCTAAGGATGACAACATCGGCATGGTGACCATTACCGAGGACTACATTGAGAATAAGGGAGGGCCTGTCATTCACATGCGAGGCTGTTCGACGCTTTCAGAACCAGTGGCAGCCGGCGTCTAAGCAAAATATTTCCGATGCCTGGATCCTTTTGCTTTGCAGAATATTTAACAAAGCTGCGGTCAATGTCCGCATAATTCACGCAGATTTTTTCATGGAATCCCATTTCCTGGCATATGCTGTTAAAAAAGAAAAGGGCAGTCATATGGATTGTGAAGAAGCTGTCTATTCAAATGATTATTATGATTTTATCATGGAATATATTTTGGAGACCAGGGGAGCTCCAGTAAATTGCTGTGTGCAAAATCTAGACCAGAATTATGACATCGTTTATCTTAAAAGAGAGGGCAATCCGCCCTTAAGTATTAATAATTATAGTTATAATTCGATTCCAGGATGCTATGCCCCGATGGATGAGAGCGCCCTTGAGGTGAGCGGCATCATTCGCTTGCATAATCAGCCCACTCTGGGACTCAAAGGGCAAGGCGTTCTGATAGGGTTCCTAGATTCCGGCATTGACTATGAAAGCCAGGTGTTCCGCAACAGTGACGGCAGTACCCGGATCATGGCAATCTGGGATCAGACGGACCGCAGCGGAACGCCGCCCAATGGTTTTATCTATGGCAGCGAATATAAAGACGATCAGATTAATCGCGCACTGAATTCAGGGAATCCTAAAGAAATGGTTCCTGTTACAGATGAGGATGGTCATGGGACTTATATGGCGAGCGTGGCCGCAGGAAGCGAGATACCAGAAAAGAATTTTACAGGGGCGGCTCCGTATGCCAAGATTGCCATGGTGAAATTGAAACAGGCGAAAGAGTACTTAAGAGAGTTCTATTTTATCAATCCCGACGCCACCGCCTACCAGGAAAATGATATTATGGCGGGAGTAAAATATTTAAGCCTGCTTGCCCAGGAACGCCATATGCCCCTTGTGCTCTGCGTCGGGCTGGGGACGGATCTCGGCGGGCATACTGGGACTAATCCATTGTCAACGATGTTGAATTTTACGGCGCTTAAGAACCAGCATGCGGTGGTGATAGCGGCAGGGAATGAGGGAAATTCCCGTCATCATTATTTTGGAGAGCTTGAAGAGGAGGAGACCGTTCGAAATGTGGAAATCGACGTCGGTTCAGGGGTGCAGGGATTCTATGTGGAGATGTGGGCGCAGGCCCCGCAGCGTTTTTTAGTGGATATCATCTCTCCTACTGGAGAGCGGATGCCAAGCGAGTATATTTTGTCTGGAGGAAGGGAGTATAGCTTCCTGTTTGAGGACACAAAGGTGTCCGTGGACTACCGTATTCTGGGGATTTTGGATGGCTCCCAAGTGATCTATATCCGTTTCAGCAAGCCTACGCAGGGTTTGTGGAACATCCGGGTCTATCAGGAAGGAGAAATCGGGCATTTCTTTCATATGTGGCTGCCACTGGAAGACTTTCTTACCGGGGAAGTATTTTTTGTGCGTTCTAATCCTGATACCACGATCACGGTGCCCTCAGGGGCGGTGGTGCCGATGTCGGTAGGCGCTTATAATGTCAGAGACAACAGCATTTATCTGCGGTCTGGGAGGGGATTTGCAGCGAATGGCACCTTGAAGCCGAACTTTGTAGCTCCAGGCGTGGAGGTGTTCGGGGCGGCTCCAGGAGATATGTTCGTTACAAGGAGCGGTACCAGTGCGGCGTCGGCGGTCACCACGGGAGCGGTTGCGCTGATGATGGAATGGGGGATTGTGCGGGGAAATTATTCCTCTATCACAGGCATAGACATAAAGAACATGCTAGAGCGCAGCGCCGAACGTGATCCCAAACGCATATACCCAGACCGGGCGTATGGATGGGGAAGGCTTAATTTATACCGGGCGTTTGAGGAGATTCGCATTAGGTGAAGGATTTCCGCTTTGTAATGCCTTGGGCGTTTGTGGGCAATATCAATCAACAGCTTGATTCTTAGAATTTGATTTTGAAAAGCTGCCATATGAAAAGGGCAAAATGCAGGAAGTGGTATTTACTGATTAAAGATTGCTTCAGAACCTACGTTTTAGTCCTTTTCATATGGCGGCTTTTTTGATCTTGTTTAGGAAAGGGGGTGTCGCACTAAGATATTTACTTGTTTAAAAGGTTTACATTGCAAAGCAATGCAAACAAAATGGGGGTGTCGCACTACGATATTTACTTGGTCAAAAGGTTTACATTGCAAAGCAATGCAAACAAAATGCACAAAAGTCATCTTGGAAAGCTAGCTTTCCAGAGTGATTTTTGTGCATTCTGTCTTTGCCGCATCAGCGGCAAGACCTTTTGAACAGGTGAATACATTCGTGCGACAGCCCCATTCTGTCTTTGCCGTATCAGCGGCAAGACCTTTTAAACAAGTAAATATCTTAGTGCGACAGCCCCCTTTTGGCACTATGAATTGCAAAATGGGGAAACTCAAAGTAAAACATCAGTTGAAATTCTAAGATTTATCAAGTATAATTTTACTTATTAAAAAACATGCATATTAATATGATAGGCGAGGATTTGTATTGATGATATTGGAATGGAGAATTAAGAATGAAGAAAGGTCGCACTAGAAACAAGAAAGACAGCGGTTTTTCCTTGTTGATTTCTATTATTTTGGTATTTTGCATTTTAGGGAGCGTCGTGTTTTCCGTGGCTAGGAAGATTTCTATTGAGATGTCGGCGTCAGCCATACAAAGTCTCAGTGAAAGCCTGGACTTGATTAAATGCACGATTGAGGCAATTTTAAAAAATGAGGCAGAATTTCAAAAATTGATTGCCCATGAAACGGCGAAGCAAGAGGATATGGGGGAATATATCCGGTCTTTCCAGAAAAATCAGACGATGGTAAAGATTTCCCTGATTGAGTCTGGGGAACAGCAAGGCATTTCCAATACGGGAGGTGTATTTTCGGAAGAAGAACTAGATTTTTCTCTGGGAAAGACAGTGGAAGGGCTTGCGATCTCCCAGTCATATATTAATCATATGGGCACATGGGCGTATACGATGAAATGTCCGGTTGTCAAAAATCACAAGGAAATTGCAGCGCTCTATATTGAATATGTATACGATGCCTTGGATCAGTCTCTGCCGGATGGCTTTTATAATAAGCAGGCGATGCTCTATATCATGGATGCCAAGAGCCAGAGGCTTGTGCTTAAGCCAAAGGGAATGGGTGAGCGTAATGCGGGGCATTTGAATTTGAAGGACTTCTACCGTGCCAATGATATCAAAGACCAGGAGCTTCAAAGGGAAGTGACCAAGTGTCTGAAAAGCGGAAAAAATGTCACGTTTTACCATGACATTCGGGAAAAACATTCTTTAAATTATATCTGGTCAGTCAATGATGGCACTGTTTTTCTAATCGGCTATGTGCCTGTGGAGGCGGTTCAACAGGAAGGGCGTTATGTAAATCAGAATATTTTAATCGTGGTAATTGTGATGCTGGTGGCGTTCTTTTTGTGCTGCTTATTATATTATTTTAATCACAGGCAGCAAATCAAGCTAAGAAAAGAACGGGAAGCGGAACGGGAAATTTACAACAAACAGCTTTCCGATGCATTGCAGGCGGCGCAGATTGCAAGTAATTCTAAGACCATGTTTCTCTCAAATATGTCACATGATATCCGTACGCCTATGAATGCAGTTCTTGGTTTTACCACTTTGCTTGACAAGGATGCCGAAAATCCGGCGAAGGTCAGACAATATACCCGCAAGATTACGGCGTCTGGCCAGCATCTTCTGAGTCTGATCAATGATATTTTGGATGTCTCTAAGATCGAGAGTGGAAAAGTAGTCCTGAATGTAGAACCATTTACGCTAAATGACCTAGTGTCGTCCGTAGATGCCATTATCAGATCTATGGCAAATGACAGAGCCCAAAGTTTCCATGTGGAGGTATCTGGCATCCAGCATGAAGAGTTGTTGGGAGATGAGACCAGGATCAATCAGATTTTAATTAATTTGCTTTCGAATGCCGTCAAATACACTCAGGAGGGCGGGAATATCTGGTTTCGCATCCAGGGACTGAAGCAGCGTTCTGAGCAGTATGAGCATATCCGTATCGAAGTGGAGGACGACGGGTATGGAATGACGCCAGAGTATTTGGAGACGATATTTGACGCTTTTACCCGGGCGGAGAACAGCACCACCAACAAGGTGCAAGGCACAGGGCTTGGCATGGCGATCACCAAAAATATCGTAGAGCTTATGGGCGGAACCATAGACGTATCTAGTCAACTGGGCGAGGGCAGTCTTTTTCGGGTTGAACTGGAGTTACGCATATCAGAGAATCGGGCAGATAGGCAATTCTGGGAGAAACATGAAATATCCAGGATGCTGGTTGTCGAGGATGACGAAGAGAACTGCAGAAATATTGAGATGCTTATGAAAGACACGGGAGTTGTGACGCATGCTGTTAAGAGCCTGGAACAAGCTCTTGCATGGTTGTCAGAAAGCGGGCGCCAAGAGTGTCAGCTGGTTTTGCTTGATTGGAATCTGTCAGAAGCCGGAGGCGTATTTGCCGCTGAAAAGATTCGCAAGGTTCTGCCAGACACCGTGCCAATCCTGCTGCTTTCAGATCATAATGGAGATGAGATTGAGGAAGCTGCAGAGATCAAAAATGTCAAAATCCTTACGAGACCGTTTTTTGTATCTGCATTAAAAGAAAAGATTTTGGAAATTCAGGCTGAGGCAGACGGTCAGACGGCAGTCCTGCAGGAAAATGTATATAGCCTGGAAGGCTTTCATTTTCTTGCAGCGGAAGATAACGAGATCAATGCGGAAATTCTTTCAGAAATATTGGAGATGGAGGGAGCAAGCTGTGAAATTGCCGAGAATGGGAAGATCGTATTGGAGCGTTTTGAACATGCGCCAGAGGGAGAATTTGATGCAATCTTAATGGATGTTCAGATGCCAGTGATGAACGGATATGAGGCTACCCGGGCAATTCGTGCCTTGCAGCGCGCAGATGCAGTAAAAATACCGATTATCGCCATGACGGCGAACGCTTTTGCGGAAGATGAAAAAGAAGCCTTGGATGCTGGAATGGATGTGCACATGCCAAAACCCATTGACATTGAGCTGTTAAAAAAAGTATTAAATCAATGTGTAACAAGAAAGGAACAAGATATTGAGGATCAATTGGAAAAAATATAGAATGCGATTAGCTGCAGCCTGCTTGGCTGGAATGACCGTTTGTATGGCGGCGGCGTGCGCAAATTTGGGAAATAAGGATCATAATCTGATCGTTTCAGAAGAGGAAAATGAAAAAGTCGTAAATTTTTTCAGCCCTATGGAGAAGACGAACCCCGATGCAGAAAATATTGCAAGAAGCGCATCTGACCAAACGGTTTGTATGGCAGAAGAAAAACTTGGGATCAAGGTGGCATATCGGACTTATACGGCGGAAAGTTATCAGGAAAAGAGTTATGACGAGGTAACATTGGAACGGGTGAGAAATAATCTTGATGATTTTTATCTGTTGAACCCAAACACGATCCAGATTTTGGGGGAGGAAGGAAGGCTACTAGATTTGTCAGGACTTTCTAGTGCAAAGAATTTGCGCGAGGTGGTAAAGACTGCAAATACGGTAGATGGAAAGTTAGTGGCTGTTCCCCAGGAAGTCGTTGCGTATGGACTGTTTATCAATGTGGATTTGTTTGAAAAGTATGATCTGGAACTTCCAGAAACGCCAAAAGATCTGCTCAAATGCTGCAAGGTGTTTCAAGAGAACGGCATAGACACGCCAATTGGCGCCAACCGTTGGTGGCTTGAGAATTTTGTCTTTGCACAGGCATATGCAGATTTGTATAATGGCGGCAATACAGAAGCGGAAATAGAAGCTTTAAATCTTGGAACAAGCAAATATAGCGATTATATGCGCCCAGGGTTTGAATTTTTGAAAGAGTTGATCGACCGTGGCTATATTGATGCGCAAAAAGCCTATGTCAGTGAGGCGATTGATGGCGAGGGACCAGATTTTCTGGCGCAAAAAACGCCGATCGTCATGGCCTATTGGGGCGCTGCCAATGCGGAGACAGCTTATGGAAAGCCAGATTTCGAATTGAAAGTCATCGGATTCCCAAGCAGCCGGGGGCAAATGCCCGTGGTTTCTATGACGGGATATGCTGTCGGCGTTGATGCAGAGCATTTGAAGGACGCTAAAGATACTCTGGACGTGATGTTGTCCGATGAGGCGCTTAAGACCTATACAGAGATCAACAAGGTGATTTCTCCCTCGAAAAACGTGGAAGTAGAATGTATCCCTGCATTAAAGCCCCTGAATGATAAGATCAAAGAAAATGTCTATGTCCTGGGGTCTAATGCAGGGATGAAAGTGGAACAATGGGGAAATACCTGCCAGATTGTCCGCAATCTGTTAAATGGCGCTACGGTGGATCAGTGTATGGCGGAATTTGACAGACTGCAGCAAGAGTCGTTGAGCGAGTGACAGCACAGATATATGCTTGCGTCCCCGACGTTTGTGAGTGCTTGAGATCAGGTCATATCCCGTGATTTCTGCACACATGCCCGTTGGGCGCAAATTACGGCATTGCGCAGCCCATGCTGTTCTAGGACTGCCACCGCTTCTATGGTGGTCCCTCCAGGAGAGCATACGGCGTCCTTAAGAGCGCCGGGGTGCGTTCCCGTTTCCAGCACCATTTTGGCAGCACCCAGTACCGACTGGGCGGCAAATTTGTATGCTTGCGCCCGGGGCATGCCGTCAGCGACGGCAGCATCTGCCATAGCTTCGATAAATAAGTAGGCATAGGCAGGAGAGGAGCCGGAAACGCCAATTACCGTGTCCATCATGGATTCTGGGATAATTTCACACTTGCCAAAGCTGTTGAATATTGTCACGGCTTTGGCAAGTTCTTCTTCTGTGACATTTGCAGCGGCGCAGAGAGCGCTCATGGCTTCTCCCACCAGTGCAGGGGTGTTGGGCATGGCGCGTACCAATTTGACATCCGATCCGAAGGCAGACAATATTCCCGTGATCGTTTGCCCGGCGGCGATGGAGATAAGAAGCGTGTTTGGGTGGACGCAGTCTTTGATCTGAGTAATGATTTCTGGAAAAAGATAAGGCTTTACTGCAAGGAAAAGAATGTCAGACTTTTGCGCAGCTTGGGCATTGTCTGAGATAGCGGTAATTCCAAAACGTTCTTTCAGGGAATCAAGTGTTTTGTCTGTTTTTGCGGTTGCGATGATTTGTTCTTTCTTGGCAAGGCCAGAATTCAGCAATCCTCCGATGATGGCGCTCGCCATATTCCCGCCGCCGATAAATCCTATTGTTTCATTCATGGCATCAAATCCTCCTGTGTAGTATTTTTAGATATATCATAGCAGTGTCGGAATAAATGTGCAAGATGGGACTGTCGCACTAATATGGCTTATAAGACGTAAATTTGTTCAAAAGGTTGCAATGCAAACAAAATGAAGCTGTCGCACGAATGGATGCACTTGTTTAAAAGGTCTTGCCGCTCATGCGGCAAAGACAGAATGCACAAAATTATTCTGGGAAGCTAGCTTCCCAAGATAATCTTTGTGCATTTTGTTTGCATTGCTTTGCAATGTAAACCTTTTAAACAAGTGCATCCATTCGTGCGACAGCTTCATTTTAATACGATAGAAGAGTGAAAGAATCATCAAAATCTTTCACAAACTACCTTTATGTGCTGAAAAGCGCACAGAATGGGAGAAATTATGAAATGCGGAAACTCAAAAAGGGTATTCTTGTTGACAAATTGAATAAAATTTGTTAGAATACTTCCATCTTCAAAGAGAGAGGTGAAAGGATGAGAATATAATTTACTTTTGATCGCATGAATGTTTTGAAGCAGTATCGTGGATATACTGTTTTGTCATGTTGCCAAAAGTGGATTATGTTCTCATAACCTTTCTTTTTTTGTGCTGAAAAATGAGCAGGGTTTCTTTCTCGTGGGAGCTCTGAGGAGATAGGTTATGGCATGTAATGGAACTGTTTGGCAGCAAATGGTTCTTTTTTGATGGGGATTGTTGGAAAATACAGGGATTGTGCAGTATACAACGTCCACATTGCCAATATCTGTACGACTTAAAGATTTCTGATTTTGCGGCAGCTCCATGCGCAGAGCCGTGAGAAGGAGGGATGCTTATGGCACAAATAAATGTAAACAGTCTGACGTTTTCTTATGAGGGCAGTTATGACAATATCTTTGATAACGTATCTTTTTCGATTGATACCGATTGGAGACTGGGATTTATCGGACGCAATGGGAAAGGAAAAACCACGTTTTTGAACCTTTTGCTGGGAAAGCATGAGTATGCGGGAAAGATCAGCACTCAGGCGGTGTTTGAGTATTTTCCATATTTGGTAACGCAACGACAGATGCAGATGCCTGCTGCCGAGTTCTTAGATGAAATAAAGAGCCGGTGCGAGCTGTGGAGGGTGATCTGTGAACTAGGCGAGATGCAGGAAAGCACGGAAATTTTATACAGGCCTTTTGGGACGCTAAGTCCCGGAGAGCGCACGAAAACGCTTTTGGCGGTCTTATTTTCTGGTGAAAATGATTTTCTTTTGATTGATGAGCCGACAAACCATCTGGATGAGCAATCCAGAGAAGTGGTAAAATCTTATTTAGCGTCAAAGAAGGGGTATATCCTGGTGTCCCATGACAGAGATTTGCTGGACGCCTGCGTCGATCATGTCTTAGTATTAAACAGACAGACGATTGAAGTTCAGGCTGGGAACTTTTCTAGCTGGTGGGAAAATAAGCGGCGCAAAGATCAGTTTGCCAGAGCGGAAAATGAAAAGCATTTAAAAGAAATCGGCAAGTTGAAACAGGCGGCGGCGCGGGCCTGCCGCTGGGCAGACAAAAATGAAAGCACCAAGATTGGGTTTGATCCCATAAAGGAGCCAGATCGCCCTACACGGGCATATATCGGCGCAAAGACAAAGAAGATGCAGAGCCGGATTAGTCAGATGGAGAAACGGATCGACCGGGAAATTCAAGAAAAGCAGGGGCTTTTAGCAGATCTAGAGCAACCAGTGGAGTTAAAAATCATGCCTCTTGCACATGAAAAAAAGGTGCTCGTAAATCTCAGAGAATATACTTTCAAGTATGCCGGAGCGGAAGAATTTTTGACGGCGGATTTGACGTTCGCCCTGCGTCAGGGAGAGAGGATCGCCCTCCATGGCAAAAATGGGTGCGGCAAATCAACGCTGATGCAAATGATCTTGCAGAAAGCAGGCGTCAAGACGCTTGGGGACGTGATTGAGGAAGCAGGTACCTGCGAGGCGGCGTCTGGACTGGTGATTTCTTATGTGAATCAAGATACCTCGATGTTAAAGGGCAGTATTTCAGCATTTTGTGCAGCGCATAATCTTGAAAAGAGCTTGTTTTGCTCCATATTGCGCCAGCTAGGCATGGAACGGGTGCAGTTTCAGAAAAATATCGAGGATTATTCAGAGGGACAGAAGAAAAAGGCTCTGATTGCCGCAAGCCTTCTAACTCCGGCGCATTTGTATGTCTGGGATGAGCCGCTCAATTATATCGATGTGTTTTCGAGGATGCAGATTGAACAACTGTTGTTACAGTATCAGCCTACGATGTTGTTTGTGGAACATGATATCAGATTCCGGGAACAGATTGCGACCCAGGTGGTGGAATGGTAGCAGGGCAGTGCCACTACTGATTGATTGCATGCCAAAAATATGGTAAGCTGTGCATAAAAGATCGATCAGGAAGAGGGTGCGACACATGGAACAATTAAGTTTGTTCGATAACAGGCAGCAGGCGGCGCCTCTGGCAAGCAGGCTCAGGCCAGGCAGCTTAAACGATTATGTAGGGCAGAAGCACTTGCTTGGGGAGGGGAAAATTTTACGTCGTTTAATCGAGGACGACCAGATTTCTTCGATGATATTCTGGGGGCCTCCTGGGGTGGGGAAGACCACTTTGGCTAGGATTATCGCAGAAAAGACAAAGGCGGAATTTGTGGAGTACAGCGCAGTAAACAGCGGCATCAAAGAGATTAAGGAAGTTATGGCCCGGGCGGAAGAAAACAGGAAAATGGGAATCCGTACCTTGCTGTTTGCGGATGAGATTCACCGCTTTAATAAAGCGCAGCAGGACGCATTTCTTCCTTTTGTGGAAAAGGGGAGCATTATCCTTGTGGGCGCCACTACCGAAAATCCATCCTTTGAAATTAACTCCGCATTGCTTTCAAGATGCAAAGTGTTTATTTTGAAGGCATTGGAGGAAGAGGATCTCAAGCAGCTGTTGGCTCATGCATTAAAAAGCCCCAAAGGCTTCGGAAATATGGAGATTGCGATTGAAGATGCCTGCCTGTCGGCTATTGCAAGGTTTGCCAATGGAGACGCACGGACTGCGCTCAATACCTTAGAGATGGCAGTGTGCAACGGCAGGATGAATGAGCATGCCGTTCTTTGCATAGAGGAAGACGTGCTTGCACAGTGTATGAATAGGCGTTCTCTACTTTACGATAAAAATGGGGAAGAGCATTACAACCTGATTTCCGCTCTCCACAAATCGATGCGCAACAGCGATCCTGACGCAGCCGTGTATTGGATGTGCCGGATGCTCGACGGAGGAGAAGATCCGCTTTATATTGCAAGACGGCTGGTGCGCTTTGCCAGCGAGGACGTGGGCATGGCGGATTCCAATGCTCTGCAGACTGCAGTGGCAGCTTACCAGGCTTGTCATTTTCTTGGGATGCCAGAATGTGACGTGCATCTGACACATGCCGTAGTCTATCTGTCAATGGCTCCAAAATCCAACGCCCTTTATCAGGCGTGTGAAGCCTGTAAGGCGGATATCAGGGAACTTCCGGCAGAGCCTGTACCGTTGCAGATTTGCAATGCTCCCACGGGTTTGATGAAAGAGATGAATTATGGCAAGGGCTACATTTACGCCCATGATACGCAAGAGAAAATGGCGCAAATGCAGTGCCTGCCAGATGCGTTGGCAAACAGGCGCTATTATCGGCCGACAGACCAAGGACAAGAAGAAAAGGTAAAGGCGAGGCTTGAAGAAATTTTAGCATGGAAAAGCCGAAAATATTAATTGACTGTCAACGATATTTGTGGCACTATGTAAAAAGAAGATGATATGATAAAGGAAGGTAAAATGAGAGAGACTATTTTAATCGCCGCCTGTTTAGACAAAGACAGGAGGAATAAGCTTACAAGGGCCCTGCTGCCTCTGCGAATCAGGCTCAAAGAAATCTCCAAAGAGGATTATGGAAAACCCATTGGTTTTTTTGCGGGAATAAAAGAGCTTGATCCTGGAGAACTTGCCTGGAACGGGGAAGAGCTTTCTTCGGAATTGCTTGTCATGGCAGGGTTGTCAAGCCAGCGGGTGGATCAGGTATTGAGGGCGATCCGCAAATCGGGGTTGTCGATTCCCTATAAGGCAGTGCTCACTGCCTCCAATCAAGGGTGGAATGTATGGGAATTGTTTCAAGAAATCAAGAAAGAACATCAGCAGATGAACGAGGGCAGAACGCCAGGAACGGCGTAGGGTTGAAACAGCTAAAAGACATTGTTTTGACGGAGTTGGTAAATATTGGAAGAAGTATTAGTCTATATATTTTTGTCATATCAAAAGATCGTGACAGAGGATGAATATCAAAACCGGCTTGACGAACTGTTTTTAGAAAATCCTCAGAATGAGGACTTGCTTTATCTGGAATGGGAGACGGATATAGAGAAAGCGATTGCATATATCAGGCAACGGTCAGACTGCAAAGCGATTGACACCGTGCTGTTTGGAAGATGTTTCATGGATAAGATTGCTGAGTTTTATAGGGAATGCTCTTTCGACATAAAAAAATTTGCAAGCAGGATGTACGGCTTATGGAAAATTCTCCCAGATTTTATTCAGTATCAAGAGCCTTTTTATGTGCTGTCCTACGCTGACGACCCATTATCCTGGGGAGATGAAGAACAAAGCAGGAGTATCTATGAGAGAATGATGAATTATTACAATGCCTGAGTTGCCATTTTTTATGGGTTTAGAGCGTCAAAGGAATTAATTTATCAGAAATTGCGTATATTAAGTATCGCAGGTGACGCACAGCCTTATAAATGGGAATTATGAGCGGGTGGCGCGCAGCCTTAAGTGAGCGAGTTAACAGATGGCAGGGACTACTTAAGTCTCTGCCTTTTCTGCAAATGTAAAAAGGAGCTTCATCACTTTTTCATAAAACAAAAACTTATAGAAATATGCCCCAGCAATGCCATGCACAAAGTGATGTAAAAATTTAATGCATTGATTACCTTTAGTTTCCGTACCCGGAAATTTTCAAGCTGGAACACCTGCTTCTTACAACGGAAATATTCTTCGATTTTCCATCTGGAAAAATA
>CAJTJY010000014.1 GCA_910576975.1 uncultured Lachnospiraceae bacterium
TTATGGCAATCTAACAGACTTCTTCCAATAAGTTTATCGCCACCTCTCTTTGCATAGCTGATAACAGCTGCCGGATTCATGTAAATAATCTCATGCTTGAGATTGCATATAACAACGGATGCCCTATCCTGATCAACAATGCTCTTATAAAAACTGACATAGGATTTAAACTTAATCACCTTTTCATTATCCAGCCTCTTTTGAAGTTGTGGTTTCTTTCTTCGATAATAATCGTATATTTCTCCATCAGGTATCCAGATTTGTGCCTCATTTATCTTATCAAGTACAGCTTCAACAATCTGTTCATCTGCCAGTAAATCAGGGGCTTTATCATGCTCTGTTACATACTTTTTGTATTCTTCATACACCCACCCAGTAATCTTATCCTTCTGTTTCATCTTGAGATTACTAAACTTCTTATTCATCTGTAAAAGCTGACCATCTATCTTTTTATGTATTTTTGTCTTTTTACTTTTTGTCAAATTTCTCCCACCTTTATATTATTAACCACATTTGCTTGTAAAGAGTATGTTTCACATTTATCTTGTCACATTATAACATCTATCAAATTGTTCCGCATTAAAAAAAGGACGCAGCATCTCTCCCACGTCCTCAAAACTATCTGGCTTTATCTTCCCTTACCTTCGATACTTCCTTATGTGCCGCTTCCTGCTTCACCTCATCCACACCTCTAGCCTCAAATGCATCTGCATTATACTGATACTCCTGCGGCTCAGCGACCATTGGAGAGTATACAACCTCTGCTTCCACTCTCTCTGCTTCAGCCCTCTCCGGCTCTGTCTGCTCCTGCTTCTTCATATTCTCCATATGCTTTTCCTTATCAAGCTTCACATTCATAGCCAGATTATCCAGCTTATCAATAGATGCATCCAAATGAAGTTCCATTGATACAAGCATCTTTTTCACTGCTTTCATCGGAGCAAGTACTGCCTTTGTAATTGGATGTTTCTGCTCTTTCTGAGAATAATCTACCTCCGGTTTGTCAGCAAAAGTACGGAATGCATTAGCTGCTGTCTGACCAGCTTCACGAAATCCTTTTGCAAGAAGTGCTGTCTTTGCTATATCCTTATCCGTGGTCTTGATTGCACCTCTTACATTCTCTCGGATATCAAGAAGCCTTTTCTTAATTCCTAAGAACTCCGACACCCTGTATAATGCAGCTCTTCCCTTTGCCTTTGCTTCATCAACTATGCTCTTTGCTGTAGATTTGACCTGTGCTTTCACTTCCAATACCTGCGACTTTATCTGCTCACATCTGGCATTAAGTCGCTCCTGTGCTTCCGACAATGCCTTTTTAGCATTATTGACAAGTGTATCTTCCTGCATTTCTTTGATCTGATTCTGCATATTGGTGAGTTCTTCCGTCATGGAATCAATCTTTTTCTCCAGTCCATCCACATAGCTGCATATCTCAAATACATCGTTTGCCTGCTCTTTCATGGCATTCTTCTTTAATAATTCGAGAAGTTCCCTTACGACCTCCTCATTGGTAAGTGTTTTTCCTGCTTCCATATCCATTCTGTTTCCTCCATTCATAAACGGGGCAGCCTTGGCCGCCCCTGTAACATGATTACTAATTATCGAAAGGGCGTTTCCTCTTTGTCCTTCTCTTTATCGGGATTGCCATGATGTTTCTCGGCACTCTCCCTCGCCTTTTCGTTGCTCTTATCCTTTGCTTTCTCATATTCAGAGATAATCTCATTATAGAGTTTTTCCCTGAAATCCTTTGTGACCGGATAGCAGACATCCTGATAGATTGGCTTGCCCTGCTCGTCCACCTGCTTTGTCTTATAAGAAGGCATTGATACAAAGATTTTCTCTTTGCCCTGCACGATATTGATGTTATTTACGATGAAACTGTTTTCAAAGTAAATACGGGCAAGTCCTTTGATGTTACTGCCTTCCCTCTCATAAGGTGTCACAGTTACGGAAAACTCTGGCATTTCCTGCGTTCTGTCCTGCTTCTGTGTCTCCTCTTTCTCTGGTTCCTTGATTCTTGCATAAGCATCAAGGATATTGGTATAGAGTTCCTCACGAAACTCTGCTGTGATAGGATTGCACACATCCTTATAAATCACACCATTGCTTTCATCACGCTCATTGGAGCGGTATCTAGGCATTGAAACAAAAAGCTCTCCCTTGTCCTTATTCTCAAGGATTGCAATATTGGTAATCTTAAATGAATCACCAAATACTACTGTTGCAAATCCTTTGATATTGCTGCCCTCTTTTGCTCTTACTTCGTTTACCTTAATTGAATACTTCATATGCTATTCCTCGCTTTCTTTTTGTTCTTTGTTTTTCTCCGGTATGATAAGCTCACACCTAAGCTGTTCTATCTGTTCACAAGACAATCTGCCATTCAACCAGTTGCCAAGTGTAACAACCATTCCGTCCTGCTCGTAGTAGAGCCACTCCTGTGTTTCAATGTTCCCCTCATACACGATAGTCACATCAAAATCAGGCATGAATAATCCTTCCTCCGCATCCCATACACAGGCTATTCCCTGTCTGAGTGTCAGATTCATGCTTTCGACATATAAAGACCAGCCGCTTACGACTATCTGAAAGTCATCATCAATTTCCGCAATATCATCCTCGATGTCAATTAGCTCTTCCATTTCTGCTACTGTCTCTTCTATCTCTCCTAACCGGTATCTCTTATTCATCCATCACCACCTCCTTATAAATGCATCTGACCACAAAACGCATGGTTCCTTTCTGGGAACAGGTAAAAAGAGTTAATTCTTTTTCTGTACCCTGTGTCTTGATGCTGTTATCATATGGATTTACTACCTCTGTCTCTGTTACCTCATAGATGTGCCTCAGTCCATTTTTGTCGGTTATCATCACTTCATCGCCTATGGATATCTGACTTAGTGGTGTAAAAAATGTGCCATATCTGCTGCCATTGTGACCGCATAACACACAGTTGCCACTCTCACCGATTCCTGCAGTTTCTTCTATATGACCAATCCCGGCATTAAGCACTTTACTTGTGGTTCCTTCCATTACCGGATACCTGATATCTAAACCCGGTATCTCAATGATGCCGATAACACCGCCTTCTTTAAGAATGGCTTCATCCTCTTTACTAATGGAGGTTTGCTCTTCCTCCACATCTGTTTCTTCATCGTAATCATCCTCCAATGTCTGCTCAAATTCACTTATGAGCTGTTCTGTCTGTTTTTCTCCGGTTGCCCGCCAGAAAAAAGGGACTGCCATAATGGCAATCCCTGCTGTAATCAGTAGTCCTGCGACCACTTTTCTTATACTCATATTATTCACGCTCCTATCGTGTTCTGCCCTCCCTGTCGGCTAGATAAGCACCTTTATCCTCTGCTACAATCGCTGCAGCTTCCATCCTGTCATCTGCTTCTCTTTCTTCCTCCGGTCCGCTTAAATCTGCATCCACAGCCTTTGCATTCTCAAGGTCAAGCTGGGCATTCAGTTCACACTGCCTTGCCAGCTTTTCTTCCAGTTCATTGCTGTATGCAAATGGCTTGTCATACTCAGCCTTTGATGCTTCAAGGTCATTCTGGTACTGCTCAATCTTCTTTTCTAAGAAATCAATGTTCTCATGGAGTCCATTGAACAGGTTTTCCAGCTTTACCATGCTGCCTACAGGACTTGTGGAAAGCTCTGCCTTGTACTCAGTCTTTCCACGAAGCACCATATAATTGATGCCAAGGAAGTTCTTTTCCACAAGCAGTTCAAATCCGTGGAATTTACCGATTGCAGTTGTCTCTCCGGTCTTACACTTGCTGATTGCTTCAAGCATCATGGTTCCGCCATCCACACACTCTGTGTAGGTTGCTTTGCCTATGGTAATGGCAAATTCCGGATTATCAATCAGCTCCTTATCCCTTGCCTTTACATCTTCTCTTACATTGGCAAGCTTTTCTGTTGCTGTCTTAATCAGCTTCGGGTACTTAATCATAAAGTTGTCCTGAAGTCCATATCTCTGATTGTCATAGGAAGCCTTCAAAAGCTTTAATCTCTGGACATCATTGTCAATCTCCATCTTTTCCTTGATCAAAGGATTACCGGTGGCAACCGCCTTAATCTCTGCATAGGAAAGTGTTGCCTCGTCGATATCCTCGCAGCTTCGGCTTACTGCCTTGCTTGTCATGACCTGGCTGATGAAACGCTGCTTATTCTCAACGAGCGACCAGTTGTATGCATCAAAGGTTCCTTTGGTGACATATCTGTAGATTGCCACCTCTTCATTTTCGTTGCCTTGTCGTATGCCTCGTCCCTCTCGCTGTTCTATTGAGCTTGGCTTCCAAGGACAGTCCACATGGTGCATTGCAACAAGGTGTGTCTGCACATTTACACCTGTTCCACACTTGTCCGTTGAACCGATAAGAACCTTCTTTTTACCTGTCCTCATCTCCTTAAAAAGTGCATCCCTCTGTGCGTCGGTCTTGGCATCATGGATAAAAGCTATCTCCTCTGCCGGAATACCATATTGGATAAGAGTTTCTTTCAGATAATCATAGATGGTGAAGTCCTTATCCGGTCCCGGTGTGCCGATGTCCGAAAAAATAAGCTGGCAGCCTATATAACCATCAGCATTTCCTTTCTCATATTCTTTCCACACATTCTCCGCTACCTTATTGAGCTTTCCATCCGGATTGTTCGGTGCATCCTTATCAATCAGTCTTGCATCTGTTCCAAGAAGGCGTGCCTCATGGGTAATCTTTAGGAAGTTATCCACGCTTGGATCAACTCCACCGCCTCTGATACGCTCTGCCCTCACAACAAAGTCTCCCATGACCTGCTTCACATACCAGTCAGGCTCCGACTCCACTATGATAGGCTTGCCGCCACGAAGAGCCGGTACATCAAGGTCAAGCATGTCGGCTGTCTGCACATCAGCTACCTCACGGAAGATATTCATAAGCTCCGGCAGATTCGTAAACTTATTAAATCTGCTCTTAAAACGGAATCCGCTTCCCTCTACAGTAAGCTCCAGTGCTGTTGTTACTTCACCAAAGTTTGCTGCCCATGAATCAAAGTGATAAATCCCCATCTCTTCAAGTGCCGCTTTCTGTAAGTAAAGCTGCATGACATACATCTCACACATGGTATTGGATATCGGTGTACCAGTTGCAAACACAATGCCTCTGCCATCATTTATCTCTGATAAATACTGGCATTTAAGCTGCATATCTGTTGACTTCTTTGCTCCACTGCTACTGATGCCTGACACATTATTCATCTTGGAAAAAATCGCAAGGTTCTTAAAATTATGTGCTTCATCCACCATGATAGAATCCACGCCAAGTTCCTCAAAGGTTATAAGGTCATCCTTCCTGCTCTCATCAGACAGAGATTTCAGCTGTTCCTCCAGTTTTTTCTTCTGGCTTTCCATCTGTTTTACAGTCCATCTCTCTCCGTTACGTTCCTTCATCTCATCTATCGCATAGCTGATTTCATCAATCTGCTCGTTAAGCATTCTTTCCTTTCTCTCTGCAGAGATCGGGATTTTCTCAAACTGCGAGTGCGACATGATAATGCAGTCATAGTCACCTGTCGCAATCCTTGATACAAACTGCTTTCTGCGGCTCTTCTCAAAATCACGCTCTGTGGCAACTAAGATATTTGCCGACGGATAAAGCCTTAAAAACTCTGATGCAGTCTGACCGATAAGCGGCTTTGGAACAACCATGATTGTCTTATTGGCAAGTCCGAGTCTCTTCTGCTCCATGCAGGCAGCCATCATCTCAAATGACTTTCCGGCTCCGACACAGTGTGCCAGCAGGGTATTTCCACCAAGAAGGATTCTTGCCACCGCATTCTTCTGATGAGGCTTTAACTCAATCGCCGGATTCATTCCCGGAAACTGTAAGTGGCTTCCATCATACTCACGCAAACGGATGTTATTGAATGTTTCGTTATAATACTCCACATACTTCTGTCTTCGCTCCGGATCAGCAAACAGCCATTCCTTGAATTTCTCCTTGATTATGTTCTGCTTTTCCCTTGCAAGCATTGTCTCATTCTTATTAACTTCGTAATGATACTTGCCATCTCCGTCATCAATCCTGTCCCTGACTGTTACAGTTTTAAGGTTCAGCGTATCCTCAAAAATAGAATAAGCATCCATGCGGCTTGTACCATAATTCTTAGTGGCTGCCACTGAATGCTTATCCATGCTTTTATTCTCGATGAACCATTCCATGCTCATCTTATTTAAGTGTACCTGAATGCCTGTATTGTAAAACTGGCTTCTGACTGCCCTTGCCCGCCTTGGTGTATTGAGAAGTTCATAGATAAACTGCTCATAATCAAGCGGCTCAATCCATGTTGTACCAATCTTTACATCAATATCCGAGGCTTCAATCCATTCCGGCTGCACCTTTTCAAGTGCTGCCACATTTCCTGCAAATCTTTCTGCCTGCGGATTGTCTGTATCCGCTGCCATAGCCTTTGCTACACGAAGTTTGTCTCTCACATTTCCCGAAAGATACTCGTCTGCTGTCTCCCAGCCGATATCCGGATTATTCTCGTTGTATCGGTCAGGATTTAGGAAAATCAATCCATCCAGCTCTTCCACAAGAACTGCCCTTCTAAGCTCTGCCAAAGCATCGTCACTTAGAGTTATCTCATCCGCTGTCTGTCCTGTCTTTTCCGCAAGTTCATCCTTTGCATTTGTAATATCCGGCTCATAGATAGAAAGCATATAGGCAAGATTTACATATCCAAATTCATTGACGGATACATTTAATGCTTCCACAGCAGTCTCCACTCTGTCTATGACAGTCTTTGCCTTAATCGTCTGCTTATAAAACATATCCGCTTTTTTCACCTGCCCATCTTCGTTTACTTCCTCAAGACTGCAAAGAAGCGGGTAATCGCTGTCATCCCTGAAAGCTATTCTGTTTGCTTTTGAAGTAATTGCTCCATACTGCTTTATAAAGGCATCGTATTTCACATTAAGAAGTCTCTGCTTATCAGAAAGCTCCTCCTCGCTGCAGCCATCCATCTGGATATCAATCAGCTCTCTTGTTATCTGTCTGATTTCATCAAGGCTTCGGATTCGCTCCTCGGCAGTCTGTGATACTTCTTTTCTTACCATCTCGGAATTTTCCCTGTAATAGAGCTTTCCTTCAAAAAATGTGTAAGTGTAGTTTCTCACATCCGGATCAGCCGGGATAACTTCCTCCGTCTGCTCCGCCTCATCTGCCGCTCTCTCAAAATCTGTCATCTGTGCTTTGATATTGCCGATAGCTTTGTTTAGTGCTTCATACATGTTGAAGTTCTCATCATCATTCACACAGACTGTATATCTGCTGTCCTGTCCGTAAATCCTTGTATCATACTCCATAGACCCAAGCATCATTTCCGGATGCTCTGCAAAATAAGAGTTGACTGCAATTCCGTTCTCAGTCACACCAAGGTGTACCCAGTCAGGCTCAATTTCAATCTTTCTCTCCCTCTTCTGCAAAAACAGGATATCTGCTGTCACTTCGGTTCCTGCATTATCTTTAAATGCAGTATTTGGAAGTCTTATCGCTCCCACAAGTTCTGCTCTTTCAGCCAGATACTTTCGGATAGTAGGATTTGCCTTATCAAGTGTTCCCTTTGTGGTAATCACCGCAACAATGCCTCCCGGTCTTACCTGATCAAGTGCTTTTGCCAGAAAATAATCATGAATACGGAAGTTATACTTGTTGTACTTCGGATCAAATACCTTGTAATCTCCAAATGGCACATTTCCGACAACCACATCAAAGAAGTTATCCGGATAAGTGGTATTCTCAAATCCTGTGATACTGATATTGGCATTCTGATAAAGCTGCTTTGCAATTCTTCCTGAAATGCTGTCAAGCTCTACCCCATACAGCTTGCTTCTCTGCATTGGCGCCGGCATACTTCCAAAGAAGTTACCGATACCCATGGATGGCTCTAATACATTGCCGCCTCTGAAACCAAACTGGACAAGTGCCGAATTTATGCACATGGCAATCTCCGGTGAAGTATAAAAGGCGTTATTTACTGTTGACCTTGCCGCACTGTATTCCTCATCAGATAAAAGTTCTTTAAGCTCTGCATACTCTTTGCTCCAGCCTGCGTTTTCCTTGTCAAATGCCTGTGACAGTCCGCCCCATCCGACAAACTTCGACAGAACTTTCTGTTCCTCCGGTGTTGCAAGCCTGTTTTCTGATTCAATCTGCTTTAATGTGCGGATTGCATCAATGTTCCACTGGTATCTGGTCTTGGCACCGCCTTTTTCCATTTCCCAAAGGTTATAGTGGAAGTTGTGTTTTTTCTGTACTGCATCATCAGTAACCACATGTCCATTCTCATCAATCTTGGTTTCCCAGCCATTCGCTATTGCTCTTTCCCTGGTTTCAAGACGATTGGCTTTTACACTATCCTCGATATCAAAGAATCTCTTATAGACCGGATTCATCTTATCCCTGTCAGCCTTCTGCTTTGTCTCCTGATAATACTTCTTCTGGTCTTCTCCGCAGTAAAATGGCTGTTTTACCATATAGGATAAAATCTCGTATAACTCACGCCAGTCGAGAGCACCTTCCTTACGCACACCATTCCTGTTCTTATAGCTGATCTTCACATACCCGCTTCTGAATGAGTACTCCACAAGACCATACTTATTGTTGGAATATGCCTTTCTTTCTGCATTATCTGTCCCTAATGCGATATCCCTGATAAGGTCAAGTTTATTGGGCATAAATGCAAAATCAGACTGCACCACATCCATAAGGAATGCCCTAAACGGAGTGTAGCAGCTGCAATCTGTTACAAGAATCTCCGCCGCATCACGCAGGTCTTCATCAAGCTCCTCAATACGCTTGGCATAATCAATCGGTGTAATATACTGAAGCTCTGATGGATCTTTTTCAGATGTTTCAGCCTCTATCTCTGCACCATATTCTGCCTGTGTTACCATGCGGTCTTCATCGGCGGCTTCCTGTGGTGTCATGCCTTTTGCACTTACATAATCTCTGTTAGAAGCATAGCTCTCCGGCTCATCCGGTATTGCATAATCATCAATCTCTGATTCTGCCTCTTCCGGTTCCACTTCCCGATATTCGGCATCAATAACCTCATCATCCTCACGGAGTCCGTCCATCGCAATCTCATCAATACGAGGTGTCTCAGGCTGGTATTCCCCTGTAAGAATAAGGACACCAAGTTCTTTTTCGATATCTTTCCACGAAACATATCCTTCAACCTCTCCATCCTCATCTCTCCACTGAAAACGCAGTCCATTCCCATGAAATGTGTCATATCCGTGCAGTCCTAGTCCGTCAACCGGCCAGCCTGCACCTCCCTGACCATACTCTGCTTTGATACGCTTTGCCCTGGTTCCTGCATCTATCTCTGTTTCAAAAATCTTGCATACCCTGCCCTTACCACCGATAAAACCTGTACCTCTCATAAGCACCTGTTTGATATACTCACCTGGTACTGTTGCAGACTTTTTGGGATTCAGGTAATTATATTTTCCTGCTAATGCAGCTTTTCTGTCCTGCTCGAACTGACGCATAAACTGATTATTGTTTTCGTCCTCAGTATGAATGGTGCCAATGCTTGCCTGCCCGTTCTGGTCGAAAAAAAGGAAGCCTGTGTATATTCGGCTTCCTTACTAACACCTAATGAATTGATTTCATCAAGTTCCCTATTCAGTTCTGTATCATCTGATCTTAGTGGAATCGCATCACTATCTGATGGAGTACCACTTCCTCTGCCTGCATCTTCGCCTGCTCTCTTATCTTCCACATCTCCATTGTCGATGAAGAATCCTGTGGTTTGTGCTTCTCCAGATACTGCATCTCTAACTGGTCGTACAACTGGTTCGCTTCCTCCTCTACCGCTGACATCTTCTCGTACATCTTCCCGAATCTCATCAGCGTCTTGTATCTTGCCGGCTCGTTCTCCTTTAGATACTTCATCGCCATCCTTCCGTACTTGCCCAGCTTCATAAGATCCTCCGTCTCGTCCGGCATCTCTATCTGCGGATAAAACAGTCCGTCCACTTCCTTGTAAGTCATTTCTTCTAACATATCCAATTCTCCTTTCGCTCTCGATTGCCTTTAAGTTACGACTAAATTCTCTAAGAACACTACAGGAGACATCACATACAATGGAACCAAGACGGTAAATTATCTCTTCATCTTTGATATTTACGATCTGACTAAAATCCTGTTCTTGCACAGATAAGTCAAATCCGCATCTCGTCCCTACAGCATACATGACACTTGCATATACAAGCTGCTCCATGTCCGTTTCCTGCTGTAAGCCATTGCGTTTCTTACTTTCTTCCTTTATCACACTACCTGATAGCTGCATTAGCTCGGTCATTCGATCTCCGAACTCTTCTTTTATTATAAGCCAAACATCTGTTCCTGTAAACTGTTTTAGTATATTTTTTAGAGACTCTCTGTCGCCGTTATCGTACTGCTCAATCTGACCTTCTGATACAAGAAAATCCACATAATCCTTAAGATTTTCTCCCTCAAGGTCCCATGTCAGCTTAACATTCTTTCCTCCGGTGTCACTGATATCAAAGATATATCTCATGCGTGGATTCAGTGCCCTTGACGGGAAGATGGCGCAGCCTTTCGCACCACGCTTTACATATCTTCCCACCTTTTTCCAGGTATCATAATCTGCCATGAGTGTGCTTTTCTCCGGAGGTCTCTGAGCTGTTACCATAACGATATTGTCAAATTCATAGCGGTATAACTGACCTGCAACCTTTAACACATCCTTCCAGTTCTTTTCTGATCTGGTGATGTTACCAATCTCAGAATCGTATATCGCTTTGACCTTCATATCAACGCCCATACCTTTGTCCTCCTCTACTTAAACATCTCTGCAAACAATCCCTTAAATAGCTTTAACTCATCCTTATCCAGCTCGATTGCAAATTCATTGTCGATTGCCTGTTTTTCGCATTTATCCTTTTTCTTTGCAATCTTACGCACCACACGAAGAAGCACATAGCACTCCTTGGATTTTGCAATGCTCTGTTTAAATGTCAGCTCATCCTCATCGACTGACTTCTGTGTCTGATAGATAATCTCTTTTAACTTATCATTGATACCATCTACTTCCTCAAGGGAAATAATAACGGATGCCTTAGCAACACCCGATCTGTCCCACTCCTTATGAAGTTCCTTTACTAAAAACTCCATGTTCTTAATTACTGTTGTTGAATCACTTTTCATCTTGTTCTTCCTCCGTTTTCTTTTAATGAAGAAGGGAGCTGACTTTCGCTGATAGGCGCAAAATCAACTCCCTTCATGTCCTCTGCTCCAAGGACTATCTGCTCTGAATAATACATATCCATTGCCTTATTGATGGCATCATCAAGCGACTCTGCCTTTACTTTCTGTACTCGTGAAAGCACTTCTTTTATCTCAACATCAAATTCCTGTTCCATATGATATCGCCTCCCGTAAAAATCTCATCACCGGCTCTTTTCTTCCTTTACCTGTCTTTTCTTAAAGCCCTCATCGTACTTTCCATCTTCCAGCCTGTCGTAAAAACAATCCTCTTCAATCGTTCCGTAATCCTCATACATCTGGTGAAGGAAGTCATTCTGCAGCTTCTTTGGTACATCATCATCCTTTGACATATCCTGATAAAAATAGAACTTCTGCTTTAGCTTTGCCCTGTAATCATAGATATCCTCTATCTTTTCCGGTGTGCCATACTCCCTCTTGTATGCCTTGAAATTCGTAGTTGAGAGTGTGGAACCTAGATAAATGCCATGTTCCCACGATACTCCGATTGTGGTATTGTCCTTTGTAGGCTTCTCATTCTTCGGATAACGCTTATACTCTGTCGCTCCAAGTGCGATTGTAAGAGAACCTGACTTCATATCCATCACCACAAGATTCCTTGGTGATAATGCTTCAAGCACCATGTAATCATGGTCATTGAAGTTATGAAATGTCTGTCCCCTTTCAAATGATCTGTCCACACTTTCATAATGCAGATTAAAATCATCCACCCAGCCCTTATCGGTCATTCCAATCTCCTTAAGCTTTGCAACACATTCAGAAGAACTGGCTTCTTTATCAAACCGAAATTCTTTGGAATCGTTATAAAATCCCTGAAGAAAATGTCCCAGCTGAATATCATCCAGACAGAATCTCGCAGATACAGTTACATTTGCTGCCCTGTAATACTCTGTGAAGTTATCTGCTTCACCAAGTGTCCTTCCAAGCTGCAACAAATTGTCTGCAAACTCTGACATGTCATCAATTGCTATAAAACTCTTATAATCATCCAGAGTCATCAGCATATTTGCCTCTGTTCCCCTGTCGTTTTCTGTTACCAGTATCATATCTTTTAAATCCATTCTTACCTCCAGTCTCAGAGAGAGACTATGCCCTCTCTGCAAATTTCCTGTTATGGTCTTCCTATCACAACAATCTTTCCTGTGCTTGCCACATCCCTGTAGACCACACCAAGACTTTCATTAAGTGCCTCTACCACCTTGCCATTTCCGACATATACTGCCACATGGCTGATGTTCTTATATCTTCCGTTGCTTGTAAAACTATAAAAGATAAGGTCTCCCGGCTGTAACTCATCAAAGGAGACTGTCTTTCCGGCTTCATCCAGTCCCTGTGCCTCAGCTGCCGCTGTGGTTGCACCGCCGTAACTAATATCCACACCTGCATCTTTCCATGAATAATAGGCTAAGGAACTGCAGTCATAATAGTTACCGCTGTCTCTTAGATCCTGACTATAAGGGAAGCCAACTCTGTGAAGTGCATAGGAGCAGACTGTTTTCTGCCTGCTGTCTGTAATTTCGTTTAGGATGGCATTGATTTCATCCTCAGTCATGGAGCTTACTCCCGGACTTCCGCCTCCACCGCCACTTCCGCTTCCGGCATATCCAAGCTGTCCCATAAACTCTGGACTCATGATCTGCTCAAGCATTTCCACCTGATTAGAATTAAATCCATAGACAGAAATCATATCCCTGTACGATTTTAGTGTGACATTCACATACAGAACCGATTTTGTGACAGTAGTTACATTGCCGTCTGCATCCGTTTCTTCCACATCCTTTGTTCCAGTACTTGTGGTGTATGAACACATATCATTTACAACTGCCTGCAGCCAGCCTTTTGAAGTATCATTCATGACTGTTGCAGTATCTCCGACACCATGCTTGACCATATAGACTGCCATGATGTCATAGTAATTGCTTGGGTTTTCTTCCATACCTTCATAATCCACATATACAAGCTCTCCAAGGTCATATCCGGTATGCTCATTCACTTTCGTATTCACATCCCGGTTAAACTCCTGCACATAGGCACTCGTTACAGTCTGTACTGTATCTCCTGATTCAAGTGGTGGCAGGAATAAAGCAAATGGAGAATTGTAAAGGATTGCTATCACCGCTATAACCGGAACCGCAATCATGGCAACTACAAGAACAAGTAACAACAGCACCAATCCAATAATCGGTGCAGCTGCCTTTACCCAGGTAATCGCTTTTCGCACAATCAGATCCTTTACCAGCTTTGCCACGCTATCTGTCTGATTCTCCTGTGCTTTCATCTTATCCAGAAAGAACTTAATCTTCCTGCTCCGGTTGGTCATCTTTTCATCCTTGACCTCTATGGACACACCTGCAGCATATCCGGCTGCCATGCCGATTGCAGTACCAACTCCCGGTGCAACCGCTGTTCCTGCCGCTGTAGCAGCTGCCTTTGTAACAGTTTTTGTTGCAACCTTGGCAGTTGTCTTGGCGGTTTCTTTTGCCGTCTCTTTAGCTACAGTCTTGGCAGTATCTTTGGCAGCTTTCTTTGCTGTTTTTTTTGCCAGCTTCTTTCCTGCCTCTACCTTCTTGATACGCTTCTTTGCCTCGGCTGCCGTCTTTTTCCTGAAAAGTGCTGCACCCTTAGAAGCAGTTCCGGTAACAGGTCGGCTAGCTTCATATGCAAGATATGCTGCCTGTGATACCTCCTGCCCGCCTTCCACCTGCTCTGTTACAGCCCCGGCTGCAAGTGCACCGGTTCTTCCTGCTATGTGAAGATTCGTATTCTTGGTCTTGATGGAAGTTCCTGACTCTCTGATGTTACGCTTAAACTTAGAAAGACCTTTATCCTTAGCCTCCGACTGATGAATGCTACTCTTTCTATAAGTACTCTTTCCACCAGCACTTTTCTGAAGCATTAATTTTGCAGATGCTTTTTTATCCATTTCATTGGCTTTAGCATCATGCACTTTCGGACCTCTCTCTACTGTATAGATGTTGCTGCCTTTAATCTTGGCTCCCTTTGGCTCGTGGGCATGAATCTTGGCTTTCTCCTTGGTGTGAATGACCATTGGCTTATCATCCACTTTCTTTATCTTCAATGTTCTCACCTTCTTTCTACATCCATCATCCAAAAATGGGTAAAAAATTAGCCATCTGGATTATTAGTCCAAATGGCTTATGTATTACATTTCCTATTCGTATATATATTTATCATCATTGCTTGTTCTTTAGCCAAGAATCTAACATCTCAAGGTTATTTCTCGCAATCATATTATTCTCTAATAAAGCATATTCTTCAATCACAGACAAATCGTATCCTCTATACAACTTACTTCTAGCAATCAAATACTGATAGTCAGTCAAATCATAAAACACATCACCATTTATATCTTTCCCCGGACATATTTGACATTTATCCATATTAATATTTATATTATCTTGAACACACAATGATTCCTGTCCAAATCTAAAGCAGCTTTTTACCATAAGATTCTCTATTTCTTGTCTATCTATTATCAATTTATATGGCTGTGGTTGATCTATACGATACTTATTAAACTTTTCCTTGTTTTCTTTAGAAGATAGCTTATCTGGATGTTGTTCATAATATTGTATTATCTCTTCTGGAGTTATTTCTCTATTAACTACTATTTGCGTTGCTTTATAGTGTGTATTACCTCCAATCACTTTACTATCAAGGGTATTGATTTCAAACAATCTCATATCAACACTTACATTTCTATACTTGTTTTCAGTAAGATAATCCATCCATTCTAAAACTGCTTCAATAGTACCACAAAAGCTATACCCATTCTCTGAAAATGCCATCCCATCATCAACATTTACTATCTGTTTCGGTACTCCAACCTCGAAGATATCCCCATCGCCACCTCCATTAGATTTGGCTCTCAAAATCCCTTTGCGTAATTCTATACCTTTGTATCCAACCATATTATTACTCCTTCAAATAATTACTTTAAAATAACATATAGGTGTGCAGAGCATCAGCCCTGCATACCTTTAAATTATACAGTAACATACAGTAAATTTCTATTTCATTTCAATCTGTATAATAGATTTACTCTATATACTTTTTCATTTTTGCCTTCTGCTCTGCAATCTTTTCATGGATATTTGTGTTGTACAGCTTATACAAATCTGTATCCTTACTGATCTGATTATCAAAAGGAATCACCACTGAACCACACTTGATAAGTCCCATTCCCGATGCAGTATTGGTTACGAATCTAAGCTGTGCTTCTGATACTCCGATAACCTCTGCCATCTTGGAACTATCCGTATTAGCCTGCTTTAAAAGTGCTACAAACTCTGAGTTTGCAAGCATTGTTGTGGCTGTATAGTTCTGCAACAGATCCACGACATTCTGGGTAATACCAGTACAAAGACCTCCCTGCTTCCTGACTTTTTTCCAAAGCTGCTGCAAGTATTTTGCAGAATACTCGGAATTAAGCAGGACATGGAACTCATCAATATAAAGCCATGTTGCCTTGCCTCTCTTTCCATTCTCCACGATTCTGTTCTGAATAGATTCCATCATGACAAGCATTGTGATAGGACTAAGTTCTGTACCTAAATCCCTGATACCATATACTGTAAATCTGTTATCTACATCCACATTTGTCTGGTGATTGAAAATATTAAGTGAACCATTCACAAAAAGTTCCAACGATAACGCAATATCCTTTGCTTCCTCCTCCGGCTGTTCCATCAGAATATCATAAAAGTCACTCATAACAGGAATATACTTCTCTTTGCTTCTTGCAATGTCGATATACAGCTTTCTTACACATCGGTCTATGATAGACTTCTGACGTGAATTAAGGCTATCTCCAATACACTGCTCACAAAGACCCAGCATAAACTCGCCCTTTTCCCTTACCATTCCCTTGGAATCATTCGGATCAAGGCTCCATACATCCATCTCCAGCGGATTTACATAGTTGTCCGTATAAGTAGACATATTTACTACAGTTCCGCCATAGGTTTCCGCAATGTCAAAATATTCGTTCATCGGATCAATGACAATAATCTCATCATCACCCGACAAAAATACACTTCCCATTTCCATCTTACAGAAGAATGATTTACCTGAACCGGGTACTCCGAAAACAAATCCATTTCCATTAATCAGTTTCTTACGATTTCCGATATTCACATTCTTGCTGATCTGGTTAATGCCATAATAATTACCTGTGCTGTCATTAAGCTCCTGCACATTAAATGGCATAAGCACAGCAAGCGACTGTGTAAGAAGTGTTCGCATTGTCTCCACCTGCCTTACACCAATCGGAAGTGCTGTGTTAAGTGCTTCTCTCTGCTTCAAGTAGTGAGTATCAATCGTGCAGCTGTTACGCTTTCCGATAGTCTCTACTGTCTCGCATACACTCTCAAGCTCTTTCTTGCTCTCCGCCATAAGGATAATCGTTACTCCAACAAAGAAAAGGCACTGGTCATTCTCACGGACATCATCCATGATAGCTTCAATCTCCTTTTTCTCCGTCCTCTTGGCATATGAGATTTCCGTAGAAAAATCATTGTTCTTATTACGGACTCTCTGCTGCTTGATAATATCCGATTCAATACCAAGGTATTTCTTCTGAAGTACCTTGGTCGTCAAATCCTTTGGCACAGGCACAACATCTATACTTGTGATTGAGTGTACCGGAAGTGAAGTAATCTCATTGATGAATCTGTCGGATAAACTGCTGGGATATTTCTTGATGAAAAGCGCCCTGCAGTACTTGCTTTCATCCTCGAAATGGTCTGGAAAATACTTAACCATTCCATTACACAAATCATTTCTGAAATCTGCTCCAACTTTCTTTGCTTTCTTAATATCAAAATCAAAGCTGCCCTCATCACCAAGATGGTAATAATCATAGAGCACCTTTAATCTCTCATTGCCATTAAGCGGTATAATCTCCGCACCAAGCTCAATGAAAGCCTTATGAATCGTAGCTTCCAGTGTGGCAAACTGTGCCTTTGCCTCCTCAAAGTTCTTTCTCTCAATTGTGATTGTCAGGTATCTCTCCTGTTCAATCCCCTGTCTGCCCTCAATAATCTTCTCCTCGATAATGTCATTGTAGATTCTACGGTAATTATTGAAGCCATCCTCTCTTTCTGTGATAAGAACCTTACCACGGAGATCATCCATGTTTTTGTTCTTATTATTGATCGTAATCTTATAATTACAGTCCAGCGAATTTAAGAACTTACAATATCTCTCGAAAATACCAATCTGCTCATCCTCGGTTGCTGTCGTGTAATTGATGTCCTGAAAGCGGTAGCATTTGGAATACTTATTTTTGCTTACTTCAAAAATGCCGTTTTCAGCCACCGCCATAATCTCTATGGTTTCCTGAATGGATTTAGGTGTCTTATACAAAGGCTCGCTCGCCTTTTTCAGTAACTTAAATCCGTCTGTAAATAAACCCATGTCTCTAACCTCGCTTTCTTATAATGAAAGCCCGCCGGGAACTTCACCCTGCGGGCTGTGTTCCCGACCTTGCGGTCAGATACTATTCGTTTCTAATGCATTGCCTTATATGCTGCAATGCCTGCTACTGCCGCCACAATGACTGCGACAAGTCCAAGCAGCATGTTTCTCGTCTTTTTCTTCATTGCTTCAAACTCCTCCTGCTTCTTTACAGCCGAATCAGCTGTTACAGTCTCCGGTTCAGCCTTTCTGCCTTTCTTCTTTACCTGTTAATTCTGTTCTGCTTCTAACTGCTTTATTGCAGGTTCTCCCTCCGTTGATACATAGGTAAGTGCCCTGTTTCCAAACATAAAATGCAGTTTCTTCCCCATATACTCGTAGAAATTCATCCCATTAAAGGAATAAAATCCTCCAAGTGCTATCGGTGCCACACAGGGAATTGCCACATAAGCAGAACCCGTAAGACCGATATACTTGTAAAGAAGAAGGACGATACCGCCACCGACCACTACGCTTGCAATGGAAAATATAAGCTGCTTTGCAGTAAGCCCCATCGCAACCGATTCCTGATAGCGGTCAATATCCTTGTTTACTTCGATTACCATTGTCCATGCCTCCTATCTTGATAAATCCTTTGTCTCCGGCTTTCTAGTCATTCCAATATTCGCCTCATACTTATCCATTCCATCCGGACACAGTTCTCTAAGCTTATCTACATTGAACAGATAAAGCGGATATTCACAAAAACCGCTCCTTTGTGTAAATCCCGTAAACTCTCCAATGTCATTGTCTGTAATAAACTTTTCAATATCCGGCATGTCATTCACATTCAGATATCCGCAATAATATGGTGCTGCAACCGGCAAATTCACAGTCACATCCCCAAAAGGCTCCTCATGTCCATCCTCGTTACACATAAGACCAATAAACATTGCCCTGTTATTCATATACTGCTGGATATCAAATGTCACCTGCGTTTCTCCGGTTATACTTGAATTATAAGTAACCTGTTTCATTTCATTATCCATTTCTGCCTCCTTCTATAATCCAAATGCCTTGCTTGTAAGTGTCTGTGCACCCTTCACGCTTCCGACAGTCATTGCAATCGTAAATGTCATTTCACACAGATATATAAGTGTCTGTGCCCAGTCAGCATAACTTCCTGTAAATGCCGGAAGTCCTGCATTGATAAATGCATTACATACCACAATCGCAAGTGCCATCGTTACTGCCTCAAATACACACGAAAGAAAATATTTGCAGTAGGTAGCCATTGTATGACTGACCATCCTGTTTCCTGCCATCGTGGAGCAGGCAATCGCACCAAGCGGCACAATAATCAGAATCTTTAAGAACCTGAAATACACTGTGTAGATGATAAAAAATCCACAGATAATAATGATGATTGCAAGCAAAGCTGTAAGTATCAGCATTACCAGACTTTCACCAAATCCGAGTCCCTTAATGACATCTGCCTGTGTACTGTCAATGGCAAGCTGCGTCGTTGTCCCGGCAGATATAAGTCCCACCAGATTTCCTATGGAAGTAAAAAACGCTTTCATGATCGTGACATTATTTGCAACAAACCATTCTGCAAGTCCCAATCGGATAAGTATACGCAGGATTGATTCAAACCTCATCTCATCTTTAACATCTATGCTTTCCGAGCAGAAACCGATAACAAAGAACAGTACAACAAGAGATGAGCCGACCGCTACAAAGACCGGCTCTATACCCTCAATGACTGCCCAGGGACCTCCGCCCTTGAAACTGACCGGTGACTGTCCAAGCATTGCAAAGACCAGGGATATCTGATTGTTCCAAAACCCAAACACTGCCTCAAGAAGTGCAAGGATCTTGTCTCCAAGCTTAAAAATATCCATACTTGTTATTCACCTCTTTCCTTTTACTAAAAGGGGAACTTTTTTTCCCCATCTTAGAAGCCTAAGAATGTCAGAACTGTTGAAATACCAGCCATCATGACACCTGCCACAATTCCTTTCAGAGCGGAGTTCATGGTAGATGAATCCTGCTGCTGATAGGCTTGTGCGAACTCCATGACATTCTTTGCAAGAATGATGACACCGACCGCACCAATGACTGCAATAATAAGTGTCTTTAAGTTCTCAAGCGGCTGTGTTACTGCGGAAGTACCTGTACCTGCTGCAAAACAAGTAGTGCTCATAAGCATTACTCCCATAAGTGCTCCGGATAATGCCGGAACGAATCTCTTTTTAAAGTGAATGAATCTGTTCTTCATGCCTTTCTCCTCCATCTGATTGTTGTTAGTTGTAATAATCTGTTCTTTTCTCATGTTGTGTCTCTCCTTTTTGATAAAAAAATAAGCCAGCAGGGATAATCCCTAACCGGCTGTTAAAAGTTACTTTATATAATCAGGCAATGCCTGTTGTAATGATTAAATCGGGCTTTTCCCGATGTGTTTAGCTGTAACCACCTCCTTCCAAGGCGCAAAAAAAACACCTTAACCTTTATTGGCTAAAGTGCTTGTATTTGTTTGATATTAAATTGTTGTGAGTCAGACAAACTTGAATTTGTTACTGCGTCTTTTGGAAATGCTTATATGCTAATACACCAATAGGAAGAAAATATACACACCAACATAATAGTGCAATAGTACCTCCGTTTCCAGTTTCTCCGCTTTCCATGCTTGTGAATACACCTGTCATCGGCATAATAAAACATCCAATAAAAAAACCGCCATGTAGTATCATCAAATATTTCAGCCACTTGTCCGCTTTCGAACTTGGATTGATAGAAAGACCAATAAATAATGTGGAAAGTGCCATCATTCCGTAACCAAGCAAATCATAATTGAATAACAGACCACCACGTTGAAAATCTAATATTCGAACGGCTTGCTCATTCAAACCGCCCAATTGAACGCTCGTTGTCTGGGCATAATATACTAATAGAACCATCACCGCATAGATAACGGCAATAACAACACCGACACTGGCAGAAACTTTCCGTTCTTCGCAGCTTTCATATTGAAACCCTACTGCCATCATAATGTATCCCAGAGGTAAAAACATACACACGAGATATGAAACAAATGGTAAATCAGCAATCAGACATATAGCAAAAAGAAATACAGTAATTGTTACGACTACTGCTCCAATTTTGGAAATTATTTTGTTCATAATCTTTCCTCCACAACTTTCGATTTGTAAAACACATTCTTTTTACATAGGCACAGTATACCACATTTCCTGTGCCTATGCGATATCATTTAATGCTTCTTCCGATATGAACTCATCTTCTCCACAGTAACCTCAGGATAGAAGTAAGTAAGAATCGTTGCTTTCGGAACTCCTGCGGCAAGTGCTTTCTTCACTTCCTCTTTCTGCTCCGGTGTATACGACCAGTGCAGCATTCGATTTGTGATGGTATCCTCCCATTTAGGCTTTTCCCTCTCAGGATTCCTTACAGGTTTAGCACCAGCACTTCCACTAGAAGCATTGGCACTTTCTGTTGCTTCCGACTTCTGCGATTCATCGACATACTCAAGCTCATTTGCCTGTTCCCTGTCAATCTTTGCTTTCTGCTCTGCTTCATCCTGCATGGAGAATCTTCTGCTTAATTCCGCATCACCAAGCATCATAAACTGCTCATAGGTAAGAGAATCTATATACACATTCTCGCCCTTATCCTTCAGCTTTTCATAATACTTAACTGCCTTGTCTGAAAGAATCTCAAATGGCGGACCGATAAGATTATCTGCTCCCCTTATCTGATGAACATAAGGCTCTCCCTTGCCATCTGCTGTCTGGTTAAACATCGGATGATTGAATGGTATAAACTTATTATCCATGATAGGATCAAAACCACGGATAAAGATAATACATTTCTTATTATCCAGCTTTCTGACCTCATCGGGTGTAAACAGTTCCCTTCCTAACACATCATAATTCCTTGAAGAGCTTCCCTGTCTGCCCTTTGTCTCTCCGCTTGACTTCTTATCGATCGTACCTTTTCCAAGCAGCTCCGACACGTATTTGTGTGTACTCTGCTCATTTCCACCAAGATAGATGAAAGTATCGCAGTTGCCGGGAATTGTCTCCCAAGTATCTTTGAATAGTGCCTTTAGCTGGGCAAAGTTCTGAATAATGATAATACTTGAAATCTCACGGCTTCGCATTGTCGATAACAGTGAGCAGAAGTCATCTGGCAATGCGACATTCGCAAATTCATCTAACATAAATGTCACATGGATTGGCAGTCTTCCTCCACAGTTAAAGTCCGCCTGATAGTACAATTCCTGAAATATCTGTGTGTAGAGCATACCGATAATGAAGTTATAGGATTTATCGCTATCGGGAATTACACAAAAGAGTGCTGTCTTTGTCTCACCATCTCCGTTTACTCCAATTCCGATATCTGACAGGTTAAGCTCATCTTTTGAGAGCAATCGTAAAACCTGCTTATTCTCAAGAAATGCAAGTCTTGAGTTGGCACTGATTATGATAGAACGGACTGTGTCTCCTGCACCTCTCATACATTTGTTGTACTGCTTTACCGCCGGATGATTGGCTCCAAGTGGAGAGCTTTCCTCTAAAAACTTCATACGCACATCCAGCTTTGATGCCTTCCCCTGCTCTGTAACCTCTGCCTCTCCAAGAAGCTTCAGTACTGTCTCGAAGTTTCTCTTTGCCGGCTGTACCTCCAGCCACACATAATAAAAGATAGACTGTAAGAACAATCCTTCCGCTTTTTCCCAGAACGGATCACTTGGTGTCGCTCCCTTTGGTGTCGTATTGCTGATAAGGTTTGTAATCAGCTTGACCACATCTGTTTCCTCTCTGATATAGGAAAACGGATTGTAACAGTCTGATTTATCCATCTCTAACAGATTTATGACTTTCACATTGTATCCGTTATTCTTTAGCATCTGACCGCAGCTTCTAAGGATTTCTCCCTTGGGATCGGTACAGATAAAGGAACAGTTATGCGGCATCTGCATAAGATTCGGCTTTACTTCATAGAATGTTTTTCCTGCTCCGGAACCACCACAGATAAGGATATTTCCATTGAGCTTGAGCCTTCTGAAATCCAGCGACATCTTCACATTCTGGCTGAGTATCCGGTTGAAATTTTCATCCTTATCTGCAAGTATCTTGTTGACCTGCTTCGGATTTTCAAATCTTGCCGTACCAAATTCCTTACCCGGCATATAGTTTCTCTGACTGGTGTAATACATGACAATAGCCATCGCATAGATACCTAATGCAATGGCTACTGCTTTTACTGTATTGGAATTGTAATAGTTGGCAAAAGGAACAGCACATACTTCATTGAATCTGTCCATAAATTCATTAAATGCTATTCCCTCTATCCACGCACCATTTATCAGATAACCAAGATACCCGGCTAACACTGCACCCACAAGAATGAATATCAGTGATGGCTTTTTCTTTGTTGTCTGCATAGGCTGCTACCTCGCTTTCTTTGTGGTAACAGTTTTCTTCTGTGCTGTCTTTTTCTGCTGCTTCTGCACTTTCTCGTAACGCTCCCTGACAGATGACTCCACCTTGTCGTAGTGAGTATAAAGCTCGGTTCCTTTCTGGGTTGTCACCACACGATTCTGCTCATCGTAAAGCTTATAATCCTTGGTGGAATCAAGGAAGGTAAGCATTGTCTTTCCACCATGAATCTCCATGATGTTTTCCTTACGGAGCCATACATATCTTGCCTCTTCTCCCCATGTGCCGGGAACTCTGGTCTTAACAGCATGGTCATTCTCTTCGATAATCAGCTTCTTACTGATAGTCACATCTGATAAGTTCGCATTCTTTGATGCTGCAACTGCCCTCATTCTCTCAGCAAGGTCCTGATAGCCTCTAACACGATTGATAAATGCATCCTTGTCCATCATGACTGTATGGGTGCCATCCTCATTTTTCTTTCCAAGCACACCGATTGTCTCTAGCTGTTTGATAACACTTTCAGCCTGCTCACCATTGATACTGAAATTCTCCTTGACCTGATCCACACTGATAGCTTTCTTTTCCATTGCAAACATTCCGACCTTTTCGATCAGTCCGTCAATAGCGGTATTAACCCTATCCCCTTCTATCGTGTGGCTTTTCTCGTTTCCCTGCTGTTTCTTCAAAAAATCCATCAGCTTGCCAAGGGATTTTTCATCTCCATTCTTCAGATAATCGTCAAATGTGGCAATCTTACCAAACTTGAGCTTCTGTATCATCATATTCACACGGGGAACTGCCTCTGTATGAAAGATTACCTCACTCAGTCCATCTTTCCTGTTACAGTCTGGAAGTACCGAATACAGGATTCCATACTTCTTTGCCATCTTTTCAACCTTTTTCATATCTTCGGTATTAAACTGTAACACCTGTAAATCGCCACCCTTTAAGAGCAGCTTTCTCATGGATGTCTTGCCAAGTGACTTTTCATAATCAAGCATCCCTTTTAAGAAATCTATTGCCTTCTGCATGGCAGCAATGCCGCCGCTTCCTACCTTCATGGCAATCTCAATGCCATCATAAGCTACACGGATGATCTGCACCGCTTCCTGAATCTCTTCTGCCATTATCGCACCTCCACTTTCTCTCTGACTGTTGTTTTAAGCGTTTCTGTCTCTGTAGTACGGATTTCCTCGGCTGATACATCAATACCATAAGCAGTCAAAATATCTGCCAGATGATTGATTGCTTTCTCCTCCTCGATACGATACATTTCAAGTGCCACAAGCAGGTTTTCCACCTGTTCCACCCATGCAGGCTTCATATCATATTTAGACCTGTATGTGACCATAATCTCGTCCGACTCAGCCTTATCCGCTGAATGTGCCAAAGCTTCAATAAGAGAAATCGTGTCTTCCTTGCTGCCGCTTCTGAATGCGAACTGGACAACAAAGTTTTTCTCTTCCTCTGTAAACTGATGCTCCACACCATTCATCTCTGTTACTGCTTCATTTACTACTGCTAAATTCATAAGTTCCTCCTAATCTGCCATGCTGTTTTCAAGCACAGCAATCTCAATGATCTCCTTCATCTTTTCCGCTGAAATGTTGTTGTTTATAAGCTCTACAAGCTGTGACTCAGTAAGTCCCTTTTCTATTGCACTCTTAATCTGCACAAGCTGCGCCGGAACAAGGTCTCCCGATGCAACCAGCTTTACAATGTCTGCTCTTGACTTTTTCTTAAAAGAAAGTCTTGCAAAAAGGCTTGCCACTCCGTTGTTGCTGCTCTTTCTCACACTTCGCTCAATCGGAAGTCTCTGCACCACATTTCCAGAGCCATCGACTACCGGAATCTGATAATAGACCGGAATCCCGTTTGCCACAGCCTGCATATTCTGAGGAACTGCAACTGTATCTACCATCTTTTTATCTGCCTGTGATACGGACTGGCTTTCCTGCGGCTCTGCCTTACTTTCTGCCTCTCTCTTATTCTCTGTGGCAACACTTATGATCTTATTTTCCAATGATTCTATTCTGTCTCCCATACGCTTCATCTCCTTATCCTTTTTCTCAATATCATCCCTGAGCCTTGCAATCGTACTGCTTGCCTTATTCAGTTCATTCTGCTGACTGTTGATAAGAGCGTCCTTATCCTGGTTCTCCTTGACCAGACGCTCCCTGACTTCCTCATCATCTTTGGAAGTCTCTATTTCAGCTAGCTTCTTATTCAGGGCATCATACCTTTCATTCTGATGATTGATCTTTGCAACCACTTCATCCATCTGAGCTACAAGACTTTTCACATACTCTAAATCCTGTGGCACCTGCTCTTTGGCTTTATTAAGCTTATCTAATACCACATCAAACATCCTGCGCATATTTACTGCTGTATCATCTTTTTGGACTACCTCTCTGATTGCATCAATCGGCACACCTTTTTCATAGTAATCCAATGCTGTCTGCATCTTAGGTGCTGCCATCCTGCTATCTTTCAGCAGCGTTAACAACTCTTCTGATACACCCTTATGCAGACATTTTGATAACACCTTCATCTGCTCAATGTCATAACTTTTATTAAGATACAGACCAATTTCATCATCAGTCAGTCCATATTCATAATCGCTTTTGACAAGAGCAATGACCTCACTGTCCATATGCTTATTACGAAGAATCTGTATCTTTCTCTCAATAGCCATTTCACTTAATGGCTCTCTTTTTTCTTCCATATATGCCTCCTAACCACTAAAAAAACAGCCTAACGTACCGGCTGTTCTTTTCTGTCTCTTATTGTTTCTTTGTCATACTGCTTCTCTTCTGCCGAAGCTGATACAGTAAGTTCCTTCCATATTGATCTTCCAAGGCTAAGTTCCTTTGATACCGCCCGTTCTGCCTTACAGTCCTGTGCATACTTGCTCTCATATTTCTTTCTAAGACTCTCGACCTCTTCCACACTGTATCCCTGTGCTAAAAGTTTAGTGTTAAGCCTTTCCCATGCATTGTGCTCATCTTCAAAGAAGGTATCCCCACTCTGATAACACGATTCCGCATCATCAAGCTCCCGGATCTGTTCAGCCTTGTCAAAAATATCTTTGAATCTTTCCTTAGCCTTATAAGTCATACTCTTTTCCTTTGATGCTTCTTTTTTCTTATCAGTCAGATTATCAAGTACCGACACAAGTTCTTCCGCACTCTCAATCTTATGCCTTACCAGAAAAAGATACTGCTCCTGCAGCTTATGCATCTTTCGGATATCATCCTTATACTTCCATGCCTGACTGTATGGCTTCTTTTTCAGCTTTCCAATCCGGTAAAGCTTTGCATAATATCTTTTCTGCAAGCCTGACATCTTCGCCCTGCGGTATCTTTTGACATAGCACTTTACTATCGCTGCCTGTTTTTACTCATTCTGTGACTGGTAAAAAGATAAATCTTCCTTAGCAATACGCTCCACAATAGCTTCCTGTGAATAATTCTCGCCAAGAGTCTTACATCTTCTGAATCTTGTCATCCCCTGTGGTCTGACTGCCAGATACTTTCCCTGCTTGACCTCATATCCTTTTTCTGACAGTAGCTCCAGAAATCCACTGAAGTCATTTGCCTGTAAAATGCAGGCATCAAGATCTCTTTTTATCATATCTGCCCACACAAAGCTGCCTTCACGATATTCGCTCCAGTCCTTATAATTCTCGTGCTGTTTCTCTTTGCTGCCATCCTCCACGTCTATAATGGAAAGACCATACTCCTGACACAGCTTATTGGTAATCGGCTGGATATACTTTGCCCAGTCACCTTTCTCGTAGCGATACTTTTTCCCATCCACAAAGCTTACACTGTTAAATACAATGTGTGAATGAACATGGTCTGTATTATCATGAACCACAAATACCACTTCATAGGCATCACCAAGATATTCTGCTACAAACTTCTGTGTTATCTCAAAAGCCCTGTCCAGTCCCACCTCATCCTCTTTGAAAGAAAGAATGATGTGATACCCCTGTCGCTTGTCTGTTTTTCCAAACTGCTTCTTTGTATCCATCATCTGTTCAAAAGCCATATCTGCCTGGCAGTTTATGGCTCCCACAAGTCTTCCTCCCTGCGTTTTCTCAGGATTCATCACATAATCCAGTGCCCGTTTCAAATGCCTTGCATGAAAAGAATTCCCGCTGTCCTTCATGTGAAGTATCTTACTGATTGCCAATCTTTACCACCGCCTCGCTGACAGACTGATTCAGCTTTTTCATATATGCCACAAGCTGTTCCTTATCTTTCTTGGAATACAGCTGTGCATTGCTGTTAAATACAATCTGATTGATGTTAATGCCGATTCGGTTTATCTCATTGATAAGCTCTTTAAGAAGTTTCCTTACTTCCGGATAATCATTTGGTTTCTGACTGATTAGAAGCCTGATATATTCGGCTTCATTCATTCCATTTGCCTTTGCCTTATCAGAAAGTACCTTCGCTTCCTGTGGCATAAGTCTTAGTGTTTTCCTTATACAATGAACTTTATCAGCCATAGAATCACCTTCCTCTCTTACCTGTACTATATTCTCTTACTCCTTCTGCTACTGTGACAGCAGCTTTTTCCAGTTCTTTATTACCCAGCTGGGCAATAACCCTGTCTGCAAGCTCTGTGGCAACTTCTATAAGTTCCTTACCATAACTGGTTTTATCAAACAACCTGTCCAGCCTCTTTTCATCTGCTTTCAAACTGTCATACTTATCCTGAAACTCACTGTAATCTTTAAAATCCTTTGGATCATTCCTGTGTGCATCAGCATCAAGTATCAGTTCATAGTTCCATTCACAAACAGTATCTATAACATCATCTATCGGGTATGGTTCAATTTCATCATTCTCCTCAGCTACATCCTGTCTGTACATCTTCCCATCAGAATCTATGCCAATAGCATAATCATGACCTTCCATATAGTTAAGCAATATTGCAGCATCTTCTATCGAAGGGTTAAGTAAGATATCAAATGTGTCTGCCCAGGCAATCAGTTCTTCTGGTTTTGAAAATAGCGTAACTTCTGCATCCATTGCTTCCTTGCACCTCCTTATCCGTGTTTAGTAAATATTCACCAAAGCTCCAGTCTCCTGTTAGTCCCCGGCGACTGCTAGATACGCATTAGAGACATCTCTGTCCTAATGCCATCTAGTTAGGGAGAAAATCTCCCTAAAACCCTCTGTTTATGAAAGTGGGGGCGCTTTTTGCCCCCACTTTGCTACTTTGGGGGCGCTTTCTGCCCCCATTTTGTTATTTTGGGGGCGCTTTCTGCCCCCACTTTTATTTTTACTTCAGTCCGGATTTTGTCGTGTCCAAATTGTGGGGGCACTTTTTGCCCCCACTTTGACATTTTGGGGGCGCTTTCTGCCCCCACTTTGCTGTTTTGGGGGCGCTTTCTGCCCCCACACATCAAAATCCGGTTTCTCATGCCCTGACTGGTTCATCTGCTCGCTTATTCATCCTGTTCAGATTAAGCTTTGCCGCTACAAGCCACTCGTTGTAATCCTTATATCCGGCAGGTGGCGGACAGTCTTCTACCTCATATCCAAGCTCATAATACTTTCTCATAAGTTCAGCTGCTGCTTTTCTCCCCGGCTCATCTCCATCAAGGCAGAACCGGATGGAAGTAATCTGCGGATGTTCCCGAAGAAAAGTCTCAAGTGGTGCATCTGCAAGCATCCCAAGTGCCAGCTTATTTGATTCATAATCCGTGAAGATATCGACATAACTCATAAGGTCGATTGCTGCCTCAAATACTACAAGCTCTGTACTGTTTTCATTTACCATATTAAATCCATAGTTCTTATCATTTCCTGTAACATCACACTTGAATGGCTTGCCCTGTTTATCAAACACTCCACGCATACTTGCAAATCTTGTCACTCCATTTTTATCATTTCCTTTGAAAACGACATTGTGGTAATGCCTGCTCTCATAAATCAGTCCATCTTTTAAAAACAGATCTATGACTGCTCTGCTGATTCCTCTCTCCTGATTCAGATAGGAAATAAGATAGGAATTATCTCCTGCCGGTTTCGGTAGGACAAATGGCTTTCTCTCCTCTGCCTGCTTCTGCGATACCTGATGAACAAGTGGCTGCTTTACAGGATTCTCGATTCTTCTGTATCCTGCAAAATCTAAAAGCCAGAACACAGCCTCTTTTACACTCATTCCACAAAATACCCGTAAAAAATCTATCTGTGAGCCGCCATTGTTGCCTTTGTCAAACTGCCTTGACCATCTGTACCAATGGCTTCTGTTATAGATACGGATGGAATCCATCTCCTTTAAAGTGTGGTATTTGCCAATCCTCTTTACTGTATACCCAAGGCTTTCTGCAACTGCACACAGGTCAACACTCTTTGCTATGGCAAGCTCTTCATCCGTAAATCTTCCATCCATGCTTTCACCTTGCCTTTCCCTGCTCTGCTACAAGCGGTGACTTGATATCAAGTGTCCGGTAATCTGTGCTCAGGGTAATCTTAGGATTATCAATCATGCCTTTTTCCCTGAAACTGAAAAATTCACGATTGTCACCACCGACTATGATATGGTCAATGAGCGGTATTCCCATTAGCTCACACAGCTTGTTCATGCGGTCTGTCATCATCGTGTCTGCCTTGCTTGGAAATACGTTCCCGGATGGATGACAATGGATTAACATCATGCTTGCAGCATTACTTAAGATACTTGATTTAAACAGTTCTCTCGGATGTGCCATTGCCTCATTTAAAGAGCCAACACTTGCAAAATGCACATTGATAGGTTTTAAATCTGACCTTAGATTGACCACACACACTACTTCCCTGTCAAACTGGCACATACAGTCTCCCATGACAGCAGCTATATCCGCCGGATTGTTAAAGGTATGCTCCGAATAAATCGGAGCATCCTTTACAAGTCTTACCGAAACCACATCAAGCTTGAAGTCATTCTTCTTTAGCATCAGACACCGCCTTCTCTCCAAACTCGACACGGATAACAAAGTCACCTTTCTGGCTGTTTATGAGAGCAATGAGTTCTTCCATTGTAAGTTCCTGCTCCATAACTGCCTCCTATCTGGACTTTTCCTTCGCATCATATACAAGGGGCGGTTCTGCAACGATACCATCAAGTCTCTTGTTCGGTGTATCAGTTGCAAGGGTGAGTTTTCTTAAATCCTTATCATAGTGATATACCTGATTGGAAAGTCTCTCGTCCAAAGACACCTCCTGCATATTTACCTCGACTACCATCTGTGCAAGCATCTCAGGGCTTCCCATATCTGAAGATACTGCAATAACCTCATGCACGCTCGAAGGGAGAATATAAAGGTCACTCTCTAAACTCTCTGCAAGCTCATGAAGCTCATTCTCATAAAGCATGGATGCTGCACCATTGATACCCTTTTCATTGGAAATCACCCACATCGTCTGCTCCGGTGGAATCTCGGCTATCATCATATCTGCAATCTCCTGTGGCATCCCATCCCTTGCGAACATTTCTCTCATAATGTCATTCATGCTACGAACGACAGGTGGGAAGAGTCTTCTTGTGTTTTCCGCTGCACACTTAAAGAGCTGTTCCTCACTCATTCCAAGTCTTTTTGCAAATTCATTTGTAATTTTTGAACTCTGCACCGCATCCTTATCGGCACTGATAATCACCTTGTACACAATAGAAAGATCCTGGAACTCCCTGTGAGGCACCTGTTCCAAAAATGTTTTATTCTGCTCTGTATTGATGAGCTGGAATACAATCTTCTCGTTAGCATCCCTCATAATGCTGTCCACATCAACAACCGGAGCCTGCTCATATGCCCTTTCCATGAAGTCACATGCAGCCATAAGTGTTTCCTCAAGATCACCACAGTCCTGATACTTCTTATACATGTCATTGATATAAATCGTAGGCGAAATGTTCCTGCCTTCTTCTCTTAAGATGATGCCATCAAGAGTCACATTCACCTTTTCCACTGGCTCTGCCACAAGCTCCATTCCTTTGAACTTCTCAGGCATATAATCCATAAACTTTTCTTTTACTACTTCCTTAAAAATCTCGTAATTCATCATATTACGGTTCCTCCTTAATCTAAAAAGCCGGGAACATAAGTCACTGGCTTACATTCCCCGCAAGGTTAATTGTTACTGTTTATTTTTTTCTTTCTTCCACGAAGTCCTACTCCAACACCTGTAATAAGTGCAAGTGCACCAATTCCAAGATAAAGAAGCGGATTTGCATTGTCGCCTGTCTGTGGAAGCTTAGGCTCTGTCGGTACATTGACAAGCTTAAGAGTTGCTACAACAACATCCGGTGCATTATCATCATATCGAAGTGTTACATCGTGAGCTGTTTCATCAAGGATATATCCGTCAGCTGCTTTAGTCTCAACAACTGTATAATGGATATCTTCTTTGAATGATCCATCCTCGTTGTAAGTACAGATAGGAAGCTCCTTGCTCTCTGCATGACCATTCTTGTCAGTAGTGAGTGTATCAAGCACCTTTCCATCCTTATCCCTTACTTCAAATACAACACCCTCGATCGGCTTTCCGGTTACTTTGTCAGTTTTCTCGATGACAATCTTACCGACTGCCTGCTCATCCTTCATGGATACCTTCTGGATTTCTGCTGTCTCCTTTACTTCAAAGGTTACATCACTTGCCACCTTATATCCATACGGTGCAGATTCCTCTCTGAGTGTGTACTTTCCGACAGGAAGTCTCTCAATCATATGCGTCTTTCCTGCTTCTGATGTCCAGCTTTCTACAAGCTTTCCATCAGCATCAATTACTGAAAGCTTTGCTCCAGGCAACTCTTTCTCTCCTGTGATATCAGTCTTTGAAATTTCTACCTTAATAGGTGCATTTTCAAATGCTGCCTCAAACTCGATAACCTTTACCTTATCTCCCTGATATGAAGCATCCACATCAAATGTCTTATCTGACTTCACATAGCCCTTTGGTGCCTCAAGTTCTTTGACATAATACTGTCCAAGTGGAAGGTCAGAAGTAAATGTTACTTTGCCATCCTTTCCAGTAACACCTCTCTCAATCTGTGTATCTGCTTTGACAATAACCTTTCCATCCTTATTTACGATATCTTCTTTCGCAAACAAACCAAATACAGCACCTTCAAGCTCTTTCTTTGTCTCTGAATCAGTCTTGGTTACAGTAATCTGCACTTTCTGACGCTCATTTGTCACATCCATTCCTGCAAATACAACCTTTGTATTCTGGTCGATATAGGAAAGATCTGCCTCAATCGGTGTCTCATCTAATACAAATCCATCAATGGTCTTTGTCTCAACAAGATAATACTTGCCAAGTGGAAGGTTATCAATTCTTGCGATACCCTTATCATTTGTCACAATGATTGCCACCTTGTCTCCTGCCTTATGATATACAGTGTCAAGTCCGTCAGCACTTACGATATCCTCTTTTGCATATACATCAAAAGTTACTCCTGCAAGGCTGTCCTTGAAGAAATTGAAGATAAAGTCGTACCAGTAACCCTTCATAAGAGTAGTATCTGTTACAAATTCGCCGTCCTTATTGATAACGATGGAACCTGTAGGTACTTCATCCTTCATCTCTACATGCTGCACTTTGCCTGTATCCTCTACTGTAAACTGGATATCTGTTGCCTTGAGGTATCCGTAAGGAGCAAATTCTTCACGAAGAGTGTAAGTCTCTCCAACTACAAGTCTCTTAATCACATGTGCTTCCTTAGCATCAGATGTCCATGTGTCTACCACATTTCCATCCTTATCAAGTACAGTAAGTGTTGCACCTGTAAGCTCTGCACCGCTTGTGATATCTGTCTTTGTAAACTCAAAGGTTGTAGGAGTGTTCTTATACTCGCTGTTATATACAGCAGTCTTAACATCCTGTCCCTGATATTTTGTATCAAAGTTTACTGCTTCCTCATTTGTCACATATCCGGCAGGCTTTACAAGCTCCCTTGCAACATATTTTGCAAATGGATAATCCTTAGCAAAAGCAATCTTTCCATTCTCATCAGATGTTGCCTTCTCAAGAAGTATGCCTTTCTCGATAATAACTCTGCCATCAACATTCTTGATATCCTCATCTGCATAAAGACCAAATACTGCACCTGCAATCGGTGTGTTATCTTCTGCATCAAGCTTAGTCACTGACATATCAAGCTTCTGTCTGTCATCTGAGAAAGTAAGGCTTTCCTTGATAACAGGTGTCTTATCATCCACATATGTGAATGTCACTTTCTGCTCATTCGGATTTAATACATATCCGTATGGAGCTTCCACTTCCACAACTCTGTACTGTCCAAGAGGAAGATTCTTAGCTGTTGCCTTTCCATCCTTACCAGTTGTAAGAGTTGTCACAAGGTCTCCCTTGCTGTAATACTTAATGCGGTTTCCGTCTGCATCCTTCTGGTTGTCTGCTGTGTAAATATCCTCGGCAGCATAAACTTTGAATTTTGCTCCGGCAAGTGAGCCTTCCTTATAAACAAACTCTTTCTCATATGAGCTTGCTAAAAGTCCACCCTTGAATCCGTCAAGTACCTCTCCCTTCTTTTCTACAGTCAGCTCTCCGACTGCAGGGGCATCGGAATATTCCACGGTGATGATCGCATCATTTGTATCACCATCTGTTTCAAATGCTGTGTCAGTATCAACAGAGATGCTGACATACTTATCATTTACAACATATCCAAATGGTGCAGACACTTCCTCAATACGGTAGTTACCGATTTTAAGTGCTTCCGGTAAGATTAAATCTCCATCATCATCAGTAAAGAATGAAGTATGCTCTACCTTTGACGGATAAGTTGTGTACTGCTTCACATATTCGTTCTTATCAGTATTGAATATTTTAAACTCTGCATTTGGCACAAGCACTGTCTGCTTTGTATCGGAATCCTTCTTGATTACACGAAGCTTTGCAGTAAACTCCCTGTCAAGGAATACTCTCCATGTCTGAGGCTTGTCTGGATGATTCTCGCTGATTTTCACCTCAAATGGCTTGATTGTCTTCATGTTATGCGGAGTCTTTGACTCAACTACCACATAGGTTCCATAAGGAATTGCAATGGAAACTGCATGTCCCTTATCATCGGATGTGATTGTTGTTGCTCCGTTTTCCCCGATTACTACCGGAGTTGCCTTATCAAAGTCATAACTTCCATCTGCCTTTACAGGTAAAGATGATTTCAAATAAGCTGTGAACTCTGCACCTGCCAATAAGCCTGCTTCAGTATCATCGCCATTGTCAGATACCTTGATAAGCTGGAATGGCTGCTTGATGACCTGCTCTGCTGATGTTGCGCTTCTTGATACCTCTGCTACAAGGTCTCCCTCATAGTCGCATACTACATCGTGCTCCTCTTCGTCTAAGAGATACCCCTCTGATGGAGTGATTTCTTTCACATAATAGTTTCCAAGGTAAAGGTTATTGACCTCTGCTTCGCCATTCTTATCTGTTGTAAGTGTTGCTACAAGGTCTCCTGCTTTGAATACGACTCCTGTTGCTCCGTCCGGATGCACGATATCGTTTCTTGCATAAAGACCATAAACTGCACCTTCAAGGCTTGCATCTCCCTGGGCTGCTGCCTTTCCTGATTCCTTGTCTACCTTGTAGATATGAATCTTTGCTGTCGTTCTGTCATTCACAAATGTGTGGCTGAATGATGTCTTTGCCTGTGTTTCAGGTAATACATTGAAATTGAAGCTATATACATCAGACTGGTTTCTAATATATGCATATGGTGCCTGTGTCTCTGAGATATAATATCCGTTAGAGATTGGCAGATCCACGCTGTAGCTTGCCTTTCCGTCCTCACCTGTAGTTACTGTCTCAAGAGCTGTACCCTTTGTCACAATAACCTGTCTGGCATAGTTTTTGATGTCATTTCCGGCATAAAGTGTGTACTTGCCGCCATCAAGAGGGTTCTCTGTGTCAGAGTCCTTCTTTACGACAGATACATCCGCTTTCTGTCTTGTATTCTCAATCGTAGTTGATTCATACTGTACTGTCACAGTCTGGTCCTTATACTCAACTGCTACTGTCTGAGGTGTGGTATTGATTGTATACCCGTCAATGCTCTTAATCTCAGTTACCACATAAGTTCCAAGATGAAGGTCAGATAATACCACCTGTCCGTCAGTTCCTGTTGTAAGGCTTTCAGCCACTACATCGCCAGCACTATACATCTTTGTACCATCTGCCTTGTAGATATCTGCTCCTGCAGTTACCTTAAATGATGCTCCGGAAAGCTTCTTTTTCTCATAAGTGAAATTGCTTCCATTCCATGAGCCAAGCACCTCACCCTCTTTATAGATTGTGATTGCTCCAAGCTGCTCTTTATCTGTTGCAGAGATTCCCGTTGTCTGTCCTGCTTTTACAGTAAGTGTATGAACTTTACCGGAAAGGACATATCCCTTTGGTGCGGTAATCTCTTTTACATAATAAGTGCCTGCGACAAGTGCAGCTGACTTTGCATATCCGTTTCCATCTGTTGTCATGGTCTGTACTCTGTTTGTGCATCCGCTGTCAGAATAGATTCCATAGACTGCACCGGAAAGCTTCACTCCGCTTGACTCATCTGTCTTTGTAAGCTCACCATATCCGATGTTCTCTGTCTTGACCTTAATATAGGCTTTGACAGGATCTGCTGTCGGTCTTTCAGAAATAAACTCCTGATATCCGCTCTTTCCTGTAAGCCAGAATACACAGCTTGATGTTGTCTCAACCTTGCCTGCATTGGATGTGAATGTTCCTGTTGTAGCTGTAGTATTCACGCTCGTTGAAGAGATTGTAATACTGTTGCTATTCTTATCAACAGAATATCCACTGATGCCAAAATCAAAATCCGATAAAACACCATTGCTGTCAGATAATGTTGTTTCAAATCTCTGATTTGATTCATTCCACTTCAACTCATAAGTTGGTGCCTCACTGGTTCTGCGTGATGCAAAACTTGGAAGCGTTGCATTGTAGGAACTGCTGATATTGTCTCTGAGCCTCTCATAATAGCTGTATGAAGAATCAGGACTTGGTGCTGTGTTGCAGAGCTTTCTCGCTGCCGAATCACCACTTCCGGTTCCAAAGATATCTGCTACAATTACCCATACCATTGCCTGAGTTGCGATATACTCATCGCACTGGCTGTTGCTTGGAGCCGCCTTTTGTGTACTGTTAAACCCATAATAAAGGCAGTAACTTAAAAGCTTTCTCTGCTGTGCTGACATTGATGTGCTCGCATCATCGTAGCTGTTCATAAGCTGACCGCCATCTGCTCTTAATCCGAAATTCATGCAGTATGCCGAATTGCCGTCAAGAATTGAATACAGAATCTTGCCATGATTAAATCCGGGCTTCAGCTCACTTACTTCTCCGGAATTTTTGACTGATGCATTCCAGAACGCAATATTTGCCTGCGGACTGGCTGCAAATGCTGTTGTACCATTCGCAAAGAGTGTTCCAACCAGTGTGAGCATAGCCATAAATCCTGCCATAAAACGCTTTAGTTTCTGTTTCATGTGCTCTTTCCTCCTTAATTTACGCATAAAAAAAGAAAGACATAAGTTTATGGCTTACATCTTTCTTCCTTCTGCTTCTATTCGTTTTTATTTATCTGTGACATCGAAACTCGTAATAGTCTGTGCCGCCTGTCGTGTAAACTCCATCATAACTGATGTAGAATACCGGATCTGTTTCCAAAAGTAACATACTTGCAATATATTCTGCGATTGCATCCTCAGATGATAACCGCTGTCCATCAATGGTACTTGCTTTGTTGAGGTCTGTCTCTACAAACACACTATAATAAGAGCCTTCCATACCATCGTAAGGATAATACTCATTGTACTCTTCCTGCGTGATACTACCGTCATTCAAATGATTCTGTAAATTCTGCTGTGTGGTAATCATCCCTCCAGCCTGACACTTTGCTGTTGCAAGTGACACAACATTCTGTGGACTGTATGCCACGGATGCAGACTGTGGATTGCCCACATTGTCTTTCGGACTGTCTGTAGTCTGACCACCATTACCTGCATTACTCTGATTTCCACCAGCTTCCTTATTACCACTTGCAGGAGCTTTCTGTTCCGGCTCGTCATTCTGCTCTGACTTTTCTTCCTGCTTTGAAGCAGTTTCATTATCAGCTGACCGGTTATCTTCCTTATCAGTCTTCTCTTCTGAATCTTTAGCCTCGGCAATATCTTTCTCTGTCTCTTCAATTTCAACTTCGGTTGCGACCTCTGTGACAGCTTCCGTTGCCATTTCTGCTTCTTCAGTTGGCTTTACGCTTTCCGTCTGTTTCTCTGTCTGATTATCAGCCTTTTCCTTACCACCATTACAGGCAGCCATTGAAAAGACCAGTACTGCGGATAATAAGATAATACTTATCTTCTTCATAGTAATCACCCATCCCTTCTCCGCAAGAGGGACGGGCTTTGTGTTCCGTGCCATCCACCCTTGCGGTGAACTATTTATCTGTAATGCACGGGACACATAGGACTGTCCCGTATTCTGTGCATCTTAAACTCCTTTCATTATACCAGCTCTCTTATTTTAAAGAAATACTGCATAAGTCTTCTGTTTTTCTTATAATTTAAGAATAAACCCTTTACCTGCATACGCTCACCTCCTCTCAGAATGTGCCCATTCTTACGAATGAAAGAAATATCCTTGCCACTATAGCGAATAGAAGAAGAATTATTCTGGCAAGTCCTAAGACCAGCTTCAACGCTCCAAGAATTATCCTTAATATCCACTTGAGTATCTCTAAAATTACTGTTCCTACGCCTCCCATAACTCTTCTCATAATAATCAGTCTCCTTTCGACATCCATCCCATTGCAAGTCCTGCAACATCTGCATCGTCCATAACATCTTCTGTAGGTTCTTGTGCTTCACTATTGGCTGCCTGCATTATTACCGGCTGACCAACATTCATCCCGGATATCACTCCGCCTAACAGCCTTATGACCTCTTTCCTAGCCTCATTGGTTGCTGCTTCAATGACTTCTTCCTTAATGTCATCAATATCTTCTGACCGGATATATTCAGCCCTTTCTTTTTCCTTCTTCTTGATAACAAAAGTTTCTTTTCCATAATTATCAATGTAGAACTGAATCGCATCTATAATGAACTGGTTCTTAGATTTGAAAATCTTCGGATCAAGGTTCTGAATCACATCATTGATTTTCACATGCTGAGGATTGCTCATGTTGAGGCGGACAGAAGTTTTTACTTCATATTCAAGTCTTCTTCCCATCATCTGCCTCCTTATGATAATCGCTTAGTGCTTTTAAGTCCCATTGTGGCAAGCTGCTCATATCCTCTTGCATTTGCCTTTACATCAAGGTTATAGGAAATGTTCTTAGCATCATGACTACCAAAATTCTTCATCACAACTGCCCCGCCACCGACAAATACAATCGGTGTAGTCTTTAAGTTATACCCAAACTCACGGATTGAGTTATATACCTTATCAACAAAATCCTCTATCTCTGCCTTGATAATGGCAAAGTATTCATCATCAATATCTGACCTGCCATATCGCATGATGTTCTGTATCTCTGACTCGTCTACCTCTCCGTTAAGTTGTCTTACACACTGTTCATTGATAGAACGCATACAGGTAATAAGACCTTTTGGTATCGTCACACACTTTGATTCATCCGGTGACTTGTTGATTACCGGCATAATGTCGATTGTCCAGCTACCGATATCTACTATCAGCGTTTTCTTTGCCATTGTAGGAATCTTGTCCACTACTGCTGCATAACACTGAGGGAATACTGCCACATCATCAATTTCAATATAATACGGCTCATTCTCATATTTGAAGCTTACACGCTTATTCTTTGTCAGGTACTTGATAAAATCATTCTTCTCTGCTCCAAACCTTGTAAGTGGTAGTCCTACGGCAAGGAATACCTTTGCCTCTGCAAGACCTCTTCTTTTAAGTTCCTTAGCAACTGCTGCAAGAGTGAGAAGATAAAAGCTGTCATCTTCGACCTTTGTATCCTTTACTTCCTGCCTCACAGTTCCAACCTTATAGAACTTTCCTTCATACTCAAGTACATCGCCGAAAAGTGCCGGAGTTGTTGTAATCTCCTTAACCCCTGTGACAAATACCTGAGAGATTGTTTTCATCATTGACCAACCATGATCAATGCCGATTACTTCTAACTTGTTATTCATATGTTTTGCACATCCTTTCTTATTAAACAGCCACTTGAACATCTTAACCACCTACTTTCCTATCAGCTTTCGCATACAAGGAAAACAATAACCATTCCCTTGATAATATGGACATCCGACACATTCCGTCGGAAGTTTCTGTTCTTTTTTCTTAGATGGTTTACAACATGTTCCATTGGCACATCTGTTGTTATGTCCCCAGAAGAATCTACAATGCATACAATCTTTTAATTCTCTTTCAAGCTTTTCTTCTGGAGATACGTACCTGCGTTTCTTATGCTTATCTCTTTTTTCAACTGTTCCCACCAGAGCTCTCCTCCCTTCCAAGGAGTGATTGCTCTCTTATATTTTCCAATATCCTGTCCGACTCACCTGCTGTCCTTGCTAATGAATACAATGCGATAAGAACAATAATTATAAATGCTATGCTAAATCCCATCATCACTTTATCCTCCTTCAAATTAGTTGCCATATAGACAAAATTTGAATTTGGAAGTGATATAGTCTACATGGCTATGCTTAATGCTAAGCATGTAGGTACACGCCAGTCTTCTAGACTCCTATATCGCCCCGTGTACAAAGAGGTGTTCTCACCTCCGGGAGTTACAGACGAGCCACAAAATGTGTTTCACGACGCCCTTCTGAATTATCAGAAGCACTATCTCCTCTTTTAGCCTTTTGAGGATAAGGACAAACTTCTCGCCCTCTGTGGTTGATTATCCTTACGCAACATGCCGAATCCTTTTTCCAGATTTCCATCCAACTTCTCACCCTTCATCTTTCGATCCATCAGGCTACTAATATGATAGCTGTGACTTTCATCTTCCAGGTACATGCCCCGTAAATTTACTACCTACAGATACTCTGCAGTGCAAACTACTTTGCAAATCTGTAACTGATTATTCAATTGTTATGTCCAATCTCTCTTGGACAATTGATATTCTACAATGCACTTTAATTTTACGGAAGTGACACCACTGGTGTATTTTTACGAATTTTCACCAGTTTTTGGTGTATTTGTCATTTCCTTTAATTTGTTCCATGTATGCTTAGGCAGTTCTCTTGCCGGCTCTCTGAATAGTTCAAGATATTTTTCAAATAATTCCGTATTGATTAATGCTGAATTACCGACTTTATAGACTGCTCCTGCCTCTCTCGCAATTACTATGATTCTAGATTTACTTATCCCATAAATAATCGCTCCTTCCTCTGCATTGACAAATTTTTTCATAAAATCCTTTGTATCTGAATAGCACTTATATGAGTAACTCATTCATCAGTCTCCTTTCACATTTGGCAATGGATGTTTCATTTCTGTTGGCGGTTCTCTGAATTGCTCCATATAATCATCAAAAATTTCCAAATTTATTAATATAGTATTTCCCTTAGCTGTTCCAATCTTATATACAGCACCCGCTGCTCTAGCCATTTCAATAAATCTATGATGCCCTATGCTATATGTCATTGAAGCTTCCCCAATTCTTACAAACTTCTTTTCTACGATTTTGTTTGAACTAGGCACTCTTGCAAAATGTTTCATAAATTTCATCAACCTTTCCTTATGTACTAATATAATCTTTGCAAGCTGATATCTTGCTCCAGCAGCTAATGCTATATCCATTGCCTCATCTCGTGTTACATCTAATAAAGCCATTACTTCATCAATACGAATAAATCTTGGTTTTACAGTTTCTTTTCTATAGGCACTAACTGAACCACTCAATGTATTTATCATAACATCACCTACTTATAAAACTCAGAATCTGTAATATGAAAAGTTTCAAGATACTTATCCAATATTTCTGTATTAACAAGTACAAGCTGACCAATCTTATAACAAGCCTTAGCATCCTTAGCCACTTCTTGAAATTTTGTCATTCCCATACTGTACATCTTTGCACCATCTGAATATCTTACAAACTTTTTTGCATCCTCATATCTATCTTTCTTCTTTGATTCATCCATTGCTGTGCTCCTTTCACTTTGACTTCATAACAAATGACGTATTTTCTCCATAACGCAAAAAAGAGGACATCTTCTAAATTTCTTTAGAAAATGTCCTCTTAGCAGTTCATATTCGATTGAATCTTATTCTTTTCAGATTGTATACTCTTTCATACTGATGTAAATGACTATGCCAAAATACGTCTTTTAATGCGTCCTTTGACGTACTCAAATGCCTCAATCCCGCATAAACACTAGGTTTATTTATCCAAGCTCTTCATTGTCGGGAACAGCAACACATCCCGAATCGCTGGTGAATTCGTCATCATCATTACCATCCGGTCAATCCCATAGCCAATTCCCCCAGTAGGCGGCATACCTATATTCAGCGCATTCAGAAAATCTTCATCCGTATGGTTTGCTTCATCATCCCCTGCTGCTAATAAAGCTTCCTGCGCCTCGAAACGTTCCCTTTGGTCGATGGGATCGTTCAGCTCTGAGTATGCGTTTGCCATCTCCCAGCCATTCATGAAGAATTCAAAACGCTCCACATACTCTGGATCATCTGGCTTCTTCTTGGTCAGCGGAGAAATCTCAATAGGATGATCCATCACAAAGGTCGGCTGAATCAAATGATCCTCCACATATTCCTCAAAGAACAAATTTAATATGTCCCCTTTCTTATGCCTGTCCTCATATTCGATATGATGTTCATCCGCCAGTTTCCTAGCCTCCTCCACAGTATGAACCTCATGAAAGTCCACATTTGCATACTTCTTGACGGCATCAACCATGGTAATGCGCTCAAATGGCTTAGACAAATCCATCTCGTGTTCTCCATACGTGAGGATTTCTGAGCCTGTAACCTCTTTTGCGACATAACGGTATAAATTCTCCGTCAGATCCATCATGCCATGATAATCCGTATAAGCCTGATACAGCTCCATCAAAGTAAATTCCGGGTTATGCCTGGTGTCAAGCCCCTCATTGCGGAATACCCTGCCGATCTCATACACACGCTCCATGCCGCCAACAATCAGCCGTTTCAAGTAAAGCTCCAACGAAATGCGAAGCTTCAAATCCTCATTCAGCGCATTAAAATGCGTCTCAAAAGGCCTTGCCGCAGCACCGCCTGCATTGCTTACCAGCATAGGGGTCTCCACTTCCATAAATCCCTGACCGTCCAGAAAACGCCGGATGCTGCTGAGCACCTTGGAACGTTTGATAAAGGTATCTTTGACCTCTGCATTCATAATCAAGTCCACATAGCGCTGACGGTATCTTGCGTCCGTATCCGTAAGGCCATGATATTTTTCCGGAAGAATTTGAAGACTCTTAGAAAGAAGCGTCACTTCCTGGGCATGAATCGAAATTTCACCTGTCTTAGTGGTAAACACTTCGCCTTTAATTCCTAAGATATCGCCTACATCATATTTTTTGAAATCCTTATAACTGTCTTCACCAATGTTGTCTCTTGCCACATAGGCCTGGATATTTCCTTGCAAATCCTGGATATTGCAAAAAGAGGCTTTCCCCATCACACGTTTAAACATCATTCTGCCCGCAATGCTGACAGTTTGTCCCTCCAGAGTATCATAATGATCCTTAATCTCCTGGCTGTGGTTTGTAACTTCATACTTTGTGATCTGAAAAGGATCCTTGCCATTGTCCTGCAGCTCTTTTAATTTATCATGGCGAACCTTTAATAATTGATTCAAATCCTGTTCCGGTGACTGATTATTCTGTGCCATCTGCATTTCCTCCATTTTGTATGCGCCTACTGCATATATTAGTTCTCCATTGAGACAAAAATTATCACTACGGTGGTTAAAATCGCAACATTTTACTTATCAAGATCTCCATCTGCTTCATTATCATCAACCATTGTAGCGCTGGCTGCAACGCAATCTTCGGCCTTGCATATGAAAGTTTGTCATGCGCAATCTGCTGCGATTTTTAACCGCCAAAGCAATATGAACTGCCCGCTTCCATTAGATTGTTAAGCTAGCTAATTCGATCGCTGAATTTCCAATACTTTATATTCGAGCATGCCTGCCTGTGTTTCTATCTTAACAAGATCTCCGATTTTCGCACCAATGAGCGCTTTTCCAACGGGAGACTCATTTGAAATCTTTCCCTGAAGGCTGTTTGCCTCAGTAGAACCAACAATCTTATATTCCAATTCCTCGTCAAATTCACAATCGAGAATCTTTACCTTGCACCCCACATTGATTTTATCCAGATCCACCTCATCTTCTACCACAACTTCAGCATTTTTCAATATCTTTTCAATTTCTTCAATCCTTGCTTCAATATCACGCTGCTCATCCTTAGCAGCATCATACTCCGCATTCTCAGAAAGGTCCCCCTGCTCTCTTGCCTCTTTAATTTTCTGGGCAACTTCTTTTCTCTTTACCACTTTAAGGTCATGCAGCTCCGTCTCCAATTTCTGCAAGCCTTCATACGTTAATAAGTTTTTCTTTTCCATAATACTACACCTTCCTAAAATCACAATATAAGGGAATTCAAGATATTCCTTTAACAATCACAGTATTATAACCGATAGGTATGGAAATGTCAAGATTTTGCAATGGCTCCAAACGCCTCCACTGCCGCTTAAACACTGGGATATACAAGGTCTCTGCCCGCATATAGCGCCTTGCAATGTCCCCCTGCTGCTCCATGTCCAAAATAACATTGACATCCCCGGAAATTTCCTGCTCTTTCGGTTCCGTTTGAACAACCAGCCCCGTCTCCTCATACATTCTTTGAATATAATCAGAAAAATATGCAGGCCGGTCCGTGGCAATCCGCAGAAAATTCAAATCCTCGGAGATTTGCTCCAAAACCACAGCCACAGAATCCTCATCTAAAAGCGATTCCGGCGGCGAATCTGTGTCAATCATCAATGGACGAAATTCCTTGTAGGAGATCTGATACATCGGAAGCAACTGTTCCAAAATACTGCGCAGTTTTGGAAGAAACGGGTTCCCCCGTACCTCCTCCTGCTGCTCTTCTACCTCCTGGGCAGAACGGCGAAACCGTTCAAATACCGTTTTGACAAGAAAATTTTTTAGTCGTATCTTCCAAGTTCCAAGCGGCCTGGCCAACTTTTCTGCGATTTCTGGTGTCTCGCTGTCTCTCATAACATGCGCCTCCCGCCTCATTCAGCGTAATGAAAAATATCTTCTCCATAAATATTATGAAATCATCCAGGCATACATGCATGATATCCGATCATCATAAATGTCCATTGGCCTGCAGCTATAATTCCTCTGCCTGTTGTGCCACTTGTAAAAACAGCTCTTCCAGTTGTTGATAAGATTCCACCTCGTTAATTTTTCCACGAAGCTTTGCCGAATTTTTGTAGCCTCCAGTGTACCAGGCCGCATGTTTGCGCATCTCCCGGATTCCCATCACTTCCCCCTTATATGCAATCTGATCTCTGGCATGGCGCAGAAGCATCTCTGTGACCTCCGAAAATCCAGGCTTTTGCAAAACTTCCCCAGTGTCCAAAAAATGCAGGATCTGCTGGAAAATCCAGGGATTTCCCTGCGCCCCTCTTCCAATCATAAAACCATCGCAACCTGTTTGCATTTCCATAGCTCTTACATCTTCCCCTGTCAAAAGATCGCCATTTCCAATCACCGGGACGGATATCGCCTCCTTCACTTTACGGATAATCTCCCAGTCTGCGCTGCCCGAATAATATTGTTCCCTAGTTCTTCCATGTACTGCCACTGCAGCCGCTCCCGCCTCCTCCGCAATTTTGGCGATCTCCACTGCATTGACATGGGCATCATCAAAACCTTTGCGAATCTTAATGGTCACTGGTTTATTGATAGCTTTCACTGTCTTGGAAATAATTTTGTATACTAATTCTGGCTGCTTCATCAAAGCAGATCCTTCTCCATTGTTTACTACCTTGGGCACAGGACAGCCCATATTCAGATCTAAAATATCAAAAGGACGTTCCTCAATACGTTTCGCCATCTCGCTGATGATGTCCGGATCTGCCCCAAAAAGCTGCAAGGAAACCGGACGTTCCTCTTCTTTCGTAGACAACAGCAATTCCGTGTTCTTATTGTGATAATAAATGCCTTTGGCGCTGACCATCTCCATGCAGACAAGCCCCGCTCCTTGTTCCTTGCAGAGCACACGAAATGGCAGGTCACAAACCCCTGCCATCGGCGCCAAAACTAAATTATTTTCTAATACGACATTTCCTATTTTGAGTGTTTTTCTTTCTCCCATATAAATCCTTTATTTTTCCCGGTTCTGTTTATTATAAATCAAACGCAGACCCTGAAGTGTCAAAGTCGGGTCATAAATGTCAATGGTATCTGTCTCACTGGCAATAATCGTGCCAAGCCCCCCAGTTGCCACCACTTTAAGGTTTTTATAACCTGTCTCTTTTTTCGTCTGTTTGATAATATATTCCGTCTGCCCAATTTGCCCATAAACCAGTCCTGCCTGCATACTGCTGATGGTTTCCTTTGCCAGGATGCTGCCTGGCTTGCGAATTTCAATTTCAGGAAGCTTTGCGGCATCCTCCCACAGCGCCTTTGCGGACGTACGGATTCCAGGAGCAGTAACGCCGGACACAAACGCTCCCGTCTCATCCACCAGGTCATAAGTCGTCCCTGTGCCAAAATCAATCACAAATACTGGTCCTCCATAGAGTTCATATGCTGCTGCAGCATCCACGATGCGGTCTGCACCAATCTGTTTTGGGTTTTCCGTGGCAATACGGATTCCCGTCTTAATTCCAGATTCCACCACCACCGGATGAATCCCAAAATACTTGATAAAAGCGCTTAACAGAGAGTGCATCACATTAGGCACCACCGATGCGATAATAACATCCTTAATCGTTTCATATGATATCCCATTATGCGCCAATAAATCCCGAATACATATCCCATACTCATCGGAGGTCCGCTGCAGCTTTGTTGTTACACGAAAAGTTGCTCTCAGCTTGTCCCCGTCAAAAACACCAAACGTAAAATTTGTATTTCCTACGTCCACAACTAATAACATTTTCTAATCCTCCAAATCTTCTTCCTCCAGCGCTATCCCCAAGTAAAATACTTTGAAGTACAATTCCAGAGATTCCAGCAGTTCCTGTTTTGTCCGCTGAAGCTGTTTGATTTTCAGCACGCTTCCGATCTCATCGTACAAAAGATCCCCCTCATCCGCTGCCGCCTGAAACCGGAGACTTCCCTGTTTGTCAAAAACCAAAGTCAGAGTGCCTCCAATGTCTTCCGTATACAGCACACACATAATTTTGAGCTCATCTTTAATGCCCTGCGGAAGAGAGGCAAACTCTTCATTCAAATAATATTTTTGGGTGTAGGCGCTGGATCCGCATAATACGATTTCTTTCTTGCACATTTCTTTCTCCTTACACATAACCATAAATCCCACGGACAGACACTTCCCCAGAAGAGACTTTTACCACCTCTCCTTCCTTGTCCACTAGGAGTTCTCCTCTTTCATTAATTCCAAGAGCGGTTCCTGCAAATTCCCCGAGGGGATCTAATACTCGTACCATGCGATCTTTGTTTACCAACATGGAATTATATTCTTCCACCAAAGCTGATAAGTCCTCATTCTTTAGGTATCTTTCATAATACGTTTCAAAACATGACAATACTGCCCCCAAAAGCTGCGCTCTGGATATCTGTACCATATGATCCTTGGTAACCAGCTCCAAATCCAAAGAAGTCGCTGTCTTTGCGATCTCCTCTGGAAGCTCTTTATGATGGACATTGATTCCCGTTCCCACCACTATATGATTTACATAATCAATCTGAGCACTCATCTCCGTCAAAATCCCCACAATTTTTTTCCCATGGAGCACAACATCATTGGGCCACTTAATCTGGGGCTGTAAACCTGTGGTCTGCTGAATTCCTTTGACCACCGCCATGGCTTTTACCAGTGTCAGCATGGGAGCGTTCGATGGATCAATCTCTGGCTTTAATAAGATCGTAAAAAACAACCCCATGCCTGGAGGAGAACTCCAGGAACGCCCTCTCCGCCCCCGCCCTGCGGTCTGCGTATCTGCCACCACTACCGTGCCATGCCAGTTGGCGTTATCTGTTTCTTCCGCAATCCGCTTTGCCTCGGCATTGGTGGAATCCAACTCTTTAAAATAACGTATGCTGCGTCCTAACCATTTTGTATCAAGCTGGCTTGCAATCTCGCTCTCACACAAAATATCTGGCGCAGACAGCAAATGGTACCCTTTGTTTTGAACTGCCTGTATCACGTAGCCTGCTTCTTTCAACTGATGAATTGTCTTCCATACAGCCGTCCTGGAGACTCCAAGCTGCTCACACAATTGCTGCCCAGACACAAATCCCTCTGGATTTTGCCGAAGCACTTGTAGTATCTTTGTCTTCATTTCTGCTCCCTATCTTAATGTCGCATACATAATCGCCTTGATGCTGTGCATCCGGTTCTCCGCCTCGTCGAACACTACCGACTGACTGCTTTCAAATACCTCATTCGTAACCTCTAGTTCCGCCAAGCCAAACTTCTCATACACTTGTTTTCCAACGCTTGTCTCCAGATCATGAAATGCAGGAAGGCAGTGCATAAATATTGCAGAATCCTTGGCATGATTCATGACCTCTTTATTTACCTGATAAGGCATCAGTTCCTGGATCCGCTCTGCCCAGACCTCGTCTGGCTCTCCCATGGATACCCATACATCTGTATAGATAACGTCAGCGTTTTTGGTTCCTTCTGCGACATCCTCTGTCAGAGTGACGGACGCCCCTGTTTTCTTTGCGATATCTTTACAATAATCCACTAACTCCTGTTCTGGAAAATATGATTTGCTCGTACAAGCCACAAAATCGATTCCCAGTTTCGCACAGGTGACCATTAGAGAATTTGCCATATTATAACGGGCATCTCCCATATAAACAAATTTAATTCCCTGCAAATGTCCCAGCTTTTCTTTTATGGTCAGCATGTCTGCAATCATTTGTGTTGGATGAAATTCATTCGTCAAGCCGTTCCACACTGGAACTCCTGCATATTTTGCAAGTTCTTCCACAAATTCCTGGCCATGCCCACGGTATTCGATACCGTCAAACATCCGTCCTAATACCCTTGCCGTGTCCCGAATGCTCTCCTTTTTGCCAATCTGCGACACAGAAGGATCCAGATAAGTCACATGCATGCCAAGGTCATGAGCCGCCACCTCAAAGGAGCAGCGGGTTCTTGTGCTTGTCTTTTCAAAAATCAGCACGATATTTTTCCCTTTAAGCTCATCATGGGCTATTCCCCTTTTTTTCTTTTCTTTTAATTCTGCCGAAAGATCAATAAGATATGTAATTTCCTCCGGTGTAAAATCTTTTAATTTCAAATAATTCCTTCCTGTTAAATTCATCTTCTCTCTCCTTCTAAAAATATGAGAACGGACTGTCATAGAACCGGACAGCCCGCTTTCTCTCATTTATGTGTAAAATTGCTTGATACATCGAACTTATTGATCCTTGGCAATCTCGGCAATGGATTTGGCGAGACCGGCAACGTTTTGAATTTCAGATGGAATAATAATCTTGGTCGCCTTGCCATCCGCCGCTTTCATAAACGCTTCAAGGCTCTTAAGCTGCAAAACCGCACTATCTGGAGCTGCCTCCTTTATAAAGCGCAAACCATCGGCATTCGCCTGCTGAATGCGAAGAATGGCTGCTGCCTGGCCTTCTGCCTCCCGCATAGTCGCTTCTTTCTTCGCCTCTGCCCGAAGGATCGCTGCCTGTTTTTCAGCTTCCGCATCCAAAATGGCAGATTCTTTCTTTCCCTGTGCTACGAGAACAGTTGCTGTTTTCTCACCTTCTGCCTGAGTGACCGCCGCACGCCGCTCACGCTCTGCTTTCGCCTGCTTCTCCATAGAATCCTGAATCTGCTGGGGCGGAATAATATTTTTCAACTCGACACGGTTAACCTTAATTCCCCAGGGATCCGTTGCAACATCCAAAGAAGCTCGCATTTTGGTGTTGATTAATTCTCTCGACGTCAAAGTCTCATCCAGTTCCAGATCACCAATAATGTTACGCAGCGTGGTGGCTGTCAAATTCTCAATCGCCATAATCGGATTTTCCACGCCATAGGCAAATAACTTGGGATCTGTAATTTGAAAATACACCACTGTATCGATCCGCATCGTTACATTATCCTTGGTTATCACCGGCTGAGGCGCAAAATCTACAACCTGTTCCTTTAAAAGCACACGTTTTGCCACACGGTCAATAAATGGCATTTTAAAATGCAGCCCCACGCCCCAGGTTCCCTGATAACCGCCCAGACGTTCTATGACAAGAGCATGTGCCTGAGGCACAATCTTGACACAGGATGCCAGAATGATCAAAACAAACACAACCAAAAATACAATTACTAAAAATCCTATTCCATTATCCATATATAATTCCTCCTTTTTGCCATTACGTACTCTTAGATTCTCTTTGTGCCTGATTTTGCGACAAGATTTTTTGTCAGATATGCACCAATTTATGAGGCTTGCCTCGATGATACGTTAACTAAATTTACATGCACATGGCGTAAAATCAGCCATGGAAACAGATATAAGCGATTTTCGGAGTACATTATTTTAAGCATTGCATTCTAACAACTGGCACTTAATGCAATTGTGCACAATATTTTATTAAATTCTGTAATTCAATCAATAAAAAATCCTAGTTCCTGGCACATGAAGCCGTTTAGAAGTAAGCTTCCTTATGCCTTATCTGGCATCTTTTTTCTTACAATCAGCTTGACACCTCTGATTTCCATAATCTCCACCAACGTGTCTTTTTGGATCTTCTCCTCCTGGGCTGCACGAGCCGTCCATTCCTGTCCATCAACGCTAACTTGCCCTTGAGCTTTCAGATTGTCAATCTCCTGGATCACAATCGCCGTTTTGCCCAGCAGGCTGTCCACATTCGTACGGGTTCTGCCCTTATTGAGGTATTCCACTGCCAAAGGCCTGGTAAGCGCAAGCAGTAGTACAGAAACCACCACAAACAGGATAATTTGAATCACAAGATTGGCGCCTGCCAAATCTGCAAAAAATGCCACTAAGGCTCCTCCCGCAAACCAGATAGTAGTTAATCCCAGGGTGATTATTTCAATCAGTGCCATTACTATAATTACAATCAGCCAGAAAATACCCTCCATAGAAGTTCTCCTCCTTTCAGGATTCTCTTCCATTTTTATGGAATTCTAAGCATCTTTTCCGCTGTTATTTCAAAAGAAATTTCAAGCTATTTGACACCCTAATCCTTTAAGATATATTACTATATTTTCCCTAAGATTACAATGTTTAATCAAATTTGAGTTTCCACATTTTGCAATTCATAGCGCCAAAAGGTCTTGCTGCCTTTGGCAGCATAGACATCTTGCACAAAAAGTGCTTGAAAAGCTAGCTTTTCAGAGCGCTTTTATGTGCAAAGTGTTTTCATCACTTTGTGATGGAAACCTTTTGGCGCTATCAATTGCAAAATGCGGAAACTCAAATTAATCAAAGAATAACGTTTTCCAACGCAAAATTAAAATGAGACAGGCATATTTTAACACCTGTCTCAATCTCTATAGAAAATTTAAAAGAATACGTGATTGCCAATTACGATTCCATTTGCAGCGCCAGCACGCCGAAAACTTGTTGCGCCATTTACATTATCAACACCATTAATCGCCTCCTGCGCCGCACTCAAGCAGCTTCCGCTAACGCCGCTGGACAAAACGCTTGCCAACGCACCGCTGGATGCCGGTGAAAACTGACCACTTTGATAAATAACGCCAGAAATGCTTCCTGCATAACCTGCACGGAGACGGTTCATAACCACTGCTCCTACTGCAACCTTTCCTTCATAGCTCTCACTTCCAGCTTCACACTGGATCAATGCGCCCAACAAAGTCACATCATCATAGGATGCTGATACCGCTGCTTTTTGCTGACTGCCTCCACTCTGCTGACCACTGCTTTTGCGGGCTGCTGCTTCTTTTGCTGCCCGCTCTGCTTCTGCTGCCGCAATTGCTGCTTGCTCCTCTTCAATAGAAATTGCCTTTCCAAGCTCCAGCTCCACCGTTACATATTCTTCACTGACATACCCTACCTGGTCATCCACTTTTACAGGCACCCAGCCATCAACTGCTTCTGCTTCTTTATCTACTTTGATTCTTCCTGCCTCTTCCAGTACGTCAAGGATTTTTACACCCTCCTCTGAAGAAGCAGTCTCTCTGACTCTGACGCCTCCTGTTACTGCGGTTGCATAGGTGGTTCCCACTTCGTTTGCAAGGGCTTCTGCTTCCAAACCAGTAACACAAAACTCATTTTTAACAAATCCTTCTACATTTCCAGATCTGATTTTGGTCCATTCTTCGCCCTGTTCCAGGATTTCTGCACCTGCTCCTTTGTGAAGCTTTCCTGCAAGTTCAGCTTCCTCAGAAGCTTCTGTACGAACATTGAGATATTCCTCTACATTTGGCAACAGTTTTTCTGCCCAGGGAGAAACTTCGTGATTTTCAATTTGTGCCAGCTCAACCTTGGCTTCTTCCTTTGTCTGCTCTTTCTCAGAGGCTTTCTTTTCTTCCTTATTTTTCTCTAACTGGTCCTCTTGGGCCTGAGCTTCCTCAGACTGATTTTTCTCTGCCTGACTCTCCTTGGTCTCTATTTGCTCTGACTGAGTTTTTTTTGCCTGGCTCTCTTCAACCTGAGCTTCTTTATTCTTAACTTCTTTTGTCTGTTTTTTTTCGGTCTTACTTTGTTCCGTTTGGTCCTGTATATTCTTATGGTCAGCACTCAGAGCTTTCTCTGGCTGAAACTTTTGGGACTGGCTCTTTTCCTGCCTTTTTTCCTCCAGCTTTTCCTTGGCTTTTTCCTGAGAATCTTTCGTCTGCTTTGATACGGCTGCAGACGCTACCACATTGCTCTGTCTTTTTTGTTTCGCTGCAACTTCGTTACGGTCTTTCTCTGGTTCCTCTGTTAATTCTACTGTCTGGCTATCTGAGTTAGCATTGGCTGGTACATTGGAAACAGGCATCGCTGAAAACGCAAGAGCCAGAGTAAATGCTGCAACCATTCCGCTTTCCATAACCTTCTTATCGAATTTCATGTTAACCTCCTAAGATTGTAAACTGTTTGTAAATCTTTAATTCATTTTTGTTACATATGTTACAAACTTATTACACTATAGCAAAACATTTGTAATCTGTCAAGTCTGCTTTTCTTATTAAAACCTCACTAAATTTTTCTGCTAGATTGCTTTGATTTATACAAAGTGCTGCTGCAAAGCCAACATTTATGAAAATTGATATGCTTTAACTCTTATAGACTTCCAGAAATTACCAGATATAATAATAAGCTATAAAATCCTATTTAGAACTAAAGAAATGCCTTGTCCCTCTTGAATGTCATAAATATGCCCTTGCGAATTATCGGCGCTGCACTGATATACAATGCAGTTCAAAATTAGTAAAAGCGCCTCTGAGGGCGTTTCAGATCATTTGAAATTTAAATCATATAAGAAGAAAAGAGCTCCGATCAATCTCGGAAGCTCTTTTGTAATATTATCGTAAATTTTTGATTATTAAGATCAAGATGTCAAAAAGTTAATTTGCATTACATTGCAAATTTTTTAAGCTTGTTTGACAATATCCAGACGACTTATGTCGCATCATTCGTAAATATCGCACCGCAAAATTAAGGAAATTGACCTCCAGGAGAATTTTATGTCTTTTAACTCCCTAATCTTACCTAGATGGCTGCGAAATTTTCTCTAGAGCCGTTTTAACAATTCTTCTCTCTCCGCTTCAAATCCAGGCTTTCCAAGCAAAGCAAACATATTGCGCTTATAGCTCTCAACGCCTGGCTGGTTAAATGGATTCACACCCAGGAGATATCCGCTGACCCCGCAGGCAAATTCAAAGAAATAAAATAGCTGTCCCAAGTAAAACTCGTTTTGCTCTGGAATCTTTATCATGAGATTTGGCACATTTCCATCCGTATGCGCCAGGATCGTTCCATTCATCGCACTTTTATTTACAAAGTCCATATCTTTTCCTGCAAGATAATTCAAGCCATCAAGATCTACTGGCTCTTCTTTTAGTTCCACGGTACTGCGGGATTTTTCCACATTTAGCACTGTTTCGAACATAATGCGGGCACCATCCTGTATAAATTGTCCCATGGAATGAAGATCCGTGGTCAAATCAACAGATGCTGGGAAAATTCCTTTCTGATCCTTTCCCTCACTTTCACCATAGAGCTGTTTCCACCACTCTGAAATATAATGAAGGCTTGGCTCATAATTTGCAAGAACTTCCACAGACTTGCCCTTTCTCAATAAAATATTACGGACAGCCGCATACTGCATGGCGTCATTTTCTTCAAAAGCCTTATTCAAAGCCAGCTCACGCCCTGCAGCTGCGCCCTCCATAAGCTTGTCAATATCTGCGCCGCTGACTGCAATTGGAAGAAGTCCCACTGCCGTCAACACAGAAAAACGTCCTCCTACATCGTCTGGTACTACAAAGCTCTCATACCCTTCCTCAGTGGCAAGATTTTTTAATGCGCCTCTTTCCTTATCTGTCGTTGCATAAATTCTTTTTGCTGCCTCTTCCTTGCCATATTTTTTCTCGAGCATTTCCTTAAATACCCGAAAAGCAATCGCAGGCTCTGTCGTCGTCCCTGATTTGGAAATGATATTTACAGAAAAATCACGGTCACCGATTACGTCTATTAGACCTGCTAAATAAGCGCTACTGATACTGTTTCCGGCATAATAGATTTCTGGTGTCTTGCGAATCTCTTTCGGGACATTATTATAAAATCCATGTCTTAAAAATTCAATAGCCGCCCTGGCTCCAAGATAAGAGCCTCCGATGCCGATGACTACCAGCACTTCTGAATCACCCTGGATCTTTTCTGCCGCTTTCTTAATGCGGGCAAACTCCTCTTTATCATAGTCTGTCGGAAGATCCAGCCATCCCAAAAAATCATTTCCTGCACCCGTCTTAGAAACAAGCTGTTCCTTAGCGTCGCTTACCAGCTTTGTCATATAGGAAACTTCTTCCTGACTGATAAAGTCGGCGCTTTTTCCATAATCAAATGTTACCTTTCCCATGATTCGCACTCCTTTGTCCTTTTATAATAGCAATTGCCAAATTCTTACTTGCAAGATAAGTGTAGCAAATCTCCTGTATTTAGTCAATGATTCAAAGGCAAGCCATAACAAACATCAGATCCATGAAACTTTAGACCATGTTCCTGCAAATGATTAAGAAAAGTATTCCTGCAATACCGCATTGAATACTTCTTCCTCCTCCTGTTTCGTAAGTTTCTGTTCTCCTGCATCCTCGTTTTCACCTGTGCAGCTTTCCGCAGTGGCTGCCACAGCTACCTCTTCTTCTGGTTCTTTTTGCATCTTCGGTTCTTCTTCCTGCAGGATCACATCAAAATATGCCTGTATATTCTCAGTAATACTTCCAAGGCTTCGATTGAGCCTTTTTATCTGTCTTAAAATCCTTGCTAAATAAAATAAGACCAACAGGCTCAGTGCCACAATGGCAGCCTTTGTCAGGATTTCACTATTGGTTTGTATAAAATTGATCCATTTCTCCATAAGCATGTCCTCCTTCCTAACTGCTATTATAAAGATTATTTGTGAATCTGTGAAGTAGCCAGGCACCTTTTTTCATCGCATGTTTCGGCTGTTTTCGACGTTGACTTTCTCTTGACTTTTTCTTGGAAGAGTATAAGATAAAAGTAATGGAAATTTGTGCAAAGCAGCACACAGAATGGAGGAGAACATGAAACGAATTGTCTTAACAGGCGGAGGAACTGCCGGACATGTCACCCCGAACATCGCTTTACTTCCCAGATTGAAAGAATTAGGGTACGAAATTCATTATATCGGTTCCCACGACGGCATTGAACGCAGCCTCATGGAACAATGCCACATCCCCTACTATGGAATTTCTTCCGGCAAATTGCGCCGGTATTTTGATTGGAAGAACTTTTCTGACCCTTTTAAAGTTTTAAAAGGATACGGGCAGGCACGTTCCCTTCTCAGAAAATTGAAACCAAACGTAGTATTTTCCAAAGGCGGATTCGTCTCCGTCCCGGTAGTGATGGCGGCAAAGCACCGTAAAATACCAGCAATCATCCATGAATCAGATATCACCCCTGGCCTTGCCAATAAACTTGCAATTCCGCATGCCTGCAAGGTATGTTGCAATTTTCCAGAAACCTTGAAATATCTCCCCGCTGATAAAGCGGTACTTACTGGATCCCCCATCCGCCAGGAACTGCTTCGGGGCAATCGTCAAAAGGGACTTGCATACTGTCATTTTACTTCTTCCAAGCCAGTCATCATGATCATTGGCGGAAGCAGTGGTTCTCAATTTATTAATGAAATTATACGAAAGCTTTTGCCTGAACTGCTAAAAACTTTTCAGGTGCTTCATCTATGCGGAAAAGGAAATCTAGACGACGCTTTGAATAATACTGCTGGATATCAACAACTTGAATATGCCAATCAGGAATTAAGTGACTTATTTGCCGCTTCAGATATCGTGATTTCACGGGCTGGCGCCAACGCAATTTGCGAACTGCTAGCGCTGCGCAAGCCTAATATTCTAATTCCCCTTTCTGCCCATGCCAGCAGAGGGGATCAAATTTTAAACGCCCGTTCTTTTGAAAGCCAAGGATACAGCATGGTGATAGAAGAAGAAAAGTTAGACGATGTAGTAATGATGGACAAAATCAAAAAATTATGGAATCAGCGCAGCCATTATATTCATGCCATGGAAAATAGCAAACAGCTTAATTCAGTGGAAACGGTGGTACGGCTGATAGACGATGCCGCCAAAAAATCTTAAAGATATGATGTTTAGATGCTTTCCCAACTTGTCTTTGACCACGGCGCCCTTTGACAAGTTGGGAAAGCATTTGTTTCTGTTATAATTTCAGCTTTTGATAGATCTCGTCCAACTCGTTTTCAGGCAAGTCCAAATGATTCCAAGACAACTTTTCTTGATTCCCATCCTTGACATATCTGGGGATCAAGTGCATATGAAAATGAAACACTGTCTGTCCTGCCGCCTCGCCATTATTCTGAACAATATTAAACCCATCACATTGCAGTACCTTTGTCATATGCGAAGCCATTTTTTTTGCCAGCACCATTGCTTGTGCTACAATGTTATTTGGCATCTCATACAAGTCAGCATAGTGTTCCTTGGGAATAATCAAGGCATGTCCCCTGGTGGCAGGACTGATATCCAACATAACACGGAATTCCTGATCTTCATAGATTGTCTTAGAAGGGATTTCTCCTGCTGCAATTTTACAAAAAATACAATTTGAGTCTCTCATTTCTCCTCCATTCTGCACTCATTACACAACCAGAAAGCAACGATTCACCCACTGGTCTCTTTGTTAATTAAAAATAAATACTTGGTCCAACATTTTGAGCGTCTTAAAATTACCCTTTGCTGTCATTTCACCTGTCATAAACGCCCTCTGAAAAGTCATTCTGCCCTGTACGATATTATCCATCACTCCCGTGGAGAGCTTTGCATATATATCCACTTTCTCATTCTGTCCATAGTGAATCTGAATCTCTTCATTATGAATTTCCACTGACAACGGCTTTTGCTTTCCCTCTATCATAAAAAGATAATTCGCCGTAAAATCTGCCTGCGGTACAAAATGCGCTTCCAATTCCATCACATAAGCCATTTCTTCATCTTCTTCAGTCTGTCCAAGCAGATCTTTAAACATGCTGCTCAGTTCTTCAATGTCTTCTTTTTGTTTCTTTACATAGAGGTCATCTGATACGTATTTAGACAATTGCTCGCTCTCCTGAGGGGTCAATTCCAGGGACTGCGTGCGCAGTACAGACTGCTTCACAGCCTGATTGCTGCTGGGGAGGCTTTTTTGTTTCTGCGAAATGGTGCGATATAAATTTTCTGCCTTTTTTTCTATAATCACTGTATAGTCATGGTTCATTTCAAAAGAAACAAGATCCTCGACATAACCACAAAGACCGCTACACGGAAGACCTCCCAAAATCTCCCAAGCATTCGCAAGGGCTATCTCTCCCTCTCGTTCTCCATAGGTCGTCGACATCACAATTGGCTGCATATAAGTAACCGCAAACTTCTCCTTGTCCCCATAGAGCCAGCACGCATCTAAAAATTGCTGCATATACCCGCCTATTCCAAGCCACTCCACGGTAGTCGCCAGAATAATGCCATCCGCATCTTTGATTGTCTGGGGAAGCGTTGCAATACTGTTCTTGTGTTCATAAATATTATAACGTTCCACTTGAACACGAAGCTCTGTCAAAACCTCCTGCATTTTATTGACCACATACAGGGTAGGATCATCCAAAAGTCCCCGTCCTCCATAATAAATATTTACTTTCATTTCAAAGGCCTCCAAAATTATTCAATATCCATAGTATATAAATTTTTACGGATAAAGTCAAACCCCTTGATCAGAAAAACACATATTCCTCCACACCAAAGCGAATCCGGTCATTCTTGCTTAGCTCCTGTGGTTGATGATATTCCAATTCCGACTCATTGAGAAATGTGCCATTCGTAGAATTGAGATCTTCTATAAAGTAGCGATCCTCTTGCCGAATAATCCGGGCATGAAGGCGGCTAACCCCCTCGGCAGAAATCACCCCGTCCGCCTGGTCCTCGTTTTTTCCAATTAAGAAGCTCTCGCCTTCTACGAAGAGATCTTCACAATCATGAATCCCACGATATACCAGTTTTCCAGAAAGACCATCTTCTGATGAGGATAAAATTTCTGTGACACACACTGGATTTTTCTGCTCTTGAGAATTATTTTCAAAAGACGACTGCTGTAAACACTGATTTTTATCCTGTTTAAAAATCAACGTATGATTTTTTAAGATAACACCTGTTACTGACAGAACGCCTTGTTTTTTCCTTTCCCAGAATTTTTTAAAATTATTGACAGCTTCTGCCATTTTTGTAAAATATCTATTTATTATTCCAGGTAAAGCTTTTGGCCTCCATCGTTCTTTGACAACAATTTTTTTCTCTTTGCGCTTGTTCCCCAAAGATTCCCCTGCCAACTGATACGAATCTCGCGTAGAACTTGGTGATTTTCTACTCGTTCTCTCCTGACGTGTCAAATCAACCTCATTTTTATTTTGCTCTTTTTGCGCAACCTGCTCCTTACAAAGCACCGTCATTAATATCTTCCGGATATCTGCATTATCCTGAAGACAGAGCTGATAAGTCTGATAACCCAGTTCTACCGCTTTCTGATCCTGGTGATCGATCATTCTTAAAATTTGCTCCATGCAGCATTGAAAAGAGTGTGGAAAATTTTTTGTATAGAATGGCAGATAAGTAAACTGCAGGCTCCCGTCTTCAAGATTTACATAAATAAAATTCATTTCTAAGCAGATCCCATCCTCCCGCAGCAGATACTCAGGCAAAACCGCACATATACGCTGAATGGAAAACAAAATTCTCCGCAGCAGTTCAGATCCTGGTTTTTGCCTGGAAAGATAGTCGGATATTTGCTGTTTCCCGCTAATGTCATACAAATATCTCTGTCTGTTATCTAAGTCCGCAACCTGCAGCCTTAACAAGCCAGGAACCTTGCAATTGTTCAACATCCGCAATTCATATGTATCAAATACATGTTCAGGATTCTCCACGCACATATAGCTTTTATTCAGACTTTTCCGATAACTTACCTCCATATCCCTTGCCTCCATTAAAATATATCTTTGATCAAATCCAGCCTGCGAAACTGCTCTGCTGGGCTAAACTCTTCCCACATTTCCTGCCTTTGAAACATTTTCACAGTCTGCGTATAGAGAACGATTCCCTGCTGCACCATCAAAAAAATACTACATAATACGACTGGAAAAATGATAGCTGCCTCTACTGTGAGACTTCCGCTCATTGCCTTTGTTGCCTCTTTCATTCTTCCTGTCAGCATCATATTTCCCCCCGCAACAGCATTGTCAGATATGAAATCAGTAAAAACGGCACAAAAGCAATTTCTTCTTTTCCTTTTTTCTTTTTCAGTGCCAATAATGCCAATGCCCATAATGCTGAAAGAAAAAGCCCTGTCAAAAACAATTGCAGATTGCCTTGACCACCCAAATATACCCCTGTTACCACCAGCAAGACGCCGTCTCCGATTCCCACGCTCCCACCTGTAACAATGCTTATGAAAACCATGCCTATTCCCAGCAGCATCCCCCACAAGACACTGTAAATAGAACAAACTGGGACAAAAAGATGAAGCAGTATCCCTCCGATTCCAAATACTAAAATATAAATCAATGTAAGTTGCTTACGCTTTATATCCTCCAGGCTGCATAAGCCCAATAGCCCCAATACCACAAATTTCTGCATATGTACTTCTCCTTTTGATTATTCCTAAGAACTTCCACCGCATCTAGAACAAGTCTTTATGTTCTCAGCCTGTGACCTCTTTATCATGTATATGGTTCGCTTCAATCCGCTACAGTCCAACCGCAAATGATAGCAATCCCCTTGTTCTGTGACATAAATAGCTGTTCCTGGCCTCTCTCCCTTTGCGCAATGGTCACAGGAACGATACAAATCTTTTATGCTTTTCCACTCCAAGACATGTAACAATTTTACAGATAGTTTCAAGTGCGAGCAATTCCGGCTTAGATGAAAGACGCTCTGATTGGGCGTGACGTATACCCAGGATGCATCCGTTTCATCCTCTCGATCCCTCAAGTTCCCTGTCCATCGGTGCATTCGGCGTGCGTCCGAGACTTCCATTGTCCTCTGCGGGCCAAAATTGATAGGAAATTTCAAATGATATGTGACAAGCACATCTATAGATGCGTGATCAATTTTAGTACCTGTCCATGAAAATCCAGCCATGTTTCCTTGCACCAGAAACAGAGGACATTTTTCCACAGTCAACTCTTTGTAAAATGCTGCCTTTGTTAGATTTTCTATCGTTTTCTCCGATTCTACACAGAGCAAGGCGGTATCTGCCACTGCACGGTCCAAGGCATTGGCAACAGAATACTGAACCTGCATCATTAGAAACAGTGACAAAATAACTGCAGAGCCAAGTAAGAACAACGGCAATATCAGCGCTGCCTCAAGGGTAAGGCTTCCATTGAGGAGGGCATAAGAAAGTGCCTCATTATGAGATTTTTTCCTATTTATTATTTTTATAGGGTTATACTGCCTGAGAGAGATTTTTTTCTTTTCCTTTCTTATAGTTTGAGGCACTTTTTTATGACCTCCTCTCTGATATACAAATCATTTTAAACTTTTCACCTTTCATTCTTAAATAGCGCGCTATTTTTCAAGCCCAGAAAACGAGATTTTGCTAGTGAGCAGTCATTCGTCATAGGAAAGATAAAAATCTATCTTACTTTGTTTGAAATGGTAACTGCCCTCTTTACTCTTTGCATTCGTTATAAATTTCATAAACAAAGGCTGCGCAGCATAAAGGCCCTCTAAGCGCATTCCATGAATTTGATGGTTCATCCGAAAAGACGGCGTGATCAGTCTGACATTCTGTTCGACAATATCCATAGCACGCTGTACCAACGTCTCCTCTTTCACTAATAACAGCAAAATTTGCAAATATTCACGATAGTCGAATCCCTCTTTGTGACTCTCAGACTTTTCCTCTTTCTTTTCAAGAACTTCTTCCCCCAGAGAAATATCGCTTTTCCACTGATTGACTTTTTTTACTAGTGGAACACTTCCTCCTGACAAGAGGCAGCGCACATCTAAGACGCTCTCGATATAGCTCCACGCCAGCAGAACGCCGATCTGAACTGCCTGAATCAAAAGCGCAATCCCTGTAAATCCCACTGCCACGGTTGCAATTTCCATTGCCAATGCCCGTTTCTTCCCATCCTGCATAATCGTTGCAAAGTTTCCTGTCTCCCTGATCAGAAGAAGTTCTTTCACTGTTTTTTCCAAATTTTCCTGATCCGATGCCTTTCCTGCCACGCAATACTCTAACTCATAGTCGAGCGCATGTTCTGCGGCTTTCGCTTCTCCCTTTCCTGTTTTACAAGTGAAATAATGATTTAAATACTGTAAAAAACATAACTTATCTAATGCCGCAGATTGTGGATAATCCAAATTTCCTCTTTTTATCTCTCTCTGCCGCAATGTATCTTGTATACGAATGCTCTTTGTTGAAATTTCAGAAGGATTTTCCACGACCTGGAAAAGAATGGCAGAACTTTTCAACAAATCTACCCCATCAACTGGATTTTCGGGAAGCTCTCTCGTATCAATATATAAATCTTCCTGTTTTTGATCCTCTAACTCGAGGGATTCTTTTTCATTATTCTCCTCCCCATCAAAGTCTTCCTTTTCCTGTTCAAGGCTTTCTGCCTCTTCCATGGCATCTTTCGCCGCGTTCCACTTCTGGTCAATCTCACTGCTGCCTTTTGCTAAATCCTCTCCTTGTTTTAGTTTCTGTTTCAAAGCTTCAGCCGCTTTGACGGCAAGCTGCTCCTGAATTGCCCTGCATGCTTGTTTCTCAAAAGCTGCTCCATAACTGTCTGTCGCCAAAGAATATCCTGAAAGCTCGAGGCTGCGCAGTGCCAGCTGATAGAATCCTGTCCCCTTTTGGGCGAGGCTGTTTTCCTCCATCCAATTTCCTTCCAAAAGAGCTGGATCCCACTCCCCAGAAGCATTGCCTCCGTCGAGAAACAACAGATGATAATCTTTCCATAGATTTATCTGATATTCTCCAAACGCTGATTCAAGCTCTAAGAGAACACTGCGTTTGGCAAGCTGCTTAAGCCCCTGTACCCTTGCCGCTTCCAGCAAAGAGAAGAAAAGAGAAAATACCAAAGTCAGAATCAGGGCAAAAAACAACGTCATACTTCCATTTCGCACTGTTGAAAACCAATCACAAACCGTTTTATTTCCCTTCATGGATTCCTCCTATTCATCTGCCGCCATGAATCGTTTATCCAAAATAGCAATCATAAGCTACTTAAATTTTATTTGCCTGCGTGGTTATCTTTTTCAATATTTTATTTACCAGGCTGGTAATCTGCGTTTTAAATAATGCCGCCAAGCTAATCAATATCACGATGATCAAAATCACCTCTACCACTCCCATTCCATTTTCTTCCAATAAAAAATCCTTAAAGTTCTTCATAATATCCTCCTGTTCTTTGGAATAACTAAACACCTTTTGCCTCGTACAAAATTTGACGTTTCAAGATTATAAATTTAATGACATCCCGGCAGGAATCATCAATATGGCAAGCACAATAACCAACATGATCCCCATAGGAAGCAGCAATTTCGTTCCCGCTTCTTCACCAGCTCGTTTTGCCCAGGATTTTCGCTGTTCATATGCCTCCCACTCTTCCTCTTCCAGTAATTTCTGCATTCCTTTTGCACCTTTTCTTACATTTTGCACTAACATGGAAGACAACTTGCGATATGCTCCTAATTGACAGCGCTTGCCAAAATTCTCATAGGCCTGCAGCTCTCCTATCCCATCCTGCATTTCGTAGAATGTGCCAAGCATTTCTTCATAAGCGAAACGACACCCTATTTCCCCGCTTTCCCGCTGTCTACGGTAACTCAAAGCTATTTTTTCCCACGCATGAGAAATGTTCATTCCTGCTCCCAGCAGCAGAGACAGCTTCCCCACAATCCCGGCATAATCAAACAACATCTGCTTTTTGCGTTCCGCCTCCTTGCGTTTTTGATTTTCCTTTTCCCGTAAAATCATTCCAACCCCAAGAGCCGTCGCCATAAAAACAATCACTACTCCTGTTTTTTCCTTGTCTTCTTTCCATGTGAGAGTTTTTCCATCCAACTCCTCGGGCAATTCCACAAATATTGCACTTTCCCGTTGATTTTCTTTCTCTATCAGCGCTTTTAATTTTTCTTCGAATAGCTCCTGTGCAGACTTTTCTCTGGGAACTGCCCGCACATAAAATTGATACAGGCAGCTTTCTTCCTGACAAGATAATTCTGCTGTAATCTCTGCAAGGACAGGTTCTTTGGGTTCCTGTTCCAGACTGCCGTCTGGTCGAAACACCTCATAATCCGAAAAGCTATAAGAAACTTCCACTGCGCCGTCTTGCAGATATTCTGGCAAAAATAACGGTTTTGTAACTTGATCCAAGGATATGTTTTCTCCTATGATCACTTGATCCAATTCCTTTTTTGCCTGGTCTAAACATTGCTTTCTCTGTTTCTTTGTCAGCTTCTTTTCTGCAATTTCCACCGTAAAAGGATAATCTTTTATTTCTTCCCACCCATTAACCAGAAATTCTCTCTCCTGACTGCCTTGTCCTGGTTCATTTCTAGCAAGCTGGTATTTCTTTTCCTCCGTCTTAGCCATTCCTTCTTGCAAAGCTGCCAGCAAAAATCCAGACGCCATAATCAATGTCAATAACCGCAAGCTGCTTGTTGCTGTTTTTGGCTTAAAATACCAGGCAAAAACCAGACAAATGACTGCTCCAGCTGCATACCAGTACATTTTCCCTTTTCCCTCCTGATCATGCTTAATTACAATTTATAAATTTGCTTCTATTGCTATCATACCTGAATAGCGAGGATTTTTTCTGACAAAAAGAATGCTCCCGCATACCCTAGAAGACATACTGTCATCACAAGCGCCCCTGACCAATTTCCATACAATGGCTCCAAAAATTCCGGTGATGCCGCCCCTACATAAAGCAAAATCCCAAAGGGAACCAAATCCATAATGCGTTGTTCTGTCTTCTTAGCTGCAATCACAGTTTCTATCTCTCTTTCTACATCTGTTTTTTGGCGGATTTTCTCAACTGTATCCTGGAAAATCTTCATCATGTCGCCACCACTTCGCTTTGCGAATCCAAAAACTTGCGTGAAACTAACGATTTCTTCTATACCGCTGCGCTGTGCCAAATCTTCCATTAACTGTTCTAACGGCATGTTTAACTGCATATGGCGGATGATATTCTCAAATTCCTGCGCCATTGCCATCTTCTCCCCATAGAGCTGCTGATACTCCTGCCATCCCTGAAAGAAAGCATTTTCTATGGAAGATCCCGCTTTCAAAGCTCCCGCTATAAGCAAAAGCATCTCCCGAAACTGATACAGCAATTCCTTTTTTTGCCTGCCATGGAGATAATTTTTCCATTGCTTCCTGACCAGAAAAAACAATGGCAGCACTGCTGCAAGACCATAAATGCTTCTGTAAAACAACCAGGAAATCAGTGCAGTAATTCCAAACGTAAGGATTATGCAAATTACCTTTTCCCACAAATTCAAGCGATATCTTTTATAATCCTTCATCTTCGCTCCTTTCTGCGCTCCTTTACATTAACAGGCAGTTCTACTACATCTTGTCCTCAACCTCCATTCCAGCAGCATATAATTTGCCTCTGTGAATTAGTTGACCTGTCTTTTTCCAGCTTCCGTTGATCCTTCCCTCTCGTTCCCCCATTTCCACAAACTCGTACAACGGATTCAGGATAATCCTGCCATCTTCAAGCTTGTCAATCTCCATGATCGAAAGAAGCCTCCTGCTGCGGTCCCTGAGCCTGCCCAAATGAACCAAAATATCCACGCCTGCGGCAATCTGGGCACGAACTGCCAACAATGGAAGCTCCATGCCCATCAGCACCATGGTCTCCATGCGGCTGATCATGTCATGACAACTGTTGGCATGTCCTGTACTCAAAGAGCCATCATGCATGGCACTTAGTCGCTACAGTGATGATATTCCAATCATCCTGGATAGTATTATTTTCAGGTATTACTTACAATAAAAACATTTACATATTCACCAGTTTATACTAAATAATTTGATATATACAAAAATAAAAAAAACTGAGTTTTTTCCCAGTTTCTCTACATAATATTCATTATGTACTATGTCACAGCAAATAAAGAATTCCCAACCTGAGACATTGTGCCACAAGTTGGGAATATGGTGCTTTACTATTTCTTTTTTAATGACTGTGGCTCAATTCCATATTGCAACAGATTTATATATTCCAGTAGGAAAAGCCTATCAGACAGTTCCAAAACGTTGAAATCCATATCAGGCTCATGTTGTTCTTGATATAGTATCCTACATAAGATTTCAGGATACGGGGTATCGCATGCTGTCGCGATTGGCATATAATAGCGTTCAATTTTCTTTTTTACATCTTGTTCTTTCAGCCTGTCATTCAGACATAACAGCATGTAAGACAACCCTGTATTCATTGCTATCAGCTGCGGCACTATTGATATTTCATCCTTATTGCCCAAACTGTGCTCTATGATATCAAGTTTTAGACAACAGATAATCAAAAGTGCTGCCTGTTTATGGGAATCCAGTTTATCTGTTTCTTTCGTCATGAATGTGTCCATGACTTTTTTATATTCAGCCTTAAATAATTCATCAAAGTCTTTTTTCCTGTCATTATGGAAAACTAATGTTGGGTAACCGATTTTGTACTTTTCATACATTTCTGTAATGGCAGACCATGACTCGTCTATTATACCCCAAATATCATCATTGCCCATGCAAACACCCCCTCTATTACTCATACAGTAGCTTTCTTATTTCCTGTCAGTTTCATGTTTTCCTCGAAATAATCAATAAATGGCAGTCTTTTTTGGAATACTTCAGGGTCCGGTCCTGTATTTTTCTGTTTTTTCCATGACGATTTTTTGACAGCCCTGTTTTGTTCGGCATATTGCTCAATATCAAAAAATCCATTTATCCTGCGGTATTCCAGTCCTTCCAGAAATCTCTTTTGCTTTCTGTAATCCATTATCGCCCATGCGATGGTGAATGCGCTGATGGAAAAAGTTATTGTTATAATGATTCCGACTGCAATTATTTTTGTGTCTGCCATTTTCAGTTTTCCCTCCTTTCTTATGTTTCTGCTATGCATACATCTGCGTCATACGCATAAATGACAGTATTGTCAATGTCGTTCATACATACAACAAATATGGATATTGTTGCCAACAGTTTAGTTACCATATTTGATGATTCTATGAATAGGGCAGCACAAATTGCTGCTGCCATAGCAAATGCTATGCCTGTTATACCGACTTTGAGATGGTAATAGTTATGTTTTGCATGGTTCCCTTCAATTGGTGTTTTATATTTTAATTTTGTTGAATCTGCCGCATCCATCGTATTTTTTAGCAATGCCCTGAATAGACATAAAATATTCAGCAACAGCACTATCATATCCGCATTTTGTCGCCATATTTCTACAATTGATATTATTGTATATGCCAGTATAGTGAAAGAGTCAACCCATAATCTTATTTTATATCTTGGCTCATCAAGTCTTAACTCGAAATTTGCCCATATCAGGTGGGCTTTGCATTTTTCAGATATTTTTCCCATATGTATTTTTTAAAGCCGTTATATATTTAAGGCTTCTTCCCCTCTTTTCTTATCCTTCCGAATCTTTCAATTCTGTAAAATGTATGTGAGTCTGTTATAAATTATGCTGCCTATGGGAACATGTGCTTGTCCATGATGTAAACTCTAGTTTTTACAGAATTGTTACTTTTTATATCATAACGTTTTGGACAAGCCTTGTCAAGACTCAAAGACCATTTCTAGGCACTTTTCAATCTATTTTTGACTCTGTTAAGACCGCTTTAGCTATCTGTTTTCTGGAAACTGGAACAGGAATATTAATATGGTATATATCGCATTATTCCCCGCCATTTCAGCAGGGAAATAATCAGTTTTTTAGTTCCATTATACAAAAAACCATCCTATATTCAAGGATGATTGCTTACTGGCTTATGGTATGATTACAACTTACAAGCATTTATTAGAGTCCGCCATTCTTTCTTAAACAGGTAATGACACTTGTCTGTATATACTCCGCATTAATGAACATGCTTTTCCCCCTAGCTTCCTGCCGCTCATTCTTTTCCTTATAATCATATGTAAAGATTGGCAACACCGTCGGTAAGATGCTCGGACTAGATGCATGGCACTTAGTCTCTACAGTGATGCGAAAGCATTGAGAACGCTAACTGTTTTATATTCCGGACCGTTTTCCATCAGGTGTCCGACAATTTGGAAATCACTTTTAAATTCCTCATATGCATTCATTGAATCATATTTCTATAAGAATATTTGTAAAGGTTGCTACACACCGCTGATGCATCAAGGCTTTGACAAATATCCCTATAAAAATTGGCAAATAGTCAAGCACAAATAGGACAATTTCCGAGCATCGAAACTCTAATTACCCAATTTCCGGATTTATGATTTCGGAATACAAGAGAAATCTTCGTTCATTAGAAAAGTTAGAGGTAGATGTAATAATTCAACTAAAATAGCTTCCCCCTGATTTTATCATGGGAAAAGAGAATAAGTCCACCAAAAGGCGCGCTTATTCAGAATGCTTGTTTATGGGTTATTGCTGAATTACGTTTTCAGGACAATCCCCTCCCTTTTTATTTTCTCTCTATTACAAATTATTTTTCATAAACAAAATATTCTTTAGCCATTTTTTCAAAAACCCTCACGCTAGTATATGCCGCATAACCATGAAAATCATCATTTTTTTTAGCATCTGCATAATCACATACAGATTTAATTGCAACAAATTGAGGCCTGGGATGAATCGCCCAATTTGCAGCATAATAAACTCCATATATCTCCATCTCTATTGCAATTAAATCTCTTACTTGATTATCCATGATATCCTTCACTTTATCCGGATCAGCAATAACTGATGCTCCAGTTGCCACCGCCCCCAAAATAACTTTAAATTTATTTCTAGGTTTTTTTACTTGAGCTTCACTTTTTACCGCTTTCAAAAATGCAGCATCTAACTGTAACTGTCGAACCATATTACATAGTTTAGGATCTATATGTATTTGCTGAATAGTGTTCTTATGCTTTTTACGCCCATTTTCATCTATAATTTCTTTTCCAGCACCATAATCCCATGTGTATTCAGCAACTACTGCATCTCCCATGTTAGTCTTACCTTTTACACCAGCTGCAATACCTGTCATCACTACATATCTTGGACAGAAATTATATATCAATTTAGTTGTTAAAGTTGAGGCAGCTACCATGCCCATTTGTGTCGAACAGGTTGCTATTACACTTATCTTCTTTTCATTTTTTAAATAATGACCTTCAAAATAAATAAAATCATCAAATGGTGCCTTTATCTGTTTTACATCCATCAAGGATTGCTTAATATATTCTAATTCCTCTTGCAATGCACATATGACTGCCACGTCATACAAATAATTTCGATGAAAAACCCCATTGTTGAAAGTTTGTAAAATCGATTGTAAAAAATATTTTAATTCTTCCGTCCATTTTTTGTTCTTTTCATCATAAATAATATATTTATGAATATCTCCTGTGTCTTTTTTAAAAATCTCTGTTTCATTAGCATGCTGAGACAAAGATATTACATACTTTGGATACTTATATCTTTTAGATGCTTTCACTTCATTAATGAGTGTGATTCCACCCTCATAGACAGGTCCATCTATAAATCTAATTGGCAAGTGCAAATCCAAAATCATTATATCTATGTCTTTTTTACCCATAATATCTTTGGCAGTTCCAACATCTATTGATGAGTCAATATTAATATCTTTGAACCTCTCGCATGCTTCTTTTAATACAGTATTTATTTCCTGTTGCTTTTCAGGTTTATCTTCTACAATCAGTATATTAATCATCTTAATCTCCATTCTGTCGCCTTTAACTGGTAACACAAATAAAAGGAAAACCCATTAACGCAATTACCCATATGATTCTCTCTGCTATATACCTGATGTTGTCTGTGAATAAAACGTGGAATTTGAGCAACATTTACAAAATTGATATGCCAGTTGCATTTATCGAAAAACAAGCCAATAAATTTTTGCAAAAGAAAGAAATACTTTCTCCTGATAAACAACTAGCTTCTTTATCTGATTTATTAATGCTATCGTCCTATAGTCGTCAAAAAAATTTCCAGTTTAGACAGTTTAGTGAAATATGGCCATTTATGGCTACCTCTACTTTTTCACATGAATCCTTCTTATTTGCCAATTTCGTCTAAAAGTTTAAGCAACTGCTCCTGCCAGCCTGGTTTATCATATGAAATAGTCCCTTTCCATATCTTCGTATAATTCTCTTCAAATTCCTTATTAAGCGATTCCAACGATAACTGATTATCGCCAAATGTATCAAATTGAGTAATTATTATAACGGGAATAAAAATTTTTCGACTTAACATTCGTGCCATTAGTTCCTTGCCCGCTACAGGTTTTTTTGTCCCTCCACTTTCCGTATGTGAAATATTATAAGTTGGGAGTGACATATCCATCAAAACTAAATCCCAACCTCCTAGATATATTTTTTGTAAACCATCCGAATAAGACATAGCTTCTATAAATTCCCAATCCTCTCTAACACCACTAATGCACTCTTCAATAACTTTCATTTTTGCTTCTATATCTTCTACTATTAGAATTCTCATACGATATCTCTTTTCTACATTGATATTTCAATAAAAAATTTATTTTCTTTTTCCTTCAATCCAAAATTAATAGAACCTTTTTTTTGAAGGTCAACTCTTATGATTTTACATATTTTGGGAATACCTGTTCCACCTTCTCCCTTAACTCTCTTAAGATATTCCTCACTCTCCAATATTATTCTCAATTTATTCAGTTTTTCTTCATCTTCTTTCTTATTTGCGGAGCAATCATAATCATTCTGCAAATAAATATACTGTGTATTTTTTGTTTGTTTCAAGATATATTCTACATTGACCTGGTTTCTCACATTACGAATAGCCTTTTTATATATATTATCCATTAAATTGTAAAATATATCTGAATATAATTTTAAATATTTCCCATCTATTTTTCCATTTACATCAAAATCTTCTATTTTGACAGGTTTAAAAGAAGTATCTGGATGCATATTGGTAACTGTTTCAAGAACCATATTAAATACAAAATCCAAATCAAAATCTGTATGCTTACTTTCTGTACTTCTTTGAAACCAAAAACACACTTTATTTATAACATTGGGCATATCATTGGATGCTTCTACAATTTTTCTCAACATCCCAGCTATTTTATTCTTATTTTTTACACATTCTATCGTATTTTTCAGTGTTAAGAAAGATTCTTCATACCGTTTTTGAATTTCTCCTTTTAGTAAAGCTTTCATCTCTATTAAATTGCTTTCTGTCTTTTCCCATAGGAAGTCAAATGCATAATTTAGGAAACCATCAATGTTCTCAAAGGAACTACTCCTATTCAGAATTTCATTATGTTCCTCATCAGTTATTATATAATTAAAAATTCCTTCTGTTTCTACCTTTTCAGTATTAATACGAATATATTTTGTTCGCAAATCATCAATTATAACATCTGTATCTTTTGTAAATTTCTCTATTGCCTGATAAATCAATTTATCATCTGCACTATTACCAACATTATCATTCCACATAGCATTAAGCTCATATTCCTTTTTTTTTGAATTATAAACAGTTAATAAACCCGCAGCAGATAATGGACTTCTTAGCGCATCAGAAATAGCACCATGACGGATATTGAGACTCAAGTATCCATCCAATCCATACTCATTACTAGAAACAAAAGCATCTCTGATATTACGGATTAATTCTCTCATTACCCTGCCAGCATCGCTCTGGTAAAAAACTACTACTGGCTTATTTTCTTTTACCGCATCTATAGCTTCAAGTAATTCTTTAAAAGAAGTATCTTTATACAACTGGACTCTGGCAAAATCATTTTTATAATTATCAATCAAATCCTGTCGCATTCCCTCGACATTAACATGAATTCGATTTTCTTCAATAATTCTAAGTTCTGAATTAATCTTTTTCTTTTGCGTTATATCACGAATTTCCTGCTCATATATTTTTTCATTATCTGGATCCTTCTTACATAGAATTAAACAAACATTCAATCTTTCCTGCGCTAAGTCTATTGAATTAGATATAACCGATGCCAATGCAGTGCTTAATATCTCTGTTGTACAAACGTGCCTTAAAAAAAATATCACTCTTTTAACGCCCAAACTTTCATCATAATTTTCCATTTGAGAAGGTAACCCTATTTTTGCAAAATAAAGAAAATCCTCGCATACTGCACATACTTGTGATTTTATTTCTCTTGAAAAATAACGATATTTTATGTAATACAATATCGGCACACAGATGTTGCTACTAATCTCACTATCCATGTTCTCAATATGACTAATAAGTTGATTAATAGGAATAAACAGAGACGTAGATATATTATCAATCATTAAATCTACTGCAAATTCAAATATAGTATAAAATTCCTCTTCCCAATCCAGTTGTATAAAATAGTGCTTTGAAATCAATAACTCAAATGTACTTCCACTTCCTTTTACCGCCTCCACATGTTTCCGCTTCTCCTGCATATCATTCAAGGGATTGCGCACTGCCAATAAATGTTTTAAATCTTCTAAAGAACAACTATTGTTGGCTCTTTCAAAGTCTCCTGTCAAAATAGCTGTCCGTAAATCTATATATTCATTATTAATCTTAATTTGGTTAATAAATTCGATTGCATCTTTTTCCATTAAACAATTACACACTGTATCAATATCTAAATATTGAATACATTCAATTTTTTTTGTTGCAATCTCTTCCTTTGTATTAACCAACCTGCAACGATTTGTAATTGTATTTGCAACCATAGGAGCCCAAGTAGACTGACTACAACTAATTAACAATTTATATACATCGTTTATCTTTTCATTTCTTTCTTCCCGCATTGGATAAACAACAATAAGCAAATTAATTAATTCTCCTAAAATTGTTCCTGCAAATTCCGTTTCTTCTGTAATATCTAATAAAATATCTGTTTCTACAAGCAAATTTAAAGCCTGTACATTAAATGGTGTTTTCTTTAAAACCGTTATTGACTTTTCTCTGCACTCTTCCAAATTACCACAAATAAATGCAGATTTAGCCAATTCCAACTTTTTCTTCAACCTATAATTCTTTCTGTTATCTTCTGTATCAAAACAAAATCTCAATGCTTCTAATTGCTCATCCCGCAAATTTTCCAACATACCAATACATTTTTTTACACTTAAATATAATCTGTTATCCGCTTTTGCAGTAAGTGCAAACTCAAATATTTTTAGACACAACAAATATCGGTCTATTAAAGGATTTGAAGCCACTCCCCTTAAAACACTAAATATATTTATTTCAGTAAGTTCATATGTCAAAGAAGCGATTCTATAATTATAATATGGAATTATATCCTTTAAAAAAGGTCTTTCCGATTCCAAACCTTTCAAAGCGGCAATTTCTTTGTCTACAAAATACTGATATTCGCCATAAGTTCTATTCTCTTGCATTTTTAATTCATAATAACTTACAATGACTTTATTGGCATCTTCTGGCCAATCATCAAATATAACTGAAATATTCTTTCCCAACTTATTGTAAATAAATAATTTATTTTCCAGCAACCAAAAAGAAACTCCATACTCGGTTTCAATTGTCTCTAAAATTTTTAATGCTTTTTCATATTCTCCAAGTAAAATGTATTTATCAAACTTCTTTCTGTTCTGAATAAATATTGAAAGTTCCTTGGAATATATTGCAAACAAAAAAACCATCCAGCGTAATTCCGTATAGAAATCTTTAGAAATCTTTAATTCTGGCCCCACATCTATATACTTAGGTGTATTGGGAAACAAATTTTTTTCAATATATATTTCTCTTATATTAGGGAAAAAATAATTTTTAGAAGTCATTATTTCCTTAAAACTTTCCAAAAAAATTTTATCATCTTTAACACATTTTATCTGTTCTATTTTTGAAATCATCTTATTCATAATTTTTCTGTTACTTCTATTTTTATTTAATTGGACAGAAAGCATCTTCACAGTATTTATCATTTGATTCATACTCCATTTCCTCCTCAAATACATAATATATATTCTGCTATATCTTGGCAAAATTAACTATTACTTATATATTATCATATACAAGTATAAAAGTAAAAACTTTTGATAAATTACAGATTATTCTTATCCAGAAAATTTGTAAATAGTAGATAGATTTTTTCCAGACTTAATTGATTTTATCGCAATATTCAATTCATACCAACTCGCATAGTTTTTAACGTAAAAATGGGCGACGCAGAGCATACCCTTCGCCTTCCCATTTTATTTATTACCAGTAAATATAATTTAGTATATATTTTCATTTTTATATATTTTTCCTATTTCACTAGCTCCAAGCGCATGTCTAAATATATTAAAAATAATGCCAACAACCAGATTAAGTCTCATTCTTTGTTTCTTCAGGTACTATTCCGTAATTTTTGCTAGGAAACTAGAGTTATTAACTCAAACTTCGCACTTGAATAAGTGCTTATGCACTTGAAAATTCAATAATAATTGGCATAAAAATAGCATGAATACCATCTGGTTTACTATAATTGAGTTGTCCAAAAACAAATGAACTACCCCGCAGCAGAGCTGCGGGGTAGTTCATTATACCAAACCCTATATATGATTTCTGTCCGCCAGACCAGAGTTTTTCCATCCAGTATCTTTCAGATTCCACCTCACGATAGACGCCTTTTCCATTAGCTGTAAGTTTCCCACTATCAGGTCACTTTACGAACTTGCATCAATTAGATTGCGCCCATAGTAAACAAAAACAAAAAAGCCCTTTTTAGGGCTAATTTGCTAAACTTTAATCTTTCTAAGCTTTCCAAAAGTAGTGTAATTCATTCCCGATTGCTCTCCCCTCGGCAAAGCATCAGCATTCATTGGAGAAATATCCTGTTGTTTTGCAGCTTTTAAAAAACTGCTGATAGAATCCTTCTCATTCAAGCCATACATAATCCGAGTGGCTTGCTCTATATCAAGTGTTCCTCGCGTTAACCGCTCACTCATACTTTCCCTCACCTTTCTAAATTAAGTTGTTAGGCACTTTTATTATATGTAGATCGTGAAAACGCTGTCTTTAATAGTATATTTCGCAATATCCGTTTTTTCCATTCCTTCTTCCTTTCATCCCCGCCTTTACGACGGGGAAATAATCAGATGCCATCTTAGTTTCATTATACAAAAAAACATCCTATATTCAAGGATGATTCCCCACTGGTTTACGGTATAGATTCAACTCTCAAACATTTATCAGAATTCACCATTTTTCTCAAACAGGTAATGACACTTGCCTGTATATATTCTGCATTGATGAACAAACACTTTCCTCTTGCTTCCTGGCGTTCGTTCTTTGCCTTATAATCATATGTAAAGATTGGAAGCACTGTCGGTAAGATGCTCGGACTAGATGTCCAGTATTCATTGCCTGCAGCATGTCAAGGCACTCTGCTCCCCGGATTTCGCCAACGATTATTCTGTCCGGCCGCATACGCAAAGCAGTTCTTATCAGCTCCCGGATAGTAATGGCAAGGGTTCCCTCAGGACCCGCCTTTCTGGTTTCCATGCGCACCAGGTTTGCAATGCCGCGAATCTGCAGTTCCGCCGAATCCTCGATCGTAATTACACGTTCATTTTTGGGAATAAACTCAGATAATGCATTTAGAAATGTAGTTTTTCCAGAACCAGTTCCACCAGAAATAAAGATATTATATCCTGCTCTTACCAGAATCTTAAGGAAATCTGCACATTCTTGGCTGACAGAGCCCCCTGTGATCATCTGTTTCATCAAAATCGGATTCTTAGGAAACTTGCGGATAGAGATTACTGGGCCGTTTAGCGCCACTGGCGGCAGCACCACGTTCACCCTGGAACCATCGGAAAGCCTTGTGTCTGCAATCGGTTCCGCCTCATTAATCACCCGGTTATGACTGCCTACCATCTGCTGAATAATATCCTCAAGCTTTTCGCTGGAAGAAAAAACCTTGTCCCATTGCCTCATCTCCCCTTTGCTTTCATAGAAAATATGGTTGGCGCCATTGACCATAATCTCTGTAATATCATCCTGGTTCAACAGTTCCTGCAGCACATCCAGCTTCCGCAGTGAATGAAACACCTGCGTTCTCAGTTCTCTGCGCCAATCCAGCGGAATGACCCGCTCTTTTGCCTCCCGGCAAATCTCTTCATCGATCACCGCCAGAAGTTCCTCCTCTTCATGTTCTCTGGTCATATCAAGCTGCGCCAGAACGTTTCTTCTAATCTGTTCCACACTGCACCCCCGCCAGCCTGCGGCTGAAATCACCCATGGTTCCCCAAAGCCATTGTTGCATCCATGTCGTGCCAGACATCGATTCAGGCTCTACACTCGGAAGAGACAAATAGATTAATTTTTGCTCCAGCAAGCTTTCTTCCTGCCTCGCCGCCATCTTGCGAAACTGCGTCAGCGGCGCCTGCTGCATCTCTCCTGGCTCGGTGGCAATATATACTTGGCTACACAGTTCCAAAAGCTGATAAAATCCCGGAATCATCATTCCAAAGTCTAAAAATACCACGTCATAGCCACTCTGCGATGACAGAAGCCTTACAAATCTGATATAATCCTGAGCAGATATCTCCCCTAAACATTCCCCGTCATTTGCCGGAGGAATATAATCAACACCCTCGATCGTATGACAAGCGCTGCTGATGCAATCCGCTACACTGACGTCATTTGTGAGACACAAATACATGACGTCCAGCAAATCTCTTTCATATTCTTCCTGAAACCATCCCGAAAATCCTGCGCACTCCATGAAGTTGACATACAGTACCTTTTCTATCTGTCCCAAAGCTTGTGCGAATGTCAACGCAAAGGGCGTCTGCCAAATACTATGCCCGGGAGAATAAATGCCGACGATCTCTTTCTGCGCCACAATTTCTGTCATTTCAGGCTTCACCCAGCCTTGATAAAGGTAAAACACCTCTCTAAGTAATCGGGATGCCGACTGGTATTTATCTACAGCTGGAAGATGGCTGACACATAATGGTGTTTTCTGCTCTCTCTGTTCAAGATAAAGCCATAAAGGCTCTTGTCCTGAATCTTTAAGCTCTTCTCCCACCCCCTCTCTTCTTAATAGTTCAGCCCTGATACGGGCATCTTCCAGAAATCCGTCTCCCAACAGTACAATATCAGGCATCTGACGGACATAACTATTCCAAAAATATTCCGGGGAAGAAAAGAAACTTCCCAAGAGCCTTTCTCCGTGTTCCAGAGAAATCCATTCTCCCAGTTTTTCCCCATATGCTCCGTCGATATCGCAGACGGCAATCATAATTTTTTTCAATAACCCACCTCCATAGCGATTGCATAACCAATTAATATTGCGATTGAAAAATGAATGACATGATCTTTTCCCTGAACTTCCTGAGGATATTCCGACAACTTTCCAGTATGAAGCACTTGGTACGCATATTCCCGAAACACCAGTAGACGTGAAATAAGATTTCTTTGATAAAGAAGCTTGCACAACGACATCGCCGCACCTGCAAGAAATGATATTACAATTGTTTTACACAGTATTTGAACTCCCCAAATTCCGCCTATCATGGAAAATAATTTGACATCACCTGCCCCAAGGACACGTATCAGAAATAATAGATAAAATAAGATCATTGGTATAGAAACGTTTAGAAAGAAAACGCCGGCTCCCCTGACTCCATAAGTAAAGATTTGAAAGATCAGTCCTAATATGAAACCGATTACAATCAGACAATTGCTGATCCGAAAGCTCCGAAGATCTGTAACCACTGCCATGCTTAACAACGTAAGGCTAAGCAACACTTTCATCTCCCCAAACTCATCCCCCCTTTTCGTATCATATCTCCTGTTCGCGAATCAGTGATTGATAAGGATTATAAAACATGTCTTGCTCATTGTAAAGTAGGTAATCAAAAATTTTTTATTTTTGTATATATCTCACAACAATTGATACAGTAATATTCCATATACCAACGCAAACCCGCAGATTCCAAGGGTTCCGATTGTCAAAACACTGACAGGATTAATCCCTGCTGACATAGCGATTCCCTGACTTTCCAACAAACTGTTTACCACGCTGATTCCCACAACTCCGGCCACGCTGCGCAATAGCAGGATAAAAATCCATTGCGTTTTCTGTTTCACAGCCCCCATCAACAATATCAGCACGCAAATTCCGGCAATGGCCCCGATTCCATAATATGATTCCATCAATACCTCCAAAACCCTGGCAGTTATCCAGGACAAATTCTTCTCTTATCAGATATATATACTTTCTGGAAAAATTTATGACTTTTTTGTATAGAGTTGGAAAGATCTGCTTATACTTTAAGTAAGATAATTTATCATTCTGCATCAAAAAGCAGGATGCTGACAAAGGAAAGGGATGCATATGTTTCAAAACGCAAAAAAAGAACAACTTAGAACAACTGCTTACTCTTTACTTTTAGATGACCTGGAAAGAGCCAGATATGATTTAGCGCTAGCCTATGATAACTTCGAAAACGCAATGGAGCCTGATTTAATTGACTGCTGCATCTATCAGGTTAACGCCTTGCAAATGCGTTATAAGTTCCTTCTAGCCAAAGTCAAACAGTTTGACGAAGATTCCTATGTCAGATAACCCACATAAAAACCTTTATGTTTCGTTCATCTGCCATCCAAAAAGCGCTGTTTCTCAAATATCTTGATGCTTCCATCGATATTTGAGAAACAGCGCCCTCTAAAAAATATTCTGGATCAAAGATTATGTCCTCGGATATGTCTTATGCCAGAAAGCCCCTGGAACTTTCCGAACCCTGAAGCGTTTCTGTCAAACTGCCTTTTTGATAAGTCATGCCTGCCACTACCTGCTGCGCATGTTGCATCAATGGACCCGAAAAGTCCTGCCGTGCCGCCTCTTGAAAGCCATCGTAAAGATTCTTGAGAATCCGTTTTGCATCCCAAAGACACTGCGACGTATTTTTATAAACCGCCTCTGCCAGCAGTTTCTTGACAAATTGGTATTCCGCATACAAGCTTCCAGAGATCTCATAACTGAAATCCAAATCATCCATAAGCCGGCCTACCACCTGCACGGCTTTGCCTGTCGCACGTTTGAATTCCTGGTAATCCCCGTTTTCTTTGGCCTCGATGCCGTCCTCTAGATAAGCAAACAGGATATCATACATAATTACAATCATTTCTCCACGATTGCAGCAAGTCAGCCGACGAGTAAATTCCTGCTTCTTTTCCTGTGTCATGCCTGCCTCCGTTCTTTATTATTGCAAAAGCTGCAGTACCTGCTGAGGAAGGTCATTTGCCTGGGCAAGGACAGAAGTAGCTGCTTGGGAAAGGACGTTCTGCTTCGTGTACTCTGTCATTTCTTCCGCCATATCGACATCCTCAATTCTCGACAATGCCTGGGTCATATTTTCTTCTGATACATCTAAGCTGTTAACCGCATAATCCAAGCGGTTCATATATGCCCCAATACTAGAACGAACCTCGCTTACCTTGCCGATCGCCCCGTCAAAGCTGGTGATGGCACGATCTGCTCCGGTTATAGTGCAGACATTCACTTTATCAATATACAAGGTCTGTGCAGAAATTTCCTGAATCCTGACCTCCATTGTCTGATCTTCATTAGCGCCGATCTGAAGCGTCATTGGCCCTACATCCGTCACTTCCATGTTGACTGTCCCAAGCGTTCCAGGCACAACTTCAAACTTCATCTCAAAACCATTGCGGTCTGAAATCGTCACATAATTTCCATCCGTGAGAATGGTTGCCTGGCTGCCAAATCCAACGTCTCCTGCCGCAAAGCTCAACTCTACGTCAACACCTGCCTCCTGAGTTTCCACGCCGATTCCCAAATGTGCGGCAAGTGCCGGATTGTCACATTTTATGCTCATCTCAGCGCTGCTGCCATAAGCGTCAGAAACAAAAACCAAGGTTCCGCCGTCTGCAACGTTAGAGGGTACATAGCCTGCGTCTTCTGGCGTTCCGCCTGTCTCTGAGAGATTTCCTACCACCAAGAGGTTAACTTCTCCAAGTTCTGCTCCATTGCGCAGCTTTTCATAAACTGCGTCAAATGTTTCCCCCTCTTTGATCTCCACTTCCACGCCGTTAATTACCACCGTCCCTGATGCACCTGCGGGAACAGGGTCTGTGGCCTGCAGCCTTTTAGCCCCTACCGTAACCGCATGTTCTGCATTCGCAGTAATTTCGACAGAATACATGTTTTCAGTAACGGAATCTGATATGTCAATCCTTTTGATTCCTCTGTTATCTGGATAAACACGCTGATCCAGCGTGCCATCCAGTAAAGGCTTCGTATTAAACTCCGTATCTCTAGATATCCGGTCAACCTCTTCCCGAAGAGATGCTATTTCCATTTGGATCGCCTCAAGGTCATCCGGCGTATTCGTTCCGTTTGCCGCCTGCACAGACAGCTCACGCATCCTCTGCAACATGCTGTGTACTTCATTCAAGGCGCCGTCCGCCGTTTCTAACACAGAAACCCCGTCCGAGGAATTCCTGGATGCCTGGCCCAGTCCTTTGATCTGCGCCGTCATCTTACTGGCAATCGCCATTCCTGCCGCATCATCCGACGCACGGTTAATCCGAAGTCCTGTGGATAATTTTTCGATAGAATTTGACAGGCTGTTCTCTGTTCTCAACAGTTTCTTATTGGCTACAATTGCCGACATATTGTGATTAATCTTCATGCCTTATACCTCTTTTCTGCTTTATGTTCAGGACAAACGCTGCCCCATCTCTTTTATATCCTCCAGAAATCCTCTGGCAATTCCATACAATGTTTTTGTCTGAACTTGATAATCCTTTGATTCCACATCAGGATCGGAAGAATGATTCATTGGCTCTCCTGCAAAGCGATTTAAATCAAGCCCTTCGCTGTGAATCATATCAAGGGTCCATGCGCTTTCTTCTCCGAGGTCAAACCGCTCTTTCATGCTCCCTTGCTGGCGCTTTAGCTCCTCGATCGTCCTAAGAGAATCAGAAGCGATATATCCCTTGACGCCGTCTGCCTGGACCTGGAATCTTGCCGCTACTTTTCCAAGCTTCGGCGTCTCAAAAAGAACGTCAACCTTTCCTTTTTCCTCTTTGCCCCGCACGATTTTCAATTGGACATTCGTCAATTCATCTGCGACCAAGACTGGAATTGCATAGTGTTCTTCCTTTGCCATCCGGGTTCCAAGGGCTATCTGCTGACGCATTATCTTCATGTCTCTTAGATCCCTGCTGCTGACGTCCTGGGCATCCACCATGGTCTTCATGACATTTTCTGCGGTTTCCGCCAGCTTTTTATGGGCTTTTGCCATATCCTCCGGCGTCTTGACTGCCTCGCCGAACTTTTCTAAGATATCGGTCTTTACCTCCTCAAAATCAATATCTTCTTTGATATTTTCTTTGTCAAACAAAGATTTAAATATTCCGCCCCGTGGATTCAACAGCCTGTTTGCCGCCAAAATATTATAGGCAGTTACTGGCATGTCATATCCGGTTAATATTTGAATGAACTGCGCCTCCGCCGTTTTGGCCTCAGAAAAATCTTCCATCTGCTGCTGATAATAAGCTTCTTCCAATTCGACGTCTTCTGGCGCCTCCCGAAGCTGCCAAAGCAACTCCTCTGGCGTCATATCCTCTACGGCTTTCTGTGCCTGAGCTTGCTGCATGCCCTCTGGGGTCGCAAATTTTAGCGCTTCCTTGGCGCAATCCGTCTGATATGCCGCTTCAATCTGCTGAGAAATGCTCAATTCCTGCGTATTCACAGTCTCTGCTTCTCCAAAATTATCGTCCACTGAAACATTGATCCCAGGATTACGGCTGGTACGCACCGCTGTCAACAGATTTTTCACAGAAATCTCTGCTCCCTGTTGCACCAGCGCTCCAATCACTGCGCCGTCCGTCTTATCAATCTGATTCAGCATCCGATAAATGCCGATATAACTATCCCGTTCTTCTTTTGTGACATCCTGGCGCTGCTCTAACTTCCAGAGGTATTTACTGAACTTTTCTTCTCCGCCTGCATCCAGCCGGTTCTTAATCTCCTCTGCCTTGGCGTTTAAGTCTTCCACGTTCATTTCCATTGGATTGACGCCTTCCCGTATCATCTCCATGACAACTGACGGTGAAAGATTCTGAAACAAGTTTTGTACTTTCTGATCTGCCACTTTCATCTGCATCACAGATTCCGGATTAATTGCCATTTGGTTATAAGCCAGAATGCGGACCGCCCTGCGGTTTGCCTCAGACGTATCTAAATTGAGATCATTTAAAATATCATCCACATTTTGAAACGCTTTCTGAATCGAGTCTCCCAAATCTGCCCTCGGCTCTGTCTGAAGCGCCTCATAAGCCTCTCCAGCACGCTCCATCTGCGCTTGCCTGGATACGCCTGCCTCATGGATAGCAGACATAGAGTCCTTGTCGGTGCGGATCTCTCCCAAGATATAAGCAGGAGCTCCTTTCAATTCTTGAGCCTTGCTCAAGGTATCTGCAAAGATCTCCGTATTCTCCTGGCTTGGCTCAATGCCATTCTGACCTAGCAAATCGGCATAATAAGCGTTTTCCTGCGCTTTTAATTGCTCCACAAGCTCTTCCAAAGGCTGTGTTTCAAGAAAGATTCCTTTCCGAAGCAGAGAATAATTTGCCTGCGCCGTCATTATCAGGCGAACTTCTTCCAGTTGACGCTTTGCCCTGATAAATGCGACGTCTTCTCTGGCGTATTCTGGAATCTCTCCCTCCGTTCGCCCTTGGGTGCCTGGCTGGGGCAGGGCGCTGTTTTGTGCCGCTTTAAGACTTTCTATGGTAAGCGGCGCCCCTTTTTGCACCACGTTCCAAATGTCTGCGTCCGTAGCTTGTTCTACCGTCTCTGCTGCCTGTACTGCGCGGTCAATATTGCTGTAACCCTCTAAAATCACGGCATCTTTTGGACGCTGTCCTTCTGCCATCGCCTCCGTCATTGCCGCAACAACCTGATCTTCAGAGGGTGGAAGAGCGGCATTTTTCAAATCCATCGCATAGGCAAGATTCTCTGCAGTAAGCGGAATTTGCTGCTCCATCATCCACTGGCTGCAGGACAAAGAAGCGTCATTGACCGCAAGCCCTGCCTCCGTTATAATCTTTGCAATCTGTGATTTTAAATTTTCATCTAAATCGACGCTTTCTGGCTGGCGGCCAGACGTCCCGCCAATACTGTGCTGCGCCATATAAAGATTCTCAACAGTGGGCGGTAATTCATTGTCCAGCATATACTTAACCGCTTCATCGTTGCAAATAGCAAGATCCGCCGCCTGCTCCATGGCATCCTGGCAGTCTGCAAGATTCTCTTGCGTAAGCGGCAGGTCTGCTTGTGCCATAGCAATTTCCAACTGCCTTGCCTCGCCGGCTCCAGCCGCTATTTTCTCTATTTGCTCTGCATCCAGCGTATCTCCAAATACAGAAATATCCATGCCTGCCTTTGCCAGCTCGACCTTGATTTTATCGACTACTGTCACAATTGTGTCCACTTCTGTGTCGTTCACCGGATATCCATCCTGATCCAGTTTTCCACCATCCGCCGCTGTTACCGTATTAGATACCGCCTGCATTTTTTGTTGTAGCAGCTGCGCTTCCATATTTTCTGCCTCCTGGCGTATCTGCTCCAACTGAGATTCACCCGAAAAAAAGGGTCTGTCCACCGTAGTCTGCTGTACGCTAGACACTCTGCCCGTATCTGGCTCAGCCTTACGAACAGTAGTCTCCTCTGTGAGGACGGCGACATTCCCTTTGATCTCGACACTTTTTTTCGTCTGGGTTATTTCTGTTAAATTACTATTATCCACTCTCATATCCGCGCCTCGTCACCCTCTATCCCTGTTCCTTCTTAAAGCCCCCGATCCGCCAAAGATCAGGGACTTTTCTTGTCTTTAAGTATTTCGGTAACAATGCGCAAAAACTTTATGGCTTATTTTTATTTACGCTTCTGGACAAGCTCCCCGGCAAGTGCGCCATGTCTGCCTTACTGGGTAAATCCAAGAAACACATTCCCTGCGCTGCGAAACAATGCCTCGCTATCTTGCAGTCCCATTTTTGCCACGTTATTTTCTGCCGGCTGATACAAAATAGTATTGTGTTCATCGTAACCCACAATCAGTACCGCCTCTTGCCCTACCATGGCAAACACCGGAGTGCCCAGATTTACATAATATAATACCTGGCTGACGCTGCACCCCGATAAGTCAATGACCTGTTTCCCTGCAAGCGCTTCGATCATAATTTCCTTCGGCGTCGCTCCACGCGCAAGCAGATCTTCCACGTCAATGCTCACATCCTCTGTCCTCAGTAAATATGCCAGACAGCGGGCCACAGAATTCTCACTGATTCCAGGCATGTCTATCATCCCTGGTCCAATCAATGGCTGGGAGGACTTCCTTCCCCTGCGCCAAATATACTTCTGCTCAGCTCCAATCACCACCCCCATGTTTTCATCTGCACAAAGAATGGCATTGGTGATGGAAGAGGTAGACATTAAAATTTTGCCTCCGCTGTAGATATAATAATTTCCTTCTGCACGAACCGTATCCAATTCCACTGTCCGCTTCTCCTCCAATACAACCTCTCTGGGAACCTTTACCTGAAGCTTTCTTTCTATCTCTGTATTAGTGTCAGGAAGTACAAGCTCCACCTGGGTCTGCTTCTTTTCTGTCACTATCGTATCTACTCCGATCAGGCGGGAAGATTCTAGCTGCTGATTTTTGATTGTATCTTGTTCCGCTTCTATATATCCGGCTTCTGAACGGATTTCACGATCGAGGTAAATCGTATCCTGCTCTACATAAGCATTTGATATATAATAACCGTCCTTTTGATATTCCTTGACAATCTTAGAATCTTTATCAATAATTGTAACCTTATACATCGGAAACCTGCTGTTTCCTGCTGCATCTGTCGCCACATCCTCTTGCTTTGCGGTTCCATATACAAAATCGCTCTCCACAAATCCCACTGGCTTAAAATACTCTCTTCCGTTTTTTTCTATGGTGCGGATTTCCTCTCGTTCCAAATCCATAATCCGCATGGGCTCAGCGCTGCTTTCTGGCTCATCCTGCCAGGCAATATATCTGCCGTTTTCCGAAACAGCGTAGCTGTCTGTTCCTAACCCTGAAATCACAACCTCTGTATCTCTTTTGTCAAGGTCGATCCGATACAGCTTCCCATCCGCAAGCAAGTAAAACATATTTTTATCGCTAATATAAAACATCTTGCCCCAATCTGCTTTTAGAACCTCATAAGAACGGTCTGAGGCTAAGAACAATTCTTCTTCTACGGTATTCGACATATTGTCATAGTGAAATACCCCGATTCCCGTCTCCCCTTCATGATGCCCACGGTTCATATAGCCATAGACAGCAAAATCGATGCTTCCTGTCTCGTCGACCCGCATGATTTGGATCTGATGCTGTCCATTATTCTCCCTGCTGGTAATGCCTTCCGGATTTCGAAAGCTGAATACCTGGGAAATCTCATTGCCATCACTGTTATAACTCCACAATTCTCCCTCCTGGACAAATGCCAAGATGTTTCCCTTTACATTTGCCATATAATGCACATTCGGGGATGAAATGCCAAGCATCAGCCGGTTCTTATTTACAATGCCGTTCTCCCCCCGGAAAATCTGATTCATGGTGCGTTCATAATTAAGCAAGTACATTCTGCTGTTAATACTGTTATAGCGCACCCTGTAATACTCCGCCACATTATAATACTCCACCTCTCCGCGATCACCTGAAGCAGTCACCACATACTGAAGCATGATTGCATTATAGGAGCTTCCAACCTCTTTCACGGAAGGAATTGGCACTTCTAGCCGTTTGCAGGAAAATTCTCCCCAACACACCTGAGAGAGGCTGGAATGGATAGTAACTTTTTGCAGCGTCGTGTTATCCGCCTGATTGTTAGGCTCCAAATATGTGGCAAGATTCCCCGCCTGATCTTTCTGAAATGTCTGTTCATGAAAATTCATTACGAACTCCAGGGATTCTTGCGTGTAAAATTCTTTTTCCCGGATAATGCGGGTATAAAAATACACTGGCTTCCCGTCACTTGTGACTGTAAGCTGCAACACATATTCCTTGTCTTCTTCGAGAATATTTTCAAACTGCAAATCCACATGGATTTCTCCATTTTTCTGAAAAAAACTGTCAATCTTCCCATCTTCCACAAGACGCTGCATATCCATAGAACGAACCTCATAAGAGATGCCTTCAATCTGGTTTTTATAAGACTTAATCGCCAAAGGAAGCGTCAAGTCCTCCTGCAGAGGCGTGATCGTATCACGCATCGCCGTGCCGTCCATTTCTGTGCAGTAACCATGCAATTCATTGATCTTTACCTGATTTCGCTCTAAATATACCGTGGGCAGCGTAGCATCAGACATCTTAGAGGTTAAATCTATCTGATTTTGCTGGCTAAATAGCCCCATCACTGCCACTGTGGCTGCAAATACCAAAAACAATACCACGATCTTTATAAAGCCTTTACGCATCCCAAACGTCTTCCTTTCCTTTGTTCCGTACTTGTTCCTGAAGCACCGCCAACGTCGGCGTTACATTTAGAAAATCCATGATCTTTTGATAGCCTTCGGTACTTTTGGCACCGCCCTTTTTCACTGCGCGAATCAAGATATTCTTTGGCGTATGCTCGATATCGATAAATTCCAGAACCTGCACCTGATATCCCCTGCTTTCCAAAATCTGCGCCCGCAGCGCATCCGTAAGCAATGCAGCCATGCGCTCTTTGATCAGGCCGTATTGAAGCACAGGAGCCAATATCTCATTTTTTATCTGACCATTTAATTCGTGCTGACAACAGGGCACTGACAAAATTACCTTCGCTCCCCAGCAAACCGCTTTATCTAGGGCATAATCTGTCGCCGTATCACAGGCATGAAGCGTCACCACCATATCCACCTCTGATACTCCCTGATAACCAGCGATATCCCCGACATAGAACTCCAATCCGCCATAGCGATATTTTTTCGCCAACGCCTTACACTGTTCGATCACATCTTCTTTTAAATCCAGCCCGATGATGCGTACATGATATCCTTTCAAGATCTTCAGATAATGATACATGGCAAACGTCAAATAGGATTTTCCGCATCCGAAATCCACGATCGTCACTGTACGATCTTTCGGAAGCTGAGGCAAAATATCTTCAACGAATTCTAGAAACCGATTAATCTGACGAAATTTGTCATATTTTGCATGAATAATTTTTCCATCTTTTGCCTGCACTCCTAAATCAACTAGAAACTCCACTTTGCGTTCCGGATCTAAGATATATTTTTTCTTTCTGTTATGGGATAAATCACGGCAAACGCCACTGGAAGCAGCTTTTTTATCTTTCAACGTTACTTTTCCTTTCTTGCTCACCAAAACAGATGCCTGTCCCAAATGAGAAAAAATCTCCATCTGCCGATATACTCCCATCCATGATAGAATCTCTTCTACCGCCTCTTCAAAAGTCATATTCTTGTGCAAGACCTTTTTTTCCTGCCAAAGACTTGCCTGAAATACAAGTCCTCCTTTGAGCAATATTGGACGGAGACTGATTTTTACAGCCTCCGCCCCGGTTCTAGGATTACTAATAATAAGCTTTTCCAGCTTTTCATTTAAATATTTATATAGAAGTTCTCGTATTTTTTCCATCATAACCACCATCATCATGTGTTTTTCTGTCGCCTTTACCACCAACGGCGACATCTTTTATGCCTGCAGCGGCGCTGATACATTTCATTAAACAGCAACACCTCTATCAGATTCTGCAGCCCATGGTCTCTGGGCGGCGGTCCTGGCGGCCTTCCTGGTCCCCGCTGTGCCACTAATGTTCCTTCCAGAGGAAGTTCTTCTGCTTCCATATCAAGTTTTTGATATTCCTCATAAGCGCCTTCCTCATATTGCTCCCTTTCGTACTGCCCAGTATCGCTTTGTTCCACTTCAACTTTTTGAAGCATGGGCTGATCGCCTGCCGCTGTCTGATAAATCCGTTTTACAATCCGGTCCACCATCACCCTGTCCGGATACTCATCAAACATCAAGCTGCCTTCGTATTCCATTTTATCACATTCATCCTCTACCATCTCCTGAATGGATCGAACCTCTTTGGGATACATGCCCTTTAACTTTTCCAAATCCCTCGCATATTCCATTTCTTCCATATAAACGGTCTGCATGGGATATGCCATATAAAAGGGCACTTTAGACATATTCTGTCCGGGATTTCTGTAAAATACTTCCTGTTTATAATCCACAGTCCATCTCCCATTTTTTCTATCCCTATACTATATGCCTAATTTTTGGTTCTGCTACTATGCGAAATGTAGCATTTCAGGGCTTATCAGGATTTTCTTTTTTTAGTTTTCCCAATATTTCCCGACCAAATTCTTAAAAAGGGAGAGATATCTTTTGATGCTGAATATATAGTATAGCACATTCTTCCAGTATTTGTTACCAGTTTTGCATTTTCTCTATGAATTTTTATGGGAAACAGATATACTATAATTATGATCAAATAGAAAAGAGGATATGACTATGCCTGGATTTACCACACATTATCTGTTTGGATTAAATACCTGCAGAAAGCTTGGCAATTCGCCGCTTAAAGATATTATTCAGAAAAATCACGCTCCATACAGCTTAGGCCTGCAGGGTCCGGACGTCTTTTTTTATTTTCTTCCCTCCTACACGATACATGCCAACAACATCGGAGCTATGGCTCACACAGAACGCACGGGGCTCTTTTTGCATTATCTGTTAAATAGCAAAAAACTCTTCTCCAACAGCATAGAGCAGCAAACGGCGATGGCCTATATTGCCGGATTTCTCGGGCATTATACGCTGGACACTCATTGTCATCCATATATTTACTGGAAAACTGGCTTTCAAGAAAAGAACAGTCGTTATCACGGGCGCCATATGGGACTTGAGGTAGATATTGACACGGAACTGCTGCAGTTTTACAAACACTGCCAGCCTTCCGCATTCTGGCAAAATTCCACCATCCGACTAACCAGCTTGCAGCGCCGCACCATAGCTTCGATCCTGCATTATGTATACCGCAAGACATACCCAGAATTGGGCATCTCGTACGCTACCATGCAGGCCTCCATCTGCGCTATGCAGCTTGGAACCAAATGGCTGCATGACCCCTCTGGAAGAAAAAAACAAATCTTGTGCAGATTAGAACAAGGAATCCTGGGATATCCGTTATTATCTGCGCTAATCCCCAGCGATTCTCTGGTCATGCACTCCGATCCGCTGAATATCCTGCGCCAGCCCTGGAGAAATCCCTGGGACAAAGCAAGAATTTTCACAGAATCTTTCTTTGACCTCATGGAACAGGCGCAGAAACAATATTTGCAATTCCTAAAAGATTTAGACGGCATATTCCAAAACGTTTCCTCTGACACGGCAAGGCGAAAGCAAACCAGAGCCTTGCAAAAGAAACTGGGAAATAATTCTTATCACAGCGGTCTGGATTGTAGCATGTTCCATGGTTGATAAGACTGCGACAGATATATTTCTGAGGGCGCTGCTTGCCAGGCTACTGAAAAAATTCCCGAATCTGTTCCAGAATAATTTGCATCAGCCTTGTTCTTGCTTCCAGGCTTGCCCAGGCTATATGAGGCGTAATCAACAGCTTATCGCTGTCCTTGATGCTCCGCAGCGGGTTCTCCCTGGTCATTGGCTCTGCGCAGAGCACGTCCAAGCCTGCTGCACGGATTTCTCCATCATTCAGCGCCTTGGCAAGCGCCTGCTCAGACACGATCGGCCCTCTGCCCAGATTCAGGAATACTGCAGACTTCTTCATTCTCGAAAATGCCTGTTGATCCATAAGATTCTCTGTCTCTTTCGTAAGAGGCGCATGAACAGATACAATATCTGAACGCTCCAGCAAATGTTCCAAAGACACGCTCTCATAGTTTGGCTGTCGGTTTTTTCCAGTGGTCGAATAATATATGACATGGCAGCCAAAGAGCGTAGCGATCTCTGCTACCCGCCTTCCAATCGCCCCCATGCCAATAATGCCCCAGGTCATGCCGCTGATCTCAGAAAATTTACGGTCAAAATGGGTAAACATTCGGTCCTCCACATATTTTTCAGATTTCACATATTGATCATAATAGGGAAGATGCTCTAGCAGATAGAACAACATTGCAAACGTATGCTGCGCCACAGATTCTGTGGAATAACCTGCTACATTACGCCAAGCAATCCCCTGGCGTTGCAGATATTCCTTGTCGAGATTATTGGTCCCTGTCGCCGTAACGCATACCAATTTCAGATTTTTGGCATTTCCAATGGTATCTTGATTTACCAATACCTTGTTCAGCACCAGCACATCCGCATCCTCTGTGCGCTGCGCCGCCTCTTCAGAATTGGAATAATCATACCTTTCCACCTCTCCCAACTGTTCAAATCCAGAAAGGTCAATGTCCTCCCCGATTGACTTTGCATCTAAAAAAACAATTTTCATAACTTCCTCCATTCTAAGCACCGTATCTTTCCTATGCTGGCTTCATAACCGCATCCATTTTCTACCTGAAAGTCAAAATAGCTTCTCTGTGGTACTGCAAACGCCTCCATAATCGCCATGATCGTCCCTCCATGAACAACAAATAAAAGCCTCTGCCATCCATATTCGTCTGCCTGGCTGACACAGGTTAAAAAAGCACGGCAGCAGCGTTCTTTAAATTCGCCTGGCTCCTCTCCCCCCGGAAATGCCGTTGTTCCGCCACTGTCAATAAATACCTGATAATTTGGATCTCCGTTCAGCTCCTGGTAATTATGATATTCAAATTCCCCAAAATCCATTTCCCGAAAATCGGAAATAATTTCCGTCGAACAGCCTAAGCCGGAAAACAAAGCTTCTGCACTCTGACGGCACCGCAGATAGGGGCTCACGTAAATGTGATCCACTGGCAAGAGAGACTTCCCCAGCATTCTTAACCTTTCCAGCTCAGATTCCAGTACAGGCTCATCTGTCTTTCCCACATAACGCCCTTCCTGATTTCCCTTGGTGGCGCCGTGGCGTATCAGGTAACATTTTATTGCCCGAGACATCAGCTTTCCATCCCCAGATAGCGCTTCAAATCCGCCATCTGCTTCTGTGCCTGCTGATATCCTTCGTCATAGAGTTTTTTCAACTTTTCGGGATCGGATTCTGTTCTGCCAACGCCATGAATGTCCTCCGGCGCAATCACAAAGATTTCTCCGGCCTTTTCCAGTTCCAAAAGCTCTTCCATACATGCGTTATATCTTTCTGGCCTTGTCTTAATATCTTCCACGATATTAGGATATTTCTTATATAGCTTCATAGAGATATCCCCGGCACGCTCCGCCTTTTTCACGTATCCCCGCTCTCTGGTAAGAATTACGATATTCTTATCACAGCCCTCTTTGAGCGCCTGCTGATATGGGATAGAATCTGACAAGCCGCCGTCTAAATAATACCGCTTCCCGACTTTCACTGGCTGAAACAGAATAGGTAGGGCGCAGCTTGCCACCAGCACGTCAAATTTATCATCCTTTCTGGGCACCTCAAGATATTCCGGCTTTCCAGTATGGATATTAGTAACGCATGCCATCACCTTGCCCGGAAACGCTGCGAATGTCTCATAATCAAACGCCTCTAACTTATTGGGAATCTCCCCGAATACAAATGGGATATTATAAAAATTTTTACTTTTCAGCAGGTGCCGTACCCCCATATAACGTTTGTCGTTCATATATTTTATTGCGATTTCAAGATTTCTCCCTTTCTGTTTTGACAAATAGGATACCCCGTAGGCAATTCCCGCTGAAACGCCGATAAAATAATCTGGCATAATATTTTCCTCTAAAAATGCATCTGTCACCCCGCAGCTAAACACGGTACGGCTCGCTCCGCCTTCCATGGTAATTCCTAATTTCATTTCTTTCTTCATCCCTTTCCAAAAATTTCATCGTTCCTATTTTACCCCATGTGCCGCCGTACGCCAACTATTTTTTTCAATCATGACAAAATGGGGCTGTTGCAAAGAATAGGGACTTTGCGACATACAACACACATATTGCCGATAGCTGTACCATAGACGCAAAGATTTCTCATTTTGCAACAACCCCGCTTTTTATTCCTGCTGTGACAAGAAAGAATATGACGCAGCATGAATCCTGTTTCAGAGGATGCTTATCTTTACTTTTTCACTTGAATGACCTTTGTCACTTTCTTTTTTCCACAAGTTACTGTGAGCTTCGCTTTGCCCGTTTTCTTTCCTGCAGTCAGTTTTATCTTATTTGTTCCCGCTTTCTTTAATTTTAAAAGCTTTTTTCCTTTTGCGTCCAGCTTCCAGGTAACCTTGCCTTTCAGTCCATAAGTTTTTGCTGTCAAGGTTAGAGATTTTTTGAGCTTCACACTCATCTTTCCGCTGACCTTGATCACTGGCTTTCGCACTGTGATGTTGCAGACTGCTTTGACGTTACTGCCATCTGTGGCTTTTACTGTTATCTTCGCCGTCCCAGGCGATTTTGCGGTAATCTTTCCAGTCTTTGACACGGTTGCCACCGATTTCTTACTGCTGACGTACGCTATGTTCTTAGATGCCGCCGCAGGCGTTACCGTCGCCTTTAACTGCAACGTCTGATAAGCATACATCTTCTTAGACTTTGCAGACAGCTTAATGTTTTTCACTTTCACTGGCTGCTGCTTGTTTTTCACAGTCCCAGCATAAACTCCTTTCAACGTCCCTGTTTCCTTACTGCTTGAAACCTTCACGCTCAGTTGCTTGCCAATCTCCGTCGCACGCAGCACATAGGTCGTCTCTGTAGCTCCAGCAATCGCTGTGTTGTCTGCAAACCATTGATAATGCAACGTCCCGCTGTTGTTTGTATCTGTCACTTCCGCTTTCAGAGTGTCGCCCGGATAAGAAATCTCTCCTTGACGGTCAGACTGTACGACAACTGTTCCCTCCAACTTGACCTGCGGACCGTCAAATGTTGTAAAATTGATCTTATTCTTGATATAAGCCCCAGAGCTGTCCACCGCCAGCGCTTCGATCGTATTGAGCTGATTTGTCAGCATCATGTCGCCGTCAACAGTTGCGGCAGCCATTCCATTTACCACTGGAATCCTTTCGCTGCCGCCGGAGGCTAGCTTCCGTCCATTTACTAAAAAAGTCACATACTTGACATCCGGCGATGCGATTTCTGCGGTAGCTGTAAGAGTCCCGTCCTCCGCAAATCCAGAAGCCGTAACGGTAATATCGTCAGAGACCGTATTCCCCAGAGAAGCATACAAGGTATTCACATCTGTGAATTGTCTGTCCATCCAATCCAAGCGTTTCTCAATAAAGGTTTTCATGGAGTTGACTGCGGCCTGATAATTTTGGCTTGCAGTACTTACCTCCAATCCATTCACAAAGGCTTTCCCCCAATAGAGACCATATGAATATGACCATTTATTGTCATTTACCTCAGAGGCCTTGCGATATTTTTCCAACAATGTATCAATGGTCCCTCCGCTTTTTATCATTTCCTCAAAAGCGCTGGAATGGTATTTATGGTAAAGCTCATACGCCCGTGTAACAAAATAGGGATCTTTTACAAGAAAACGCTGCCATTGACGCTTCTGATAGTCCTCCTCTGCAAACCCTCCGGCAGACATACTGATGCCAGAAAGAGTCGTATGCCATTGGTCGTACACAAAAGGACCTGTCATATTATACATATTGATATTTCCCCACGCCCAGTCATAGTCCCATGCAGGTCCCATCTTTGCCTTGCCTTCTAAGTCTTTATACAAATAGGAGCTGTTTTTCATGGAGTCCCAGTTGTTCGTAAATTCGCATATCAGCCAGTACTGAAGCAAGGAATCCATATCAAACAGATCTGTATAATGCACGTTTTTACCCTGATAATTGGTGGTAAAATCAGGACTGGCTAGGGCAGACTCATAAGCATTGAGATAATTTCTGGCATATTCCACCATTTTAGGATTGGTCTTTGCATATTCCGGGGCGCGGAAAAACATCGGTACCCCGTTAGACGTCTGGAATGTGGAAATATACTTATACTGATCGTTGGCACTCCTACGGTCCATATCAAGCAAGAATCCCCCCGTAAAATCCGGGATCGGATCCGTATAGTAATCTGCTACCTGATACGTTTTTCCCTGATATTGGAAACTTCCAGACATCCAGCTAAAGTTTTCCTCCAAAAAGGTTTCCAGATCAGATTTTTTGAGCGCTGTTTCCTTTTTGCAGACCGCTTTGGCAATATCATCCGCCAGCTCTTCCCATTCAAAGACGTCCACTCTTGCTCCACCGACCCGCACATGCTCGCTAAGTTCATAGACTCCCTGATATTCCCCATTTAAAATCAATATTACTCCCGTATCTCCTATCGTCGTCTCCATCCCGATTTTTTTAGTAAAATCATGCACAAGCTCATTACGCATATTGGTATGGTCAATCACATTTGCAAGCAGGACCCAATGCTTATTTGATCCTCTTCCCAGCCCCAAAAGGTTTGCTTTGGAGTCAAGCTTTAATTTATATGGTTTCTTGAGACGGTTCTGCTGCGCATAACTCCAAGTGGAATTTCCGCGCCCTTTAATGGTTGTCGCTCCCTCGTACCAAGTATCTTGATTGTTGAATTCCTGATTTCCCTGAACTTTTATGAAAGCATCCTTGGCAACCGTATTACTGTTAATTTCCTGTCCGTCATTGGTGTCTACATATATCACCGGAAGCTGGCTGCAATAGGCAGATAGTTCCCAACGCATCCCTTCTTTTTGCGCCGTTACCACTACAGAAATAAACTTCTCCAGGTCGTCTGCGGACGGCGTGTAACTGGCGGCATCATTAGAAACAGGCGTTCCATTGACACTCCACTGATAGCTCAACTCGATGCCTTCTGTATTCGACACAGACACGGTAAACGGTTCTCCTACTTTCGGATACCCCTGATCAAACGTTGCTTTCTGTTCTCGGTCTGTCAACACGATAATTTTAAAGCTTCGCTGTTCTCCTTTGGAAGTCTGAGCCGTCAAAGTCACTGTGGTATTGCTTCCAATCTCGGCAGAATGAGCAATGGCCCTGTCTCCCTGAATCGAGAGCGCATGTTCCTGGCTGCTTGTCCAGGTCAGCGCCTGGCCGCCTGCAGACTGAGGCAGCACTATTTCCGTTCTCACTCCAGAAGCTTCTTCCCCTTCCGCAAAACCAAGGGACAACCCGGATAGATAGATCAGGCCTGCAGCGTTTGATTGAAAACAAAAGGCGGGAACTGGGTAACATCCTGCCTGTGCGCTCCAATGATCCCCAGACAAATTCCCAGGAAGAACTCCGCTTTTTAGTTCTTTGTCTGAAACTTCCGTAGCTGTTCCAGAGGGAAGCTGCTGCATCTCTACAGAATAATAGCAATCGGCTATGCTAGAAAGGAGCTCAGAGTTCGCTCCCTCTGCCGCTGCAATTGCAAAAGCGTCATATCCCTGATATTGTACCATTCCTACATTGACGCACTGGGAAATCTCTTTGCATGCCGTTTTTGCCACTCTTCCGAGGATCCCCCCTGTATAAATTAAATCACTTCTGCTTCCGCTTGCCAAAACGTTTGCCCCATTATAGCAGTCTTTGATAGAAATGTTTCCATTTCCCATATCTGCTGACGTACGGCATTCACCAATAATCCCCCCTGCTCCAACTGTATCACAGAGCTCTGAACGATTGATATTCAATTCCCCGTTCAATACCACGATGCTAGAAACATTGGCATATCCATTCACCTCTCCTGCAAGAGTCCCAATCGCTGCCAGTCCATCGGTAAAATCAGTGTGAACATCTACATTGGTAAAGATCAGGTTTTTAACCTCTGCATAATCGGAAGAATTGTCAGAGCCAATGACGCTGAACAATCCCACCTGTCCATATTTTCCCTCCTGATTGATGCTTCCATCCAACTGAATCGTTAATCCAGAAATCACATGTCCCTGTCCGTCAAACGTCCCCGAAAATACATTGGGCTCCGACGGATTACAGCTTCCCTTATTCCCTATGTAACCTCCCATGGGCGTCCATGAAACGCCAGACAGGTCGATATCTTCTGTCAGCACATAATCCCCTGTCATCGGATAATTACTGTCTGTTCCGATCTTTGCTAAATCTTCTGCTGTCCCTATGGAGATCGCTGTCCCCTCTTGCGCCTGGACCATTGCGGCAGGCTCTGCATTAGAAAATAAAAGCGCTGCTGCAAGTACCCAGGAAAACATCCGTCCCCAGATTTTGTTTCTGGAATTTTGCTTCATAAATTACCTCCTTTTTTGTACGTTGGCGTGTTAACCTTATTGTAACATAAAACAGTACCAACGAGGAAAGATTTTACCGTTTTTTGAGTTTCCGTATTTTGCATTTTTATAGGATCAAAGTGGGACTGTGGCACGGATATATTCGCTTGTTCAAAAGGTCTTGCCGCTCATGCGGCAAAGACAGA
>CAJTJY010000015.1 GCA_910576975.1 uncultured Lachnospiraceae bacterium
CATTGCTTTGCAATGTAAACCTTTTAAGCAGGCAAATACCTTCGTGCGACAGCCCCTATTTTTATCTTACTAGGATTAGTGTCTCGAAAGGTCTGAATTTCGCTTGCAAGAAAATCTTACCAACTTTTGCACTATCATATCTATCAACGGTGCTCCACATCGAATGTGAAAGCAGCTTGCCAGATCGCAAGTTGGCAATCCGGCTCTTTGAGTATGATGCGCAGATAGCGCTTGACGAGGGAGTGGTTACAGAAGAAACGCTGACCGTGACATTTCCCCATACAGCAGTGTTATATCTTCGGTCTTATCAAAAAACGCCAGACAAAATGAAGTATGTAATCGTCACGCCAGGTGGAATGGTGCAGTATGATGTTCCAATTATGAAAGTACAGGCATATTCACTAAATGACATTTTTGAAAAGCGTTTGCTGATGCTGATACCGTTTTATATTTTTTCACATGAGAAACGCTTTCCTGAGTATAATAAAAATGAACAGAAACTTGAAGAATTGAAAGAGGAATATCAGGTTATTCTGAAAAAACTTGATGAACAGGAACAAAAAGGGGTTATCGGGGCATTTGATAAACGGACAATTATTGACTTATCCAGTGATGTCATTAAGGAGATCGCACAGAAATATGAGAATGTGCAGAAAGGCGTAGGTGATATGATGAGAGGCGCAATGATTGAAACGAGTGCAAGAAAGATTTTGAATCAGGGAATAAGACGGGAATTAACGAAACGAAAAAGAAAACTGCTCTTAGGATGTTGGAAATGGAAAAACTGACAATGGAAGAAATTGCCGAGTGTCTAGAACTTAGCGTTGAAGACGTGGAGCAGATTGCGGCGGTTCAGATTGTGCAATAGCTGCTTTAGAAAGCTTTTTGGCAGCATTATTGTGTGATATAGAAGAAAAATATCGTTAAAGTGCTTCCTTATTTTGCTGTTTATTGTAGACAACAGACGACGTTGGAAAATTATATGACAATAATGGGAGTTGTAACAGTGTGGCTTATGCCCCAGAAACAATCCGCTGCCATGGAGTTCCTGTCAGAGGCTTGAGCATTCTGTTCATCGCATGTGTCAGGTGCTGGCGGAACTGTCACTAAAAAAACATTTTTTTGCGTAAAACTCTTGAAAAACCGGAATAATTATGATAGACTAGCTAATTGTGATATATTAATTTATCCTTGCTCCCTGTAGCATCAGGGGGCCAAAAGACCAAAAGGAGGTACGAGGCATGAACAAATATGAATTAGCGCTTGTCGTTAATGCAAAGATCGAGGATGAACCAAGGGCCGCAGTGGTAGAGAAAGCGAAAGAGTATATTACCCGCTTTGGCGGCACGGTTACGGAAGTGGACGAATGGGGTAAGAAGAGACTGGCTTACGAGATTCAGAAAATGAGAGAAGGCTTCTATTACTTCATCAAATTCGATGCAGACGCAGATTGTCCAGGCGAAGTTGAAAAGCGTGTGCGTATTATGGACAATGTGCTCCGTTTCTTATGCGTTAGACAAGACGAGGCATAGATAGAAAGAGGAGATTAGATGAATAAAGTCATACTTATGGGCAGATTAACCAGAGACCCCGAGGTCCGTTATTCGCAAGGCGAACAAGCCACCGCAGTGGCAAGATATACTTTGGCAGTAGACAGAAGGTTCCGCCGTGACGGAGACCAGCAGACAGCAGATTTTATTAATTGCGTGGCGTTTGGCAGAAGCGGTGAGTTTGCGGAAAAATATTTCCACAAGGGAATCAAGGTGGCGATCACTGGAAGAATCCAGACCGGGAGCTATACCAACCAGGAAGGTCAGAAAGTGTATACCACGGACGTGGTGGTGGAAGAACAGGAATTTGCGGAGAGCAAAGCGGCGAGCGAGCAGTCCGGCGGATATCAACCAGTAGCCAGACCGGAGCCCAGTGCAGCAGCAGGGGATGGTTTTATGAATATTCCTGACGGTATTGACGAGGAGTTACCCTTTAATTAGAACAGGAGGTAAAGAAAATGGCTTACAATAAAAATGATAAAAGCGATTCTCCCATGAAGAGAAGAGGCGGCATCCGCAGAAGAAAGAAAGTTTGCGTATTTTGTGGAAAAGATAATGCAATTGACTATAAAGATACCAATAAATTAAAGAGATATATTTCTGAGAGAGGCAAGATTCTTCCCAGAAGAATTACCGGGAATTGCGCAAAGCATCAGAGAGCGTTGACTGTTGCCATCAAGAGGGCAAGGCATATCGCATTGATGCCATATGTTACAGATTAAATAAAAGACAAGCGATAATCATTTCACTTGGAGAATGGTTCGGATCAATTAGGGGCTGTTGTAAAATGCGGCTTATATACATTATATGGATGAGATTCTTACGTTCTGAATACCATATTTTGTATATAACAGCTATTTTGCAACAGCTCCCTTTTTATCTAATGGGATTAGAGGGGCAAAAGGTCTGAATTTTTTCTTTCGTTTCTATCATGGAAAATCCTACAACAAAGAGAAAAAATTAACTAGATTTATGTAAAAATGGAATATTTGTGGGATTGAATCTCTAAATCGCAGATGCTATAATGAAATTCACAATAGTTTGTAAGTGAAATATGGTCAGGGAGTTGGGTGGACATGGTTAGATGAGATACCATCGTTTGAAATATCGTTTATGTATGCAACATAGTTTTGATGGACGGATTGACAATAAGCATCATCACCTAATTGAGATTGAGATTGCAGCGAGGCAGATTTCGGAAGACTTCATGGAATTTGCCAGTATGGATTCGATTTTGAAAGAGGTATTTGATCAGTATCAGCATCAATACTTGAATGATTTTCCAGAATTTAGGGGAAATACCAGTATTGAACATATGGGAGAGGTGTTTTATCGCAAAGTGAAAGATGCGCTTGAGAAGCAGCATTGGAAATTTGCACGTTTTGAGATAAGCGAAACGCCTTTGCGTGTATATGCTATTGTAGAAGAAACGTTTTAACTTAAAGTACATCAATAGAAAGGGAGAGCCAGTTATGAAAACGAAGATTATTTTTAGAGGAGTTGCTGCGGGCCTGACGTCTCTATCACTTTTGCTGTCAGGAATGCCTGTGATGGCGACGGAATCAAGCAGTGTGGATCCGCAACAGACACAGTCGCAAGGGCAAATGCCAGGTCTCCCGGAAGAAATTAAAGGGCAACCGCGGTCAACTGCTTCAGAAGAAACGGAAAGAGAGCCGCAGTCAGAGCCTTCAGAAGAGCCGCAGTCAGAGCTTTCAGAAGAGCCGGGAGCAGAGCCACAGGCGCCAGACGACATTTTCGATCCGGAAGCGGAAACAGAGCCAGCAAAACAGCCTCAGCCAAAAGATGGGGAAGAGAGCAACGAAGAGAAACAAGGAAAAGATCATAAAGAGATCGAAGAACGGCAGGATTCTCAGGGTGAAGAGGCATCAGAAGCTGAGCAAGAAGATCAATATGCGCCTAGGGCGTTTTCAATCGATGATTTGTCCGTAGTAAACGGAAGTATCACAGTGGACGGAATTTTGTCTGATTGGGCAGAAGTGACAGAACGTAAAGCTTCCAGAGCAGATTCTTGGAAAGTGGCATTTTCACCAGACGGAGGCATTGTGTATTTTTGCTATACCGGCAGTGCGGGCACAGAATGGGATTATAGTTTTGCAAGCAACAACAACAGCTTTAAGTTTACATATGCAGACGGGACTGCGGGCGAGGATGCGGCGCTTTCCATTCACGCATGGCAGGACGGAGCGCTTGTAAAAAATGCTATTTGGGGAGATGTTCCAGGGGCTTCTGTGGCAGTGACTAATGAAGCGAATGGCAATAACCCAGGACCTTACACCGTGGAATTTGCGGTTCCGGCAAGTTTTTTTCATAATCTGGACTTTGTCGTGGAATTTGGAGGAACCTCCGTTGGCGTGTCAGAGATTCAAAAAGTGAACGGCAATCCGCTAGCCGTGGAAACAAAGCCAATTTATACAGGGATCGACATTGATGGCAATTACTCTGATTGGGCGGCGGTGGCAAAGACGGAGACCTCATGCCCCAATGAGCAGCATAAAGGATGTTTATCTCAGGCGGCAGCAGTCTATGACGGCGATTGGCTTTATCTTTATATCAAGGACGGAAAAGGAAGCAATGCTTCCGGCGCAGGGACCCATTCCAACGGTAAATATGCCATAAAGTCAGATTTGGGATATGAGACAGACATTCAGCTTTCAACAGCGCCTGCTGTCAGCGGCGTGGACGGCGCACAAGTTGCCTATGTAGGCAGCGAGTGGGAAATTGCTATTCCAAAGGATCAGCTTCCAAAATATAGAGAGAGCCTGACGTTTGGATTTTATGAGGGTGACGTGATTGTCTCTGGCATCGTAAATCTACAGCCAGATCATGGAAATAACCTGGAAAATCTTTTTAATGGGATAATTTATGACGGATCTTATGAAGATTGGGAGGATTATGGGCATACTACTATTGAGTATGCCACGGCTGGTTCCCAGGAATCCCAGGTTGATGCAAAAGGGGCGCTCTATTCCAGCGAAGATAAGCTGTTTGCGCATGTAGTGACAGGAATGCCTCAGCATTTACAGGAGGCAGGAGGCGAATTTACCTCTGCTGTTACCATCGCATTTAATCAAAAGCAGAGTGATCTGCAAAATGGCGCTTATGATCATAAGATGGCGTTTTATCCCCGGTTTGTGACAGTGGACGCCGGCGGAAACATCAATTGGGATCCAAAGCTTTCGGGTCTTCCCGAAGGAACATACGAATATTATATTGCTTCGACAGATGCATGGCATACATCTACTAATATCAATAATCTGAATGAAATGGATCAGTTATATGGCAAGATGATGATGACTGTCGGCAAAGATGGAAAGGATGAGATGGAATTTTACCTGGAACTGCCGATGATTGCAGGGAAACTAGGCGTGGATGAGACAGACTTGAAAGAGATTTCGGCTCAGTTTGGACGTATTGGACAACAGTGGCTTTACACAGCGGGTACTTCCACGGGACCAATCGTAGGAGTTACGCTTTGTATAGCGACAGCTGGCTTTATTCTTTGGTATAAAAAGAAAAGCCTGATGGAACTGTTGCTTTCAACAGCAAAATAAACCATCATATACAGAAGGAACGGATATAGGAGGAATGGGCATTGAAAGACAGAAAGAAGTTACATGATCTTGTTTTTATCATGCCCGTTCTTTATGCCATATTGGCATATGGAATGGCAAAGCTTGTTCAGAACAATGGAATGTATCCCAGTGGAATGGACGCGCTTTGCCATATTTATAAGGGCGACGCCTTATATGATGCGGTTTGCCAAGGGGATTTTTTTCCTATTTATGACCCGTTATGGTATAATGGCGTGGAACTGTTGCGCTTTTGGGAACCGCTTCCGGTGTATTTGATGGCGTTCTGCCGTTTTCTTGGCGGAAGTTCCATGAACGGGTACTTGGTTTTTGTGGGACTTATTTTTTGGATCGGGGCAATTTCCTGGTTCTATGGAGGTTGGAAATTAGAACGCCCCTGGTTTGGGGTGTTTTTAGGCGTGTTGTGGTTTTTTATGCCCAATAATCTGGTGACGTTGTTTCATGAGGGTAATCTTCCCAGATCTCTTTGTATTGCGTTGCTGCCTTTTTTGCTTTGCTGGACGTATCAATATCTTCAATGCCGTCACAGGGGGGATTTGCCAAAGCTTTCTGTATGCTTTGCGGTCGTCTGCCTATGCAGCTCTGATTTTGCAGGCATGATTTTGATAGGATTTACGTTCTATTTTATTGTTGACGCATTGATCCGCCATCAATGGAAACCACAGCTTCAAATAGCAGCGGCATTGTTTATAGGTTGCATCTTGGCAGGCGCCTGGTTGATCCCATCTCTGTTCAAAGGTGCTAATGCTGCAGTAACATCAGGTCTTTTAGATAGCTTTTTCCAGAACTTGTTTTTGTCGATTTATCCTGCAGCACGTTTTCGTAACGGACTTGAGAACGCTTATTTTGGATTGGCGGTTTTTCTACTCGCTGTTTTTGGCATATTTCTTAGCAAAAAAAAATCCATGCCTGGTTTTTGGGCGGGAATTTTGATTTTGGGCTGTAGCTCGAATATCTTGTATCACTTTTTGGCAAAGCTTCCGTTTTCAGGGATATTGAAGATGCTTAGCTATTTTTCGATTGCGTCGTGCATGGTGCTATTTAGCTTCCTGATTTGGGATACTTTGAAAAGGGGATGGGTTCTTATTTTTGCAGCGCTGCTTATTTTGGATGCCTTGCCCTCTCTGCCGCTGTTTTGGGGGAACCAATCTGGACATTTGCCGAAAGACAGGATGGCGTATTATTCTGACAGCACTCTTGTCGGCAAGGCAAAGGAACTGACAATGCAGAGACTGGCGCTGATTGATGAGAGTGGCCTTGGGGCAATGAGTAATTATCTGATTACTGGCTATGAAGAGACCGTGCCTGCCATGCATGGTTGTGCGCAGAATACCTCTGCGGAGTTTGCAAATATTATGCAGGTTGACCGTTCCCTGGAAGAAGGGAATTACCTGTATTTATTTGACCGTTGCCTGGAACTTGGAAATGACACGGTGATCATCGATACAGATATCGTGAGTTCCATGGAGAAGAGTCCGGTCTTAAAGATGGACCACGCTGCCCAGAGGGTAGGCTATGATCTGGTGGACGCTACAGATCGCTATCGCCTTTATCATCTTGATGCAAAAGGTAATTGGGGGACGGTTACGAGATACAAGGCGATTGGCATTGGCTCTTTGGCTCCAGCAATTTCCAGGCAGTTTCCAGTGGTTGAGGAAACAGTGGTCACTAATTTGAATGAATTTACGTTTGAGGAGTTAAAGGATTATGACTTGATATATCTGGCGGGCTTTTCCTACAGTGATAAGTCTGCGGCAGAGGAGCTGGTTACGAAATTGAGTGAGTCCGGGGTCCGAATTGTCATTGGGGCGGATGGAATTCCAGAGGACAGGGGAAGCAAAAATCAGAGTTTTCTGGGTGTTGTCTGCAATCCAGTCTCCTTTTCGCAGGGTTATCCTAACCTACAAACGATAGACGGCGTGCTGGATCCGCACTTATTTCCCAGCGGTTACCGGGAGTGGAACACGGTATATGTCGATGGACTGGACGATGTCTGGGGCACGGTAGAGGATTTAGACTGGGATTTGCCGTTTTATGGCACGGTGAGGAATAAGAATATCGTCATAATCGGACTCAATCTTCCATATTATCTAAGCCTGACCCATGACGAGGGAGTGGAGGCGCTTTTGAGTCATGCAATGAATCTGCGCATAGACGAGCTTCCAGAACGTGAGATCGTGCCTTATGAGATTCAGTATTTTGCTGATAAGATAATCATTGACGTGGATCGTGACAATGTGAATACTGGTCTTGCTTATCATGACAGCTTTGTCAGCAGGCAGGAAATTTATGCCAAGAATCACCTGACTTTCGTGAAAGCAGGAAAAACAGAGATTTTGCTGACGTATCCTTTTCTCTGGGCAGGGATATCGGCTAGCGTCATGGCGGTGATTTTTATTCTGGCTTATGCGCTGCAGCTGCGGACGCAGCGGCAAAACTCTGAGAAGGAAGCGGAGAAATAAAATGACAAAATATATTATTGGTTTGATTGGACTTGTGGCTTGGCTGTTGCTCTTGCGTGTGCTCAATAAGGGCAAGTTGAACTTCTGGCATTTTATCGTGGGAAGCGTAGGAGCGTTTATTTTGATGCTGGTATTTTTGCAGCCGGTTTTGACGCAGCCTTTGGCACGGATTGTAGCGCTTTTAGCGAGCCTTCCAGGCAAGATCGGCGACATTTACAGTGCCCATTATAAATATGGCGTGATTTTTGTGGAGTCTGCCGTGGGAGCGATTTCTCTTAAGATAGACTTTGAGTGTTCTGGCATTATCGAGATTATGGCGTATCTTGCATTGCTAATTTTTTACCGGGTTTATACAGTCTATGAGAGGTTTTGCATTGGAATTCTGGGCGTGATAGCGTTGATTCTGGCAAATGCGCTGCGAATTACTGTGATTTGCTTGATGATCCATTTTGGCGGAATTGACAATTATTTTATTGCGCATACGTTTGTGGGGCGGCTGGTTTTTTATGCTTTGTCGGTCGTGATATACTTCTATGTATTTACGAAGCCGCAGATTTTAAAACAGAAAGTGGGGAGCTTCCGATATGACGATCATTGAGCAATTATTTAATTCGATATTGTTTTGGGCAGCATGGATTATCATTCCGCTAATTATGGAGATCATTCCCTCGCTGGGGAGCTTTTTGATCTTGTTAAAGAAGAGGCTCTTCCCCTGCAAATATGAAGATCCTCTAATCTGGCCGGAAATCACCCTGATTATTCCGGTATATAATTCTCAAGATTCCCTGCAGGAATGCATCCGCTCCATCAATGACAGTGATTACCCTAATGATAAGATGCGTATCTTTCTGGTAAATAATCAGGGAAAGGATGACTCATTTCAGGTCTATACCAAATGCCAGGCGTTGTACCCAGATTTGTTAATGCAGTGGCTGAATGCCAGGCAGGGAAAATCCCGTGCGCTGAACCTTGCCCTGTTTAATGCGGATGGAAAATATATCATCCATGTGGACAGCGACGGTCAGTTTGAGCCCGATGCCATCAAAAACATGGTGCGCAAATTTGAAAGCTGTCCAGACGTGGACTGTATGACGGGAGCCATTCTTACGATGCCAAAGATGATCGAGCAATACAAGGGCATATTTGCCCGTTTGCTCCGTAAAATGGAATTTATGGAATATGCACAGGCATTTTTGGCTGGAAGGAATTATGCTTCAGAGACAAATTCGATTTATACGCTCTCTGGGGCGTTTTCGGCGTTTCGGAAATCAGCGGTGCTCAAATCCCAGCTTTATAATACAGACACCATATGTGAAGATACCAACATTACGTTCCAGATGCGCTATCTACAGCATATTAAAGTGCATATCTGTGAGAATGCAATTTTCATGGTGGATCCCATTGAGGGAATCAATAAACTGTATACTCAGCGTCAGCGCTGGCAGAGAGGGAGCCTGGAGGTGTCGCATCAGTTTTTGGAAAAGGATCTCAAGGTGCGCAAAATGTTTACCAATGTCATGGTTCGCACCCTGATGTATGACCATACCTTTGCGTTTCCCAGACTGATTTGGTATCTTGTGCTGTTTTGTCTCTTGTGCATGGATTATTCTGCAAAGATCATCTTGCTTTCCAGCGCTTTGATCTTCGCACTCTATATCATCAGTGGATATCTGTATTATTTTGCTACCATAGGGTTTCTGAAAGAATTTGACGGCTTAAAGAAATATTACCGAAAGCACTGGCATGTGGTTCCATTGTTACCATTTTTTAATTTTATTGTATTCTTTATCCGCTTTGCAGGCGTGATCAATAGCATTAATACTGACAGTGCGTGGAAGACGCGGACCTTGACGGACGAGAGAAAAGACTTTGAAAGGGAGCTCAAATTGATGGCTAAAAAACCGGTAAAGCTTCTCCAAAAAGCACGAAAAGCCGTAAATTATGAGTAGGTGGGCTAGGATCATGAAACGTAAACTAAATTTGTTTTTTATCACGATTGTGGTTATGGCTTTTGCGATTGCGGCAGATGTGTTTATCATATTTCAGTTAGAGAATTACGAGACCAGGTTTTTGGAGATTTATGGAGCGGAGCAAGATGGGTATGTGAACATTATTCTGGCTCAGATTAATAACCTCGGTGATGATGCCACAGAGCAGGATATTACGCAGATTATCAGTTCTTTGGATTCCACGGCAAGCAGGTACTGGACATTGAGCAAGGGGGATTCTATCTTGTTTGTGAAAAGCGTCACGGAGACGAATCGCTATAAAGGGTTCACAGATGGAACTTACTATGCTTCGGATTCAGCCGCTGCATTTATGGACAGCCTTCATGCAAACCAAGTAAATCATGGAATTATCTATCTTGACAATGACAGGTTTGTCGCATCTGGAATGATGTTTAACTGGCAAAAAGACCAGTACCGGGTCTGTCTTTTGACTTATGACAGGGTGATTCTGGAAGATAACATTTTATTAGAGTGCAAGAATTCCATTATTATAATCCTTTCGATGATTCTTGCCCTTCTGGTTATTCTGAGCATGGCAATGTCTCGCAAAATCAACCGACAGGAGAGGCTGATTGCGGAACAAGATAAGCAAGTGGTGTGGCAGAACAAACAGATTGCCCTTTTGGATGAACGAATGAAAAGGGAGTACGCATTCAGCGCCAGCAAAAATGTCTTTAAAAGCGTTGTTCTGGATGAATTTTTACAGAAATTGGATCAAAAGAATGCCGCTCCGTTGCATTTTGTGGTTTTTGAGGCGGATTCGGAGGAGGCCAGAGATGCGTTTCTTGAACATATGCAGTTTGTGCTGGACAATCATGTGCTGCGATTTTCTATGGAGGAATATCGGGTGCTTCTTATTTTTGTCTGCTATGAAAGGAAAGTCAGTGAAAAAATTATTGAAACCTTGTGGGATTGGAATATACGAAAGGTTGGAAATTTCTACTGTGAGGACAATGCGAACAGCTATCAATCTCAATTTGAAAGTTTTTGGAAGGAGGTGTTTGCCAAGTGAGAAAGCAGAATTCATATCGTGAATACCGCTTGAAATCATATCTAAATATGAACCATTATATTATCATTAACGGCAAACAGGGGCAGACCCATCCCCATACCTGGGAGTTTGTTTCAACTATTATTGTAGCTGGCGATGATTTTGTAGAGTTTCGCACTTTTGAGAATTTAATAGAAGAGTTTATGGAAAAATATCAGAATCAGATCTTAAATGCCATAGAGCCTTTTGACGTGATTGTGCCCACCATTGAAAATGTCACAGATCAATTTAATAATGAGCTTCAGAAGCTGCTACGGGAAAACGGAGGCGAACTGGTTTCCTTGGAGGGAAGCGAAACGCCTACCAGAAGCTATATTGTCAGTCACCGCAATGAGCCGGAATTCCTTGAGCGGATTGGAAAAATCAAGGCAGAACAGGTTTCTGGCATGATTGATTATGTGGTGGAACAGATCGTAAGCGCAGAAAAAAGAAAACACTAGTGTGCCACAGGAAAACAGGTAATGAGTCTGTCTTAATTATCGGCTAGAGTCAACACTAGAGACAGAGGATTTTAGAAAGGACACAAAAGAAATGAAGCGCGTGAAAAAAACGGTTTTGGGAGCGCTGATATTGTCTGTCTGCCTGCTTTCTGGTTGTGTTCCAGAGACGTTAGAGGATGCGTCACCAGTAGAGCAACAGGAAACAGAAACCCAGGCGATATTAAAGGAGCGGCAGCCCAAATGCACAGAGGATGGCATAGGATATTCTTTCCGGACGCATGAAAAGAAATTTCAGGTATATCAGAAAAACGGCACTTGGGAGGACATGGTGGCTGTAGGGGTCAACATAGGAGCGGCAAAGCCTGGGGCTTTTCCGGGAGAATTTGCCATTAACAAAAATGACTATCTGCGTTGGTTTAAACAGATCAGTGAAATGCATGCAGATACCATCCGTGTCTATACGATTTTGATGCCAGAATTCTATCAGGCGCTGGCAGAATATAATCAAACCGCAAGCAAGCCTCTTTATTTCATGCAGGGCGTGTATAACAATGAGGAAGATATCAGCAGACTGGGGGACGCTTTTGACGAGGAAGGCAAAATCGCAGGGGACTGGGTGCAAATGTGCCAGACCATTGTGGATGTCGTTCATGGAAATGCCGAAATTGAGCCGCTTCCTGGCAATGCCAGTGGCAGCTATACGGCGGATGTGTCTCAGTATTTGAGCGGATGGATATTGGGGATTGAGTGGCAGGCAGATTTTGTGATCAACACCAATGAGCAACATAAAGACCGTACGTCGTATGACGGTGAATATCTATATACAAAACAGGCGTCGCCTTTTGAGATATTTCTTGCAACTGGGCTGGACGCATGTATTTCCTACGAGACGAAGCAATATAAAATGCAGCATCCTACGGCGTTTGCAAACTGGGTAACGACAGATCCTTTAGATCACCCTGGGGAACCTAGCCCGGAGATGGAAGACGCTGTTTCTGTGGATGCAGAACATATTAAGGCTAAACCTGAGTTTCTTGCAGGCTTTTTTGCTTCTTACCATGTTTATCCCTATTACCCTGAAATGATGCGTTATGCGCCGGAGCTGTTGAAAGATGATCCGCCTAATTCATACAGGCGCTATCTCATGGATTTGAATGCATATCATTCCATTCCGGTGATTGTGTCGGAGTTTGGCGTTCCGGCATCAAGGGGCGTCACTCATCTTGCCCGTGATCCTGGATATAACCAGGGAGGTCTTGGCGAAAAAGAACAGGGAAAGGCGATCGTGTCTATGCTGGATGATATCATAGATTCTGGATGCGCCGGCGCTTATGTCTTCATCTGGCAGGATGAATGGTTTAAAAGAACCTGGAATACCATGGACTTTACAGATGCGGAGAACCGTCCCTATTGGTGCGACGTTCAAACCAGCGAGCAGTTTTTTGGCTTGCTTTCTTTTGATCCTGGCGAACAGCCAGTCTGTATTGTAGACGGTGACGCCAAAGATTGGGAAGGGGAGAAACCTCTGCTTGTAAGCGGCGGCGCCAAATTGTATGTTAAGAGTGACGAAGCCTATGTGTATTTGATGATTCAAGGAAAGCATGACCGTTTACGCATTACCATGGACACTATTAAGGGGCAGGGGAATCAACAAGAGGGCGGCGCTGATTTTTCTCTGGAATTGGATGGACGAGACCAGAGCAGGTTAATGATTCATCCCTATTATGATGTCAATTACTGGCTCTATACGGAAGGCATTTATGGGAAAAACCAGATACTGGAAGAGCGGGAAGGGTATGCGGCGCCTGAAAATAATACTTTTGTTCCGATTCAGTTGATGCTGAACCGTCCGCTGCAGCTTCCAGATGGAACAAAGGTGGAGACAGAGCTAGTGGAGACAGGGAAGCTGCGTCATGGAAATGCGGATCCGCAATCGCCACAATATGATTCCCGGGCAGATTTTTGCATCAAGGAAGATGTCACAGAAGTGCGCCTGCCATGGCTGCTACTGAATATTCCAAAACCTAATGTTAAAATGTGTATTGCAAATTTATATGCGCATCAGGAAATTACTTATGAAGTCATGGATCATATTATATTTTCCATCGATGGGGTCAGCGGTTTCTATTCCTGGGAACCTTGGGAGCTGCCCACATACAGGGAAAGGCTAAAGAAATCTTATTATATTTTGCAGGATTACCTGTCAAAACGATAAACGTATTGTAATACTTCTGTAATATATGGTATAATGTCCACGAAAGCATTGAGCAGTGCCAAGAGCATCAGGAATTAAGTCGTTTCATGCAGTGCCAGTACCATATTATTTGATAGAAAATCAGAGGTAGGAATAAATGAAAAAAGAGATTCAATTCAAGGGTCAGTTAAAAAATTATATGTATTGGCCGTTGATGTTGACAGTTTTGATTGTATTGCTGAATATCCCCCTTTACTATTTTGACAAAAAGGCGGGAATATGCGTATCCTTATTTGCAGTATGTTATTTTGTGACCGTGCTGGTAATTTATATCATGAACCGCTCTGTTATCCGCAAGGAAGTCATCACTTTTGCGACCCAGTATGGGACCGTGCAGAAGAAGCTTTTGGATGACTTTCAGATCCCTTACGCGCTATTGGATTATAACAGCAAGATTTTGTGGATGAATAAAGAATTTTCAGCGGTGACAGAGAAAGATAAGAAGTATCATAAGTCGATCTCGACAATTTTTCCATCAATCACCAGGGAGCTTTTGGATAAAGAGGAGATTGGCGGGAGCTTTCAGGTAGAATGGAAAGAGCACATGTACCAAGTAAAGGTAGACAGGCTTTATTTTAACGAGGATCATGCGGATGGAAGCATGATCGACCTAGAGACGAACGACCAGTATCTTATGGCGCTGTATTTGTTTGATGAGACCGAGCTTCATCATTATATTGATGAGAACAAAGAATTGCAGCTTGTGTCTGCGCTAATTTATATTGATAATTATGAAGAGGCCTTAGACAGCATTGAGGAAGTCAAGCGCTCCCTGCTCGTGGCTTTGATTGACCGCAAAGTCAGCAAATATTTTTCAGAGCGGGACAGCATTATCAAGAAGCTGGAAAAAGACAAATATTTTGTGGTATTTCGCCATAAGTACCTGGACGCTTTGATAAAGGATAAATTCAGCATCTTGGAAGATGTTAAGACGATCAAGGTAGGAAACGAGATGGCGGTGACGCTGAGCATAGGCGTGGGAGTGAGCACAGTCAGTTACAACCAGAAATATGAATATTCCCGCATGGCGATTGACCTTGCCCTGGGCAGGGGCGGAGACCAGGTAGTGATTAAGGAAGGGGATAAGATTTCTTATTTCGGTGGTAAATCCAGGCAAGTTGAAAAAATGACCCGGGTAAAGGCCCGGGTGAAGGCACATGCCTTGCGGGAAATATTTGAAACCCGGGAACAGATTTTTATCATGGGGCACAGCATCAGCGATATGGATTCGTTTGGCGCAGCCGTAGGCATTTACTGTGCGGCTCATGTGATGGGAAAAAAAGCTTATATCGTGCTAAACGAGGTGACCTCCTCCCTGCGTCCCATGAAAGAATGTTTCACGGAGGAAAAGGGATATCCAGAAGATCTATTTATTGACAGTGACGAGGCGATTGAGCTTGTGGATTACCGCAGCGTGGTGGTCGTGGTGGATACTAACCGTCCTACTTATACAGAGTGCCCAGAGATTTTGAGGCGTACTAAGAGTATCGTGGTATTTGACCATCACAGGCAAAGCAGCGAGGTGATAGAGAATGCGGTGCTTTCTTATATTGAGAGTTATGCGTCCTCTACCTGTGAAATGGTGGCGGAAGTGCTGCAGTATTTTGATGAAAATATTCATTTGAGGCCAAATGAGGCAGATTGCATTTATGCAGGCATTTTGATCGATACCAATAATTTCATGACGAAAACAGGTGTAAGGACCTTTGAGGCTGCAGCATATCTGCGTCGTTGCGGGGCGGAGGTTACAAGGGTGCGTAAATTATTGCGTGATGATATGGCGGCATATAAGGCCCGGGCGGAGGCAGTCCGTCATGCCCAAGTATACCGGGGGGCATTTGCCATTTCCATATGTCCGGCAGATTCCAATGTGGAAAGCCCGACCATTGCCGGAGCGCAGGCAGCCAATGAGTTGTTGAACATCGTGGGAATTAAGGCATCTTTTGTACTCACAGAGTACAATGAAAAAATATATATTAGTTCCAGATCGATTGACGAGATTAACGTGCAGCTGATCATGGAACGGATGGGCGGCGGCGGTCATCTGAACGTGGCAGGCGCTCAACTGAAAGATTGCACGGTGGAGCAAGCCAAAAGAAAAATTCAGGAAACTTTAGATCAGATGCTAAAGGAAGGAGACATAGAAGTATGAAAGTGATTTTGTTGCAAGATGTGAAGTCATTAGGGAAAAAAGGAGATATCGTAGAAGTTAGCGACGGATATGCAAGAAATATGATTTTGCCTAAAAAGCTGGGGGTAGAAGCCACCGGAAAAAATATGAACGATCTGAAATTAAAAAATCAGCATGCCGAAAAGGTGGCGCAGGAAAATCTGGAGGCGGCACAGGCTCTTGCAAAGGAAATTGGCGTTAAAGAGGTGACAGTTACCTTAAAGACGGGAGAAGGAGGAAAAACCTTTGGTTCTGTTTCTGCCAAGGAGATAGCGGCTGCCGCCAAAGAACAGATTCAAATCGAGCTTGATAAGAAGAAAATGCAGCTTCCCGACGGAGGGCTGAAGACGCTGGGCGTACATGAGGTAACCGTAAAATTCCACCCCAAAGTGACAGGAAAGCTCAAAGTCAAAGTGGCAGAAGAGTAGGAGGTTTGTATGGAGGAAGCCCTGATCAAGCGGATCATGCCAAATAGCCTAGAAGCGGAGCAGACGGTAATCGGCGCAATGATTATGGACCGGGAAGCAGTGATGACTGCCTCGGAAACTTTGCTCCGTGAGGATTTTTATCATCAGCAGTATGGCGTTCTTTTTGAGGCGATTGTAGAACTTTTCAATGAGGAAAAGCCAGTGGACGTGATTGTGCTACAGGACCGGTTGCGGGAAAAAGATGTTCCGGCAGAATTGAGCAGTCTGGAGTTTGTCGGGGAACTGGTGGCGTCTGTGCCAACTTCTGCAAATATTAAGTATTATGCCAATATTGTAAAAGAGAAATCCATGCTCCGCAGATTGATCAAGGTAAATGAGGAAATTGCAAACCAATGCTATCTCGGCAGAGAGAGCGTAGAGGAGATTATGGCGGAGACAGAGAAAAAGATTTTTAATCTGCTTCAGAACCGCAGCAGCGGGGATTTTGTTCCCATCAAGACGGTAGTTATCAATGCCTTAGAGAAGATTGAGCTGGCTTCAAAGACCATGGGCAATGTCACTGGAATTGCAACAGGGTTTATCGATTTGGATTACCGGATGTCGGGACTTCAGCCTTCGGATTTGATCTTAGTGGCTGCGCGTCCCTCGATGGGAAAGACGGCGTTTGTACTGAATATCGCCCAATATGTGGCGTTCCACAGCAAACTTTGCACAGCCATTTTCAGCCTGGAAATGTCCAAGGAACAGTTGGTGAACCGCCTCTTTTCCTTGGAATCCAGGGTCGATGCCCAGCTTCTTCGTTCTGGCAATCTTGCAGATTCTGACTGGGAGAAGTTGATTGAGGGGGCGGGCACCATTGGCCGCTCCAGTCTGATTATTGACGATACGCCTGGAATCTCTATCTCAGAGCTGCGTTCGAAATGTAGAAAATATAAGCTGGAGCATGATTTGAAACTGATTATTATTGACTATTTGCAGTTGATGTCAGGATCTGGAAGGACAGATTCCAGGCAACAGGAAATCTCTGACATTTCTAGGTCTCTGAAGGGACTTGCCAGGGAGCTGAATGTACCAGTGATCGCATTGTCTCAGTTGAGCCGTCAGGTGGAACAGCGTCCAGACCACAGGCCGATGCTTTCTGATCTGCGAGAGTCAGGGGCGATCGAGCAGGATGCCGATGTGGTGATGTTTATTTACAGGGATGATTATTATAATAAAGATACGGATAACAAGAACATTGCCGAGATTATCATAGCCAAGCAGAGAAACGGCCCCATCGGAACGGTGAACTTGGTTTGGCTACCTCAGTACACGAAGTTTGTGAGTATGGAAAAGCGATAATTTACTTGACATTAGAAAAAAATAATTACAGAATCTGCCGAAATCAACAGATATTTTTCGAATGGGGAAGATATCTGTTTTTTCTTGTCATTATTTCACGATGAAAAAACATTGTAAGTGATAGCATAAATCGGTAAAATAGAATTAGTAAAAGGGACAGGCCCTTTGAGTCCTCTCATGCCGTTGCGGGCGGATGGAGAAAGGCCTGACAAAAGCGGTCTTATGTATGGAACGTGAATTCCCAAAAAGGAGGTAGAAAATGTGGAAAATGTACGCTATATGATTTCGGATGCGGCAAACATTGTAAATGTTGAATCTCATGTCCTGCGTTATTGGGAAGAAGAATTAGATCTTTCCATACCTCGCAACGAGATGGGTCACCGTTATTATACAGAAGAAAATATAGCGCAGTTTCAAAAGATAAAGGAATGGAAAGAACAGGGTTACCAGTTGAAAGCCATTCGGATGATGATACATAATATTCCAGAAGAGGAGGGATATACGGCAAATGCTGTGAATGCAGCGTCAGGAAATATGATGAATACAGGAGGGACAGGCAGTATGGCGAATTCTGGCAACATGCCTGGCGGCAGTCAGGTGATTCAGATTAACCGGGATTATCCGGCGATGGAGCAGCAGCATTTTGTAAAAGAGCACGGCAATCCTGCTTCTAATACAGTGAAGCTGGAACAGTTCCGCACGATGATGATGGGAATTGTAAAACAGGCAGTGGAGGAGAATAACCAGTCCCTTGGAAAAGAAGTCAGCTTGCAGGTGGGGGATAAAGTTTTAAAGGAAATGAATTATCTGATGCGTGAGCAAGATGAGGCGGAGGAAGAAAGATTCCGAAAATTGGACGCAGCAATTCGTATGCAGCACAAGGGCAGAAGATTCCGCAAAGAAAAGGAAGAGAAAGAAAAAGTAGATAAAAAGGAAGCTAAGATGCTTAAGAAAGAAGGGAAGCTAAATCCTAACTTAACTACATAGGAATCATGTTTTTGAGTGTGATATGCCGGAGAACTAGCTACGGATTGAAGTAGTTCTCCGGCAAATTTTTTTAAGATATTTAAGCTATGTTCATTTTTAATTATTTAAAAATGATGGTTGCTTTGCCTGCGTTTAATATCCGTAGATTGGAAATCTCTTTGCCAGTCATATTGGCAACGCCTGCAGGGTGGAGGTATGTAGTTTCAAAGTGTTGGATGGCATCTGTTTCAAAAAATTGTTTATCAAAACAAATACCTTTGATATTGTCTATGATGCCAATTTTTTGTAAAAACACAGGAACTTTGAAAAGTGTGTGCATTTGAAAGAAATCATCAAAAGCTTCAAGCATTTTTATGATTGTACCATTTGGATTTTCGCAGAACCCAACGCCATCTACGCAACCTAGTAGATAAACTTTTTCATTAGGATTTATTTTATTGTTATATAATTTCAGTCTCTTTTTAATATCAATCGTTTCATTAGATTTATTTACACCATACTGTCCAGGGTCCGAGGAATGAATTAAAGATTGAATCAAAATCCGGATTTTTGAATCAGAATTTTTTATTATTAAGTCAAAACTATGACAGTCATCATTATCGGCGGTTCTTTGAACAATTGCCATAGTGCTTAAGTTTACATTTGGATCATGGGAAGCCATGGGATCTTTATCTTTGTTTTTAGGAAATATCTCCAAGCCGCAAGCGGTTAGAATTTGAGCAAAAGCCTGTTCTGCTCCATGTCCCCGGTACTTGGCTTGCATTTGCTGAATTTCTTTTGGAGCAATGAGATTTTGAAATATGGGTATGATTTGTTCCTTGGATAGAGAAGAAAATGTATCCAACATTTCAATAAGTCCGTGTGAAATAAAGTATGCCGAAATTTCTCTGGCTAAACTTTGCTTAAACTCGGAACGACGAAGGAGCCACACGAAATATTTTGTACTGTGTTTTCGCAGCTCTTTCCGAGCTTCTGGAACGAATCTGATATTATTGACTGAGTAAAAATGAACTAGGTAGGTTAAATCCAAATAAAGCCGTTTGTCTGAAATGCCAACTAATTTACGCATGTCTGTCAGGATGTCTGGATCTTCAAGGATAATTTGCATAATAATATTTTCTGGACTGTTCAAGGATTTGATTTCTTTATACCGATCAATTAGCGAAACTAACTTGATGCAGCTATCCGAATTGATTTTTGTTCCTTTATACTAAGGCAAATCCTCTTGAGATGCGACGCAATACCAGAATTCTTGTAGTTTATTCATAAACTCCCTCCTATTACTTGATATTTCAGTCCATTCCTTGTACAATAAAAATTGCACTGTACAAGGAGATGGACGATTTATGATTGATTTATATATGTTATGTACGGATTTAAAAAATACCCAATCAAGCATGAGAACAAAATCTAACAATATTATACTGCAAATATGCAGGTTTCTCAACCATCCTTCCGAAAGAACCAGCGAAATTATAAAGGGATGGGAAATGGAGTTTCAGTATGTTTATGGAACTGTCGAGTCAAATCTTTCAAGCAATAACAAATTACATATTGCCGAAATAATCGCGCAATACAAAGCTGAGAGTATGCAAGGCTCTGATGTCAAAAAGATACAATTATTGTTTTATGCAATTCAAACGTATTTCAGCATCCTGATCAAATGTGTCACCAAGGAGATTTTAGATGGCAGTGGGGAAGAACCAGGTTGCCATCAGGAATTAATTTTGGGTGAATTTGCAGTCAGGCATGGGATAAAAAATTATAATCATATGGATTTCTATTGTTGGCCTATATTTGAACTTGAAAACGGGTTTGATGAAATTATTGATCAAGTGTGGCATTCTGTAGCAAATTATAGGAACGAATTGTCGTTTGAAGATTTTGCAAAGAGTTATAATTATGATTATATTAAACAGATGTATGAGGCAGTCATTCCTAAGGAGCTGCGCCATGCATTAGGAGAATATTACACACCCGATTGGCTGGCAGAGGAAACATTAAATCAGGCGGTCCTATTTTACGATTCCAACAAGTCAGTCAGGCTGATTGATCCTACATGCGGTTCGGGAACATTCCTGTTTAAGGCGATAGGAAAGAAAAGGAGAAATGGAGAGAATCTTCAGGAAATATTGGCCACTGTCTGCGGGATTGATATAAATCCACTGGCAGTTTTAACAGCTAAGACCAACTATTTACTGGCAGTTATCGATATGCTGCAACCAAGACAAGAAATTGAAATACCAGTTTACAACGCAGACATTGTGAGGATGGGAGAAGAATTTCAGGAAACTGAAATTATACGCTCTGGCACAGATCACAATCCAATGGAGAGTATCAATAGGTGTAGAAAAAAAGACTGTATAAAGGCGAATAATTTGCAGCCGGCAGACATAATTGTAGGAAATCCTCCCTGGGTAAACTGGGAATACATGCCAGAACAATATAGGAGAGAAACAAAACATCTGTGGATTGAATATAAGCTGTTTTTTGCCAAAGGAAGAGAGCTAAGCTTTTCCAAAGAAGATATATCTGTACTGATTACTTATATAGTGATTGATAAACTGTTGAAAGAACATGGAATACTTGGCTTTGTGATTCGGCAGGGAGTGTTTAAATCAGCTCAGAATGGAATTGGATTTCGGCGTTTCCAAGTTAAGGATGAATATGGAGTTCAGGTTTTAAAAGTTGCAGATTTGTCTAAAATCAAAGCTTTTGATAACGCAAGTAACCGAACGGCGCTGTTTTACGCTAAAAAAGGTCCTGCAACGATGTTTCCGGTTTCATATGACGTATGGAAAAAAAGGGAGGATGTTAGAAAGCTTTCTTTTCATACATACTCTGAATTAAGGGAAGTGAAAGCTCAAATTGAAATTGAAAGGCAAAAGGCAATGCCAGCGGCAGATGAGCTAACATCTGTTTGGATCACTGCCAGACAAGAGGAGTTGGCAGGAATGCGTCAGCTTTTAGGAGAGAATCAATATCGTGCCAGGACAGGGGTATTTACAGGAGGAGCCAATGCGGTATATTGGCTAAATATCTTGAATACTCAGGGAAATTATGTCGATATTACGAATGTCGTGGAGCGTGCAAAACGTAAAGTTTCAAAAGTACATGCTTTTTTGGAAAAGGATTATATTTTTCCGATGGTAAAAGGAAGTAATGTTAAAAGATGGAATGTGTCATATGACACTTACCTTTTGTGTGCGCATACGGAAGAAACTAAGATGTGGCCAGTTCCTAAGACACAGTTACAAGAAAAATATCCTAAAACATTTTTATATTTGAAGTCTTTTGAGGAAGAGCTGAATAACCGCAAAGGGTTTGCAGGATGGGAAAAAGAAATTCAACATCAGGAATTTCATGCGATTTTAAGGGTTGGAGCGTATACTTTTTCAAAATATAAAGTAGTATGGAGATATATTGCATCAGAGTTCATTTGTGCCGTGATTAGTTCGGTGGATGATCCATTTTTAGGAGATAAAATGCTTATTCCCAATGAAAAAATCATGTATATCAGTACAGACGATGAGATGGAGGCATATTATTTGTGTGGGATATTAAGCTCTGGCATGGTTGCGAATTGCATAAAAAGCTATATGAATCCTACGAGTATTTCGACACATGTTTTAAATAAGCTGAATATTCCAGTTTATAATCCAGAAAACGAAAAGCATGGCTTAATTGCCAATCTATGTAAGGAAGGTCATGGGCGCAAAGACATTGTTTCTTGTCTAGAGCAAATAGATATTATTGTCAAAGAAATTTATGGAATATAACAAAACAAAGAATGATCAGAAATTGATAAAAAGGACCGCCGCATGGACGATAATCAAACAAAGCATGCATCATGTTAAAGATCATGGCCTTTGTTTGCTCGCCCAGATGCGGAAGCCCAAGTGTAAAATATTGTTTAGGAATTAGCCCTGCTCAATAGCGCCGGTAGGACATGCACCTGCGCATGTTCCGCAATCGATACAAGTGTCTGCAGCGATTTCGTACTTTCCATCACCAGCGGAAATAGCGCCTACTGGACATTCTCCCTCACAAGTTCCACAGCTTACACAAGCGTCGTTAATTACGTATGCCATACTTAAATCCTCCTTATAAAATGAATATTCATTTAGTTACCGAACCGGTAACTTTAGACTATATTTTAATACAAACTGTCGATGATTACAAGTAAAATTTCATCTTTCGTGCGTCATTTTGCATCTGAGAGGCAGATATGGTAAGATGGGCAAAGAATAAAAGGGAATGGAGGGAAAGTATGGAAAAACAGCAACCGTATTTTCATACAGTACAATATTACGAGACAGACGCCATGGCGGTGGTGCATCATGCGAATTACATTCGCTGGTTTGAGGAAGCGAGGCTGGATTATCTGAAACAGGCAGGCTTTCCATATGAGGCGATAGAAGAACGGGGGCTGATGGTTCCAGTACTTGGCGCATCCTGTGAATACCGCATCGCTGTGCGTTTTGGGGAAACGGTCAGAATTGAGACCGAGATCGTAAAGTTCAACGGGCTCAAATTTACCGTTGCCTATGAGATTTATGATCAAGAACGCAAAAGGCTTCATGCCAGGGGCATGACAGAGCATTGCTTTTTGAATCGGGACTTCAAGCCAGTTTCTATTAAGCGCAAAGCTCCAGATTTATATGAATTTTTTATTTCACAACAAAGTGAGTGAGCATTTGAATCATGGGGCTGTCGTACTAATATATTCATTGTTCAAAAAGCCTTGCCACTGATGCGGCAAAGTAAGGGGCTGCGAATAAAACATTGCATAATAGGGAAAATGGTATTATAATAGGTGGCATCTGCAATACTCACGCAGGGTATCGTCAGCAAAACAGCAAAATGTAAGGAGGAATATAAAATGGCACAAGTGACAAAGGAAACCATGATTGGCGAATTGCTTCAGATTGATGAGAATATAGCGCCGATCTTGTTAGAAATTGGCATGCACTGTCTTGGATGTCCGTCGTCTCAGATGGAGACGATTGCAGAGGCAGCGATGGTTCATGGGATTGAGCCGGATGCATTGGTAGATCGGATTAATGAATTTTTAGCAAAATAGCTTGAAATTCTCTTAAAATTTATGTTTTGAAATGGGACGGGGCAATTCCCCGTCCCAATCTTTTGTGAATATATGATGGTATTATTTGAATTCTAAACTGATTCGTGAATAAGAATTCTCATCCTCTTATTACTATGAAAACATTCGAATGAATAGATTCCCTCCTTTTTTGTGAATTTTCGTGATATATTTATTCAGAAGTACAAGTTGTTGCGAAATCTCCGTACGTTGAAATGACAGGTCCTCCGATGGTTTTGATTGTCTTTTTTCTTTTTCCTCATCGGAATAAACATATTCCATTGCCAGCACAGCAATATTGTTAAATGATATAGTTGAAAATTTGTATCGGATGTTTTTTGGCAAAGCTCTGACTAGAAAAGTGACGACAGATTTAGCTTTCCCAAAAAACGGACACTGCCAGCGGATTGGCATAAGCAACGCTTTTGCTCCGCATTATTTTAAAGATCTTCTATAGAAAAGATGTGATTTTCCTGTATTTTTGACAGGATGGCATGGTATCAGGCTGGTTTTAATTTCTTTTGGGGTTAATATGGAACAGATTTTCATATACTATTAGCTGTAAGAAGTGCCTGTGTAGACATGAAAATTGTGGGTCAGGCGCCGTGGTGAGAGTATGCGGATGCGGAAAATCTGCGAAGCATGTATCTCAAGGCGCTTATTCCTGCATTGTTTGCCGAATATCTGTTTGAGTACCAGCATAGACTGATTGCTCATGACAGTGCGTGTTTCACTTCGGATTGTGTTAACCCGTGCCTGTGGCACATGGCATCGTCTAGAACTTAGAACGATTGCGCAGGAAAAAAATTAGAAATTAGAAGATCTGACGGGAAATATCATCTGCTCTTCAAGGCAAGAGTTCGAAAGACAAATGGTGACTGAAAATGTAAAACACGGAGATTTTGTCACTTTTCCCGATTCTGCATAGCGTAAAGGGTTACTTTTTTGATACAAAAGTGATATAATATATAGTAAGAGCAATGCAGAATGAATTATCTTGTGAATTGGCTCCTTTCTGCCTGAGCCAGACCGACATCTATGTGATATTTATAACATACAAAAATTGTCAATGCAATATTTTTTCAAAAATGTTTAGAGATTTCACAGAATTTTAAGAAAATCCGGGAGACTTCGACTTGACGTAGCATGAGAAGATGTAATATACTTTGAGTACCTTCTTCAGGTTGTCCTAAGGAAGGGGACGCTCAAGTATAAGAATTCCTGATGCAGTTGTGATGAGAAGGAAGTGATCATATGAAAATTGAAAAGGTAAATGAGAATCAGATTCGTTGTACGCTTACCCGAGAGGATTTAGCGGATCGTCAGTTAAAGCTGAGTGAACTGGCATATGGTACTGAGAAAGCTAAGATGCTTTTTCGGGATATGATGCAGCAGGCAGCTTATGAGTGTGGATTTGAAGCAGAGGATATACCATTGATGATTGAGGCAATCCCTTTATCATCTGATACAATTATATTAATTATTACAAAGGTAGAGTATCCCGAAGAGCTGGATACCCGTTTCTCCCAATTTGCCCCTGGCGACGCAGACGATGAGACTAGGGAGGAAGCCACGGGAGATAGCGACCGGATATTTGAAGCCGCAGGAGCGGATGATGTTCTTGACTTCTTCCGAAAGCTTCAGGAGGAGACGAAACAGTCTGGACATAAGGAAAAGGAATTTATTCCTTTGGAGAAGGCAATTCGCAAAGAAACAGAGAAGAAAGAACAAGTCCTGGTGGATATTACCAAATTGTTCGTATTTGACGAGTTAGATGAGGTGAACCGACTGGCACGGGTTCTGAAAGGATTCTATAATGGATGTAATGTTCTCTATAAGAACCAGCTGAATCGCAAGTATTATCTAGTCATCAGCAAGAGTCAGCACACGCCAGAGGAATTTAACAAGGTATGCAATATTTTAGCAGAATATGCACACCAGGAAAAATATTCTACTGCAATCCGGGCTTATTTTGACGAGCATTATGATGTTATTTTACAAAAGGATGCCTTGCAGATACTGAGCAGAATTTAACAAAGGGGCTGCGGCGAAGTAGAAGGATATTTTGCCGCAGCCTCTTTTTCATATCATACAGGTAATTTTATGGAAATCACCTATATGATAAAAAGCGCTCCAGACAGGATTGTCATGCAGCGGAGAGAAAAATGACTCTCAAGTGATCGTTGCAGGCGTAGAATCTTGCAAAGCAGGTTTCTTTTTGTGGTGTGGGCCATGTCTGGCTGGAGGATACATAGGAGGATAATATGTCAGAGACAGAGAAACGGAGGATCAAGCGAAAAAAGCGCCCTGGAATCAACAAGGCGCCAGTCATTGCGGCAATTGTTTTTATTATCGTTGTGATTGCTGCGGCAATGTTGAGTGTGATGATTAAAAAGTACAGTCCGTCCAAAGAGAGAGTTGATTTGCGGGAATACTATCACTTGCAGCAAGAGAATGATGTAGCGTTGCTTCTGGATCAACAGATACTGGAGGAGACGGCTATATTGTGGGAAGGGCAGGTGTATTTGGAGTATGAAGTGGTCCAAAAGTATTTAAATCAGCGCTTTTACTGGGATTCCAATGAAAATATTCTGCGATATACTACGGATGCAGATGTGATTTCCGTATATGCGGGAGAGGATTCTTATTTCGTTGGCAAGAAAGAGCACAAGGAAAGCTATCCTTTGGTCAGAGTAGATGGAGAAAAGGTTTATCTAGCCCTGAAGTTTGTTCAGAAATATACTAACCTGGATTTTGCAATGCATCAGGAGCCTAACCGGGTTTTGATTACAGCTTCTTGGGGAGAAATTTCCAAATCTGTAGTTAAGAAGAATACGCAGATTAGAGTTAAAGGGGGGATCAAAAGCCCGATTGTGTCTGATGTCAAGAAAGGCGTCAGTGTGATTGTCATAGACAGCGGAGAGAAATGGAGCAAGGTTTGCACGGAGGATGGCATGATCGGTTATCTTCCAAAAAAGAGACTGGGAGAAGTAAAGCAGGAGGTGATTTCCAGAGATTTTGAAGAACCTCAGTTTAATCATCTTCTCAAAGAAGAACCAGTGAGCCTTGGCTGGCATCAGGTCACGAATCAAGAAGCGAATGGACGGATTGCCAGCGTTTTGCAGTCTGTCAAAGGACTGAATGTGATATCTCCAACCTGGTTTTACCTGAATGATAATGAGGGAAATATTTATTCCCTGGCAAGCAGGGATTATGTCGAGTATTGCCATCAGCAGAATGTGGAAGTATGGGGGCTGGTCAGCAATCTGGAGAATCCTGATGCTGATTCAAATTATGTGCTGACACATACATCCACCAGGGATTATTTGACGAATCAGATTATTGCGGCGGCTATTGAATACGATCTGGATGGGATTAATCTCGATTTCGAGGCCCTTAGCGGGGATGTAGGAGACGCTTATATTCAATTTATTCGGGAATTATCCATTAAGTGTGAGAACAATGACCTGGTGTTGTCCGTGGATAATTATGTTCCTTCTTCATATACGGCGTTTTATAACCGCAAAGAACAGGCGGTGTTTGCAGATTATGTGATTATCATGGCGTATGACGAGCATTACAGTGGTTCTGAGGATATTGGCTCCGTGTCCTCCATTGGCTTTGTGGAAAAGGGGGTTTCTGATACGCTTCAGGAGGTTCCGGCTGAACAGACCATTCTTGGAATTCCGTTCTATTCCAGAGTGTGGGAGCTGACGCTTAAGGACGGAGCGGGAGAAGATGTGGAATCTGCTTCTGAGGATTACATTCCCTATACGTTTACCTGTACGGAAGAAGGCATGCAAACGATAGAAGACCGCTATACGGCGCATGGCGCTCAGGCGATCTGGTCCGAGGAAGACGGGCAGTATGTCGCAGAATATGAAAGCGAGGGAAAGACCTATAAAATCTGGATCGAAAATGAAGCCTCTCTGGAGGAGAAGCTTAAGGTTATGAAAGAACACCAGCTTGCAGGCGCCGCATATTGGAAGCTCGGCCTGGAACGTCAACCGGCTTGGGAGACAATTATAAAGTATGTAAATTGATACCTTTAAAAATGACCGAATTGCCACGATGGGATGTCCCATAGGGCATAGGGTGATGGGACTGTTGCATGACAAAGCGAGTCTGCGGCAGTCCCATTCTGTAAAGAAGACTGCGAATTTCTTTCCGTGCTTTCTTTACCTAAATCTTTTCTAATGATTTGATATACTGGGAATTTATCTATACCAGCGGGCTAATCTCTTTTTCACAAAATAAGATAAGTTTGTGGAGCGCCCTAGTACAGGCGACATATAAGAGGCTTTTATCATCTTCGTCATGGTAGTTTCGCTTGTCTGCATCACAAATCAAGACTGCGTCAAATTCTAATCCCTTTGACATATATAAAGGCATGATGAACACGCCCTGTAACTCTGTCTCGCTCTCATTTGTGATTAATTGGAGAGCTAGTTTGTGTCTTAGCTTATCAAATAAGTCAATGCAATTAGCCTCGGTTTTACAAATCAAGCCTATTGACTTTAGCCCTCTTTCTTGGCATGATTTTACTTCTGCCACAATCTTGTCAGTAAAAATTTCGGGATTATCTGCAATCAATATTTCTGGTCTATCCCCGCTTCGGTTAAAACTTTTTATATCTGGACCTTTTTCAAGGAATTTTAGGCTAAAATTTAAGATCTCATTCGTACAACGGAAACTTTTGTCCAATATAATAAGAGAAGATTTTTTCTTTTTCAGTATGTCTTGAATTTGTTCATAGAAAGAAATATCTTCATTTTTGGCTAGAGTTTGCTTCATATCTCCTAAAATTGTAAATTTAGCATTCGAGAATAATAAGCGAAATATTTCAAATTGGAGCGGGTAATAATCTTGGGCTTCATCAATCACTACCTGCTTGATGTTTTTGTAGTCATTATTTCCATATATTTTTAAATATAAATAAGTGATTGCGATGGCATCGTCATAGTATAAGCGGTCTGTATCTAGATTTTCGCTGGTATAGTTCCAGACATCTTTTAGATCTTCTGATGGCTCGTTAATTTGTAATAAACTGTAAAAATAGGATTGATTGCGAAATAATATTTTATACAATTCAACGACATCAATTTTTATACCTGACCCGGCCGAATGGTCAAAATAAGGCGCCCCAGAGGATAAAGACCTTTGTATTTCCTGCCTTATTAAATATTTTTCAGCATTATGCCCCTGTTGCTCTCCAGTTCCCAATATTAGTTCTAAGACATAATCTTCTAATTGCTCTAATTTTGTGCCTAATGGCGTTTCTATTCTTCCTATGATTTTATCTTTTAGCGTCTGCTTGCACGCAACGCATCTTCCTTCATAATAAATATCGTCAAAAGCGATCCATTGTTCTGGAATATCACGAACAAAACGGTCTAATGCCTCCCAAAAAAGTTTTGAAGTTTTAAATTTGATGCTGTTTTTATAAAGCTCTTTATATTGTGAATCGGCAATTATGTTTTCTAAAAACTCATTCTTCGACTGGATTTTCCTGTCTGTTATGATCGAGTCAAGGATATCCTCAAATACCGTGGAAGCAACATTATCTTCTCCCAATTCAGGCAATACATTAGAAATATATTGTTCAAATATAGTGTTGGGTGAGATGACGATAATGTTATTTGCGGACAATTTTGTTTGTAATCCTTGATACATCAGATAAGCAGCCCTGTGAAGTGCGATAGATGTCTTGCCGCTTCCTGCCACGCCCTGTACCATCAGCAGGTCATTTTCCATATCCCTGATAACCAAGTCCTGTTCATGTTGTATCGTTTCGACAATTGCTTTCATTTTGGCGTTGGAATTCTGTGATAACAGCTGTCTTAAAAATTCATCAACAATCTGTACATCTGCGTCAAAAAAATATTCCAGAGTTCCATTTTTTATTTCATACTGGCGTTTTAAGTCAAGTTCGCCTGTTACCCGCCCGCATGGAGCGTCATAGAATGCCTCTCCTTTCATAAAGCGATAAAAAATACTGGCAATTGGAGACCTCCAATCATAAACATACATTTCCTGAGCGCTGTTTTTCCGTAGGGAGGACCGCCCGATATAGATTTTTTCAAATTCTTCCTCATCATCAAATTTAAAATCAATTCTGGCAAAATACGGAGATTTTATCATTTTTTCTAATAAAAATATCTTATGTTCTTTTTCCTCATAGTCTATAATTTTATCGGTCACAGGGTTGGCATATTGACTTAATTCAACAAGTGCCTCAAAGCCATCCGCAGTGTATAAGCTTGTAACCCTATGTGTTGCGTTTTCTCGCAGTTCTTTTTTGGCTTCCATAATTTCTGATTTCTTTTTATCGACTGCCTCTTGTGCCTGCTTTAATTGTTGTGCAGCTAAAGATATCGTTTGTCTTAATCTTTTTTCTTCATACTCTCGTTCTGCTAGATTCATTCCCATAATAACTATGACCTCCTTACTGAAAAATGTACTCTTGAAATCGCTCTTATAGCTGCTTTTACTGCTAATTTACTGCTAAATAAACACAAATTTAATTAACATGCCATCTATGCAATCAAAGACTTGTGCACATCGGACAAAAAATCTTCTCGCAATATCAGGCGCAAAGAGTATCCGAGAATACATAAAAGCAAAAGATATTTTTTACTGAGACACAAGCTTAACATACGTTAGCACATAGAAACAGTCTTGTATATAAGAAATTTGTATGATATTATTACAGTGGGAAGAGGACAGTAATTTATTTCAATTTCTGCAAGCGTATTTATTACCAACAGTAATGTATGTAACAGAAATTTGCACATAGCAGTTATGTTGCTAAATCTTGGCTTTTGAAAAGCGAGCAGCAGACAATTAGAAGCTTTTGCAAAATAGCAACAAAATGAGACTTTGGAGAAAGCGCCTATCTATGCAGATAATTGATCCTTGTGGAACTAGTGTACTGACATGCTGATAAATAGACAAACTTACTTGCCTATTTGCCCATCTGCTGCGTTAGATTTTCTAGCCGTAGCCACCGCTACGCCGTCGAAAGTCTGCCTTGCAGAAAGACAAATATCCTGCGTAATTTTGTTAAATATCAACATGTCAGTACACTAGAAAATAGAAAAAGAATGGTGAAACCAGAAATTACTTCATATTTGCTGTACTAGTAGATTTCCTTTTGTCATATTTTAATTATGAGGATGGTCAGATCAGGCAGGGGTAAGGAAAGCTCCTCCTGCCAGTGTCTGCGTATGCTGAAGTATGCATGGAATGGAGGTCGCATGAAAAAAAGACTAGAAGTGATTATGGCGGTGCTGTTGCTCTTGGGAGCATATTTTTTTGCCCGGGAAGGCGTTCATGTGGTGGATAGCCTTAAGGCGGAGAAAGGCGAGGTTTGCATTGTAATAGATGCTGGACATGGGGGATGTTAGCTGCGCAAGCAAGACACTATAGTGATGTAATGCGAGAAATTATATAATTCATTGATTTGTTATATATAAATATAACTTTTGTTTGCGGCTTGCGATCAATGAGATAATAAATGGCGCTGATGGTCAATTGTGAATATCGGAGAATTGAAAATGCTTTGCGGTCTGAATGTATTGATAACTTATTAAAGCAAGACTTTAGTTTTGGTCTTGTTGTAAATGCTAATTTAAAACGGAATGTTGTAGAGACTCATTTTAAAATAATTATTATATTAATTTAGTTTGGATTTTATAAAAGGCAATGGCTGGTTTCTAATATTTTGTACTAAATCATGTTGGAAGTGTTGTTTCTGGTTGCTGTATGTAAATTGCTATTTATCGGAAAAAAGACGCAAAGAATAGGTTGATTCTTTCTGCTAACGTCTCTTTGCGCCCGGAATGGAGGAAATTACGATGCAAATTAATGAGAAAGGGAAAAAGATTCTTGTCTGTATTTTCTATGTGTTGTCTTTGCTGCCGCTTTTTTTGCCGTGGTGCTATTTTGAGGAAGAAGTGGACGGAATCAAATCTGGACTGGATATTGTTAATCATGCGGCGTTGTTGATCTTGATTTTTGCTACCTTGCTAGGGGTTCTGCTAGCAAGGAATGAAAGAGGAAGAAAGCTTACAAAGATTTTATTATTGACGCACTCGGCGATATATCTTTTTTATGCGTTATTTTGGTATGTGCCGCTGTTGACGGATTTCAATCTGTTGCTATCCTTGGAGGCTGCGCATTATGGGCTGTATTTGTCGCTCGTGTGCAATGGATTGCTGTATTTTTATTATGCGAGGATCATGTCAAGGAAATGACTTGTTTGAGAAATTTTTACTGTGCCATATGGCTCAAGATGTAAGGAGAGTTAATAAAAGGGATTTCGGCGGGTTTGATGTATTGCTGAAAGCCCTTTTTTTCTTACATATATAAGCTTCGTGTGATCGCAAGACATGTTCTGCATAGCTGTTCAAATGATCGAATCGCCAAAATGTGATGCCCTGGAGGGGATGATTTATTCTGGGAGGCATGGCATCAAGAGTTCTAAATATACTCAAGGCTGCGCCTGTGATATCCGGCACATGGGGGAGATGATCCAGGCAAGATCGGCATCAACAAGGCCAAGGAAAAAGATATCAATCTAAAGATTGCCAAAGAATTAAAAAAGCTGTTGGAACAGGAGGGGATTCAGATTGTGATGACTAGAACGGATGACGCAGGATTGTATCAACAGTCGTCCAATAACAAAAAAGTGGAAGACATGCGCAAGCGTTGTGAAATCATCACCAAGGCAAAACCAGTGTTTACCGTAAGCATCCACCAAAACAGTTATCCAGAAGAGTCAGTGAAAGGAGCGCAGGTATTCTATTATGGGCAGTCTAAGGAGGGGAAAAAATTGGCGGAAACATTGCAGCAGGCGTTGGTTGAGCATTTGGATCCGCAGAATCACAGGCAGGCGAAAGCCAATGAGAGTTACTATCTTTTGAAAAAGACGCCTTCGCCTACCGTAATTGTGGAATGCGGATTTTTAAGCAATTCCCAGGAGGCTGGCATGCTGGTGACAGAAGAATATCAAAAAAAAGTGGCAGAAGCAGTAAAAATGGGGATTTTACAGTGCCTGAATCCACAAACAGGCACGCAAAAAGAACAAAAACCGCAAAACGAATGAGGCGTCCCCCTACATATAGTGGTTGCGGACTTTCCCTAATATGGTATATAATATCCACAAAAGCAGCAAACGGTGCCGACACAGCCAGGGAAAACATGGTTTTGCAGGCGCCCGCTGCAATAGAAGCCAATGGAGCCAGGCGCAAGAAACATCGGGACAGGTAGCGGAATGAAAACAGTCATAGAGAAAATTTCAAATGATCAAAAGATTCTTAACCAAAATAAAATAGCCGCCGCAGGAAAAATCATCCAAGAAGGCGGGCTAGTCGCATTTCCGACGGAAACAGTTTACGGTCTGGGGGCGGACGCGTTGAATCCAGAAGCCTCAAGAAAGATTTACGAGGCGAAAGGACGTCCTTCAGACAACCCGCTTATCGTACATATTTCCCGCATGGAGGATCTGACGGCGATTGTCAGCCATGTGCCAAGGCAGGCGGTGAAATTGGCGCAACGTTTCTGGCCAGGGCCTCTGACGATGATTTTTAAGAAAGCAAAGCAAGTTCCGCTTCAGACCACGGGAGGTCTAGACACTGTGGCTGTGCGCATGCCAGATCATCCAGTGGCATTGGCATTGATTCAGGCAGGCGGCGGATATATTGCAGCCCCCAGCGCTAATGTCTCAGGGCGTCCAAGTCCTACATTGGCGGAACACGTTGCTCAGGACATGGAGGGGCGGATTCCTATGATTCTTGATGGCGGGGCTGTCGGAATTGGGATTGAATCTACCATTGTCGATGTTTCAGGAGATATTCCTATGATATTAAGACCTGGATTCATTACGCTGGAAATGATGTGGGAAGTCATCGGGGAAGTGCGATTGGACCCAGGACTAGCAGAAGATGATCCTAGCGTGCGTCCAAAGGCGCCAGGAATGAAGTATAAGCACTATGCGCCGAAAGCCGAATTAATTTTGATTCATGGCGCACAAGAGAAAGTACAGCAAAAAATCAATGATTTGACACAGGAAGCTGAAGGATCCGGGAAAACGGCGGGGGTTATCGGGACAGATGAGAGCTGCGGCTGCTATTGCCATGGCATCGTGAAAAGCATTGGAGCAAGGAGCGATGAAGCTACCGTGGCCAGGCATTTGTATGCAATATTACGGGAATTTGACCAGCAGGAAGTAGACATTATATATTCTGAGAGTTTCTCATCTTCTGGGATTGGACAGGCAATCATGAATCGCATGTTAAAGGCGGCTGGGCATCAGATCATTGAAGCGTAGAGAAGATGGAGGCGGCAATCATGAAACGATACGAAAAAATTATTTTTGTATGTGAAAGTGGAACAGCGAGGGCGCCGATGGCTGAGGCTATTTTGAAGGAATATACGATGAGATTCCCAGTGGGTATTGAGAGCAGGGGGTTAGTGGTGCTTTTTCCAGAGCCATTGAATCAGAAAGCAGAAGCAGTGCTTATCAGCAATGGCATTAATATGGAAGAAAAGATGTCCTGTCAGTTACAAGAGGAGGATTTGCAGCCAGAACATTTAGTCCTTGTCATGGAGGCGGCTCAGAAGCGGAAGATCTTGGAAGAATATTCTGGAGCGCTTGAGACAGATGTCGAGGTATTGACAGAATTAGTGGGGGATGAATTGGAGATATTAAATCCTTATGGGGGGACTTTGCAGTCATATGGCTTGTGTTATGAAACTTTAAATAAGACAATACAAAAGCTGGTAAAGCTTATCAACGAAGGAGAAGAATGATATGGGAAAAGTAATTGTAATGAAACATCCTTTGATTCAGCACAAAATTGGCTGGATTCGTAGAACAACCACGGGCTCCCGGGATTTTCGCGGCATTGTGAGCGAGATAGCTATGCTGATGTGTTATGAGGCTACTAGGGAGCTGGAACTGGAAGAGATTGAGATTGAGACGCCGATTTGTAAGACGAAGGCAAAGGAGCTCAAAGGTAAAAAGCTGGCAGTGGTTCCAATTCTCCGGGCAGGACTAGGCATGGTCGAAGGAATGCTGACAATGATCCCGGCGGCAAAAGTGGGACATATTGGATTGTATCGTGATCCTGAGACCTTAGAGCCTGTGGAGTATTATTGCAAGCTGCCAGAGGACTGTGCCGAGCGGGAAGTATTCGTGGTGGATCCGATGCTGGCGACCGGGGGCTCTGCAGTGGCTGCAATTCGTATGCTAAAAGACAAGGGCGTGAAAAATATTCATTTTATGTGCGTCATTGCGGCGCCAGAGGGAGTCAAGGCGATGGAAGAAGCCCATCCAGACGTGGATATTTATATCGGAGGCTTGGATGAAAGATTAAATGATCACGGCTATATTGTTCCAGGGCTGGGCGATGCCGGGGACCGGATTTTCGGAACGCAGTAATAGGTTTTTGCTGTTTAGGTGTGAAAGCTGAAAGAGGAGGAATCAGAATGAGCCAGAAAAAGCAGGATTATATTACTTGGGATGAGTATTTTATGGGAGTTGCCATGCTTTCTGCAATGCGCTCCAAAGATCCTGGCACTCAGGTCGGGGCATGTATTGTCAGCCAGGATAACAAGATTTTGTCTATGGGGTATAATGGATTTCCAATTGGCTGTTCCGACGACGAATTTCCTTGGAACCGGGAGGGAGAGCCGGCAGAGAACAAGTATTTTTACACGACGCACAGCGAATTGAACGCCATATTGAATTATCGGGGCGGCAGCCTGGAAGGGGCGAAATTGTATGTGTCCTTGTTTCCCTGCAACGAGTGTGCCAAGGCAATTATCCAATCAGGCATTAAGACGGTTGTTTATGACAGTGACAAGTATTGTGACACGCCGTCGGTGATAGCCTCCAAACGGATGCTGGATGCGGCAGGGGTGCGGTATTATCAGTATACCCGTTCAAACCGGGAAGTGAGACTTTCGTTATGAGCGTCTTTTTGAAAGAAAATAAAAAGATGTTTTTGCTAGCATTTGTGTTTTCTGTGTTTTGCTTTGGCTTTATGTTGACACACTATATGGTAAACATTGATGAAGAAACCTGGCTTTTAAATGATTCAGGCTCTATAACCTGGCTTCTTCAAAATCGTTACGGGATTTACATTTATGATTTGATGTTTACCAGGTTTGGACGCTTTACGCCGTTTTTTACAGATATAGTTGGGCTAGTGCTCTGGAATTTTTCAGGTGTGTTGTTTGGGTATGTCTTTTTTGATTTTGAAAAGAAAAATCATTGGTGGATTCGGCTGATGATGTTGTGCTACTATAATTCTCTTCCTCTATGCGTAGGGGAAGCGTTTGGATTTACGATGCAGATTATACCAGAAAGCATGGCGATGGTCTTTACGGCGGCAGCGTTTATCGGCACGGTAAAGCCATGGATGAAGAATAAGAAATGTAATGCAGCGGCAGTTTTTGTATTATTGGTGGCTTCGTTTGGCGTTTACCAGGCTTTGATCTGCGTCTATGTTACGGCAGTGGCTGCCTGGTGCTTATGTCGTTTTCTGGAAGGGGCGCCGCTGCTGCAAGAGATGGTCGCCGGGGCTTGCTACAGCGTCGTTTCCATTGTCGCATACTTTCTAATTAACTGGGGAATTGGAAAAATGGTTGGGACAGCTTCTTATTTGACGGGAAATTATCTGGGCTGGACAGATCAGAAAGGAATCCTGAATGCCTTATTTCTATCATTTGCGAATGTGGCACGTGTTTCATTGGGGATTACAATTGACGACGTGCGTATTTATGGCGCTGTTCCTCTTCGGATATTGATGCTTCTGTTTATCGCAGTTGTTGTGATGCTATTTTTGAAAAAGAAAGGATTGGCGCAGAAAGCAGGCATTGCGTTATTTTCACTGGGACTTGTATGCGCTCCTTTTTCCTTGTATCTTGCACTAGGTACTTATAAAACCCCGGGAAGGATGATGATTGCATTATCCTTGGCTGGAATGATAGAAATTCTTATAATTTATGAGTCGTTTTCCAGAAGCTTGACAGAAAGAGCCATAGGGCTTATTTTTGCAGGGATTTTGGTTGCCAATGCCTCCAATATGAACCAGATATATTATCATAGCTATCTCGTATACCAGCATGATAAGGCAACCGCAGACGCCATTATGTATGATATTGAAAGACAAGGGCATGATTACCACGCAAAAGCAGTGGTATTTATTGGAAGCAGAGAAATGGATGACATCCCAATTTTAAAGTCTGGTTCTCTGGGCGGTTCCTTTTTTTCCTGGGACGGTGGAAATATTGGAAGAATGATTGATTTTTTTGAACTGGAAGGCTATGTGCTGCATATGCCGCAGTTAGAACAGATTGAAAATGGATTGAGGCAGAGTGAGACAATGAAAACATGGCCGCAGGAAGGGAGTATCGTGGAAACGGATGATTCCATCGTCGTGTATTTGTCAAAGCCAAGTGAAAAATGGCATGGCACGAATCTTGGAAGATAGACGGTTTATCGTGGAAGTGGGGAATTTATTGAGAAAATACAGTGAATTGTTGCAAAATATTTAAGGAATGAATGGACATTTGTGTGAAAAATAGATATAATGTCTCCATATAGGGAATAGAATAACGATTCCCAAAGTAATATTTATTGGGAGGTGTCTTGCGTGAAATATGACAAAAGCGTATACCGCTCACTGGCTTTGATTACGCAATTTGGAATTAACATGCTGGTGCCTATTTTTTTATGCACAATTGCAGGCGTTTTTTTAGGTAAAAAGTTTTCTATGGATTGGATCGTGATCCCATTATTTCTGATTGGCGCGCTTGCAGGCTTCCGCAATATTTTTATGATGGCAAAGCGGGTTTATGACAGCCAGCCGTCTTCCAAGCGTTCTGCCAAATTCGGCGGAAAAGACGTCTGATTATAGTTTTATAAAAGGGGGCAAAGACCATGCTCAGAAGGATTAATCCAGTATTGCCGGAATTGCTGGCTGGAATCGGGCTTTATGGGCTTGTTGTGCAGTTTGCAGGCATGTGGTTTGCGGCGGATCAGCTGCAATATGCGCTGGGATTGTGGATTGGCATTATTTTGGCAATGGGTATGGCTGTCAATATGGCGGTAGTGATCCTGGACACGGTGGATGCCATGGCCGTTAAGGGGACGGCTGTGCGGGCAGGTTTGTGGTCGGTGCTGCGTTATGTGGTTGTGGCCGGCGTTGTTGCGTGCGCCTGGTATTTTGAGGTGGGTAATCCGCTGGCAATGTTTTTGGGAGTAATGGGGCTGAAAGTATCTGCTTACCTACAGCCCTTTCTTCATAAACTTATTCTGCAGATTCAGAAAAAATCTGCAAAAAGAGGTGATGGGCCTGCCAATTGAGTTTGGAAAATCATCTGCAGTTTGGATGAGGCAAAAACAAATTACATTGAAGGAGGTGAGAGAGTGCAGGGTACGATTTTACTGTCTTCCGGTTCAGATATTGACATTATGGTACATGGGCTTTTTTCCTATGAATTGTTTGGGCATACGTTCTGGATTACGACCACTCATGTTTGTCTGCTGATTGTGATGCTTGTATTGATAGGTTTTTCTATTGCGGCGAATCATGCCATGAAACATGCGTCAGAAGTCCCCGGCGGTTTTCAGAACGTGGTGGAGCTGATTGTGGAAATGCTGGATAAGATGGTTCACGGAGTCATGGGCAAAAGCGGCGATAAATTCGTCAATTATATTGGAACGATCTTCATTTTTATTTTGATTTCCAATCTTTCCGGACTGTTTGGCCTGCGTCCGCCGACAGCGGATTACGGCGTGACGCTTCCGCTGGCATTGCTGAGCTTTATCTTGATTCATTTTAATCAGTTTAAATATCAGACGCCCAAAGAAATCTGGACGGATATGTGTTCCCCATTGCCGCCATGGCTGCCTATTTGGTTCCCTATCAATGTGATCAGTGAAATCGCAGTGCCGATTTCCCTGTCATTGCGTCTTTTCGCTAACATTTTGTCAGGTACGATTATCATGGCGCTAATCTATTCATTGCTGTCAAAGATTGCGTATTTCTGGCCAGGGGCATTACATGCATATTTCGATATTTTTTCCGGCTGCATTCAGACCTATGTGTTCTGTATGCTGACAATGACGTATATCAGCAATGCCATTGGCGAGGAGGAATAAGGAACCATTGATTCATTTAAAAATATTATTTATGAAAATGCAAGGAGGAAATTTCTATGGATAACATTACAGGAGCAGAATTAATCAGAGCTTGTTCAGCAATTGGCGCAGGTCTTGCGGTTATCGCAGGTATTGGACCTGGTATTGGACAGGGTATTGCGGCAGGACATGCGGCAGCGGCAGTGGGAAGAAACCCAGGTGCGAAATCTGACATTACTTCTACCATGCTTTTGGGGCAGGCAGTTGCAGAGACCACGGGTCTGTATGGTTTGCTGGTAGCAATCCTTTTAATGTTTGTACAGCCATTGAAATAAGGCGCAGGACTAAAAAATAAGGAGCTTAATGAAAGGAGGTCCAGCCTTGGAACAGTTATTTGGCTTAAACCCTCAGTTGCTGCATGATACCATACTTTCTGTGCTTGCCATCCTCTTTTTGTTTGCGCTGATGTCTTACTTCCTGTTTGATCCGGCAAAGAAGATGTTGAAGGATAGGCAGGAGCGTATCAAAAATGACATTGCCTTTGCCCGCAAGGATAGGGAGGAAGCCACTGCCATTAAGGAAGAGTATGATCAGAAGCTTAAGGGTATTGAGAAGGAAGCCGAGGAAATATTAAGTGAGGCCCGCCAGAAAGCTTTGAAAAATGAAGCGAGAATTGTGGACGAGGCGAAGGAAGAGGCGGCAAGAATCATCAAGCGTGCCAACGAAGAAGCGTTGTTGGAGAAAAAACGCGTCATGGACGAGGCAAAACAGGAAATGATTGCTATTGCCTCTATGATGGCAGGCAAAGTAGTTGCAGCCTCTATCAATACGTCCGTTCAGGATAAATTGGTGGAAGAGACATTAAAGGAAATAGGTGAGAGTACATGGCGAAGCTAGTATCCAAAACATATGGGGATGCACTGTTTGAGCTTGCTGTGGAATCTGGTCAGATGGATGAAATGCTAGAAGAAGCCAGGGGGATCCAAAAGATCCTTCAAGAGGACGACGAGCTTTCCAAACTGATGAATCACCCCAAAATCGTAAAAGAGGAAAAAATAAAGATCTTGGAACAGATTTTCAAAGGCAGGGTTGCGGATCAAATTACAGGACTCATGCGCATGCTTGTTTCCAAGGGTCATTATGGTGAAATGGAATCTGTGTTTGCATATTTCATTGACCAGGTAAAGGAATATAAAAATATTGGCACTGCTTATGTGACTGCGCCTATGCCGCTTTCGGACAGTCAGAAGAAGCAGGTCAAGAAGAAATTACTGGAAACCACAAAATATGTGGAGTTTGAGATGCACTATGACGTGGATCAAAGCTTAATCGGCGGCATGGTAATTCGAATCGGCGACAGGGTCATAGACAGCAGCGTCAAAAGCAGGCTGCAGACATTGACGCGGGAATTATCGAAAATACAGTTGAAAGTAGGTGAATGCGCTCCATGAATTTAAAACCAGAGGAAATAAGTTCCGTCATCAAAGAACAGGTGAAGCGGTATGCTGCGCAGCTTGAGGTGTCCGACGTTGGGACTGTGATCCAGGTGGCAGACGGCATTGCCCGTATTCATGGCCTGGAAAATGCCATGCAGGGCGAATTGCTGGAATTTCCCGGTGAGGTCTATGGAATGGTGTTGAACCTGGAGGAAGATAATGTTGGTGCCGTATTGTTGGGAGACCAGAAAAATATCAACGAAGGTGACACTGTTAAGACCACGGGAAGAGTGGTAGAGGTCCCGGTTGGAGATGCCATGACTGGACGAGTTGTCAATGCGTTGGGACAGCCAATTGACGGAAAAGGACCAATTGCCACTAAGAAATTCCGGCAGATCGAGCGGGTTGCTTCCGGGGTTATCTCCAGAAAATCCGTAGATACGCCGTTGCAGACCGGTATCAAGGCGATAGACTCCATGGTGCCTATTGGAAGGGGACAGCGTGAGCTGATTATCGGTGACCGTCAGACAGGTAAGACAGCGATTGCCATTGATACGATTATAAATCAGAAAGGGCAGGGCGTGAAATGTATCTATGTCGCCATTGGGCAGAAAGCGTCCACCATAGCCACTATCGTTAAGACATTAGAGGAATTTGGCGCTATGGACTACACTACGGTGGTTGCGTCCACGGCAAGCGAGCTGGCTCCTTTGCAGTATATTGCGCCGTACGCAGGCTGTGCAATCGGTGAAGAATGGATGGAAAAGGGAGAGGACGTGCTGGTGGTGTATGACGACCTCAGCAAGCACGCTACGGCATATCGAACGCTTTCCTTGCTGCTCCGCCGTCCGCCAGGACGTGAGGCTTATCCGGGCGATGTGTTCTATCTGCATTCCAGGCTGCTGGAACGTGCGGCAAGATTATCAGATAAATTGGGCGGCGGTTCTCTGACGGCGCTTCCGATTATTGAAACCCAGGCAGGAGACGTTTCCGCTTATATCCCTACGAACGTGATTTCCATTACTGATGGGCAGATTTATCTGGAAACAGAAATGTTTAACGCAGGATTTCGTCCAGCGATCAATGCAGGTCTGTCAGTGTCCCGTGTGGGGGGCTCGGCGCAGATCAAGGCAATGAAAAAGATCGCGGCTCCGATCCGTGTGGAATTGGCGCAGTATCGTGAGCTTGCGGCGTTCGCGCAATTTGGTTCTGAGCTCGATGCTGATACCACGGAAAAGCTGGCGCAGGGCGAACGGATCCGTGAAATGTTGAAACAACCTCAATATAAGCCCATGCCTGTGGAATATCAGGTTATGATTATTTATGCGGCGACGAAGAAATATCTTCTGGATGTCCCAGTTGCAGACATTCTGCGGTTTGAACAGGAGTTGTTTGAATTTGTTGATACGAAATATCCAGAGATTCCAGAGTCTATCCGCAGTCAGAAAGAAATTAAAGAGGATACAGAGCAGAAGCTGATCAAAGCCATTGAGGAATGCAAGGCACAGTTTAAGTAGAACAGGTGGTGAATCATTATGGCGTCCATGAGGGACATTAAACGAAGAAAAGGCAGCATACAGAGTACGCAGCAAATCACAAAAGCCATGAAGCTTGTTTCTACTGTTAAATTGCAGAAAGCCAGAAACCGCGCGGAGCAGTCGAATCCATATTTTAACCATATGTACCAGACGGTAACCTCGATGTTAGCAAGGAGCGGCAGCTTGAATCATCCCTATTTAAAGGCGGGCAATTCCCAGAAAAAAGCTGTGATCACCATTGCCTCTAACCGGGGACTTGCCGGCGGCTACAATGCCAATGTGGTAAAGCTTTTAACAGGGAGCGGAATTGCGAAAGAAGATGTGCAAGTGTATATGATTGGACGCAAGGCAAAGGAACTTCTGGTGCGGAAAGGCTATGAGATCAAAGCGGATTATTCTGATGTGATTGAAGGGCCAACCTATGAGGATGCTTCCCTGATCTGCAAAGAGGTTTTGGATGCATTTAGCAAGGGTGAAATTGGAGAAATCTATCTCGCTTATACCCATTTCAAGAATACGGTGAGCCATGAGCCTGTGCTGATGAAGCTGCTTCCGGTAGAGTTTGACGAGGCAGAGCTGCAAGAGGCGGATAGCAATGTGCTGATGAATTACGAGCCGAATGAGGAAGAGGCTTTGGACTTGATCATCCCCAAATATCTCACCAGCCTGTTTTATGGCGCATTGGTGGAAGCGGTGGCAAGTGAGAACGGAGCCAGGATGCAGGCGATGGATTCTGCCACAAGCAATGCGGACGAGATGATTAGTGATTTAACATTGAAATATAACAGGGCGCGCCAGGGCTCTATTACACAGGAGCTTACAGAGATTATTGCTGGCGCGGAAGCCATTTCGTAGAAGCAAATCGTTTTTCTATGAGATGAGCGTTATCGCAAGAATAAGGAGTGAAAGGGTGAAAGAATTTGCAGATTCTTTCACTGGCTACCTATTTGTGCTGAAAATACGCACAGAATGGAGGAAATTGAAATTATGGCAGAAAAGAATATAGGTAAAATCACTCAGATTATCGGCGCCGTTTTGGATATTAAGTTTTCCGAAGGCAGCCTGCCGGAAATCAATGAAGCCATCAATATTCCGCTGAAAGGCAGAAACAAGCTGGTGGTGGAGGTTTCCCAGCATCTGGGTGATGATACGGTAAGATGTATTGCCATGGGTTCTACAGATGGATTGGTTCGTGGAATGGATGCGGAAGCGACAGGAGCTGCGATCATGATTCCGGTTGGAGAAGGGACGCTGGGACGTATGTTCAATGTCCTTGGAGAGCCGATTGACGAGCTTCCTCCGCCCAAAAAAGCGGAACGGATGCCGATCCACAGAAAAGCGCCCACTTTTGAAGAACAGGCGACTTCCACAGAGATGTTGGAGACCGGGATCAAGGTGGTGGATCTTCTGTGTCCCTATCAGAAAGGCGGAAAGATCGGTCTGTTTGGCGGCGCCGGCGTAGGCAAGACGGTGCTGATTCAGGAGCTGATTCATAACATTGCCACAGAGCATTCTGGATATTCTGTATTTACCGGAGTGGGAGAGCGTACCCGTGAAGGCAACGACCTTTACTATGAAATGAAAGAATCCGGGGTTATTGATAAGACCTGCATGGTGTTTGGACAGATGAATGAGCCTCCGGGAGCCCGTATGCGCGTAGGTCTGACAGGGCTTACCATGGCGGAATATTTCCGTGACAAAGGTGGAAAGGACGTGCTATTGTTCATTGACAATATTTTCCGTTTCACCCAGGCAGGTTCTGAGGTATCCGCGCTGTTGGGACGTATGCCTTCCGCAGTGGGATATCAGCCAACGCTGCAGACGGAGATGGGAGCTCTTCAGGAGCGCATTACTTCGACTAAGAGCGGTTCTATCACCTCTGTGCAGGCGGTGTACGTTCCGGCGGACGACTTGACGGATCCTGCTCCAGCGACGACGTTTGCGCATTTGGATGCCACGACGACGTTGTCACGTTCCATTGCAGAGCTTGGCATTTATCCGGCCGTAGATCCGTTGGATTCTACCTCCCGTATACTGGATCCCCGTGTAGTGGGGCAGGAACATTTTGAGGTTGCCCGTGGCGTACAGGAGATTTTACAAAGATACAAGGAACTGCAGGACATTATTGCCATTCTTGGCATGGATGAATTGTCTGAGGATGACAAATTGATCGTAAACCGTGCAAGAAAGGTACAGAGATTCTTGTCTCAGCCTTTCTTTGTGGCAACTCAGTTTACGGGATTGGATGGAAAATATGTGCCGATCACAGAGACGCTCCGGGGATTTAAAGAGATTCTCGAAGGCAGGCATGATGATGTTCCAGAAAGTTATTTCCTGAACGCAGGATCCATTGATGATGTTCGAGCCCGCATGAAATAGGGGGTGAGCACATGGCAGAAAATTTTCAATTGCAGATCATTACGCCGGACCGGATCTTTTATGAGGGGGAGGCGTCCATGGTGGAATTTACCTCTGTGGATGGTGAAATGGGCGTTTACAAGCATCATATTCCCCTGACTACCGTGCTGGCGCCTGGTGTTGTGACGATCACAGAGGATAACGGTAAAAAAGAGGCTGCAGTGCATGCTGGATTTGTGCAGATTCTTGGCGAAAAGGTTACTTTTCTTGCAGAGGTAGCTGAGTGGCCGGATGAGATTGACGTGACCCGCGCCCAGGAGGCGAAAGCCCGGGCAGAAGAGCGATTGCGCAACCACAGCGCCGAGGTCGACGTGGCAAGGGCGGAGATGGCTTTGCGCAGGGCGTTGGTTCGTCTCGATGTGAAACAGTAGGCAATTTGAGTTCCAGGCAGAAAATTTTATAATGAGGTGGGGCTGCCGCATAGAGAAAAGGAAAACAGGAGATCGGATGTTCTGCTTTTGCAGATTCCAGAATCGTATTCCTTTGCCTCTGTGCGGCAGTTTTGCTAAATTGGGAATAAAGCGGGATATTGTGCCAAGGCTTCTTTTTATTTTTGTGCTGATTTGCATTTGTATGAAAGAGTGTCAATTTTCAGGACAAAGATAAGCGAAAATGTACGATATATATTATGAGGGAAAGAGATATTTGGACGGGATTCTTTTCATATTTCAGAAAGCAGTCATTATAAGGCTGCTTTCTATAATATATATGTTTCAGAGAGCGGTCATGCCAAAGCTGTTCTCTATCATGTTAATAATACCATTATCATAAAAACCAAAATAGAAGGAGCGGGGCTGTTATGACGAAAGAAAAGCATGTTTCTCGAAATAAACATCGGCAATCTAGGAGGCATCCCACAAGTATACGGTTGATTGCGGGATTGCTCTGTATTTGCCTGTCGGTGATGTCTTTGCCTGGCGGGACGTCTAGTTTCTTAGCTTTGGCAGCGGAGAAGAAAGAAGTTGTCACGTTTCCAGCGTTGCCAGAGGAGATACGGATGCAGACGGCAAAGCCTGGGACAGAACTGGAGGAGCTGGAACTTCCGGATACGCTGATGGCGGTGTGCCGCTTTGCGGGGGAGAATTATCAAGGAGTAAAACAGTTGGCGCAGGAATTATCTGCGCAAGTGCGTCCAAAACAAGACGCAGTATTTGTTAAGTCTGGAAATGCGTTATCGCAAGAGAATGCGGAATCTGTAGAAAGAGACATGGGCGCTTCCGGGGGAGAAGCCTCCGCCATAGAGCAGCAGGGGGATGAAGTACAAGAAGCTTATGGCAATGGGGTGAGCTTTCCAGAAGAAACAGCTTCTGGAGAAGAGGACTCGGAAAATTCAAAAGAACCTGATCATTCTGGGGAGGAAGCAGGCGATCTCGAAGAAACAGCTTCTGGAGAGGGAGAGTCAGGAAATCCAGATCAAGAAGCGCCAAGCGAAGGGGAGGCAGAACTTCCAGCAGAACCAGATCAGCCTCAGCAGGAACCAGGCGCAGGAATGGAACGGCAGCAGACAGAGTTGGTGACCATAGAAGGGATAACCTGGAGCAGCCAACCAGAATATGATTCTGAGACGGAAGGGATTTATCTATTTACCCCGGTCTTGCCGGAAAGCTATCGATTAGCAGAGGGAGGCAGGCTTCCAGAGATAACCGTGGAAGTGGTACGTTCTGAGAAAAGGGAGGCAAGGGACGGAGACGATCAGGGACAAGAAAGCAAGAAAAGCGCAGGGGAAGCTAAGGAGCTTGAGATCGAACAGAGTCCGGTGTTCGCCGAACCGTCTATGCCAGGATGTGGCGTGATCAGCGAGGATACGACTTGGAAAGAAGGCGGGGTTCTTGAGAACGGCGAGTTGATTGTCAATCCCGGGGTCACGTTGACGATAAAAGGGGCTTTGACAATTCAGGGAAGTGTTACGATAAAGGGCGGGGGGACTATTCTAAGGAATGGAGATTCTGCTGGATTTTATGTCGGTCAAGACGCATGTCTTACTATGGCGAATATAACTGTGGACGGCAACTCATACCCTGCCAGCTGTTCGATGATTCAAGTGGCTAAAGGGGAAGTGAATTTGGAGGAAGGATGTAGAATTCAAGATTGTATCTATTATTCAGGCAGGGGAGGGGCAATTTCTTGCCAAGATGATGCGATAGTCACTTTGAATGGCGCGGTCATAGAAAGCTGTTCAGCGGAAAGTGGAGGCGCTATTTCTATAACTGGAAGCAGATGCAGCCTTACATTAAATGGCGGGGCGATCGAGAGTTGTTCAGCAAGTACGGGTGGCGGCATATATGCAAATGTACCCGGCATGGATAACGAAATTAATCTCAACAATGCCAGGATAGAGAATTGTTCGGCGCTTGGCACAGGAGGTGGAATATATGCAACCTTGGCAGACGTGACGATTCGTGGGGGCACCTATAAAAATAATAGAACGACAGGTCGTTTGGATTGGATAGAAGACATCGTGGGAGGCGGATTTGTGTTTATCTGCCAGGCGGTGCTGACGATCCATAGTGGCAATTTTATAGATAATACGACGGTTACAAAAGGCGGATGTGTTCATCATTGCGGGCATAAAAATACGACTACTAATATATATGGAGGATATTTTAAAGGAAACACAAGCAGTAACGAGAAATATAAGGGCAGCGGGGGAGTTTATAATTCTACGGCAGTAATAGCGAATACTGATATGACTTTGTCTGGAAACATGCAGTTTTGCGGAGATGGTGATGCACAATCTGGCATGGATGGCGTTTATTTGGATTCAAAAGAGCAGATATTCCGCAGAATTAAAATCAGTAATACCTTAAGTTACCCGATTACACTCTATCTTAAAGCATCGGAAGGCTTCGTTATTGCGGAGGGAACCAATTCTTACAGATTGCTGCATGAGCGGGATATGAAGAAAATTAATTTTGTGGATTCGGGTGATTCTGGTAAGAAGTGGTATGCGGTTTTGGATGAGACCAATAATCAAGTTTATATCTCAGAAACAGATCCGGGATATGGCTATTATCTATATTATATCAGCAATGGTGCAGATGGGACTGTGGTTGATGACAACAGATATGAGATTGGAGATACCGTACAAATAAAAAGTGCGGATGAATTGAAGAGAGATGGCTTTACTTTCGTAGAATGGAATACAGAGCCAGATGGCACAGGAGCAGGCTATCAGCCTGGAGATAACTTGGAAATTCAGGGGGACACAGATCTGTATGCAATTTTCCGTGATAACGCCAAAAAAACTTTAAAGGCTAATTTTTATTCGGGTGGCGCAGGTCAAAAAGAAACGCAAACCATAGAAACTGAGGCGGCATCCTCAAGCGGGACTGTAGACGCCCCAGAGCTGAAGACCATGGAGGGTTGGACCCCTCTGGGCTGGAACGCTGCAAAAGACCAATATACAGGGGAGATTGCGCCAGGGGAAGAGATCACGCTGACGGAGGATAAAGATTATTACGGCATATACCAAAAACCAGTGAGACTAATCTATGAAGCGAAAGACGCGCAGTCTGTGCCAGAAGCTTTGACCAGACAATGCAGTGCAAACGTGCATCAGGAGGTTTCTATTTCCATGGCGCAGTTTACCGTGGCAGATGGAGCGGAGCGCCCAGGCTACGAATTTGCAGGGTGGAATACTAAGGCAGATGGAAGTGGCAGGACCTATAAAGCGGGAGAGGCATTGCAAGCGGAAACGGACGTGACCCTTTATGCCATGTTCCAGAAAACGTTACATGCCAACTTCTATTCTGGAGATGCAGGGCAGAAAGAGACAAAGTCGGTGGAGGTGGAAGCTTCTGCCGAAAGCGGGACTGTGGAGGCGCCCGTTTTAAAGACCATGGAGGGTTGGACCCCTCTGGGCTGGAATGCTGCAAAAGACCAATATACAGGGGAGATTGCGCCAGGGGAAGAGATTACGCTGACAGAGGACAAAGATTATTATGGCACATACCAGAAGACCGTGAATTTGTCTTATGTGGCAAATGGCGCACAATCTATCCCAGAAGTGGAAAGCGGGCAATGTCATGCTAACGTACATGGAGAAATTACTATCAGTCCAGTGAAGTTTACGATTGCTCCGCCAGCGGTGCGCTTGGGTTATGCTTTTGCAGGATGGAATGCCAAAGCGGATGGCACTGGAAAGACCTACAAAGAGGGAGATGTTTTGGAGACTGAAACAGATGTCACCTTGTATGCAATTTTTAAGAAGCCGCTGCATGCGAGATTTTATTCTGGAAGCGCAGGACAAAATGAGACGCTAGTAGTGGAGATTCCAGAGGATGCGGTCAGTGGAACTATCGAGGCGCCGTCGTTGAAAGAGCTGCAATTGGTCAGCGAGGGAGAAAAATCAGAAGGATTAAAACAAGCCGCAGCTTTGGAAGCGTCAGATTCTGGAACGTCGCAAAATTGGAAGCCGCTGGGCTGGAGTGTAGATCCGCAGGGTTATAACGCAGAGATTCAGCCAGGGGAAGAGATTACGCTGACGGATGATGGCAGTTATTATGGCGTATACGGAAAAGATGTCAAGGTGACGTATGAAGCAATAGGCGTGGAGGGATTTCCCTATAGTCAGTCAGGAACGTGCTTCGGCAATGTTCACCAGGAATTTACAAAATCTCTTGCAGAATTTGTCATAGAACCAGGGCCAGAGCGTTTCGGCAGTGCCTTTGTAGGCTGGAATACCAGGGTAGACGGCACAGGAGAGAGTTATCAGGAAGGAGAGATTCTTCGGACAGAAGAGGATCTCACGCTGTATGCTGTCTACCAGAAGACCCTGACGGCGGATTTCTACTCTGGAAGCGCTGGGCGAAAGGAGACCAAGGCAGTCTCCTTAAGCGGAATCGAGACCAGCGGCATGGTGACAGCTCCAGAACTTGCGCAAATGGAGGGATGGGATCCGGTGGGCTGGACCATGGAGCAAGATAGCTATGGTGGGGAAATTCAGCAAGAACAAGAGATTTCCCTGACACAAGACATGGCTTATTATGGCGTTTATGAGAAAAGGGTGACCCTGTCCTATGAGGGGCAAGGGAAGGGCGAGACACTTTCTGGTCACGCCAATGTCCATGAAGAGGTTACATACGACTGGCCAGTATTTACCCTTGCGCCTGCGCCAGAACGTCAAGGCTATCGTTTTGCTGGATGGAATGAGAAAGAGGATGGAACAGGGAAGTCTTATCCTGCGGATAGCAGGCAGGCTTTTGAGCAAGACATGATCCTTTATGCTGCTTGGACTGCGGCTGACGATACGCCCTACCTGGTGGAGCATTACAAGCAGGATGCAGAAGGGGATGGCTACATACTGGAAGAAGCAGACACAGAGGAGCTTGTAGGGACCACGGATTCTGTAACGATTGCCAACCCAAAGAAGTATGCTGGGTTCACGGAAAACGTCCGCCATGAGCAAAGATGCGGCACTGGTAAGATTGAGGCCGACGGAAGCCTGGTATTAAGACTGTTTTACGACCGTGACATTTACCAAGTGAGCTTTGACTTGAACGGTGGGATGGGAAAGGAGCCAAAGAGACAAACGGTGCGCTATGGCTGTCCCATTGAGGAAGTGGAAGAGCCCGTGAAGAAAGGGTACAGCTTCAAAGGCTGGTATCTAGACAGCGCTGGAACCCCGGAGTGCCAGTGGGACTTTGGGGGGAACGTGGAGGAGAATACATCATCTTTGGATGTGACGCTGTATGCCAAATGGGTGGACGACATTGCGCCCGAGCTGGGTAAGGCGACATTTCGCAAGGGGCACACGGATCTGGCGAGCTGGATTATCGGACAGAAAGGGCTTGCTGTTACCGTCCCAATCATAGAAGAGGGCAGCGGCGCGGAACGGGCGGTATATGCTCTGATGCCAGAAAGGGAAGAAGCGAAATCAAAGTCTGCACAGGCGCTGCACAATATCAATGCTAAGGCGTATGGGAGCATTAGCCTGCCTCTGGGCCTGGTTGCCACTGGCGGCGGAAAAACCGCGAAAGCAAAGATCCGGGAACGGGACGGGAAAACCGTGGCAGAATTTACGATAGACGAGAATTTTAAAGGAACTATTGCTATGACTTGCACGGACAAGGCAGGAAACGTTTCAGCAAGGAAAGTGTTGACATCCAAGGGACAGGGCGTGATCGTGGAGGACAATGCGCCACGGATCCGCTTCACTGCCAAAGGGAAAGCGCAGGCAGGAGCAAGCGCAGTCATAGAGGTTAACGTAGAAGACGAGACAGGGGAGAACATCTCTGGCGGAATCGCTGGGATTACTTACCGCATAGACAATGAAAAGGAGAGGGAAGTTAAAGAAAAAGCATTTTCCAAGGAAATCGTGGAATCTTACCGCTTTACTATCGAGGTAACAGGAGCGGGAATCCACACGCTTTCTGTAGAAGCAAAGGACAATGCCGGGAACTGGAACGGTCATAAGATGACGTTTGCGATTCCACAACAGGCCCAGGAGCCGCTGCCAGCGGAACCTCAAACCCCGGGCCCAGAGCCAAAGACTGGTGATGGCGCTCACGTGGAAATCTATGCCACGGTCTCCATGATTGCCGGGTTTACTTATCTATTGATGTACTTCACCACGAAAGAGCATGGCATGACGAAACAGAAGAAAGAAGAGTTGGTGTCGAGACTGCTGTGCTGGGCAAAAGGAAAGGGAGGCATCAAGCGTATGCTTGCCCTTGCGGCAATTTTCCTGCTGCTTGCATATTACCACGGCATTGGAAAAAAGGGGTCTGCGGAGTGGAGGAAAGCCTGTGAAAGGTAAGCAAAAATATAAGCTGATTCGGGGGACCCTGCTGCTTATCATGGTGGTATGCCTGATTCCTGTGATTCAGGCATACTTCCAGTCCATAAGGCATCAAAAGCAACAGAAACAAATAAGGATGCATTTGGAGGAAGTCAGAACGGAAGAACCAGAAATACAGACAGGTATCGATACAGGAGGACACAGGGAGATTTTGGACAAATATAAGAGTGTTTACAATGAAAATCAGGACTTGGCAGGCTGGCTGACGATTGAGGGGACTGCTATTGATTATCCGGTGATGCAGTGTGAAGATGATGAATTTTACCTCTCCCATAATTTTTATCGGGAAACAGATAAATATGGCTGTCTATATGTGAAAAATATAGCCGATCTTGATAGTCCAGGGACAAATTTTATTATTTATGGGCACAATATGAAAGACGGTTCTATGTTTGGGGAACTGGAGCGATATCGGAATCATGATTTCTACCGAGAACATGCCCATATTTCTTTTGACACCCTTTACGAGGAAAGAACGTATGAAGTAATGGCTGTTTTTCCATTTCGGCTATATGAAGAAGATCAGCCTTTTCAATATTATAAGTTTTATCGTGCCAACACCGAAGCAGAATTTATCGATTTTTATGAGAATGTCTGTAAGCTTGCACTCTATGATACCGGAGTGACCGCCAGTTTTGGAGATACGTTCCTTACGCTGTCCACCTGTGCCGGCGATGGAGCAGACCAAAGGTTTGTGGTAGTTGCAAAAAGAGTTGATTTATTATAAAACAAATGCCGAACATAAGATATAGATGACGAAAAGAGGAAAAAGTATTATAATAGTATCGATGCGGCGTTGATGTAGAATGGATGAATCATAGTTACATTAGGAGGAAAAGAAAAATGATGTTTTTTAAGAATCTGAGCATTAGGCATAAAATAATAATTCCAGTTGCACTTTTGGGCTGCCTGATGATCGTTTTGGGAATTGTAAGTTACCAAAGTGCAAACCAGCTTATGAGAGCTAGTGATGAGATCACTGGGAATTATGTAAAAAGTATCGAAAGGCTGGATGATACAGCAATCGCTTATCAGACACTGCGGCGCGTGGCATTCGCGCATATCGTGGAAGCTGATGCCGATGACAAACAGGCGCTGGTGGAAGAAGCAGATTCTTTGAAGGCAGAGATAAGCGGGTTGTGCGATGAATATGAGAAAGGGATTGATTCTGAGGAAGAGAAAAAGAACTTTGTAAAACTTGAGGAACAATATGCAAATTATTTAGTGATATACGATAGAATCCTTGAATACAGCACAAACCATCAGAATGAAGAGGCCTCTGCGCTTGCAAATAATGATTTAAGAGAGGCAGGCGTTGCATTGACGGCAGAGTTGGATGCCATGGTTGATGCAAATAGGAGCGATATGGAAAAAGCAGTGGCATATCAGAGGGATACATATCAAAAAGTGACGAGAGTAACGGTTATCTTGCTTGTTCTGGGGATTGTTTTGTTTCTTTTTGTAGTGCGTATCTGTTGGAAGTGGGTGTGCAAGCGTTTGATTAATATTAATATTCAGCTTCGTGATGTGATTGCGGCCATTGAGTCAGGAAAGGGAGACCTGACAAAGCGCGTCCAATGCTTCTGCACGGATGAGATTGGCACGCTTGCAGCGGGGATCAATACCTTTATTGAGACATTGCAGGGAATTATGGGACAGATCAATAACAGCTCCGGACAGCTTGGCTCGATTGTAAATCTGGTATCAGGCAAAGTATCGACTGCAAACGATAATTCTACGGATATTTCAGCTGTGATGGAAGAATTATCTGCATCCATGGAAACGATTTCGGCTAATATTATGGACATTAAGGACCATGTGGGAGTTGTCGACGATAATATTGTGGAATTGTCAGATGCTTCACAGGGATTATATGATTACGCAGGAGAAATGAGTAAGCGTGCAGAGGATTTGGAATATAATGCGGTTGAAAACAAGAAAAATACCAGCGACATAATCAATGGCATCATAGAAAAGTTAAAGAGCGCCATTGAGAGCAGTAAGAGCGTTGACCGGGTCAATGACTTGACAGATGAAATATTAAGCATTTCTAGTCAGACAAACCTGTTGTCGCTCAATGCCTCTATAGAAGCAGCCCGGGCGGGCGAGGCAGGACGGGGATTTGCCGTGGTGGCAGGTGAAATCAGCCAGCTTGCAAGTTCTAGCAGGGAGGCGGCAAATAATATTCAGACCATCAATAATATGGTGATCGAAGCAGTGAATGATTTGATTGGAAGCGCAGATTCTATTGTAAAATACATCAATGACAATATTCTTCCTGATTATGAGGGATTTGTAAGCGCAGGGAAACAATATAATCAGGATGCAATGCATGTTAATGAGATTGTTACCCGGTTTAATGATATGTCTGTCAACCTGAAACAGTTGATGAAAGATATTACAGAATCAATCAATGATATCAATAGCGCGGTGGGAGAGAGTGCAAAGGGTGCTACGAATGTAGCGATGAACACTACAAGCCTGGTGAAAGATATCAGTGAGATTGCAGAGGCCATGGACCAAAACCGTGAGGTTGCGGGAACATTGACGGATGAGGCAGACCGTTTTATTAACTTATAGACGCATATTTTATGATAATGGAAATCTTTGCAGGTTTTCCGTTATGACAGAGACATTGGATGTATCAGCGGATTCACCCGCCTTGCATAATAAAAGGAGGAATACAATATGTGCACAAAATGTAACAAGGAAAAATATTATATCACGACTGCAATCGCCTACACATCTGGGAAGCCGCATATCGGCAACACTTATGAGATCGTGTTGGCGGACAGCATTGCAAGGTTTAAGCGACAGGAAGGTTATGACGTGTATTTTCAGACCGGAACGGACGAGCATGGACAGAAGATTCAGGAAAAAGCAGAGAAAACAGGAATCAGTCCCCAAGAATATGTGGATCAAGTTGCCAGCCAGGTAAAAAGCATCTGGGATATGATGAATTCTTCTTATGACAGTTTTGTCCGTACTACAGATAAAGATCATGAGGAGCAAGTGGCAAAAATCTTTCAGAAATTATACGAACAGGGAGACATTTACAAAGGAGCTTACGAGGGAATGTATTGCACGCCCTGTGAATCTTTCTGGACAGAGTCTCAACTGGCGGATGGGAAATGTCCCGACTGCGGGCGAGAGGTAAAGCCTGCAAAAGAAGAAGCATATTTTTTCAAAATGAGCAAATATGCAGACCGGTTGATTGAATATATCAACAGCCATCCAGAATTTATCCAGCCAGTATCACGGAAAAACGAAATGATGAATAATTTCTTGTTACCAGGATTACAAGATCTTTGTGTTTCCAGAACATCTTTTCACTGGGGAATTCCCGTGAATTTTGATCCCAAACATGTCGTGTATGTATGGCTCGACGCCTTGACCAACTATATCACCAAGATTGGCTATGATGCCGACGGAGCTTCCACAGAGCTGTTTTGCAAGAACTGGCCGGCGGATCTGCATTTGATTGGCAAAGACATTATACGTTTCCATACGATTTACTGGCCGATTTTTTTGATGGCCTTGAACCTGCCGCTGCCGAAGCAGGTGTTTGGACATCCGTGGCTTTTGCAGGGCGGAGAGAAAATGAGCAAATCTAAGGGAAACGTGATTTATGCGGACGACATGGTGAAATTATTCGGCGTGGACGCTACCCGGTATTTCGTGCTTCATGAAATGCCATTTGACAATGACGGCATTATCACCTGGGAACTGGTGGTGGAGCGTTTGAACTCTGATCTTGCCAATATTTTGGGGAATCTGGTGAACCGTACCATTTCCATGTGCAACAAATATTTTGGCGGAGTCGTGAAAAAGACTGGGGCGCAGGAAGCAGTGGATCAGGAATTAAAATCCTTGGCAAAAGCAACAAAGGACAAGGTTCAAAAGAAAATGGACGAGCTTCGGGTAGCAGACGCCATCTCAGAAGTATTTACCCTGTTGCGCCGCAGTAACAAATATATTGATGAGACAGAGCCTTGGGTACTGGCGAAAGAGGAAGACAAAAAGGACAGGCTCAGCGAGGTATTATATAATCTAACAGAATCTATTACCATTGCGGCATCCTTGCTTTATAGTTTTTTGCCAAAAACAGCGGAAAAAATTGTAGCGCAGCTCAATACCTCGATCCGGGATTTCCAAAAGCTGGATCAGTTTGGGCTGTATGAAAGTGGAACGAAGGTGACGGAACAGCCGGAAATCCTGTTCGCCCGTCTGGATGCAAAAGAAATTATGAAAGAGGTAGAAATTATCCGCCAGGCACAGAAAGCTGAGTTCGAAGCAGAACAGCGTGCCATGGGGGAGGCGCCGGAAGAGGTCAGTGCAGAGAATGTGATTGACATTCCAGCAAAAGAAGAGATTTCGTATGATGACTTTATGAAGATGCAATTCCAAGTGGGAGAGATTATCTCTTGCGAGGCGGTAGCTAAGTCGAAAAAGCTGCTCTGTTCGCAGGTTCGTATTGGCAGTCAGGTCAAGCAGATTGTTTCTGGCATCCGTAAGTATTATACGCCAGAGGAAATGGTTGGAAAAAAGGTCATGGTACTTGTCAACTTAAAGCCTGCCAAACTTGCGGACGTGCTCTCAGAGGGAATGCTTCTTTGTGCAGAAGATGAGAATGGTACCCTGGCGCTGATGACGCCAGAAAAGCAAATGCCTTCGGGAGCAGAGATCTGTTAGGGAGGATATGGACAAATGATATTTGAAAGTCATGCCCATTATGATGATCAGCAGTTTGACTCAGATCGGGGAGAACTGCTCTCCTCGATGGAGCAGCACGGAGTCGGCAGGATCGTCAATGTCGGATCCGACTTTGCAGCCTGCAAGCGCACATTGGAATTGACCCGGCAATATCCATTTCTCTATGGAGCGGTGGGGATCCATCCCAGCGATATTGAGGATCTTAACGAGGATGTATATGACTGGCTCAAAGAGACGGCGGCAGATTCTAAGATAGCGGCAATCGGGGAGATCGGGCTCGATTATTATTGGGAAAAAGATCCCAAAGTACAAAGCAAGCAGCGGTATTGGTTCTGTAGGCAGATGGAGTTGGCAAGAGAAGCGTCTCTTCCAGTGATCATTCATTCTAGAGATGCTGCAGAAGACACCTTGAAATTAGTTCAGGGCATCCATGGGGAAGATATTCCGGGCGTCGTGCATTGTTTTTCCTATTCTCCAGAACTGGCGCAAGAATATGTAAAAATGGGTTATTATATTGGAATCGGCGGCGTGGTGACATTTAAAAATGCTAAAAAGCTCAAAGAAACTGCAATGCAAGTTCCGCTGGAAAGAATCTTATTGGAGACGGATTGTCCATATCTCTCCCCAGAACCTAACCGGGGAAAGCGTAATTCATCCTTGAACCTGCCATATGTGGTTAAGGAGATCGCAGCTTTAAGAGGAATTTCTGAGGAGGAAGTGCGAAATGCCACTTGTGAAAATGCATTTCGGCTGTTTTCCAAGGTAAAGTAGGAGCAAGCTTAAGAAGGAGGCAACATGGCAACATTGGGAATTCCCCAAAATACCATAGCGGTATTGCAGAAATATAACTTTAACTTTCAGAAAAAATTTGGTCAAAACTTCTTAATTGACACCAGAGTGCTGGATAAAATTGTTCAGGCGTCAGAGATTACAAAAGACGATTATGTGTTGGAGATAGGCCCTGGCATCGGTACTATGACGCAGTATCTATGCGAACATGCCAGGCAGGTGGCGGCGGTAGAGATCGACAAGAATCTGATTCCCATTCTTGCTGACACGCTCAGTGAATATCAGAATGTAGAAGTGATTCAGGAAGATATTTTAAAGGTGGATCTTAACTGTCTCGCTCAAGAGAAAAATCATGGAAACCCCATTAAAGTGGTGGCAAATTTGCCGTATTATATTACAACGCCGATTATTATGGGATTGTTTGAAAGTCATGTGCCAATACAAAGCATTACGGTCATGGTGCAAAGAGAAGTGGCAGACCGCATACAAGCATGTCCTGGAACGAAAGATTACGGGGCGTTGTCTCTTGCCGTGCAGTATTATGCAAAACCGGAAATTGTGGCAAACGTTCCGCCTAACTGCTTCATGCCCCGCCCCGCTGTGGGAAGCGCAGTAATCAGGCTTGTCAGATACAAGGAACGTCCGGTACAAGTTTTAGACGAAAGAAAGATGTTTGCCATAATACGAGCCTCCTTTAACCAGCGCAGGAAAACTTTAGTCAACGGATTAAATAATGCAGCGCAACTTCCATATTCCAAAGACCAGATAACAGAAGCATTGGAGGAGATGGGGCTGCCTGTCAATGTGCGCGGGGAGGCTTTGACCTTAGAACAGTTTGCAAAGCTGAGCAATCTTTTGCAGTAAAGCAGGAATTTCAAAATTAATGATCTCCCCTGTCCGCAAATTCCACGATATCACGCCGAAAACGTTTGGGAAGATTTTGATTCTGAAGCTTAGGATTGATTCTTGCCTCGACAGCGATGCTGTCGAAAAATTTGCACCACAATTTTTGGTATTCCAATTCTTGGGGCGAAAGCCGTTTGAGCTGTTCCCAGTCGAGATCTTCCGTTCCAGTGATAAAAAAGCCTTTGCCCTTGGGGTGCAGTGCGGCGAGCTGGCGAGTCTCGTCATAGATCATAAAATGATCTTGGGGCAGACGGTCTTGGAAATGTTCCCCCAGGAAAGGAAGCACGTGATTTTTGGGATGAATCTTGGCAAACAGCACGCCATTTTCCAGCTCCTGGAAGCGCAGAAAGCCCAGAAGGTGATGCGCTTCATTGCTTGTGCTCAGGGAAAGCTGGAATACGCAGTTTACATATGGCTCTCCCAGGTAATTTAATACTTTGCTGCTGTCAGGAAGCGACAGGGCAAGCACGATCGTTTTATAGAGGGCGTCCGCCTTGTTGATAGAATGTCTGCGCTTCGAAAACGATTCCGATGCCAGGGCAGCCTGGCAAAGCGCTTCATATGATTCCGCATCCATGCGGTTTCTAAGCGTCCGTGCGACTTTTGCGCTTTTCTCAAGATCAGTCTCAACGGAGATGTATTCGTGAAAGAGGGAGTAATTGTCTGGGATTTGCGTAGTGAGCGAAACGTTTGCATGTCCGTAACGGCTTGCCCAAGCATTATAGACGCCTGTAAATATCCCGTCTATGCTGTCTTCGCAGATGAAAATATACATAACAGCCTCCTGTTTGAAATGAAATAAAGTTTTATGGGTAGCTGGAAAATACAGTCTCTATGAAATCTATGGATCAGTCTCGGGTGGTCTGAAAGTCATATCTTGCATATAGCGGCTATGTTGCAGCTATATGGTTGTAATCTGGCAGGCAGGCGGAAGAATCTGGGCGTCTGTCAGTTGGAAGTCAGCCTGAAGCTCTTTATCAAAAAAGCTGAGCTGACGGTAGCCGCCTTGTCGAATATCCCTTGGAATCTGGGTCTTATCGCGCATTAAGTTTTCACAGATATAGTTTTCCTCCAGCTTGGTAGGATACATCATTTTACCAGAACAGGTGATGAAGTAGAGGGCGCGTTTTAAAACTACGCCAATTTTCTTTAAGTCGTCAAAATTAAGACGATTCCTTCTGCGGGCTTTGACAATGCGTTCCGCAGATTTATAGCCGATGCCAGGAACGCGCAGCAATGTCTGGTAACTGGCGTGATTGATTTCTACGGGAAAACGTTCCAAGTGGCGCAGCGCCCAGTCACATTTGGGATCCAGAAAGATGTTAAAGTCAGGACGGTCTTCTGACAGCAGTTCCGATACTTCAAAATGGTAATAGCGCAGTAGCCAGTCTGCCTGATAGAGGCGGTGTTCCCGAAGCAGGGGAGGCCCTCCCGGCAGAACGGGAAGCAAGGAATTGTGGTTTACATTGACAAAGGCGGAATAGAATACCCGCTTTAATGCAAACTTCTGGTATAAGTTTTCTGCAACGCTCATGATTTGATAATCATTTTCTGAAGTTGCACCGATGATCATCTGGGTAGACTGTCCAGCGGGGACAAATCTGGGAGCTTTGCGGTAGACGGTAAGTTCCTGTTTGTTATCTGTGATACGGTTTTGAATCTGGCGCATAGGCTTTAAAATGGTATTGCGGGATTTGCAAGGGGCAAGATGCTTTAGGCTGTCTGCGGTGGGCAGTTCTAAGTTAATGCTCATGCGGTCGGTTAGAAAGCCAGTCTTTTCTACCAAGAGAGGATCTGCGCCAGGGATCGCTTTTACATGGATATAACCGTTAAAATGGTATTCGTTGCGAAGCTTGTATAGGGTCTGGTAGATCAACTCCATGGTATAATCGGGGCTTCGCAGGATGCCAGAGCTCAGGAACAGCCCTTCAATGTAATTGCGCCGATAAAACTCCAGAGTGATGGAACAGATCTCTTCTGGCGTAAAAGAAGCTCTTGGAACGTCGGAATCCCGGTTGTTGAGACAATAGGCGCAGTTAAAAATACATTCGTTGGTAAAGAGGATTTTTAACAGGGAAATACATCTTCCATCTGCGGAAAACGTGTGACAGATTCCCGGGGCGATGGAATTACCGATCCCTTTGCCAGTTCCTTTGCGGTCTACGCCGCTGGAAGTGCATGCGACGTCATATTTTGCCGCGCCAGATAAAATTGTCAGTTTTTCCATTAAGTCCATATCCATCTGTAGATTCATACGCATTCCCTTTTCTGATTGATATATTGTAGCCTAGGAAGTAAATGAGAAAGAACATTCGTTCTAAAATGATCATAACATAGTGCGTGAAAAAAAGCAAGAGAAAATAGAACAATTGTTTGCAAAACTTATGTTTACATCTGGGAGAATCATGGTTATAATAGGATTGATGGGAAAATGCTTTGGGCTGTTGACAGACATACGGCGGCAGCGCTTTTTGCCGAACGAGATAATTCGGAATAAGAATATATTAGAATACTAGGTGATAATTTATGAAAGAATTAGTTCAAAGGATCTTAAATTATTTGTTGGAAGACAAGAAAATTCCAGAGGAATTAATTTATCAATTGTCAAAATCAACAGTTAAAATTGTGGAAAATCATTGTACGGAAATGATCCCCGAAGAGTTTTGGGAGCTCGACAGTTTTGTGGAGGCTTACTGGCGTACAGAAAGCTATGAAAAATCAAAAAATATGATATTAGTGTATCAGATGGGGCAGCTTCTTTCTTTTACGAACATGCTCAGCATGTTGGCAGAAAAACAAGAAAAGGAGAATTCCATAGAGGATTACGCTATACAGCTAAAAGATAAATATGTGATATTTCAGCAGATAGATAGGAATCCAGGCATCACCCATAAAGAATTGGCTAAAAGGGCAGAGCTTAGCGTATCGTCTCTCTCTCAGTTTTTAAGTAAGTGTCACGAGCATGGGTTCATACAAAGAAGAGTCATGGGGAGTGAGAAACATTATTATCTGACGCCTTATGGAAAACGGCTTTATTCCGTTATGAGCGCCAACTGAGAAAGAGGATTTATTAGAGCTTGCTTATTTTAGCATAATTCAAAAAAAACTGACAATACTAAAATATGTAAATAAAAATGCAACCTTTTAGATACAAAGGTTGCATTTTTATTTACACCCATTATATCGGCAGAAATTTTCAATACTTTATAGGAAAAATGAAATTATTTTATAAATTTATATGAAAAAATACTTGATCCTTTTCATCTTGTTCGATGCAGAGGTATCGTTTGGTGATCTGGTAGGAAGAGTGATTGAAAATATCCATAAGCAGCGCAGGAGGCGTACCGTTTTTCCAGGCATGGTAGCCAAAGGTTTTTCTCAGAGAATGGCAGCTTACATGATCTGGGAGGTTGGTATCGATAGCAGCCTTTTTGATGATGCGAAAAGCCTGGTAGCGGCTGATTGGCAAATTGCGGTGCTTTTGGCTGGGAAACAGGTATTGTTCCCGGGTAGTCTCTGTCGTTTTCAGAGCGTTTAAGGCGGAGATCACAGAACGGTTTAAAGCGATCATGGTATTTTTTCCTGTCTTTTGTTCTTTTACCTGCAAATGGGGGCGGTATTTTGCAGTATCAAAGTCATACACCATGTCCCAGGTGGTCTTTAAGATGTCGCTGATGCGAAGAGCCGTATTGAGGCCAAAAATAATCAGCGCATAATTTCTTGGATTGGGACGATCCTTTTGATAATAATTTTCAAATTCCCGTAGTTGGCAGAGCTGGCGGATGGGCTGTGTTGTACTCATATGGTATTCCTCCTTATTGTGGATTGATTAATGGTTTTTAGGGAAGCGTTTGCGTTTGGCAAAAAGCCGGGCGCAGCTCCCTGGAAGCCATTATTTGTTTTAAGAGAGAGAAATGCAACCTTTGTATCTAAAAGGTTGCAGGAAGTTTCATTAGGAAATGAAAAAGAACAGGAGGTTATGCGATGCTGAAATTAACAGTAAAGCCAGGAGAATATGTCTTGATTGGCGAGGAGGTAAAAATTGTATTTGCCGGAGGAAGCGCTAAGAACCTGCGGATCTTGGTGGATGCGCCCAAGAAATACAACATTGTCAGAAGCGAGGCGTTAGAGCGTTATGGAATGGCGGCAGATCCAGGGAACGAGGTAAGGCATTATCCAGAAAGGCAGATTTCAGCGGAGGCGCAGGACAAAATCAAATCAATCCTTATGGCGGAGCGGAAACGGATTCGCCGGGAGCAGCGGGCAGCGAGTAAAGGATAGGAAACTTTAAGGCCGCCGCAGGAATATCAAACGGATAATAACGCAGGGCTAACCTAGGGGTCTTGCTTATTATGCCCCATGTCAGGTATCTCATGGGGCGCCCCAAAGGGGGAATTGGATAGATAACTGTCTTCCTGAAATTTAGGAAGCATGACATGCGCGCAAAGGGACTTGCGGCATTTACACACATAATACAAGGAGGAACAATATTATGGCAATGGTCGTACAACACAATATGTCAGCAATGAATGCAAACAGAATGCTTGGGATCACTACAAGCGCACAGGCAAAATCTACGGAGAAATTATCTTCCGGTTATCGGATTAACCGGGCGGCAGATGATGCGGCAGGCTTGAGCATCTCGGAAAAAATGAGAAGCCAGATTCGAGGTTTAAATAAAGCGTCATCCAATGCACAGGACGGCATTTCTTTGATCCAGACGGCAGAAGGAGCGTTAAATGAGCAGCATGCAATCTTGCAGAGAATGCGCGAGCTTTCCGTACAGGCAGCGAACGGCACGGAGACAGACGATGACCGTGAAGCAGTAAACAACGAGATTGGCCAGCTGCAGGAAGAGCTGACAAGAATTTCTGAAACGACTGAATTCAATACCCTGAAGCTGTTAGATGGAAGTCAGGCGGGAGGAAGCACTGCTACTACAGGTTCTGGACCCAAATTCGGTGTTGTGGACGCTACTTTAGACGGCGCCCTGGTCACTTCCAATGTCGCAGGCGTGAAGATAGCAACTGCTGCATCAGCCAATACAAAGGTAGGTCAGGAGACAGCGATCTGGGATGCCACAGGCAAGACGCTGACCTTGAACCTTTCTTTGAACAAGGTCTATACCCAGGATGAAATCGATAATCTGGTGAAAAACGCAAAACAAGAAGACAGTACTGCTACCGGGGCTCCGGCAGAAGTGAAAGTAACGCTCAAAAACGGTATTTTTAATGCAGACGCAGCTACTACTGCAGGCACTGTTACGGCGGCAGGCGTTAAGGCAGTGTCAGATGAAGGAACAGTAACTGGGTTTGTAGGAGCTGATAAAATTTCCTTTACTGCAAATAAGTACGGTGCGGAATTCAATAATACTACCTTTGATTTTGCTTTTGACAGAGAAGTTGGCAAAGAGGAGGTTGTGACAGATACAGCCATTACACACAGCGCAGTAAATGCGACGACTGCGGGGGCATACACGATCCATCTTGCAGCTGGAAAGGAATATACGGCAGAGGATTTGGAGGACATTCTGGCAAAGGCAGGTTTTGACTTCGATGTAACGCTCAAGGGCGCTACGCCGGATGAACCAAATACGTTATATGCTACTAGTGGCGCAAGTACTGTTTCACAGATTACGATGGGCGACACAGCCGGAGCTGGTCTTGGAAGCACGCAGGCGTTGTGGGGTCAGGCTGGTTATGAAGGAGTTTCTTCTGGTTCTGGAATCACGCTTCAGATTGGTGCAAACGAGGGTCAGACGATGAGCTTTAGCTTAGAGGATATGAGTGCGAGAGCTCTTGGCGTAGATGGAAATAAAGTAGATTTAAGCACCCAGGAGGGAGCGCAGGAAGCAACCAGTACCATTGACGCAGCGATTAAAACTGTTTCCGCAGCAAGAGGACGCATGGGCGCTATTCAGAACCGTCTGGAGCATACCATCGCCAACCTTGATACGGCTGCTGAGAATACACAGCAGGCAGAATCCAGGATCCGTGATATCGACATGGCGTCTGAGATGGTGGAATACAGCAAAAACAATATTCTTGCGCAGGCTGGACAGTCTATGCTCGCACAGGCAAACCAGTCCAACCAGGGCGTCCTGTCTTTATTGGGATAAGTTTTTATATCATAGAAGATATCAACATATCAATCAAATGCAAAAAACCGCAGAGCTTGCTTCTGCGGTTTTTGCTTGCATGTCAGAACAGATTATTGCAGCAGCATCAAGACTCGTTCTTTTGCCTGGTGTGCCTGAGACAGCATGGCTTCCCCGGCCTGCTGCAAAATATTGCATTTTGCAAAATTAACTATTTCCTTTGTCATATCGGTATCACGTAGAGAGGACTCTGCACGCTGGGTGTTTTCCTGCATGTTTTCGTTGTTGTTAATGGCGTAGCCGAGGCGGTTTTGCATTGTGCCGAACTCGCTTCGGATCTCCGAAACCATGTCTACTGCATGGCTCAACCGGTCTAACGCCTTGTTTGCATATTTGGGCCTGGAAATACAAATCGAGTTGACGCCCAAGTATGCGGAGCTGAATATTTGTCGTTTGATGACGATGTGATCGCCGCTCTGGCTGTTTGGCTTGATGTAACGGCCAGGCTTTTCCTCTAGCTGGCCGCGTTCTGTAAAGAAAATGTTATCCTTGGCGCCGCCAGAAACTTGATCAATGGTATGCTCTCCCGCAAGAGTGTGGGAAATTTTAATGTGATCGTCCTCTACGGAGGCGACCAACGGCGCTCCCTGTGCGGTGAGCCCGGCGTTAATTTGCTTGATTAGTTCTTCTGGGGTATAGCTGCCTTCCGGGAGCGTTATCGAATAGTCGGTTCCGTCTAGATTGAGGGAGAATAACGTGTCGTCAGGTCCTAAAGTTACCCCTTCTGAGATATCCTTGGTGCCCACGATATAGGCGGGGATCATTTCGCCATCCGTCTGATAAAATATCTCGAAAGCTGCATTTCCACTGACGCCGTCAATGACATACTCGCCCTCTTCAGGCAGGGAAACAGTTTCGGACAGTTTGAAGTTGATGGCGTTCTGGTCATTTGACCCGGAAACGCCGCTGTTGATGCCTCCCAGCCCCACCTCGATCAGGTTTTCAGGAAGCCCGTTCTTTACAAGCTGTTCATTTAATTTTTCCTGCAAATGCTCGATTAATTCTTGACCAGAATATTTTTTGGGATCCAATTGCATTTCGAGCGTTATCTCTCTGGGACCGCATTTGAAGTCCAGGGAAAGCGTGTCGCTGATGCCTGGGCGTATGGTTGCGCCGTTGGTCTTGACGTCTTTGCGACCAATGGTGTAGGCAGTATCTACTGCCTGTCCGCCTGGTTTTTCGGCAGTGTTTAAAGAGGAAGTTCTTTCGGAGTATGGACACATTACTTTGTCAAAGAAATCACCTTTAAAATTGTTGAACTGGTAATTGTTCCCAGCTTTAACCGCAGTAAGCTTCACGCCGCCTGCATCTATGCTGACGTTGATTTTGCCGCCGCCCACCTGGGCGTCCACCAGGTTCTGCAACAGGTTTTTCAGCTCGGCATAGCCGTATGTGCCGTCAGGCACGTCAAAGTTCACAGGAATGGGAATTCCGGCGTCGGTAAACTGAAACGATAAACTGTTGTTCCACTGATCGATGGTTATGTCTCCATTGAGGGAGGTTCCCGCAATCTGGCTGTATGTGGATGAATGGTAGCCGTTTGTGGAACTTGTCTGGATCGGGGATGTTATAACCTCAGGCTTCTGGAACGGGCTTCCGTTGGAGGAGGGAACCGTGATAGTGCTGTTAGGGTTGGTAGAACCCAGCACCAGATTCCCTTGTGAATTGAAGCTTGCGGTCACTCCAGGATAATTCTTGGTGGTTTCCCCGTAAATCGATTTCATGGAGCTTCCCCCGTTATTGTAGTTAACGCTAAAGAAAGCTTGATTTCCGGTGGTCTTGGTCCGATAGCCGATCTTGTTGCCAGAGACGTAGGCTTCCAGATCGGCATTGGCATCTTTTAGCTTTTCATTGAGCATATTAACAAAGGAATTGCGGTCGTAAGTGCCTGGGGTCAGTGTGAGATTTTTATCCTTTCCATTTACGCTTATTGAAAATTGGTCGCTGGTTCCCGCCTCAATGGTGATGCTGTCCTCGGTATCCAGAGGAACTACCCGGTCGGCAGGCTTTGGAGTTGTCAGTGACCCAAACAATGCCTCGGTGGCGGTTCCCCCGTTTCTTGAATCGTAGCTGATGGAAACGCCGCTGCCAGCGGTGGCAGAGGTCAGAACCAGCCGATTGTCCGCAGTCACAGAAGCTAAAGCGCCGACGCCGCTTGCAGCGAGCTTTTTAGTGATCTGTTCTGCGATGGACGCTGGAGTGAAGCTGCCTGGACCCAAATCCACGGACACATTTTGAAATGTGCCCTGCGGTTCCTTTAATTTAAATTGGAAAGTTTGTATGCCGTCGATTGTGATGGAGGAAGCCAGGGGCTGGGTGGTGGTCAGGGACGCCGGATTTTTCGTAGTATTTAAATCCTTTAAAAAGCTGCTGTTTGCCGTAGAACAGCTAATGGAGGTTTTAGCGCCGTTGTAGCCGTCAGGGAGCCTGGAGGTTATCACTAGCTTGTTATCGCTTCCTAGCTGTACCGTTGCCCCGCCCATGGATGTGCCGAATGCCTGGTCGATTTTTTGCTGAAGGTCGGCGATCAGGGATGCCGGAGTGCAAGGCCCTTTATTCAATTCAATCACGGTTGGCTGACCGTTGTTCAAGGTAAGCGTGATTTTGTTATTGCTATCGTCTAAGGTCATGGAATCCTTGAGGGATGGACCCAGCGTAAGCGTTGCTGGCTTATTGTCAGTAAATCCTACCTGCCCTTCGATGTGCACCGACGAGCCGGTGGCAGAGCCAGACCATGGCGTGGCAGACTGCGTTCCGTTTCCGGTTTTTGAAAAGTTTCGGTCAGAGTTGCTTCCGACAGCGGAAACAGGAGAGAACGTGTTGGGCGTCGTCTCAGTTCTAGGCGGAATCGCTGACTCGATGGCGTTGATGATCTGATCTTGAGTAACATTGCTCCCGGTGGGAAGCTTTATAGGATAGTTTGTCCCATCGACATTGATATCAAAGCTATTGTTTGAGGCGTCGATATTGCCGTCAAAGGGCGTGTTTAAAATTACGGAGCCAGTACCAGAGGCGGGCTGGGAGACGGTCGAGAATGTATATCCCTGGAAGACCTCGTCAAATCCCCCGTTGCCATTGACAGCTTTTACATTGATCTTATCTACGTTTTTGCCGTCAGCGCCTGTGAGCCTGATTGTGCTTCCTGAAGCGGAAACATTAATCATGCCCTTGTAAGAAAGCGGCGTAGAAGGTCCGTTGAGACATTGGTTAAGCTCTGCAACTACCTGATCAATGCTGGTGTAAGTGTTGGGCGTTAAATGAATCGTGTATTCTGTATCATTGATGGTAAGCGAAAAAGCGTCGTTTACGCCGGCAGTGACGATGAGGGGCACCGCAGAAAGACCGCCTAGGTTCTTGCTGCCAGTAAACGTCGCCTCTTTGTCGGTTTTTGTCTCATTTTGCGGGCGTACAGGATTGCCGTACTGATTATACTCTCGTTTCACAAACAAGGTCCCATAGGCGCTGCAGCCGGGATCCAGCTTGACTGAGCTAAGAAATCCTTTGATGTCAGAGGAGATTCTAAGGCCCTTAAAACCGTTGGCATTTACAACGTCAACGGTCAGTTGCAACCCGGAAAAGCCAAACAGGGTGTTTAGCTTGTCTCTCATTTCTTCTGCAGTATAGGAGCCTGGGGATATGTCAATGGTGACAGGAGATGTCGAGCCATTTGGATATAAGACCAGCGTACGGTTGGAATCATCTATGACATAACGGCTATGCTCTTCGTCCCGTGGATCTGTGGGCAGCACGCATCCGCCAGTAAATACAGCGCCAGACTGGGAGACTGATCCATATTTTACATTATCGTAAAAGACAGAGTTATAAATGGGATAGCCTCCGTCAATCTTAAACATGTTTCCCTTGAAGCCAGTGACGATAGCGTCATCGCTGGAGAGCTTGATTCCGGTACCCCAAGCCTCAGCAGCAACAGAAGTGCCTTGTAACTGCTGGTTTAAAATGTCGATCAATTCGCTGCGGGTATACTCTCCATCAGGAATATCGATCGACATTAGCTGGCCGTTTCCTGAGAAGTCTTGAATCTCGAAGCTCATGAAATTATTTTGACCATTTACCACTTCCAGACGGCTAAACTCGTCTGGAAATATCGTCGTGCCGATCAGTGCGCCGAAATTCCCGCCCCGGTAGATTTGGTTGAGCAGGTAAGAAAGCCCGCCAGATACCATTTCAATGTTCTCTCCGCCTTCCACATTGACATTACATGTGCCTTCCGGCGTCAGCTCCACGACTAGGTTCGCCTCCCCGGGCGTCCAGGGACCTAATGCGTCTTCAATTTCATCGATCAGCTCCTGGGTCGTGTATTCTCCGGGAGGAACGGTGATCGTCTTGGTCTGTGTGCCAGAAGCGCTGTCTGCCTGATAAGTGATGGATAAGTCGTTGTTTCCAGCAGAGATGGAATGGATCTGATGAGGATCCCAGTGAATGTTTCCCTCATATTGGTAGAATGGCGATTCGTGCGCCTCGAAAATAGGCATGTCGTTGAATTTTGTCGTGTTGCCAATGCGGTCCAGCTCGCTTTGAAGGGATTCAAACTCTTTTTCCAGAGCCATGCGGTCCAGATCCGTATTCGTGTCGTTCAAAGATTGGATCGTCAATTCCGACATCCGGTGCAGAATGGCGTGGGCGTCGTCCAAAGCTCCGTCTCCTGTCTGTACCCAGGACGCTCCATCCTCCATATTCTTGGTGCCCCTGTCTAGCCCCTTGATCATGGTGCGCATTTTTTCTGAGATGGCAAGTCCGGCAGGGTTATCAGCAGCTTTGCCGATTTGATAGCCAGAGGAAAGCTTTTCTGTGGATTTTGCCTTTAGTCCTGCATTTGTTTTTAGATGATTTGCGGCGTTCAATGCCGGAATATTGCTGTTGACGATTAACATATTATTTTACCCCCTTTGGCGAAAAGTCATTCCGATTAAAACATTTTCTAACCATTATAGCAGTGATCAGGCAAATTTTCTATATTTTTGTAAAATTCTGTCAAAACTTTAGCACATTGTTACAAAATTAGAGTGCTTAGTGAACATGCCCAATGATGTGCTTCCGAAATGAAAAGTGGACAATTGCGCTACGAAATTTCTGCTTTTTTGCATACAAGCTCTCTTTTTATCATACAGTGTCTAAAGGGGGTGATTTTCTGAAAGAAAAAATAAAAACATTCTTATCTGTCTGTGTGCTGGTGGTCGCAATCCCCTATATTGTCACGCTCTTGTTTCAGGGAAAAGATACGAAAGAAGGAGAGCAGGCGATGGAGCAGCTTATCAAGCAGGAAACGCCTCTTATCGTGGAATTGAACGGGCAGCAACTGGAAGTAGAAGAATACCTGGCAGGGATTGTGGCGCTTGAAATTCCATTGGACAGCGAGCCAGAGGCTATCAAGGCTCAGGCGGTGATTGCCCGGACAGAGCTGCTTGGAGCAGTGGAGGCGCAAGGAACACTGCCGGACGCCATGTCTCTCAAAGAAATGCTGACCCTTTGGGGACAGGATGGATTTGAAAAAAATTATCAGGTGTTGGAAGAGGCGATCAAAGATACGGAAGGAGAAGTCTTGCTTTGGAAAGAAAAGCTGATTCAGCCAGCGTTTCATGCGGTAAGCGCAGGACAGACCCGGAAAGCAAAAGAAGCGCTGGGGATAAAGCAGCCATACTTGAAAAACGTGGACAGCAAGGTGGACATTTCTTCCCCTAACTATCTGAAAGTTGTATTTTTTGAGAAAAATGCCCTGACAGAGAAGTTGAAGCAGGCATGCCCAGATGCGGAGCTCTCGGCGGAAACGATCATCGATCAAATTATCGTGTCGAAGCGGGATTCCAGCGATTATGTGTTGGAGGTGCAGGTGGGAACCACAGTCATCACAGGGGAAGAATTTCGTAATTGCCTAGGGTTAAACTCTGCCTGCTGTTTTCTCAAAGAAGTGGAGGGACAGATCCGCATTGTCACCAAAGGCTTAGGGCATGGTCTGGGGTTGAGCCAGTATGGAGCAAATCAGATGGCGAAGGAGGGTGGCGGATACAAGGACATTCTTACATATTACTATAGCAATACGAAAGTCGAAAAAAAATAGCGCATAATTTTGTGAAAAAAGAATGCATTATTTTTCTCAATCCTGTATAAAGCTTGTTTTTCCGGCAAAACTAAGAAGGAAAAACAAACAGAAATGGAAGGTGACAGGATGAGAAACAGACATACAGCATTTTTTAATAGGAAATCTTATATCATTGCTGCATTTATCATGGTAGTGGCAGCATTCGGCATGACTGGTCTCTATTATACCCAGCAGGAAAAAAAGCAGGAAGAAGAGCTGGCAAAAGAACAGGAAAAATTGATTCAGCAAGCTAAGGCAGAGGACGCTGCCAGAGAAAGAGCACGAGAAGCAGCAGAAGAAGAGGCAAAGAAAAAGGCGGCAGCCAAAGAACAAGAAAAGAGGCAAAAAGAGAAAGAAAAGCAGAAAGAGCAGGAGACGGAAGCGGTATCTGGCATCATAGCGCCAGAAAATGATAATTTCATGGACGAGCCGGAAGTGGTAGCACAGACGCAAGCCCCGGCAGAACCAGAGCTTCACTTTGATGCTGCTGCCGATTTGAGCTGGCCGCTGCAGGGAAACGTGGTTTTAAATTACAGCATGGACCAAACGGTATATTTTGCAACCTTGGATCAGTATAAATATAATCCAGCGGTGATTATTCAAGCTGAGGTCAATACTCCGGTTAAGGCAGTGGCAGCGGGAAAAGTAACTTCCGTAGAAACTAGCGCTGAAACAGGCACAACGTTGACAGTGGATATGGGAGACGGCTACAGCGCTATTTATGGACAGTTAAAGGAAACTCCGAAAAGTCAGGGAGACTATATTGAGAGCGGTGAGACATTGGGATATGTCAGTGAGCCGACAAAATATTATTCCGTAGAAGGGGCTAACTTGTATTTTGAACTGCAAAAGGATGGCGCTCCAGTGAATCCTATGGAGTACCTACAATAGGAAGATGGCATTAAAAATTCAATTTTATGGAGCAGACGGCGAACGTGTCTGCTCCATTTTGCATCCACGATGCGGCATCGTCAGAGAAAGATTGTTTTTTTGGAAGCCTTTTGGTACAATAGCGAGGTATGGAAGGCGGTAAAAGAAGTAGACGCAAAAGAGAAAATATTTTGCTATGGAATGCAATCCTACAGCTTGAAATTGTGGCAGGAACAAGAAAAAGAGAAATGCAGGGAACAGGCACGGGAAAAGAATTTTATCATAGAATACAAGTAAAGACAGTTCGCAGCAGGGCGTTTTTACTTTGAAATTCAGAATCGATATTAGTTGGCAGATTTTTGATAACATACCTGTTTTCCGCTGCTGCTTTGCATATAAGAGACTGCTTGCAGTCTCTATACATAGAAAAGTGTGAGATAATGTGTAAATTTTTTTCAACCTGATTTTTATGTTTCCAAGCACAAAGAAAAGAGGAAAAGAATAAGTAAAATCAATTGGACCGGTTTCTTTTATGTCCCAAAGCGGAGAGAATAGAAAAAAGAATAAGTAAAATTTACTGGAACGGGTCTTTTATGCCCTAAAGCGGACAGGGGAGAGTAGAAAAAGGAATAAGTAAAATCTTTTGTAAAGTATTCTTTCTGTCCCAAAGTGCATGGGAGAGAGGAAAGATGAAAAAAGTTTATAAATTTTTCTAACTGCCGTTTCGTATCAAGAAACGCACGATATGGAGGAAAGGTTATGACGGAAAACAGGAATGTTACTTATATTCTGCGCTGCAGTGACGGAACCTTGTATACGGGCTGGACAAATAACATTGAGAGACGGCTGAGAGCCCACAATGCAGGAAAAGGCGGCAAATATACCCGGATGCGCATCCCCGTGGAACTGGTATATTTCGAGGAATATGAGACAAAGCAGGAGGCGATGCGCCGGGAAGCGCAGATTAAACAGCTGACCCGTAAGCAAAAGGAAGCGCTGATTTCCAGGTAAACACGCTATAACAGAAAAAGGAGCGGTTGCAAAATAACTGCTATATACAATATATGGTTTTAAAACAGACAAATCTCACCCATAGATTGTATATAAGCTGCATTTTGCAAGCACTCCTTTTTTTGTGCTACAGAGAATCTCGCTAAGCGAAGATTATAATAATGGCATATTTGCCACAAAACAGTACATCATAATAAAGTGACAGACGCTTCCGCCCATAACGAACAAATGGAAAATTTCATGGGAGCCAAAGTTCTTATGCTTGGAATTAAAAATTGGCAGCTTCAAGGCGTAAATCACGCCGCCAATGGTATAGATGATTCCCCCTGCAAGAAGCCATAGAAACGCCTGCTGGGACAGGGAATTCATAATCTGGGTAAACGCAAGCACGCACACCCAGCCCATGGCGATATATAATATGGAAGAAAGCCATTTCGGACAAGTAATCCAAAAAGCCTTGACCAAAATGCCAGCCAGTGCGATGCTCCAAACCAATGCCAGGAGACTATAGCCAACGGCGCCGTTTAACACGATCACGCAAACCGGAGTATAAGTCCCGGCAATCAGCACGAAAATCATCATGTGATCTAATTTGCGTAGAACGCAATTGGCTTTTTCTGATAAGTCCAGTGCGTGGTAAGTAGCGCTTGCTCCATAGAGCAGAACCATGCTCAGGATAAATATCGCAAGAGAGATTACATGAATCCTGTCTGGATTCAGGGAGGCGCGGATTAACAGGGGTGTTGCGGCAAACAAAGCCATCAGCATGCCGATAAAATGGGTGATCGAACTTCCAGGGTCTTTTAACTTGAATTTCATAAGTATCATCTCCTTAATAAATGAAACGTATTGTCAGTGTCATCGTTGCTTTGCCATTCGGTGGTTCTTTCACTTTTCAGTATATGTAAAGTTTTAAAAAATATTTTATATAGTTTTAAAAACTACTTGTGTCATAACCAGATACTACACCAAATAGAGAGGAAAGTCAACTGGCATTTGAAATAATTTGACATTTGCCTTGTTCTCTGCTATGATTAGCAACAGGCTTGAAATAAGAAGATGAAAGGAATTATATGGAGACAGTAAGATTTGATGAATTAAATTTAAACTCGAAAATACTGAGGGGCATTCAGGAAATGGGGTTTGAGGAGGCTACGCCGATCCAGAGCAAAGCGATTCCGATCGTGATGGAGGGCGCAGACGTGATCGGGCAGGCGCAAACTGGTACGGGAAAAACGGCTGCTTTTGGAATCCCTCTTTTAATGAAAGTAGATCCTCATAATAAAAAGACGCAGGCAATCGTACTTTGCCCAACCAGAGAATTGGCAATTCAGGTAGCGGAAGAGATCCGCAGCTTGGCAAAATATATGCACGCAGTCAAGGTGCTTCCGGTTTACGGCGGACAAGATATTGCAAAGCAGATTCGCTCGCTAAAAGGAGGAGCTCAGATTATCATAGGGACTCCAGGGCGCGTGATGGATCATCTTAGAAGAAAAACGATTCGTTGCGACCATGTCAATACCATGGTGCTAGATGAAGCTGACGAAATGCTGAATATGGGATTTCGGGAAGATATTGAGACAGTTCTTGAATACATTCCGCAAGAACGGCAGACGGTGCTATTTTCTGCGACCATGCCGAAACCGATTTTGGAGATTACAAGGAAATACCAGAAAGACGCTGTAACCATAAAAGTGGTAAAAAAGGAACTGACCGTTCCCAATATTGAACAATATTATTATGACGTTAAGCGTAAAGACAAGGTAGAAGTGTTAAGCCGCCTGCTGGACGTATATGATCCCAAGCTCTCCTTGGTGTTCTGTAATACGAAGCGCATGGTCGACGAGCTGACTAGCGCCTTGCAGGGAAGAGGATATTTTGCTGAGGGGCTTCATGGTGATATGAAGCAGGCTCAGCGTGACAGGGTAATGAATAAGTTCCGTAACGGCAAAGCAGAAATTCTTGTGGCTACCGATGTGGCGGCCAGAGGAATTGACGTGGACGACGTGGAGGCAGTGTTTAATTTCGATCTTCCGCAGGATGACGAGTATTATGTGCACCGGATAGGAAGAACCGGACGCGCTGGAAGGACGGGACGCTCCTTTACGTTCGTAAAAGGAAAGGAAGTCTATAAGTTAAAAGATATCCAGCGCTATTGCAAGACGAAGATCCTTGCCCAGAAGATACCCAGCATGGAAGACGTGGCTCAGGTTAAGATTGAGAAGATCATGGACCGTATTGCAACAGTGATTGAAGAGGAAGATCTGACAGTGATGGTTAACATGATTGAGCAGCAAGTCAATGAATCAGATTATACCGCAATGGACATAGCGGCTGCATTCTTGAAGCTTGCTCTAGGGGGCAGTGAAGAAAATGCCAAGGCAGCCATGGAAGGATTTGAATTCGGCGACACTGGGGCAGAAGAAGGCATGGTGCGTCTGTTCATTAACATAGGAAAGAAACAGCATGTAAAGCCGGGAGACATCCTGGGAGCCATTGCAGGAGAGACCGGGATGCCTGGAGACTTGGTGGGAGCGATCGACATGTATGACAAGTATACGTTTGTGGAGGTCCCAAGAGAGTACGGCAAGGAAGTGCTGCTGGCGATGACCAGTACGAAGATCAAGGGCAAGAGCATCAACATTGAGCCTGCTAATCAGAAATAGCGACAGAACACAGAGTGAGCCAAATGGATATCAAGCATATTCGTTTGGCTTTTTGGACAAAAGAAAAAATTTTTGAAATTTTTTACATTTCATGCAATAAAAAGAATCTCCTTTGCATTATCTAAGTATAAAACAAAACAAACAAATCAAAGGAGGAATTTTTTATGAGAAAAAATGTAAAAGGAATTGCGGTAGGAATGTTGACAATGAGTATGCTGGTATCAGCGCCAACTATGGCTTTTGCAGGTCAGACAAATGGAATAGGCGATACATCCGTGACCGCCATCACGCAGTTAGCGCCTAAAAAGGATGTCAATAAGCCAGGAAATGACAAGCCAGGAACAACCAAGCCCAAGGCAGAGAGTCAAAAGGTTAGCAAGGTAACTTGTACTTCCGCAGGCAAAGTGAATATCTCTTTTAAGGGAAAGGTTACTTATACGAATGAGCTTAAGGCAGTGATTAAGGATGCAGAAGGAAGGGAAATTCCCTGCAAGATTTCAAAGAAAAATAAGAGTCTGCTGACAGTTGCTGTGGCTGGCTTGGTAAAAGATCAGACTTACGCCATTACCATTGAAGGCATTCTTGGAAAAGATTCCACAGAAGCTGCAACGATCACCAAGAACTTTGTAGCAAAGGGCATGAAGACCCAGACAAAGGTTGGAAAAGCGACCGTAGAAAACAAGAAATTCGTTGTTTTGAAAATGCAGGCTGCAACTTATTACAAAGACGCAACTGTTGTTGTGAAAGATGCGGATGGAAATACTTGCGATGCTAAGATTGTCAAGAAAGCAAAGGGCAATATCAAGATTCAGATTGCCGGCATGAAAAAAGGAAAGTCTTACACGGTCACAGTAAACGGCGTAAGGACTCAGAAAGAAAAGAATTATGGTTCCATCACCAGAACCGTGACAGTAAAATAATATCATATGGGGGGGCAATTCCCCTCATAAATAAGAAAGTTGAAAGGGGCATATCCGAATGCGGGAAAGCACTCCAAAGCGAAAAGTCCATATTGATAACCGACTGTTTGAACGTATTCGCAAAGGTGAACAGGATGCATTTCGAGAGTTGTATGATGCTTCATACAAGCCTCTCTATGCATTTCTGTTATCGCATACCCTGAATTCGGAAGATGCGAAGGATTTATTGCAGGATACATATATTCAGATTCTTAAAAATTGTGAGAAATATCAGGAACAGGGAAATCCTATGGCCTGGATGATGAAAATCGCAAAAAATTTATATTTAATGAAATGCAGAAAGGAAAAAGAGACAACTATAAATTATGAGGATTTGGAACATGAGATGGGGTTTGAAGTCATTTCCAATGTGGATAACCGCATGGTTCTTGAGAAAATGTTTGAGATACTTTCTGTAGATGATAGAAAACTGATTGTTCTGCATGATGTAAGCGGGATGAAGCATAGAGAAATTGCGAAACTGCTGGGTTTGCCTCTTGGAACAGTGATTGCCCGATATAACAGAGGAATCCGGAAATTGCAGAAAGAATTTGGTGAGCGGCTATGAAAAAAAGAGAATTAAAAAAACATATAGAAGATGGATTTTCGCAGCTTGCACCAGATATATTTGAAGCAGTGATGGAGACGGCAGAAGAGCAGAATTTGATACTGTCTAAGACAGAGTTGGACCATTCGCTGCAGCAAAAGGCAGAAAAAAAGAAAAGCTTGCGTTCGAGTGAAGAGGATTTTGAACGTAAGTTGGAGCGGTCGTTTTCATTTGGAAAAATCTTTAACGAAAGGGTTCCGCGATATGTTTTTTCTGCCTGTGCAGGCTTAGTGATCATCTGTTTGTGTATTTTCGGGGTGTTGGGAACGGATTCGGATGGTGTCTATTTTGTTTTGGACATTAATCCCAGTATTCAAGTTGAGGTAGATCAGTCCTGCCGGGTAAAGCGGCTTAAGGGACTGAATCAGGATGGAAAAGATGTTATAAAAGAGTTGAGTTGGAAAAAGCAAGAACCGGTGCAGGAATTGATAGACTTATTGATACAGGACGTGGTGGAAAAATCCTATCTTAGCGAGGGCGGTGGGATTTTGGTCACAATTACTGCAGCGGATCAAGGCATCGGTGACAAGCTGGAACACACGCTGAGCGATGGGATCAGCCAAAAGCTTACAGAGCTTGAGGTGTTTGGCGTGACGACGGCATTTCAGAGGGCAAATGACAGTTCCGCAAGAGAAGGACGGAAACTGTTGGAGGCAGAATTAATGGAAGCCTGCGGGCTCTCGGAACAACAGGTGCAGGACATGACCGTGCTGGAATTGATTCAGTGCTGTCAGGAGAACACTTCTATGGAATTAGATGTTTCGGAAGTGTCAAAAAAAGGTCAGGGGTCACAGCAGACGGAAGAAGACAAAGGAATAAGCGCGCCTTTTTCGAATCCGGGTGCTGATCATATAGAGAAAGAAAAAGAGGAAGATGAGAAAGATTCAGAGCGAAAAGGTACGAATCAAAAGAAGCAATCTGAAGTGAAAGGTACAAAGAAAAAGAATACGAGCAAGAGAGATACAAAGGAAAAAGATCAAAATAACAAAGACACAGAGAAAAAAGATCAAAATAAGCCAAAGAAGAGCAGTAAAAAGGGGGAGGAGCCTAAGGGAACTTCTGTGGATGGAAACAGCTCCGCAAACGGAAACAGCCAATATCCGCAAGCAGGTTCCCAGACTCAGGAACCAGTGAACTCAGATGTTCCAGCACAAGCGCCTCCTGCTCAGCCGGATATGCCTGTGCAGCCTGGTCAAGAACAGAACCCTGCACAGGTTCCGACTGACTCTTCTAATAACGATAAAGAAGACGGAAATCATAAGGACAAAGACAAAGAGAACGGAAACAACAAGGACAAAGACAAGGAGAACGGAAGCAACAAGGACGAAGACGAGGAAAACGGAAACAACAAGGACAAAGACAAGGAGAACGGGAACAACAAGGACAAAGACAAGGAGAACGGAAATAACAAGGACAAAGACAAGGAGAACGGAAATAACAAGGACAAAGACAAGGAGAACGGAAGCGACAAGAACAAGGATAAAGAAGGGAATAACAAAGATAAAGACAAAGAGAATGGAAGCAACAAGGACAAAGGCCAACAAGGAGGGAATCGAAAAGAAGAACAGCAGGAAGCAACAAAACCAGGCAATGAGCCTGGAAAAAACCAGGTTATAAAAAACCAGGAATAAAGAGCGTTGGCGGCAATAAAAAGGGCTGTTGCAAAATGCAGCTTATATACAAATTATGGATGAGATATGTGTGGTCTCAAAAATCAGTTGTATATAGCTGTTATTTTGCAGCAGCTTTTTGCTATTTCTTGAAAAATATTTCTGTCATGCGCCATTATTAATAAATGTATCAAAGAGAGAATGATTTCCAGTCATAGGATTCTCGCTGTCCGTCTTTCTCTTATATGCAATTTTAAACGTTACTGTTGTCCTGCGATTTCCAAATTTCTCAGAAGTCCTAAATCTGCAAGCATGTTTACTGCGTCTTTGATCCCTGCTTTATAGGAAATTTCGGCATAAAAATGACCTGCGGTTTGAGAACAGGCAATATAGTCATTAATTAACATGCGTTGGTCTTTGGGTAAATCTAGGTTTTCATATCTTTGCTCATAAACGTGTTCGTCTGCAATGTCGTGCAAATATGCGGAATCTGTCATGACCAGGCATTCCCGACTTTCGTCCATAAGCTGGTTCATTCCCATTTTCAGCAGTTGTTGAATTAATTGCTCCATTTTTCTTTCTCCTAGTGTAATGTATTTAGGTTGTTCAAGGGATACCTATAAACCCTTAGACCTGCTTCTTTACATCTCTAGTCTGATAGAAGATAATTGCTCTGTTAGATCGAGAGGATGAGCGTTTATTCTCTGAGCGGCTCTGCTTGTAGCAGAAAGATGTGCAGCAACAGTTACGCTGTCCTGAGAATTCTTTCATTTTTTCAATTATCTGCCAGACTTTTAACAGTTGGACTTTCGGGATATAAAAAATTTGTCTGATTTTGTATGATCTATACTATAGATATTAGAATTTTCATAGGGCAATTGTCAACTAAATTTGATTTACAATAAATCTGTTTTTTCGACAGGAGGGGTATAAGTATGATTGTATACAACCATATGGAACGAGTGATTGAAGCTGCTGTTAAGCGGCATTCTTCATGATAGGGACCGATGTCGAATAGTGGTGATAAAGCCAAGTTATATTAAAATATGCTTTTCAGAGTCTGCATTATATGATATAATATTTGCCGACATTATTGCGTCTGGAACAGAAATTGCAGCAAAAGCCAGGCGATTGGAAAGCTGTTTGTAAATGTGAAAGGAAACAAAGAGAGGAAAGATTTGTTTGTCCTTTCCTAATTGTGCCCCTAAAGCACACAGAATGGAGGAAAGAATGAAAGAATTTGTTAATTCTTTCATAAACTACCTGTTTGTGCTGAAATGTGCACAGAATGGAGGAAATTATGAGTACAGCATCGATTTGCATACTAATTACAATTGTGATTTATCTTGCGGGAATGTTAGCGGTAGGCTTTCATTTTGCACGCAAGAATGAATCGACATCGGATTTTTACTTGGGAGGGAGGAAGCTGGGACCGCTGGTCACGGCGATGAGCGCAGAGGCGTCTGATATGTCAGGCTATTTGCTGATGGGGCTTCCAGGCCTTGCGTATCTGTCTGGCGTAGCCGATGTAGGCTGGACGGTAGTCGGACTGGCTGTTGGTACATATTTGAACTGGCTTTTTACGGCAAGAAGGCTGCGACGTTATACACAGATTACCAATTCAATCACTTTGCCCCAGTTTTTTTCGAACCGTTTTCATGATAAGAAAAATATTTTGACAGTGATTGCGGCTCTGATAATCATTATCTTTTTTATACCATATACAGCTTCTGGATTTGCGGCTTGCGGAAAGCTTTTTTCCTCGCTGTTTGGCATTGATTATATGGTGGCGATGATTATTTCCGCCATCGTGATCGTGGGATATACGGCGGCGGGAGGCTTTCTTGCGGCGTCCACGACAGATTTCATCCAGAGCATCATTATGACCTTTGCGATATTGTTCGTACTGGTTTTTGCGACTATCTCCGCAGGAGGCGTAGGCGCAGTCATGGAGAACGCCAAGTCTTTGCCTGGTTATCTGTCTTTTGCAAGCACCTATGTGGCGGCAGAAGGAGTGTCGGCTCCTTATGGGTTCCTAAAGATTGTGTCCACGTGCGCCTGGGGGCTTGGGTATTTTGGAATGCCCCATATCCTGCTTCGCTTTATGGCGATCGAGGATGAGAACAAATTGAGCCTGTCCCGCCGTGTGGCTTCTGTCTGGGTCGTGATTGCCATGGCAGTTGCTGTTTTGATTGGAATCATCGGAAATGCATTGAGCAAGGGAGGCGTGATCACATCGCTTTCCGGGGCAGACACAGAGACCGTGATTGTCCGCATTGCGGATTTGTTGTCCAGCTATGGCGTGATTCCAGCGTTAGTGGCGGGATTGATCCTTGCAGGAATTTTGGCAAGCACGATGTCGACGGCAGATTCACAGCTTTTAGCTGCATCCTCCAGTGTTTCTCAAAATATTTTTCAGGAGGCGTTGCATCTGAAGCTTTCTCAGAAAGCCAGTATGCTGGTGGCAAGGCTTACGGTTATTATCATTGCTATTCTTGGCGTCCTGATTGCGCAGGATCCCAACAGTTCTGTCTTTGGAATCGTGTCCTTTGCATGGGCTGGATTCGGCGCCAGCTTTGGTCCGCTGATTATTTGCGCCCTGTTCTGGAAAAGGACGACGCTGCCAGGAGGCATTGCAGGCATGGTGGCAGGAGGCGTTTCTGTATTTGTTTGGAAATATCTGGTTGCTCCGCTTGGAGGTGCGTTTGCGATTTATGAACTGCTTCCGGCATTTATTGTCGCTATTGTTGCCATTGTGGTAGTGAGCCTGTTGACAAAAGCGCCAGATCAGAAGATTTTGGATGAATTTGAGGCGGCGAAGTCTGTAAGTGTCATCCGGTAACGGCAGAGGAAGAAAGCAGAATGCCGTGGATAAGGATATATGGTTGAAAAAGCCGCAGGCGCCGGCGGCAGAGAATTATTCTCTTGCTGCTGGCGCCTGTGGGAATGGCCGTTGTTTTGCGGAATATTCATCTGTAATAATCTTTATTACATTTACGATGGAAACTAGTTTTTCGTTAAATTCAAAGTCCTTTCCAGTCTGGGTTTTCATCAACACCGACATGCCTCGTTGTTTTTCCTCTGGATCTGTGATAAGTACGGCTGTGCCTTTGCCCATGAGGCTGCGGTAGGACATGCCGTACTGGCAGGCTGTTTTCCCTTCAAAGGGGACGGCGTTGCATTCCATGGCAAAGGAGACTTTGGGGTTTTTCTTAAGCACTTCATATTTGTACCCTTCTGTCGCGCCGTGCAGATAGAAGGTCAATCTTTCATCTTCTATCAAGTAGCCATAATTGAGCGGCACCACATAAGGCTGCCCGTCGTCGCTCAGCCCAAGATGCAGTATTTTGCATTGATCCAAAATCGAGCGTATTTCTGCGAGGTCGGTAACTTCTCTTTCCCGTTTTCTCATGGTATTTTGCTTCCTTTCCTATGTTGAACATTAGTATGATTATACGTGAATTGTCAAAAAAGCGCAATAGATTTTACGCCGCGCTACAGAGGACGATTATTTTCCTGGGAGTGGTTTGGGGCGGAATGCTCCTGGTCGTGACAGAGTAATACACAAGCAGAAAGTTTCCGCCGGGCGGACAGGAATAGCGCTGCCCGTTTAAAGTGAGTATCCTTGTGTTGCGGGAGAGATTTAAGCGTAGAGAATTGTCGCTGGCAGTCAGGTTTCTGCGAAAGAATTTCAGCGCCACAGTCTCATCCCCTTGAAGCGGCGTGATAAGTTCTGTCTGGAATTGCGGGGGATATATCAAAGGCACGGGCTTGGTGGAATCGTAAAAGGCGGCCACAGGCATCCCGGTACGGAGCTGTGCGCTGCCTACGACAGCGGTTTCGGGAGAGAGAACAAAATTGTTTATGCCTTGCGGCGTGTTGATGGTAATTGTCTGATTGCAGCAGTTGTTCGGAGATTGGGAAATATTTCGAATAATGCCAGTGATTGGTACAAGTGATTCATAATTCATAGGAAATTCCTTTTTTAGTTATCATATGCCAGAGCAGCAAAAATGCCAAATGTGCCGTGATAATGCTTGCATGTGCGCTAAAAAAGGATGGATAGGATGTTAGGGGGATGGCATGGAGAAACAGAATCATAATATTTCCATAAAAGAGCTTTGCCAGCGGCTGTCTGTTTCAGAAGCTACAGGCAGGAATTGGATGCGCTTGGGGAAGATTGTGCCTGACAAGGAACTGAAAGGAACGCCATATTTTTCGGAACAGTATGTGCGGCAGATTCTTGCGCAACTGCAGAATGAGGATGCAAAGGAGTTGAAAAACAGAAGGAATAAGAAGTATGTCAGCGGGGCCTCGATATATGCTGGCTACCTCTCAAAGAATTCATCAAACCTCACAGTGGTTTCCAGGCTTGTGATCGCCCAAAACGGCCAACCCCCGGAAGAAATCGTTCTTCGGGAAATTCTTGCAGAATGTGCTTTGCAGCTTTTGGAACAGGCGTTAGGGAAGAAGTTTGGATTTTCAGAAAATTATCTATTCTATTATCGTCAGGGCAGGATAAATCTGGGAGAATATGACGGGCTTTTGCGTGACTTGCTGGAAAGAGACAAGGGGCAGAAAGATTTTAGCAGTATTGCGCCTCAACCTCTGATCTCTGAGGTGCAGTATTGCCTAAAGCCAGGAGAAGACGTTTTGGGCATGCTTTACCTGTCCTTGAAAAATCTTGGATTGCGCAAGGCTTTTGGGGCATACTATACGCCGGGGGATATTGTGCAAAGGCTGCTCGAAGATTTGCAGACGGAGGAAGTGTTTTTGAAAGGATGTCCCTTGAAAATTTTGGATCCCTGCTGTGGGACCGGAAATTTTTTGTTGCAGCTGACTAGGACCCGCAATATAGAGGAACTGTATGGCGGCGATATTGACGCCCTTGCTGTGCAGCTTGCCAGAATTAATCTTGCCATTGCCTGCCCGGACGCGCCTGTAACTTTGATCCGGGAACGAATCCAAGTCAGGGATTTTCTTGACATTCAGCGCCAGGAAAGATACGATATAATATTAGGAAATCCTCCTTGGGGCAGTTTTGCAAATTTGAGCCGCAAGCAGCCTTTAGAGCGGCTTTTTTTTACAGGACAGAGCAAAGAAGCTTATGACTTGTTTTTAGAGAAGTCCTTTCTCAGCCTCCGTCAAGGCGGGATCGTGGCATTCGTGCTGCCAGAAGCAGTGTTATATGTAAAGTCACATCAAAAGATCCGCATGTTGATGACGAGGCAGTCACAGATCAAAAGCATCCATTATCTTGGAAATGCGTTCCCCAAGGTGCAGTGTCCGGCTGTGATTCTCAAGATACAAAAGACAGGAAAGCCTCTGCAAACCTGTGGAATTAAGATTTGCTGTGCGCAGAGGGAATTTCAGATCAAGAGCAGTCGCAGGGTCAACGCAGAGTGTTTTAATTTCCATATGCCAGACGAAGAATATGAAATTTTTCATAAGATAGAAAGTCATCAGCCGGCGGCTTTTCTCAAAGGGCAGGCGGACTTTGCGCTGGGAATCGTAACCGGGAATAATCAGAGATATATTCGAAAAGAACAAACTGCAGAGAGCGAGGCGGTGCTCAAGGGAAGTGATATTGAAAAATATTATATTCGGGACGGGAATCAATATCTCGTTTATCAGCCAGAGCAGTTCCAGCAGACAGCGCCAGAGCAATGCTATCGGGCACAGGAAAAGCTTTTTTACCGTTTCATCGGAAAAAATCTGGTGTTTGCTTATGACGACAGGCAAAGGCTGTCTTTGAATAGCTGTAATATCTTGATTCCAAAGATTCCGGGGATGGAGATTAAATATATCCTTGCAGTTTTAAATTCCCGCTTGGCGCAATTCGCGTATGACGGAAAGTTCCGCTCTATGAAAGTGTTGCGAAGTTACTTAGAACAGCTTCCGATTCCCATAATTTCTAAGGAAAAGCAGATCGAGATCATACTTCTGACAGAACAGGTCATGGCTGCGCCAGATCGGGAGAGCTGGGATCTATGTTATCAAGAAGCAGATCAAAAAATTGCTTCTGCATTCGGGCTTACCGAGAAAGAATATCTCAAAATTTGCAGCCTTTATCCTCTTAGATCATGAGCCGTGCCTTGTGGAACACGATGTGAAACGGAATCGTATCACAGGGAGATTTTTGCACCCACGATATCGTCCGTTAGTGCTTTGCTGTAATAAAACATTAAAGTAATAAAAGAAAATTCTTGCAAAATGAAAAAAATCATATTAGAATGTATGTTGATAAAAATAGATTTAGCATGTACATGTAAAGGAGAATGAGAGATGAGCTATGTTGATGAAGTGTTGGAACGTGTAATCGCCAAGAACCCAGCAGAACCTGAGTTTCACCAGGCAGTGAAAGAAGTGTTAGAGTCCTTAAGGCCAGTGATTGAGGCAAATGAGGCAAAATACCGCAAGGAGGCGTTGTTAGAGCGCTTGACAGAGCCAGACAGGCAGTTTAAGTTCCGGGTGCCGTGGGTAGACGACAAGGGACAGGTGCAGGTAAATACTGGCTACCGCGTGCAGTTTAATAACAGCATCGGACCATACAAGGGTGGCTTGAGGCTGCATCCTTCCGTAAATCTGGGGATCATTAAATTCCTTGGATTTGAGCAGATATTTAAGAATTCTCTTACAGGGCTGCCTATTGGCGGCGGCAAGGGTGGTTCTGATTTTGACCCCAAGGGCAAGTCAGACCGTGAAGTAATGGCGTTTTGCCAGAGCTTTATGACGGAACTTTGCAAATATATCGGAGCCGACACGGACGTTCCTGCCGGAGACATTGGCACCGGCGCAAGAGAGATCGGTTATATGTTTGGACAGTATAAAAAAATTCGCAGCGTCTATGAAGGCGTGCTGACAGGAAAGGGGCTTTCTTACGGCGGCTCTCTGGCTCGTACGGAAGCAACCGGATATGGCCTCTTATATCTGACAGAAGAGATGTTAAAATGCAATGGTCACGATATCAAAGACAAGGTTATCTGCATTTCTGGTTCTGGGAACGTGGCTATCTATGCGACCCAAAAAGCACAGCAGTTAGGCGCAAAGGTAGTGACCGTCAGTGATTCCACAGGCTGGGTATATGATCCAGAAGGAATTGACGTAGCATTGCTAAAGGAAGTAAAAGAAATAAAGCGGGCTCGTTTGACCGAATATGCAGCAGCAAGGCCGAGCGCTCAGTATCATGAGGGCAGAGGCGTATGGACTGTAAAATGTGATGTTGCGCTTCCTTGCGCAACCCAGAATGAACTCCTGCTTGAGGATGCAAAAGAGCTGGTGGCAAACGGATGTATTGCCGTCGCTGAGGGGGCTAACATGCCGACTACTTTGGAGGCGACAGAATATCTGCAGGAGAATCATGTGCTGTTTGCTCCAGGCAAAGCTGCGAACGCAGGAGGCGTCGCTACTTCGGCGCTGGAAATGAGCCAGAACTCTGAGCGCTTGAGCTGGACATTTGAGGAGGTAGACGGAAAATTAAAGAACATCATGGTAAACATTTTCCATAATTTGGATGACGCCGCAAAGCGTTATGGCAAAGAGGGCGATTATGTGGCAGGGGCCAATATTGCAGGATTTGAGAAAGTGGCGGACGCAATGATTGCCCAAGGCGTGGTGTAAGATCGCAAAACCACAAATGCATTAACATAATTTTATAAAAAGGGATTGTAAGCAGCAAGACAGCCGCATGATTTTGGACAAACAGTTCCCCTAAAATGGATCGTTTAAAAAGGATGGTCATCGTATTTGGGAACTATTTGCAAGATTGATGGCGGCTGTTTTTCATGAAAAATTTTTCAGAAATTGCTTGTTTACCCATTGCCTATATTGGAAAAAAATGATAATCTAATGATACCTATCTGCTTTTTGTAGGAATTTGTCAAGAAAGGAATCTGTGGAGATGAAAAAAGTAATGGCGTTACTGCTTACTGCCAGCCTGGCATTTCAAACCTGGAGCAGCAATACAGCGCTGGTTCACGGGGCGTCTCTCCCAGCAGAAACGGCTGTTGGAGCAGGGGAGACGGAAGATGAGAACCATACGGATCAGGCAGATGCAGACACAGCAGATGGCACAGAGTTGCCAGAAGTTACCAAGGGCATGAAAACATTTGAGACGCCGGAGGGTACAGAAAAGAATTTGGAGGAGACGGACAAAACCGATGCTCTGGATAAGACGGCAGGAATCGATGTAGAAAATTTTAAAGAATTTAATGAATCAGAAGATGCGAGTACATCGGAGAGCCCGGAAAGCAAAGAGGACTTGAAGAAGTCTGAGGAGCTGGAGCAAAAGGCAAGCGGCATTCTGGAGGTTGAGATTACTTCAGGGATCTATCCGATTCAGCAAAAAGCCGCCGTGCTGGTAAAGAACCAAGAGGGAGTGCAAGAACAGGCTCTTGAACTGGATTTTGCAGACGTAAATACCAGAACAGCCCGGTTTGAGTTAGTTCCGGGAGTCTACACCGTCTCTGTCGAGGCGGAAAAGTTTGCAGACTATGCACAGTCTGTCCAGGTTCAAGAGGGGTATGTAAATAAAGTAAGGATTGGTACTGCGGAGACAGTCTCGGAAGACAAGATTGCAAGAAAAGGATGGCTTCGCCCGGGAGACGTTGATCATGATGGGATCATTGCTCAGGAAGACGCCAAGGCAGTGTTAGAGGCTATCCGAAAGGATCCGCAGGGGACGAATTGTGACGTCAATGGAGATGGCAAGACGGATCTTGCAGATTTGCAGTGCGTTGTTCAGAGTATGGAAGAGACGGACAAAGAGCTTGCCATTGAGCGTCAGCTATTAGTGAATATCAATAATCTTCAGGCGTCAGATGGAACTCTCGTAGAGGGCGCAGAGGAGTTTTTGAACCAAACAGGAACTTTGAAGCTTGCACCGGCTAATGCAGAGAAAGAGATTTCTTTGGATAATCCGGTGGCGATGGAGTTTACGCTCTCAGGAGAGCAAGAAGAAATTTCTGAACTGCCTAAACTGCAGGGAATGACAATTTGCGCGCCTGACCAGGTTGAGCTGGGAGAAGAGAATGCCAGCAGTATCACGGACGGGGAAGTGACCATCGTTTATGCGGATCAAAATGGCGAAGAACAGACAATGGCAGTGTCGCTTGCGCAAACAGTCGCAAAGTCTGGCGCGTTATACCGGATGGCAAGAGCGGCAGAAGCGTCCGTAACTACGGAGCCAGATGGCTCCCTGGTGCTTGATTTTGGAACCCAGATCGCAGTGAAACGCGTGTTGATACGGATTACCGGAACCAGGAAGACGGAACCGCTGGTTAACATTGCCAAGGTAGAATTTGTCAATAACATGGAAGACCGGATTCCGCCTCCACAGCTTGACGTTCCGACACTCAAGGACTTGGTGCCCGGAGATAAGACGCTTGATGTTTCATGGACGCCTCAGAACAATATTACCGGATATGAAGTTTTTGTAACTGGCCCGGTAAAGGGAGATGTAACGCAGACCCAGATTGTGCGGGTGTCTAATGCGCAGCATATTATCACGAGCATCAATGACGAAAATTTGATTTATAATGGGAAATATACCGTAAAAGTGCGGTCCGTAAACGGCGACTGGAGCAGTCCCTGGTCTGAGCCAAAGGTTGCAATGGTCAAAGCTCAGAAAAAGCCAGCTGCGCCAGATAATGTAAAAGCCGTGGGAGGATTTCGTTCCATTAGCCTGACATGGAAAGATATGGAAGACTCCATTGGATATATGGTTTATTATAAGAAAGCGGACGAAGCGGATACAGAATTCCGTCCGGTAGTAGAGGGCTTTACTGAGACAGAGGACGGAGCTGGAAGAATAGAAAACAACAGCTATGTAATTATGTCTTTAGAGGCTGGCGTGGAGTATGAGGTTTATGTCAAGGGCTGGAATGACATGGGATGGGGAGCGCCTTCCCTTCACCATACCGCTTTGACTATGGGAACCCCGCCTCAGCTTCCAAAGTACCAGCTGATTAACACTTCGAACGGAGTCGGAAAAGTGACGAACCATATAGTCAGCGCTATACATGGAGGTCACGGCGGCGCATCCATGGTAAGCAGCCCCTTAGATACAGAGGGCAGATCGGCGCTTGGCGTGGTAGACGATGACTTTGGCTCCTATTGGACGAAGTCAGACTGGGATGACGGCGTGGATTATCCAGCAGCTGACAAGGGTCTGACAATTACGCTGGACGCAGAGTATAAGATGAGTTACATCACTTATGCGGCTGCCAACCAGGAGGCTGCGATGAGCAAGGTAAGAGTGGAATATTGGACTGACGAGGAGCCAGACACGCAGAAAGTAGTCGCAGCAAGGTTACTTGCGAGAACCGATGAAAAGAACAATCCGTATTATATTATTAAGCTGGATCAGCCAATTACTGCAAACAAAGTTCGCATATGCTTTGGTACTGGATATGCCAGGATAAAAATGATGGTAGGAGAGATTCATTTCCATCAGTATGACTCCCTTGAGGACGATATCATGGCATTATATACTGATGAAACGCATATTACCTTAAGGCCGGATGTGACAGCGTCTGTCTTGGATGAATTGGAGAACCGCCTTGACACGGCAGACGAGGCGTCTGGAGAGAAGCATTTGCTCTATGAAGAATTGATGCTGGAGCTGAATAATGCAAGAGATATTTTAAATGCCAAACTGGAACCAGCTTATCAGGTGGAGAACCAGATCACGGGTAAAAAAGACGGACACTTGGGATTCGGTGGATTAAATTCCTGGCAGCCAATCGGCAAGACTGTCCGCGCAGGAGAGAAACTGCTGGTTTACGTAGGACATAATTCCAAGAAGTGGGGCGATGCTGCAAATCTGCAGATTGTATTCTCACAGTATCATGCAGAGGCAAACGGCGTTGCCAGGGCGCAGAATCTGAAAGTGGGACGAAATGAGATTACTGTTCCGGCTCTTTCCTCTGGCAATACAGAGCGGGGCGGCCAGGTATATGTAAGCTATACTGGAAATAGTGCGTCAGACAGCTATGCAGTCCGCATCAATGGTGGAAGCAACATCCCGGCCCTTAGCGTTTATAAGAAAACGGGAGAAGAGCGTACGGCCGCAATCCAAGCTTATGTGACAGAATTGGAAGAGTATGTGAAGCATATAGAAGAAGAACATGGAAAACAGCATACGGGAATGACTAATGTGGATTTTGCATATGATCAGACGAACTGCGTGCTGAACGCTACAGATATCATGCTCGATCAAATGATGTATTCTGTTCCAGCTACCCAGGTATGGGCAGGCATTAAGAATGCAGAAGATAAAGTAACGAAGCTTGACAATGCATTACGTGCGATGGACCAGACGATGACATTGTTCTATCAGCATAAGGGATTAAGTGATGAAGCAGGCACGGAGAGAGGAAATAACGCTCTTCCGGCACAGCATTTGAACATTCGGTATATGCGGATGTTTGCAGGAGCTTTCATGTATGCGTCTGGCAACCATATCGGAATTGAATATGGTTCAACCACTTTGGTAAGCGCTCCCGATGACTGGTCTGGATTTGGCTGGGGCATTGCCCACGAGATTGGACACGATATCAATCAGGGAACCTATGCGGTAGCAGAGGTTACGAACAATTACTTTGCCCAGCTTTTGACAGGCACGACAAGGTATACTTATGAAAATGTTTATAAGAAAGTGACGTCTGGCGCCATAGGGCGGGCTTCTAATGTGTTTACGCAGCTTGCCTTGTACTGGCAGCTTCACTTGGCATTTGATGATAATAAAGACGACAGGTACATTTATGACAATTACGAAGACCAGTTTAACAATCTGTTCTTTGCCCGGGTAGACACTTATTCAAGAAATCCGGCAAAAGCGCCGCAAGAGGGGCTTGCTTTAAATGGCGGTTCAGAGCAGAATCTGATGCGCTTGGCATGTGCGGCGGCAGAAAAGAACATTCTTCCATTCTTTGAAAGATGGGGCATGGTTCCAGATCAGGAAACGATTGCTTATGCCAATAAGTATGGAGAAGCTGATCAGAAAGCTCTCTACTACATTGACGCAGCTGCAAGGGATTATCGTGTAGATCATCCAGAACAGGAAGCAGACACGATTAAGGGCAAGGATGTCGTGACGGCGTCCATATCTGCGGAAGCAAATCAAGTGCAGGTTACGATAACTCCTAGCCAGAAGAGAGAGATGATTTTCGGTTACGAAATTAGCCGCAGCATGATCTCCAATGGAGAAAAGAAGAGCGAGGTTGTTGGCTTTATTCCGATTGACGAAGCAGAGACCACTGTTTATGTGGACACGGTCGCTTCCATCAATAACAGGGTAATGGGATATGAAGTCCGGGCAGTGGATCAGTACATGAACTACTCCAATCCGGCAGACGCAGGCTCTGTAAAGATTCAGACAGACGGCATCCTTGAGAAATCGGAATGGACTGTGGAAACAGACATGACATCGCAGGATGATAAGGAAATTGAAAGCACAGAAGATGATCCAGACAGCGGTTATGATACGAATCCAGATCATGTTACAGTCAAGAAAGTACACAGCATTGACCGCATCATTGATAACAGCGTTGTCAAAGAAGGAACTTATACCGGAACCAGCAATGGCACGGCAGTGATTACGGTGGATATGCATAAGACTCGCCAGGTGACCTCCCTCAAATACCAGGGAAGCCCGCTTCAGAAAGTGACTGTTGAAATCAGTATCGACGGCGAAGCCTGGACCAAAGTTAAAACGGATGACGCAAGCCTTGCAGAGGCTAACGAAGAGCAGCAGACGATTTGGTTTGACTCTGTCAAAGAAGAAGCAAGAGACAACTGGATTGGCACATATGACGCTAGATATGTAAGAATGACCATTTCCCAGGAAGGCGAGATCAGCATAAAGGAAATCGATCTGTGCGGTCCATCTGGGGATAACTTGGAATTTATGGAAGCGTCAGAGGGACAGCCGGCTATCGGAGTCCTGTCGGCGGATTATCAGTACGGAGACCAGCCGGAAGATGTCATTAAGAAAGGCTCCCTGATCTTTACCGGGACTTACCGGGGTAATTGGGCATACAATGTGGTTGTGCTCTATGACGCAGAAGGGAACGTGATCGGTGAAAAAGATGGAATAGTCCAATCTGGTCAGGTGATTTTTGCAGAACTGCCTGAAAAAGGAAATGAAGGCGAGACGACAGAGGGAACTTGGGTATATTATGTAGAGCCAGGTCAATGGAGCGAGGAAGCTATGAAAGGTGTCAAGGTCCGGGGCGAGCTGTTCCGCGTGGATGACGCCAAGACCTTAGAGGGTGAGCGGATCGTAAGTGATACGCAGATCATCGCCATTCCAGATACCATTCCTGCAATCACCATGCAAGGCAGCAAGAGCAACTGACGGGAAAGCTTAGGAATAGAGGACGCCGCAGCGGGGAACCGGGACAACGCCATTGTTCCCTGTGCGGCGGACCGTTGGAGGTTAAAATGAAAAAATGGATGAATATATTGTGGATGTCATTTCTTCTGTTTATCATTGCACCGCTGACTGCTGATGCGGCGCAGGGCAACAAGAATTTGACAGTGGATGGCAACCAGGTCGCTGTTTCGGTAGACATTCCGGAAGGCAAGACAGGAGTAGTCACATCCTTGCGGATGCAGCTTAAAGTTTCAATCAGCAGCGGGACGATGAATGCGCCCACGTTTGCGTTTAACAGCGCCGTGAAGAGCGAGATTAAAGATGCGGCCATTCTTTCTCAGGAGGATGGGACATATCTGGTAGATTTGATTCTATCTGGAAAAAAAGACAAAGATATTTTTGGAGACAACACTTCCCTGAAATTGGGAACCTTGACTGTGAATGCTACGAGTGAGGAGTTTAAGGTAAAGGTGGCGGTTGCTGGAGATTTGGATGGCAGCGGGAATCCTGCCGTGAAATATATGGATGCCAATGGAATTACAGCGATGACGGCATCTTTGCCGAATGCAGAGGATGTATTGGTAGATACGCAGCATAAGATGTTTAGAGAAACGCCCAAATTAAAGGCTTCCGTAAAAAATGGTTCAAAATCTGTTTCTTTCTCATGGGAGAAGATTGACGGGGCGGACGGATATGAGATATATGAAGTAAACGGCGATAAAGTTACCAAAGTAAAAGATGCCTCTGCATCAGCGACTACGGCTTCTGCGAATTTTGGCTATGCCACCACGCATTCCTTTAAGATCCGCGCCTTTATGCAGAAAGAGGATGGCAGCAGGGCTTATGGAAAATACAGCAATGGGGTGAATATCGTCGTTGGTCCAGATAAGGTCAAAGAGTTTTCTCCTCAGTATAAGGATAAATCCAAGACGACCCTTACCTGGAAGAAGACCAGCGGAGCGAGCGGCTACAAAATTTACCGCAGTGCAAAGAAGAATGGCAAGTACACGCAGGTCAAAGATATCAAGAAAGGACAGACAACAGCTTGTACCTTAAATCATCCGTCAGGCAAGACTTATTATTACAAAATTAAAGCTTATATTAAAAATCCAGGTCAAACAGTTTATGGCGGACTGAGCACGGCAAAGGCAGGCAAGACAAAAGCGCCCCAGCTTAAGGTCAGCGTGTCTAGCAAAGTTGTCAGCTTGAAATGGGCAAAAGTTCCAAGATCAGCCGGTTATAAGATATACAGGAGCAAGACAAAATCTGGGAAGTATAAGGTGGTCAAGACGATTAAAAATGCTTCGACTGTAAGGTATGCAGAGACAATGCCAAGCGGTTCTAAAACTTGGTATTATAAGATTTGCGCATTTGAGAAGCAAAAAAATAAGAATATCAATGGCAATTACAGCACAGTTGTCAAAGCAAAGGCAAAATAAGTAAAAATAGAGCCGGAACATTGGAAACATGATATGCTCCCCTTATGGTAGACAGATGAAATAATAAAACTGTCACTATAAGGAGGAGCATATTTTATGGGACAACATTCAAAATACTCTTTTGAAATGAAATTAGATGCCGTTACAAAATATTTGGAGGGAAGCTGTTCAACAGAAAGTATCGCCCGAAGCCTGGGAACAAATGGAACACGTATCGTCGAGTGGGTGACCTTGTATCAGTCTTTAGGAATAGAGGGGTTAAAAACAACTCCAAAACTCCGTGTCTATTCCGCCGAAACAAAACAAAATGCTGTTGCCGATTACCTTTCCGGCAAAGGAACATTAAGGGAAATCCAGAAAAAGTATGGAATCCGCTCAGATAAGCAGCTTC